>JANOYY010000079.1:0-83102 GCA_031429095.1 Acidimicrobiia bacterium | reverse complement strand
CCCGAAGGATATTCCTATGCTTGAAATGTTTGTTGCTGTTCAGACCTGGATCGCGGGTCGCCGTGCTGAGATTGATGAGCGGGGTGCGACTGCTGTTGAGTACGCCTTGATGGTTGGTCTTATCGCTGTGGCGATCATCGCGAGCGTTACGCTCCTTGGTAACAAGGTTCGTGCGACGTTCAACTCGATTGGTAACACGCTGCCCACCGGCGCAGGCTGAGCCAGACGTAGTTCTTGTGGCCTCCGGATTTCCGGGGGTGAGCGAAGGCGAGTCCGTTTCCGAAAGGGGGCGGGCTCGCTTCGCGTTTTACGATTCAGTGACGGTACGGGTCGTCGGCGCTGCGGGGGTATCCCCACCAGTCGTCCGGCGTGGGGGCCGGATCGGGGTCGACGATGATGCAGTCGACCGGACAAACCGGCGGGAGGCACTTGCCGCAGCCGGAGCAGAGCTCTGGAACGATGATGACGTCGAGTCCGTGGTTGAAGATCGCACCGAACTGGGGCGGACAGTGCCGCAAACAGGTGTCGCAGTTGATGCAGATAGACATATCGATCCGGAACGGAGGGTTCTGCCACTTCTCGTTCCGGACCCGGTTGGTCACCCGGTCCAATCGGGTCGCTCCCCGAGGTTCTTGCGCGATCATGGCGACCACCGTAGCTGGCGAACACTGATGTCGGAAGTTGGGTTCACGATGCGATGGTCGTCGTAACTTCGTCAGAACTTGTAGCGTCGACGCATGGCACAGTATGCGTTTTTGAGTTCGGGTTGGATTCAAGAGGCTCGCCGAATCCGAGATGAACAGCGGTCGCAGATTGGGCCGCCGCCCCCGATTCGAATGAACCTCACGGTGACGGAGGTTCCGTTTGATGACCAGACCCTGCACGCACACATCGATACAACATCGGGGGTCGTCGACGTTGATCAGCATCATCTTGAAAACGCCGATGTCGTGATTACGGCCGATTACGCAACCACAAAGTCGCTGTTCGTTGGCCAAGACCCCGCCGCGGTAATGCAGGCATTCATGAGCGGCCGAATACGGGTCCAGGGGGACTTGGCAAAGCTGTTGGCCCTTCAGGCCTCGGTGCCTACCGACGCCGAAGGACCGGTGCGAGAGGTCGCCGAAAGGATCTCCGCGATGACCGCGCCTGACTGAGTGCGAAATGTTTGTGGCGAAAGGTGGCGCCTTCGGCTGTCTTTCTTGCCAGAACATTCAAGGTGGCGGGCGAATTCGACGATGACTTTGCGCAGAACTGACTACTGCGCGAGTTGCTTATGAGCCCCGAACACACCTTCGAACAGCCGATCCAAGGCTCTTTCAGTTCTTCGGAACTCGGGCTGGTGCGCGTCACCGATAGCGTCCAAGTTCTCACACGACGGCGTTTCTTGGCCGACCTCCTGTTACGGACGCTTCCGATCGAGCCCACTGATAGTGGAGTTGCGACGGTTGTTGTGGTCGACGCCGTACTTCCCACCGGCGAAAAGTCCGTCGCAGAAATGGTGCTGCAGGCGCGTGCTCGAGGAAGCCAAGTCGTGGCGGTTTGCACACCCCCGACGCCACTCGTTGCGGCCTGCTGGATCGAACTCGGCGCGAATGCCGTGCTCACCGATGACGCAACCGTCGGAGACCTCTTCGACGTGATCGAACGGTTGCAGCGACGCGAAACGGTCCTTGGCGTGTCCGTTCGAGAAGGACTCCTCAGCCAGCTACGAGCGAGCAGGCAGCAACGCTGCGATCGCGACGCCCTCTTCGTATCGCTCACCAAGCGTGAACGTGAGGTACTCCAGAAATTGGCCCTCGGTTCGAGTCCCGAAGACGTCGCGAAAGCGAGCTTCGTTTCACTGAACACCGTGCGGTCTCAAATCCGCGGCATCCTTGCCAAGCTCGACGTGACCTCGGTCGTTGCGGCGGTTGCGTTGGCCTACCGCTCCGGCTGGCTACGCGAAGAACCCACGTTCTAACCCGGCCCCTTCGCAGTCGTCGAGGCTCACAACGGGCGCAGCGAATCGTTCGCCCCGGCGCCCGGCCCGCTCGGACCATCCACGTAGCCCGGTCCCTCGTCGATCTTTGAACGTTTCACTAAAGACCGTGCGGGGAGGCGTCGATAGCCGGATATGTCGTCCCCTTCCTGCAAACGGAGAAAACTGTGAATCGTCGGAAAATGATCGGCCTCGTGGCTGCCCTCCTTGTCGCCGGACTAGGAACAATGGTCGTATTGAAGTCCTCCAAAAAGTCAGCCCCTGTACCGGTCGCGCAACCCGAAGCGATGGTCAAGGTGCTCAAGGTTACGAGGACCGTTCCAAAAGGGACACCCGTCGCTCAGCTCGCCGACTTCGTCACTCAGGTCGATGTTGCGGCCTCACAGCAACAGGCAAATACTGCAACCTCGCTCGAGGATCTCGTGGACAAGACCATGGTTGCCAATGCCGACCTTTTAGAAGGAGACCAGGTCTCGAAACTTCGTTTCGAGTCTCCCCAACGGCTGAGTTCGACCGACATCTTGTCAACCGGTGAAGGCCAAGCGGAAGACCTCACCAGCCTGGTCGGTGTGTGGGTCAACCTCTCGCCGCTTAACGCACTGAACGGCAATCTCAAGCCCGGCGTAACGAGAGTTGCTGTGTTTGCGGCATTCGAGCCCATTCCCGGTCTTGGCGCAGATCCGACCAAGGACGTGTCGACGATGCACATCATCGCCCACAAGGTTGCGGTGCTCGATATGTATCCGCCGGCGGGGATTCCGGTTGCCGCTCCAGCGGCCGGTGGCGAACAGGGAGCCGCCGCTCCAGCGCCACTTCCGGCGAGCATTCAGGTGAAGCTCGGCGTCGATGCCGCAACCGCCGAACGCATCATGTTCACGCAGCTCAAGGGCACGATCATCTTGGGCGAAGAAGGCGGCGCGGCCGACGAAGCAAACACGAAGGTCGTCGAGCGTGGCAACGTCTACGAGCCGACCCAGAAGCCAACCGTCAAGACAGCGACCAGTCCCAAGCCGGTAGCGGCCGGAGCGGACCGGCTCACGGCCGGTGCTGCGCCGGTGGCCGGTGCCAACACGGCCACGACGGTGAAGCCGGTCGCTCAGACGCCAAAGCCCGTGACGCCCAAGCCCGTGGTCGCCCTGGCCAGCGCGAGTGGCACCCCTGCGGCCGCTTCGCCTGCCGCGGTGACTGCGTCGACGGTCGCCAAGTAGCACCCGTCGGGCTTTAGTCAGCCGGACAATGCGTCGACAAGCCTTCTAGCCCTTTTCCGTATTCACCGATAAACCGGACGCAACGAACCGTCCTCGAAAGAAACATCGTGAGCGAGACTCAGCTTTCACAAACAGAACAGGTGATTGAACACGACCTTGGAACACCCCCCGCAGTCCGGGAGATTCCCAAGGATCAGGGTGACGTTGCACTGGTCGCCTCCGTAGTGCCGTTCGAACAGATGATTCGTCGTTTGCTCACGGCCAACGGCGGCCCTCGAATGCACCGATGGCCGGCACAGGGAGAGATGCCCGGTGCCGAGAACATTGGGATCGCCTTCATTGGTCCGGATCTGGAAGTCGACGCGATGGCCACACGGGCCGAACAGATCAACCGAAGCCATCCGGGGATCTACCTCGTGTTGGTATCGGACCCCCGTCCGGGTTTGTTCGAACGAGCGTTGCGATCCGGTGTCCGCGATGTCCTCGCCCCGAATGCTCCAGACAACGCCGTAATTGAAGTTCTGGAGCGTGGCTTTGACCATGCGGCTCGGTGGCGGGCATCGCTTCCCACGACGCCGGTAAACGGAGTTGGTCCGGAAGGGAAGAAGGCGCGAATCATTACGATCCTTTCCCCCAAAGGTGGGGTGGGAAAGACGTTCACCGCGACGAACCTCGCAATGGCCTTAAATATGCAGGTCCCGAGCAAGGTTGCGGTGGTCGATCTCGACCTTCAATTCGGTGATGTTGCAGGAGCCATGCACCTCAGTCCCGAACACACGGTGGCAGATGCCGCTCGTGCCACTCAGGGCGCGCAGTCACAGACGATCAACTCGATGGTGAAGGTGTTCTTGACGCCACACGAATCGGGAATCTACGTGATGTGCGGACCTGATGATCCTGCTGAGGCCGATGACGTCAGCTACGAGCAGTCTGTTTCCATTACGAAGGCCCTCTCACAATCCTTTGAGTACGTAGTAGTTGATACGTGTGCTGGGCTTGATCCACACGCACTTGCGGTCTGTGATGTCTCGACCGACCTCGTGTTCGTGTGTTCGGTTGACGTGTCCAGCGTTCGATCGCTTCGTCGAGAACTCGACGCACTTGACCGGCTCGGAATGACCCATCAGACAAGGCACTTCGTTCTGAATCGATTCGATGCACCAGGCGGTGCTCGTCCCGTCGACGTCGAGACCGCCGTCGGTATCAAAGCATCGGTCATGATCCCTGGCGATCGAAACGTTCTCGCAGCAGCGAACCAGGGCATCCCGATCACCGTTGCGGACCCGAAGTCCGCAATCTCGCGGAAGTTCCTTTCTTTCACGGACATCTTTACGGGAATCGAATCCACGGTTACTCCCAAACCGAAAAGCTCGTTCTGGAGGCGCGCGAAATGAAGCTTGGTCAGCGACTAAAGGTTCAGCAGTCTGGCGACGGTCCGGCACCGGAACCAGTCGCCGCGCCAGAAGTTCCCCACGAGCAACAATGGAAGATGGCTGGCAACGCTTCCCCAGCGGCTCCTGAGGCCCCGGGTCCGACGGCCCCTCGTCTTGTGGCGGCGGGTAAGAAGGAAGACGACAAGGTCATCGTTTCGCCCATGCAGGCGCTCAAGGAACGTCTCCATGAACAACTGATGGACAAGCTCGGAGGAAAGCTCTTCGAGGGTGGCGGTACGGATCGCGAAATGCGGGCCACCGTGGTGGACATGATCACGCAACTGCTCGGCGCGGAGGCAGTTCCGCTGTCGGTTGAAGAGCGCCACCACCTGGTTGCCGAGATCACGGACGACGTCTTGGGTCACGGTCCGATCGACCGGTATCTCAAAGACCCAACCGTTTCGGAAGTCATGGTCAACGGCTGCTCCCCGATTTTTATTGAAAAGAACGGCAAGCTGGTGCGAACCACCGACCGCTTCTTCTCGAACGAACAGCTTCGGCGAGTGATCGAGCGCATCGTTGCCAACGTCGGTCGTCGTATTGACGAATCGTCCCCCATGGTGGACGCCCGCCTGCTCGATGGTTCTCGCGTGAACGCGGTGATTCCTCCGCTTGCGGTGGACGGTGCATCGCTCACCATCCGCAAGTTCTCACGTGATCCGCTGCAGATCCACCACTTGATCGACAAAGGTTCGCTGACGGCCGAAGCCGCTCAGCTTCTCGCCGCGTGTGTTGCCGGCCGTCTGAACATATTGGTGTCGGGTGGTACTGGTACTGGTAAAACGACGATGCTGAACATCTTGTCGGGTTTCATTCCTTCCGACGAGCGAATCGTCACCATCGAAGACGCGGTTGAGCTTCAGCTACGTCAGCCTCACGTCGTTCGACTTGAAACCCGTCCTCCAAACATTGAAGGCAAGGGCGCCGTCACGATCCGCGACTTGGTGAAAAACTCGCTTCGTATGCGCCCAGATCGAGTGGTCATCGGCGAATGCCGTGGCGGTGAAGCCCTCGACATGCTTCAGGCCATGAACACCGGTCACGACGGCTCGCTCTCCACCATTCACGCGAATACTCCCCGAGACGGCATTGCTCGTCTCGAAACGCTCGTGCTCATGGCCGGGTTCGACCTTCCGTCGTTGGCCATTCGTCAGCAGATCGCATCCGCTGTGGATCTGTTCGTACAGATTCAACGCTTCCGAGACGGTGGGCGTCGAGTAGTTGCAATCACCGAAGTCGAAGGCATGGAAGGAAACACGATCACGCTCTCGGACATCTTCGCCTTCGACCATTCGAACGGTGTCGACGCTGCCGGAAAGACCCTCGGTCGCCTGAAGCCGACGGGTATCCGGCCAAAGTTCGCAGAGAAGCTCGCCGATCACGGCATCTCGCTTCCCTCCGACATGTTTGGGACGCCAGATCTGCTTCTAGGAAGGCGATAGGGATGAATTCGGAGTCCATTCGTCCGCGATCGGTCGCACACATTGTGCGGGCCGCAGCGTTCTTGTTGCTCGGCTTCGTGCTGTTCGTGGTCGCCGTTGCGCCGTCACGCGACGGCTCGGCCCAGGCGACGGCTGCCGCACCGACGACGAAGCTCGACGTGGTTGTGGTGGTGGACAATTCGACGTTGCTCGCCGGTCGATTGCTGCCGGAGGTCAAGACCGCGATCAATACGTTTGTGAGCGCATTGGCGCCGACCGTGCGTGTTGGTGTCATCCGCTATGGCGGATTCCCCTCGAGTGCAACCACAGGACTTTCGCTGAATCGAGCAAGCGTCGTGGCGCGAGTCTCGGAGCTTGAGCTTGAAGGCGACCCAACACTGTTCGACGGTCTCGATCTCGGCATCGAACAGTTCGATCTCAATTCCTTGAACAAAAGACAGATCCTTTTGGTCGCTACGGGTGTGAACCGCGGTTCGACTCTGGACTTCGCAGACGTCCGCGAACGCCTGTTGCAGCGCAGCATCGCCGTTGACGCAATCGAGATTCGTGGCGAGAAGTTCGACACGGCAGCAATTGATGGAATCGTGGCCTCGTCGAGTGGCCGCAAGTTTGCGCTGAACGACCTCGAAGGAATACGTGGTCTTGCCGCGACCCGAACAGCGTGGGCCGTGCCACCCGCATACGTTGCGCCCGCGTCGGAGACGGCGAAGAAGACCTCCCTGCTCACCTCGAAACCCGTTCTCCTTGGCGCAGTTGTCGTTCTTGCGGGAATCATTGCGTTTGTTACCGTCCGCCCGAAGAAGATGAAGGGCGCAAAGAAGGGTTTGAAGGGAAAGATCGACCTTCTGGGCGTTACCGAAGTGAGCGGCAAAAAGAGCAGCTCCAATGCGGTAACCGGCATCGCCGACAAACTCTCGGTGGCTGCCGACAAAGTTCTCGAAAAACAGGGAAAAAATCGAAGCTTCAGCGCAACCCTTGAACGCGCCGGAATCGCCCTGCGTCCTGGTGAGTTCATGATCGTTGCCTTCGTAACGTTACTTATGATCTTTGCACTTCTCTACAAGTTCAAAGGGATCATGGTGGCCGGGATCGGCACCGGCATTCTCACGATCTTCGGCCCGGGTAAGTACCTCAAGCGCCGTACGTCAAAGCGTTCGGCGGCGTTCGGCGATCAGCTGAGCGATACGTTGCAGCTTCTGTCGAGCAGCCTTCGCGCTGGTCAGGGTCTCATGCAGGCCGTCGACTCGGTGGCCCGTGAAGGCGAAGCACCGGCGTCGGAGGAATTCAAACGAATTGTTACCGAGACCCGATTGGGACGCGACCTCATCGACTCGCTTCGTGCCATGGCAGATCGTGTGCGTTCGGAGGACTTTAACTGGGTCATCCCGGCCATCGAAATCAACCGCGAAGTCGGTGGCGACCTCGCAGAGGTACTCGACACGGTCGCCGGCACCATTCGAGACCGCGCTGATATTCGCCGGCAGGTGAAAACACTCTCTGCGGAAGGTCGGTTGTCCGCGTACGTACTTTTGAGTCTGCCGTGTGGCATCGCGCTCTTCATCAATATGTCGAGCCCTGACTATCTCGCCGAGCTGTGGAAAGCCCCCGGGATTTACCTCGCCAGTGCGGCAGCATTCATGATGATCGTTGGCGGCGTCTGGCTCTTCAAACTCTGCAAGATCGAATTCTAAGAGGTCCTCGTGCTTGTCCTTCTCTTTCTCGTATCCCTCGCCGGTTTGATCTACATGTTGGCTTTTGCAAAGAAGAAGCCAAAGATGACTGCGGCTGACATTCTCGGTGCGGGCGGCGCAGCGTCGTTGGATCTCAACGCGGCGAATCTCCAGCGTCCATTGCTCGAGCGTATGGAACCGCTCGTTGCCAAGTTGAAGAAGAAGACGCCCAAGGGTTGGTCCGATCAGATCGAAGCCCGCATCCAGATGGCCGGCCTGTCATCGAAATGGAACGTTGAGAAGGTCTTGATCGTAAAGGTCATCGGCGGAACCGTAGGCGCCCTTCTCTCGTTCTTCTTCTATTCACGTGGTGTGAAACCCAGCCCGATGGACGTGAACTTCATCGGCATGCTCGCTTGCTTCCCGCTCGGCTTCATGCTGATCGACGTCCAAATCAAGAACCAGGCGCAAAAACGCGGACAGATGATTCTTCTGTCGCTCCCGGACATTCTCGATCAGATCACCATCGGCGTTGAGGCCGGCCTTGGCTTTGACTCGGCGATGGCTCGCTCGGCAAAGTCAAACGAAGGTCCGCTCGCTGAGGAACTTATGCGTACGCTGCAACACGTACAGGCGGGTCTATCGCGAGCAGAAGCACTTCGCGGTCTCGCACAGCGCAACAAGGTCCCCGAGCTTCGCCAGTTCGTCGCCGCCATTTTGCAGGCCGAGCAGTTCGGCATCCCGATGGCGCAGGTGCTCCGTGTCCAGGCAGGCGAACAGCGACGCAAGCGTCGTCAGCGCGCTGAGGAAAAGGCGATGAAGCTGCCAGTGAAAGTTCTCTTCCCGCTGGTGCTCTGCATTCTGCCTGCGCTGTTCGTGGTACTCATCGGCCCGGCCGGTATTCGTATCGCAACAAACAAGTTCTAGTCCGACGACCGTCTTCGGTCGACTCAAGGGCACCGTATCCGTTACGGCGCCTTTGTTGTTGACGGTTTCGCGTTGGTGTCCTCCGGGGTCGAGGAGGAACTTGGTTCCGACGTTTGTGTTTGTGGGACGCCGGGAACCTCGGGCACGTTGTCTTCGGTCGTATAGAGGGTCACAACTGCGTTGCGGCGTTGCCGGGTGTTTCGCAGTGGGCGGGTGTGGAGCACCGGTTGATCAGCCGGACCTATGGTGTTTCCAATTCGGAAACCGGCGGCGCGAAGTCGGGCGCTGGCTTCGGCGGGCAGCAATCCAATGGTGTTCGGCACTATCGCATACGCAGGCCCCGTCGAGATGAAAACCTTCACCGGACTCTGGCGGTCGACAATCGAACCCGCCCTGGGCTCGCTGCCATAGACGGTCCCCTTCGGTGCGTCGCTGGCGGTTTTGACGATGGTCACGACAAAGTCCGAACCTACGGCCGCTGCAACTTCAGCCTCTCTCAGACCGGTGAGCTTCGGTACTGGAAGCGTCGGCAAACCTCCGGATACAACCAGGCTTATTTCGGTGTCCGGCAGGACCTCGCCATTGGGGGTCCATCGGATGACTTTGCCCGCTTCGACCGTCGTGCTGGATTCGATTGTTGGGATGGGCTTCACCCGGAGGCGAAGCGCTCGCAGCGTTCCTGTTGCCGTGTCGACGGTTAGGCCAGTGAGATCCGGGACCGGTATTGGCTTGGGTCCTTTTGAAACAATGACCTGGATAGCTTTCTTTTCTGCAAGTTCTGCTCCGACCGGTGGGGCCTGTTCAAGTATCTGACCCTTTGGTCTTTCGTCACTGAAGACCGAGTCGGTTTGGTTGACTTCGAAGCGAAGCGAATTGACGGCCTCTCGCGCATCGGCGATGGTCTTTCCGGAAAGTTCAGGAACCGCGTGGGACGGAATACGTCGGCTCAGGGCCAAGCCGACGCCGCCGGCGGTAATCACAAGTGTACTTAGTATTGCGACGGGAATCTTCCACCTGGAGCGCGATCGTCTTGAGGACTTGTCGGAGTCCTTCTTTGAAATTGCCGCTCCAGCCACGGTGTCGTCTTCGTCGAGGGCAAGATCGAAGATTCCGGTTTGCTTTGCTGTCTTGTTTGCGGCTGAATCGGGGAGGGGAACAGTCGGCAGGCCAGCAGCGTCGAGGCGCGTGACCTTGACCTTTTCTTTCGAGCTTCCGAGCGCGGCGTGGCGAGTTGGATCCTGATCAACAAGGTCTGCGCGCTTAGCAAGGCGTGACCCATCGAGCGAGAACGGCTCCGCCTTTGGCAAGGTCTTCGCAAGTTCCTCGAGTGCCTGAACCAATGATGCCGCGTCGAGGCGCTCGGCTGGATCGAGTGTGCCCGCCGCTTCGACGACGGCACCGAGCGGGCCGAGTTCAAACGGGGCTTTGATCGAGTTCTTCAGGCGCGCGACGGTCGTGCCGGCCAGGGTTTCTGCCGTGAAAGGGATCGACCCGGTGACCGCCTCGATCAGCACGAGCGCGAGGGAGTACACATCGCTTCGTCCGTCGATTGTCCTGTTGTCAGCCTGCTCAGGCGACAAGTATCGAGCGCTCCCTACTGGAGCTCCGTCGTGTTCGGTTCGACCAAAGTCAGCCAGGGCCCGGGCGAGCCCGAAGTCGGCAATGCGGATCCGCTGGTCATCTCCGAAGATCAGGTTCGCGGGCTTGATGTCGCGGTGTACGAGATCTCGGGCATGAGCAAACGCCAGCCCGCGAGCGGCGTCGAGCCCAATGCGCGTCGCCTGAGACGGGCTGAGCCGATAGCCATTGTCGAGAAGTTCTCGCAGCGTTCCGCCGCCGAGGTACTCGGTAACCAGAAACGGGGGTTCGCCGCTGGCGTTTTCACCGTCGTTGACGTCGAACACCGTGACGATGTTCGGGTGGCTCAAGGGCGCGAGCGCCTCGGCTTCGTGCCGGAAGCGTCGGACGAAGCCCTCATCGGCGGCAAAAGATGCGTGGAGAACCTTGACGGCAACCATGCGCCGGAGTCGGCGATCCTCGGCCCGATAGACGCGAGCAGAACCACCGACACCTACCAAATCGGAAAGCGCGTAACGCTGGTCCAGCACATGGCCGACCAGGTTCTCGGTAAAGACACTGGCCATTTGTATCGAGGGTAGTGCCGCAGACCTGCGAAACTGTGGAATTGATGAACCCAGACACCATGGACTTGGATGCCAACGACCTCTCGACGACAGCGGATCGGCGCGCTCAGCGCAAGGCGGAACGAGCTCCGCTCCCGGCTCGGATCGCGATCGGTTTGCTCGTGCTCGGCTGCCTGGTCGGGGTCACCTGGGGTTTCGGGAGCGCGAAGAACCAAACCGAAGGACAGCTCCCCTCGGTGATCGAATCGGTCAGTCCGGTGAACAACGCACTCACGGTTCCCTCGCAATCCACCATCACGGTCGACCTCAAATTTGGTTACGACGCCGATCTCGTCATTGACGGGGTTGAGATCGCGCGCGATCAAACCAAATATGACAAGGCGACGGCCGTGCTTCGTTTCACTCCCGGGCTCGACAAGGACATGAAAGAACTCGCCGGCGGGGTTCGCCGGGTGATGGTCATCTACTGGCCCCTTGACGGCACCCGCGAAACAAACGGGCTGACATACAACTGGACCTTTACCGTCACCTGAATCCACCTAAATCTGCTGGAAACGAAACGTCGGAGGTCTCACTCAAGTTTTTGGGCAAATGAGCCGATGTTCAGTTCGTGAACACCTTGGTGCTGGACCTCCAACGGATGTGGCTATCGCACCACGATGATGGGCATCTGGCGCGTTGTGTGGTCATTGGCGGACGCCATGTGTGCCGTCGCTGCGCAATTCTGTACCCGATAGCCCTTCTGGTCATGGCAGGGGTTCGTGGTGGACTTGGAATTCCGACCTGGGTCATGTTCGTCCTGCCCCTCCCGGCAGTTGCCGAGTTCATCGGCGAAACGTTGGGTCTGTCGTACCTCGCGAAACGACAGGTTCTTCTGACTGCGATTGCCGCTCCGGCGCTCGGAATCGGCTTCGCCCGCGCGGTTGAGAATCCGGCCGACGTTGCGCTGTGGTCGATGGTCGCGTTGTGTGTAGTTCCATGTCTGGTGGCCGCCACCGTGCGGGAGCGTCGCCAGCAGCGCGGTGAGCGTCGAATTCGCCACGACCGTGAGGAGAATCACCCTCTGTTGAAGGGTTTCGGATCGGCGCAGGAGTTCCAGCGATACCTCGACGCAGCGGGTGAAGCAGTTGGTGCAGCGGCAACGGCGAACGACATGGCGCCAACTCGCCGTCCGTAGATCTGTCGTGCGGGCGATGCGTTCGTTGCGCGTTCGTTGCGCGTTGGTTCAGCGCCGGGCCCGGCGTCATGAGGAAGTACGTTGGCGTCGGGTGAACGCGAAGCACGTTTGCGGACGAACCTCGAGCAAGTTTCGCACCGCAAGCACTCTTGTAGGGGTCCCCGACTGCCGAAGAGGTAGGGATGTTTGGCGAACAGCGACCACCTACGGCGGAAGGCCTTTTTGAGGCGATCGGCCAATCCGTAGTTTTCTTCGATGCCGGCGGACGCTTTCGGTCGATCATCGGCCCTCTCTACCGCTCCCTCGGCTACGGAGACAACGCAGAGATCCGCTTAC
The DNA here is from genome assembly GCA_031429095.1 of Acidimicrobiia bacterium. Taxonomy (GTDB): domain Bacteria; phylum Actinomycetota; class Acidimicrobiia; order Acidimicrobiales; family JANYDT01; genus JANOYY01. Next base: position 70,784 of record JANOYY010000079.1, on the reverse strand, counting down.
CGCTCGATGTTCTTCATCTCGATGACCGGGCTCTTGCTGCCGAGTCGGTCGTCGGATTGATGTCGACCGGAAGCGCGCCACCGATCACGGTACGGGGGGTTCACCGAGATGGATCCAGTCGACCATTCACACTCACCTTCTGTTCGGCAATGACGGATCCAGCAATTCACGGTTTCCTTGTGGTGGCCAAGGAGGAGGTTCTCCGTTCAGCAAGCCCGGCCGAGGAATCGACTGACCCTGTGGCCGCCAACCGTATTCTCGTCGGGAGGCGAACGTTGCGGGACCTGATCGATCACGCCTCCGGTTCGCCGATTCAAGCCGTCGAAATCCTCGAAACAATTTCGGTTCTGATCGGATGTCAAACGTTGAAGATCGGCGTGGTCGACCGGACCGGACAGACCATGGCGATCGCTGCTCAATCCGGTGCCAAGGACGAGGGCGGCGCACGGAGCGTCCCCTGTCGAGACGGATCACCCCTCAGCGGATTGATCATCGCCGGACGACCTGTGTTCATCGCCGATCGAAACGGGCTGCGCAACTTTTCCAAACGAGACCGATCCGTGTTCAGGTCCCTGATCGGCGACTCCTCGACCGCATTCCTGCTGCCGTGTGTCTGGGGGCACACCTCCGGGCTCGTTGTGCTTTGCGGTGTCGAGAGCGAAATCGTGGCCGACGCCCTTCGACACGAGATTGCGGCGGCGACACGTAAGGTCGTTGAAGGCTGGATCCGTGAAGTCCAGGTGTTGGGCCAGCAGCAGCGGCGATATTCAACAATTCTCGAGAATATGGCGGACCTCGTTTCGATCGTTGATGCGGATTTCAACTTCTCCTTTGTGAGCCCGTCGGTTGCCCGGTTGGCAGGACAGGCGGGTGAGGAGATGGTCGGTAAGCGCGCATCGGCGTGGGGGGACGGGAATGCTGACCTCGAAGCTGCCATGCGATCGCTGGCACCCGGTGAGCAGACGAACATCCTGATCCGGACAGGTGCTGCCTTCGCCGAAGACCTGACGATCGATGTGACAGTGAAAAACATGATCGATGACCCACTCGTCGGAGGCTGGCTGGTGAACGGGCGCGACGTGACTGCGCTGCGCGAGCGAGCCGTGCACGAACACGAAACGTCCAAATGGCGCGCTGACATCGCTGCATTGCTGACCACTATCGCCAACACACCGTCAGGTGAGTTGGCGACGACTCTCGAAACCCATCTGAATTCGTTCATCAAGCTCGTTCACGCGGACCGGTGCCTTGTGCTCGGCGTGGACGCAAAGATGGATCTCGTATCCGTCGTCGCCGAGGCGGTAGGCCGGGGAATTTCGAACCTTCGAAACGAGGTGCCCAGCTACCACCTTTGCGACGTGGCGGCGCTTACCGACGGCGTGAGAATGGTCGATCAAGGACATGAGCGTCATCAAGAGCTCGAGGACTTCGTCAGGATCGAAGGAGGGCCCGACATCGGGGCTTCCTCCTTCTTCCCACTCCGGTCGGGCGGGGCATGTCTTGGCCTGATGATGCTCATCCGGTTGCGAAAGGAGGCGTTCGATGACGAGTCAAACCTCCAGGCAATGACGCTTGCCGACACCGTTGCTGCAGCGCTGAGTCGTCGCAGCGCAATCGAATCACTTGAAGTCCAGGCGCTGTCGGATTCACTAACCGGTCTCGGAAACCGGCGTGCGCTCACGAAGGCGCTGGCCCGGGCGGTCAGCGACTGTTCGAGACCGGGGGGCGTCGGAATTGTTTACTGCGATGTCGACAACTTCAAGCTCATCAACGACTCGCTTGGTCACGATGCCGGTGATGAATTCCTTACTGAAACCGCAAACCGAATGCGAACGTCAAGTCGATCGAGCGACGTCCTCATCCGTCTCGGCGGCGACGAGTTCGTCGTGCTCCTCGACGGTGTGGGGTCGGAGCAGGATGCGCTTCAGTACGCAAGACATCTCCGACGGGGCCTGATGGCACCGATCGCTATCCAAGGGCACCCGATTCAGGCAAGCCTCTGCTTCGGGGTGAGTTTTGCGCGACGCGATGACGTCGCCGCTGACCCGTCGTCGTTGATGTCCAAAGCAGATCTCGCTCTCCTCGAAGCCAAACGAACTGGCGAAGGGGAGATTGCGGTGTACGACGCCGAACTGTCCGTCAAGGTAAGGAAGGACGTGACACTCCTGGCGGAACTTGACCAGGGAATTAATCGCGACGAGCTTCGGGTCTACTACCAACCCATTGTGGATCTGGCGAACACCGGGCGCGTCGTGAGCGTCGAGGGCCTCGTTCGATGGCAGCATCCGACGCGCGGACTGATCTTCCCGGATACGTTCATACCAATCGCCGAGCACAACAAAATGATCACTCGGATCACGAGTGTCGTTATGGAAAAGGGTCTACACGACCTGGCGCTGGCCCGTGGAGCCGGCCAGATTTCGCCGGATACATCATTCGCCGTCAACGTCTCGGTTCGCGACCTTCGCAGCAAGAACCTCCTGGCCCAAGTCGAACGTGCACTGGCCAGCAGCGGTCTCAGATCCTCTCTCCTCCATGTTGAATTGACAGAGTCTTCAGCTATCGACGATCACCAGGTGTTCGAAACACTGCTTGGACTTCGCAGCATTGGGGTCCAGATCGCAATCGACGACTTCGGCACCGGCTATGCCTCGCTCTCGTATTTGCGTGATATCCCGGCATCGATGGTGAAGATCGACCGTAGCTTCATTCAACAGATGGACAACCGTCGGGATCGATCACTGATCGCTGCCGCTATCGCCATGAGTCACGAATTGGACATGTCGGTCGTCGCCGAAGGTATCGAGACCGCCGAGCAGGCGGCGAGCCTTTTGGAAATGGGCTGCGACTTCGGACAGGGCTACCTCTTCGCCCGGCCGACGCCCGATCTCGCGAGCATGAAACAACGAGCCGCCCGGGCATAGGGGCCCGATCTGAGGCTGGCGACCTCAGGCCGGTAAATGACCGGTTTCGAGCAGCGCGACGAATGCGGACTCGTCGAGAATCGCAACGCCGAGTTCCTCGGCTTTGGTGACCTTCGCCACGCCAGGGTCGTTGCCAACAATGACGGCGGTCGTCTTCTTGGAGACGCTCCCCGGAGATTTGCCGCCTCTCGAGGTGATCGCCTCTTCTGCGCCGTCTCGACTGAACGCGGCGAGCGAGCCCGTGACGACAATGGACATTCCGGTCAGCGTCTGTGCAACGGACGGCGCCGCGGGTCCGTCGAAGTTGAGACCATATGTGCGCAGACGATCGATCAGCTCGCGATTTTCGGGAACAGAAAACCACTCCGCCACGCTCGCCGCAATGACGCCTCCGACTCCCTCGGTCGCCGCAATTTCTTCGGCGGAGGTCTGCGCTAGCCGGTCCATGTTTCCGAAGGCCTTCGCAAGCGTTTGGCCGATCGTTGCACCGACGTGACGAATGTTTAGGCCGAACAGGAGGTTGCCGAGCGGCCGAGCTTTTGAAGCCTGGATCGCCGCCAGAAGATTCTGAATCGAAACTTCGCCGAAGCCCTCGATGTGCCTCATTTGGTCGATCCGATTTGCGAGTTCGTAGACGTCGGCGACCGTTTCGAGAAGGCCGTGGTCGAGGAACGTCTGAACGGTCCGCTCGCCAAGACCCTCAATATCGAGTGCGCCCCGAGACCCGAAGTGGGCAATGCGAGCCAACGATTGTGCAGGGCAATCACCGTTGGTACACCGGGTGACGCTCTCTGCGACGGGCCGAGTCATCGGCTCATGGCACACCGGGCAATCTGTTGGAAACGTCCAGGCCGCAAGACCCTCCGGACGTAGGGCAACGACCGGTCCGACGACCTCGGGAATCACGTCGCCCGCCTTGCGAACAATGACCGTGTCGCCGGGCCGAACATCCTTCGCCGCAACTTGATCTTCGTTGTGGAGGGTCGCCATGGAAACAGTCGAGCCACCGACAAACACGGGCTCAAGCACTGCGAACGGAGTCGCCTTGCCGGTGCGCCCGATAGAGACTTCGATGGCTTTGAGCAGTGTGGTCCTTTCCTCGGGCGGAAACTTCATTGCGATAGCCCAGCGCGGTGCTTTCGCCGTGTTGCCAAGCTCCTCGCGAAGCCGGAGGTCGTCGACCTTGATGACGGCCCCGTCAATGTCATAGGGAAGGTCGTTACGGTGCTGCTGCCAGTGGGTACAAAAATCGATGACGTCGGAAAGTGAGTCGACGACGCGGATCTCGGGACTCACGGGAAAGCCCGCGTCGGCCAGAAAGGAAAGGGTGTCGGCGTGCGACGAGAACTCGGGCCCACCCTCAATTACGCCCAGTTGGTAGCTAAGGAAGGAGAGCTCTCGACTAGCTGTGATGAGCGGATCTTTTTGACGAAGCGAACCGGCTGCTGAGTTGCGTGGGTTTGCGAAGATCGGTTCGCCCGCCTCACGTCGACGACCGTTAAGCGCTTCGAACGCCTCCCGGGGCATGAACACCTCGCCGCGGACCTCCAACATCGCGGGTGCATCGGCAAAGCGCGAATTGCGGTCGGAGCCGACCATGCGCTTGGGGATAGCGGCGATCGTGCGCACGTTTTCGGTGACGTCTTCACCCACGCGGCCGTCGCCTCGAGTGGCGGCTCGTTCGAAGTTTCCGTCACGATAGAGGAGCGACATTGCAAGACCATCAATTTTAAGTTCACATACGAAACGAACCTGGGTTGCAGCTTCGACGCCGAGGAGTTTCCCATTTCGTTTCCACCAACGCTCCAATTCGTTGGAATCGAACACGTTGTCGAGCGACATCATCGGTTGGAGGTGTGGGACCGCACTGAACTGTGAGCTGCCGACGCCGCCGATGATCTGCGTCGGTGAGTCCGAAGTCACGAGTTCCGGGAACTCGGCCTCTAGGCGGCGAAGCTCGGTGGCAAGAACGTCGTAGTCGCCATCAGGTATCTCGGGTTGGTCGGCGTTGTAATACAGCTCGTTGTGATGCGAAATCGTCGACCGCAGTTTGGTGATCTGCTGGCGGGCGCCTACCTGTGGGTCTTGTCCGTCTGCCGGACTGGCTTCGGTCGCGGCGGTGATTTGTCGGCCGTGAGTTCCCATCGATTGCGACCATAGCCCGACGATTCGAGCAACCGCGAACATCGACGAATCGAATGACCGCCAACGACTCCTACGATACATATGTGACGTCAACGCTTGAAACGCCGCTACTCCCGATCGAGCAGTGGTGGCCCTGGATTCTCCGAGCGCTCTGGGTCGCGTTGCCGTTTACGGTTGGCGATTCGCTCCGCGATGCTGCGTCAACACGGTCATCAGCGGTGCGCATTGTCATTATCGGGTTGGCATGGACGTGGTGGGCGGTTGGACTCATTGCGGCTCTGGTTCCCCATCCCGCGGGTCTCGTTGCCTTGCGCTGCGGTTCGCTGGCGGTCCTTGGTGCCGCGCTCTGGTGCCTGGCTGACCGGCCCGATGTCGACGTGATGTCGATTCTTGCCCTCTCGGTGGCGCTCATGGTCTTCGGCGTTGTTCTCTGGTCGGAGACGGGCCACTGGTGCGTGAATGGTCCGGCGTATGCCAACGAGCGACGTTTTCTACTTCGAGCCCCAGCGGTCCTTCTCGTGGGCCCGATACCTGTAGCTGCGGCTCTGCTCGCCGGTGCCACCATTTCCGGACCGTTGCTGCTTGCTTCGAAATCGTGGGTACCCGGAGGCGTTTGCCTCGTCGGCGGAGTGGCTGTCACATTGGTCGTTGCTCGCGCCCTCTACGCCCAATGTCGTCGCTTTCTGGTGTTTGTTCCTGCCGGTCTCGTTGTCCACGACTTCAATATGATCCGCGAACCGGTCCTCTTCAAGAAACAGGTGGTTGAACTTCTGCATGCTGCACCCGCGGGCTCAGACAGTCTCGACCTCACGGCGAACGCGTCGGGCCTCGCGCTCGAAGTCCTGCTCACGGAGAAAGTCGAGATCACCAAGGTGAAGAACTCCCGCGACCCTGGCGAAACCGGCCGCACCGCCCGGGTTCTCGTCGTGCCAACGCTGCCCGGCCGCCTTCTCCGGACGGCAGCAGCGAGAGGCATTCGCGTCAGGTAGACCACTCCAACGTATGGTTACCAGCCCCCCGAACGTCCGCCGCCCCCGCCGCCCCCGACCGAACCCCCGGAGAACCCGCCGCCCCCGCTTCCGCCGCTCGACGATGGCGCAGTTCGACTCGACCGCATCGATGGTCCGAGGGGCCCGATGAGCAGCGGACCCGAATGGACCCGCTCCTGTTCGGGGATGTTTGCCCTGCTGAGCGCCGTGCTCCATGCCCCGGTCGCCCCGAGCGCCACGGCCCAGCCGCTGTACTCACGGAGGAAGCCGTTGTTCCAGGCCCATTCGACGTGTTGTCCCTCGCTTGCTTCGAGAAAGCGTCGGAAGGACTCTGTCCGAATCGCAAGCGCACTTCCTTCTGCACTGCGCGACGGAAGCAGGAAGCGATACACGCCGAATGCGGCGATGGATGAAATCGTTGCTCCGGCGAGAATCGCGAATAAGGGCGACGAGATGACCTCAGGAATCGAGCCGGATTCTGACGAAAACGACCCTCTCGGACGATTTCTGCGAGTCAGTAAGAATCCGACAAACACGAGAAGTACGACAGCGAGGCCGATCCCACCCTTTGCTTTCGGTGAACCCTTCTGCCACCAACCGCTTGCATCGATTCGATTCTGCTGGGCCTGCTGAATCGACGTCCACGCTGCCGCGAACGCAGGGTCGTACTTCCCGGTTTCCATCGTGCCCGTAGGGCCGATGAGACGTTCCACCATCGCTTGGTCAGCTGCGTTCAATCCGTTGAACTTCTTTCCTTTTCGCAACACAAGGTTCGACCCGCTCTTGTCGACTTCTATCCCCTCGCGACCGGCCATGCCAGAGATCCAAAGGGTCGGACTGTCGGAGGTAATGTGTTCACTTAGTAATACGGCTCCCTCCCATGGTTCAAGACCCTTGGGCGGAGCGAACTCCGTGGTGGCGAGTGCGCTCATTTCGTCGTCGGAAACCAGTGTCGTGGCTCGACCGTTCGTCCCGAACGCCGCATCGGCGGCGCTTCCTGCATAGACGACGTTTCTGCCCCGACGTCTGAGTGCTCGGAACATCAGCGCGCCGAGACCAATGTTCAAGATGCCCATTCCTCCGGCAAGGGGCAAATTGCTTTCACTTTTGCGTTTGGGCAATTCCGGAAGCGGGGGCATAGACACCCGCTCCGCGGAATCGATGACGTCGATCGTGCCCCCGATCGTCACGCCGGCCTTCGCACCAAGATTGGTCACGACAGCTCGGTACCCGTTACCGCTTCGCTCGAAGGAACACCCGGCGACAGCTCCGAAAACACCGGCACTGCACTTCGTGTCGGACAACGTCATGCCGATGACCAGTACTTCGAGCCGATCAGTGCGCAGGGTATCTTCGTTACCGACGATGTCGACGGCAAGGCCGCGCGGAGAGAGCTGAGCATCGGGGAGTGTGTAGCTCAGCACGTAACGGTGCTGTCCATCAACAGCTGTTTGCGGATCGCCGATTCGAAGGCGAGTTTGTGATGAAAATGACGACACATCAAGTGTCGCCGGCGCGTCGGGCGACTCAGCGCGAATATTGATCGGAACGCCGAAGTCGTTGTCAACGTTGCGGAAGTATCCATGTCGCTTCGTTCGGGCCATGTCATAGTCGACGACTTCGCGAACGCGAATTCCGCCGTCGGCGGCGGGAGCGATTGTTACCTGCTTCGCTTCGAAGTGCTCATACCTTCCCGACCCAATAACTCCCGCGAGAGCAAGACCGGCGCTGCCGAGGCCGGCAAAAGTGGCGACACCATGTCGCCATCCACCGACCTGACCGAGTTCTACTGTTCCTTTGGGCATCATTCCTACGCTGTCATATCTTGTGGCTATCGCGCTGACTTCGCAGTTCGGCAGCGTATTGAACGAAAATCCCGTTTCACCGAACGACCCCGCCGGCCGCGACGACATCGCCGACATACAGCACCACCGTTTGCCCGGGCGCGACCCGTCGGCGCGGTTTCGTGAAGGTAACCGCCACTGACCCATCCACCTGCGCGCTTATGAAGACTGCGAAAGGCTCGCCGTGCGCGCTCGTCTGCGCCAGCAGTTCGGCCTTGGGGTCCCCGACGAGCACCCCTATCGAGTCGACGAACTGGTCGAGAACCACAGACCCCACCAACAGCTCCCCAGGAGTGCCGATTGTGACCGTTTGCCCCGGTACATCAACGTCGACCACGTAACGCGCCTCCGGAACGCCAAGTTGGCCGAGCCCACGACGCTGGCCGATCGTCACCAGTTCCACGGCATCAGTCGTCCCGACCTCACGGCCAGCGGTGTCGACGATACGAGCCGAGCGCAACGGAATCCGACTGCCGAGAAACACGCGTCGACCACCATCGGTCTTCGCGATGAAACAGACATCCATGCTCTCGGGCTTGTCGGCGGTGCGAAGCCCAAGTGCAGTCGCCCGAGATCGAACTTCTGTCTTCGTGAGCTCGCCGACCGGAAACAAACACTTCGCCAATACCGACTGGCCGATCATGTGGACGACGTAGGACTGATCCTTTTGTGGGTCGTGACCTCTCGCGAGCGCGACACTCCCGTTTGCCAACTCCACCCGACGGACGTGGTGGCCGGTCGCGATCGCGTCGTAGCCAAGACGTTCAGCACGCGCCGCGAACAGACCGAACTTCACATGGCGATTACATTCCACGCACGGATTCGGTGTGCGACCCTGCCGATGCGCCTCGACGTAGGGGTTCACGACGTGGACGTCAAAGTCATCGGAGAAGTTGAAGACGTAATGGTCGATGCCGAGCTGTTGGGCGACACGTCGGGCATCGTCGACGTCGGCGACAGAACAACAACCGGAATCGCTCGGTCCTCCCCAAAGACGAAGGGTCGCACCGGCAAGGTCGTGCCCTTCTTCACGAAGAATTGCGGCGGCCACCGATGAGTCCACGCCACCAGACATTGCGACCAGAATTCTCACGGTTCCACTCCCCGCAATCGGGCTACCGACGAGCGAACGATGGCAGCTGCTTCGGCAACGTCTTGCGCAGTCGTGCTTGCGCCAAGGGTGAAGCGCAGCGAGCCCCGGGCAAGGTCAACCGGAACCGTCATCGCAGTGAGAACGGGGGAGAGGTGAAGTGCCCCGCTCGCACACGCCGACCCGGCTGAGGCGGCTATCCCTCGATGGTCGATCATCACCAGAAGTTCCTCGCTCTCGATACCGGGAATGCACACGTGGGCATTTCCCGCAACTTTATAAGCGCGCGGAACAGTCTCGATGCAGCCGTCGATGGATGAGACGAGCTCGTCGACGAATCGGTCGCGGAGCGCTGCAAGGGCGGTCACGTGGTGTTGTCGGGTGCGGTCGGTGATTTCTGCAGCGACGGCCATACCGACGATGCCGGCGACGTTCTGTGTGCCGCTGCGGCGATCCTGTTCCTGCCCGCCGCCATAGATAAGTGGACGTATCTTTTGTCCGTTGCGAACGACGAGTGCCCCGACACCTTTCGGGCCGCCGAACTTGTGGCCGGAGATAGCGAGGAAGTCACACACCGAGGTGAGCGGGCGAAGGTCGAGCCACGAAAGGGCCTGTACTGCGTCGACGACGAGCGACGGGCGACGATCGAGCTTCGCGAGTATCTCCGCGAGCTGGTTGATCGGCTGCAACGTACCTACCTCATTGTTCACAGCCATCACGGCGACAACATCGACATCAACGTTGCGCACTACAGCGGCGGTGGCGTCGAGGTCGAGCACGCCATTGCGGGACACGGTGAGTTCGTGGCTGGCCACGCCTTCGCGTTGGAACGCCGCGGCCCGGGAGCGGACCGCGTCGTGTTCGACCGCGCTCCAAGCGACCGACTTCGGCGAGGTGGCCAAAAGCGCCAAGTTGACTGCTTCGGTCCCGCCACCGGTGAACACCACCTCGTGCGGCCCGGCGCCGAGCACCGCAGCAATCCGGTCGCGAGCATCTTCAAGAAGGGTACGCGCCGTTCGTGCTTCACGATGAACACCGGACGGATTCCCGAAGTCGTCGGCCAGGACCGCCGTCATCGCCGCGACCGCTTCGGGCAACATCGGCGTCGTTGCCGCATGGTCAAGGTAGATACGACGACTCACCCCTCCAGCGTACGCCGGTCACCCCGGTCACCCGTCGCGATATGACACCGGTGGAGTGGTGGGTCACGGGTGGAGTCGATCGACCACCAGCACGATCCATTCGAAACGCCCGAGATGACTACGGCGGCGGGCTAGGGTGGTGGGAACATGAGTCAGCTCCGTCTTGATCCGCTTACCGGACGTTGGGTAGCCATCAATGCCGAACGTCGTCAGCGTCCCAACGAATACACCGTTCGCACGCTCGAGGTTGAGACCGACCCGAGCCGTCCGTGTCCGTTCTGTCCCGGCCGCGCCGAAACTGAACCGCCCACGCTCGTGACCCCCGGCCCCGACGGCTCCTGGCGAGTGCTCGTCGTCCCGAATCTCTATCCGGCGTTCGAGGGCCGAGACCCCATGGTCGTTGAGCACCTCGGCCCGATTTTCACCCAGGCGGACGCGTCGGGCATTCACGAGGTCCTGGTCGTGCATCCCGAACACAAAGCGAGCTGGGCCGACCTTTCCGACGAGCAGGCGACCTTGGTGATGCAGGCAATCGCCGCTCGCGCCGACGCCCATTCGGGAATGTCGGAACTCCGATACAGCCAGGCAATCGTGAACTACGGCCGAGAAGCCGGCGCGTCGCTCGCTCACCCACACGGCCAGTTGCTCGGCCTCCCGTTCGTGCCCGGCGAGATCCAGGCGGAACAGGCCGGATTCGACCGATTTTCGGGTGCGTGCCTTTTGTGCACGACGATCGAAGCCGAACTCGATGCTGGCGCGCGTATTGTTTACGCCGACGAACGGGTGCTCGTGATTTGCCCGTACTGGAGCGGCACGCCTTTCGAACTTCTCGCCATTCCAATGCAGCATGGCGCGCACCTCCACACCGCAGAAACTGCGGATCTGGGCGCGGTCGGAATCGGCCTGCGGAACGGACTGGCCAGTCTGCGGGCCGTTCTTGGCGATGTTGCCTACAACGTGGTCATGCACTCGGCGCCGTATCGAGCTCAGGGCACGTACCACTGGCACGCGCACGTCTATCCGAAGGTGACGACGCGGGCGGGATTCGAACTCGGCACGGGCGTAAACATCAATGTCGTACCCCCCGAGGAAGCAGCGACCGTACTGGCTGGTGCCCGGGTCTGATCCTCGGCGAAAGGAACCCGGGGTTCACACGTGGTTCGCGAGATCCCCCCTCCTTTTGGTTTGCGATGGCAGCCGCACACAGGAGCGCGCATAGCTGTGCTGGCCAGCCCCTCGGCCACGGGCGTCGAGGTTTGTGTCGAAGATGCAGCGACCGGCGAGGCGCGGCGCGTTCGACTTACGGAGCGGCTCGGATCGACGTGGTGGACGTCGCTTGCCGTGAAACCCGGCGACCGATACGGGATTCGCGTCGAGGGTCGCGACCACGATCCGTCGAAGTTGTTGATCGATCCGTGGGCACTAGCGATCGATGGTGATGTCGATTGGCTCTCCAATCCCGAAGCCCTCCGGCTGGGCAGTGGAATCGACAGTGCTCCTTTCGTGCCGAGAGCGTTGGTCGTTGATCAGCGTTTCGACTGGGGATCGTCGGTGCGACCGGAAACGCCATGGTCCGAGACCATCATTTATGAAGCACACGTACGAGGGGCAACACTGCTTCATCCCGGGGTTGATGCGCATCTGCGCGGGACCTACGCAGGGTTGGCGCACCCTGCTTTCGTCGCTCATCTCAAAAAGCTCGGTGTGACGGCGATTGAGTTGTTGCCGATTCATCACTCGGCCAGCGAGGAACGCTTGGCGGAGCTTGGACTCACCAACTATTGGGGCTACAACACCCTCGGTTATCTGGCCCCCCATCGGCGCTACGCATCGAACCCTCGAAACGTTGTCGATGAATGCAAGGGCATGATCAAGTTGCTCCATGAAGCGGGCATTGAGGTGATTCTCGATGTTGTTTACAACCACACGTGTGAAGCGGGCCCGCTCGGAGCGGCGTTGTCGTGGCGCGGGCTCGACCAGCGCGGATGGTATCGCGATGCTGATGTCACCGGATGCGGCAACACGCTTGACCTTTCAAAAATAGGCGCACTTACTTTAACGCTGGACTCGCTGCGCTACTGGGTCGAGGAGTTTCGGATCGACGGATTTCGCTTCGATCTCGCTCCTGCGTTGGGGCGCACCGGATCGGGGGAGTTCAGCCAAAGGAGCACGTTCATGTTGGCTGTGGCAGCGGATCCGGTTCTCTCGTCGGTGAAACTCATCGCCGAACCGTGGGACGTTGGACCGGGCGGATATCAGGTCGGGGAGTTTGGTGCACCATGGGCCGAGTGGAACGATCGCTATCGCGACTTCATGCGCGAGCGATGGCTGGGCGGTGGCACGCTGGGTGCGTTCGCCCGGCATATCACGGGCGGGCCGGACCTTTTCTACGACTCAGGTCAGCGACCGTGGTCGTCGGTCAACTTCATTACCGCCCACGACGGCTTTACGCTTCGAGACCTCGTCAGCTACGACGACAAACACAACGAGGACAACCGCGAAGACAACCGCGACGGCACCAGTAACAACCGTTCATGGAACCACGGGGTCGAAGGGCCGACCGACGATCAGGCCATCATTGCTTCGCGAGATCGCACTGTTCGTGTGATGCTCACGACGCTCCTCCTGAGCCTGGGAACTCCGATGCTGGTGGCGGGCGACGAAATGGGACGTACACAGAACGGGAACAACAACGCGTACTGCCAGGACAGTGAGATCAGTTGGATCGACTGGGCCTGCGCTGATGAGGAACTCCTTCGTTTCACGACCGAACTGATCGCGTTTCGCCAGTCCCGCAAGACGTTGCAGCGCAATACCTGGCTAACTCCCTCACAAGCAGAGTGGTTCGCTCCTGATGGGGCTCCCATGCCCTATGAACGTTGGAATACTACGTCGACATATGGAATGTCGATGCTGATTTTCGGTGCCGACGTTGACGAGCCTGATCTGCTGCTTGTCTTCAACGACCACCCAGACCCCACGACCTTTACGCTTCCTCGCTTCGAACTCAGATGGCGACAGGTACTGACGTCTGACCCGGCGGGACCTTCCCTCGGCGTAGCGACCACGGTCGAACTCCCTGCTCGCACGATCCTCGTTTTTGAATCCAACGCGGGGATCACGCCGTAGAGCGTCGACCAAATCGTCGGCGCAGTGTCACGCGTCTTGGACGAACCACAGCACAGCAATCGGGGGAAGCGTGAGCGAGGCGCGACCTAAGGCGTCGGCGTGGATCGAACCGTTGTTGCCGACGTTGCTGCCGCCAAAGCTATCGGCATCGGTGTTCAGCACCTCGCGCCAGTTCCCGCCGCGAGGAAGGGTTATTTCATAGCTTTGTCGCACGACCGGCGAAAAGTTGGCGATACAGACAACTGGCGACGCAGTTGGCTGGCTTGCCCAACGTACGAATGCCAAGACGTTGGAGTGAGCGTCGTGGTGGAGCCATCCGAATCCCTCTGGTGAAAAGTCCTTTTCGTAGAGAGCCGGATGGTCGGCCTGAACGCGATTGCACGCAGCTACGAGGTCCGAAATCGCCCGATGCGCAGGATGTTCTGCGACGCCCCAGTCCAGCGAATAATCGGCGTTCCACTCGCCGGGCTGCCCGAACTCTGACCCCATGAAAAGAAGTTGTTTACCCGGATGAGCCCACATCCATCCGTAGAGGGAACGCAGGTTGGCGCGCTTTTGCCACTCGTCGCCCGGCATCTTGGCGAGGAGTGATCCCTTGCCGTGCACGACTTCGTCGTGGCTCAACGGCAACACGAAATTCTCTGTGTACGCATACAAAAGACCGAACGTCAGTGAATCGTGGTGGTACTGCCGATATATCGGATCCTGGGAAAAGTACTGAAGCGTGTCATGCATCCAGCCCATGTTCCATTTGAAGCCAAAACCTAGGCCGCCGCTGTCAGTGGGACGCGAAACGCCGGGCCAGGCCGTCGACTCCTCGGCAATCATCAAGACACCGGGGTGCGCGCTATGAACCTCACGGTTGAGTTCCTGGAGGAACGTCACCGATTCCAAGTTCTCGCGGCCACCGAAATGGTTCGGGATCCAATCGCCTTCTTGGCGGGAATAGTCAAGGTACAGCATCGAGGCAACCGCATCGACGCGCAGGCCGTCGATGTGAAATTCGCTGAACCAGTAGAGTGCGTTGCTGATCAAGAAATTGCGGACTTCGTTGCGGCCAAGGTTGAAGATGAACGTGCCCCAGTCGGGGTGCTCGCCCTGTCGCCGGTCCGCGTGCTCATAGAGCGCCGTTCCGTCGAAGCGGCCGAGCGAGAACTCGTCCTTGGGGAAATGAGCCGGAACCCAATCGAGGATCACGCCGACACGTCGACTGTGACAGTAGTCAACGAACCATCGAAAGTCGTCGGGGGAACCGAAGCGACTCGTGGGTGCGTAGTAGCTGCTCACCTGATAGCCCCATGAACCGCCGAAGGGGTGCTCGGCGATCGGAAGCAGTTCGATATGGGTGAAACCCATCGACAACACGTATTCGACGAGTTCGACAGCCAGCGAACGATAGTCACCCTGGCGCCACGAACCTAAGTGTACTTCGTATATCGAAATCCGCGAGTTCCATGGATTGGCGGCAGATCTTTCGCTGACCCAGGCGTCGTCGGTCCAAGAGGACGTTGACGGCCCCTCTACGACGCTTGCGGTGCGCGGCGGCACCTCAGCACGGAAGGCCATCGGATCTGCCTTTTCGCGGGTATGCCCCAGGCCATCCGTAACCGCAAATTTGTAGAGGTCACCGATGTTTGCGCGCACCGTTCCCGACCAAACACCAGTCGAACCGATGGGGGTGAGCGGATTCGCCCCGTGTTCAAAATCGTTGAACGAACCAAGAACCGATACTCGCGACGCGGTCGGTGCCCACACCGAGAACTCCACCCGACCGCCCTCGCAGACGTGCGCACCCAGGTGATTCCACAGTTGATACAGCCGACCCTCGTTGAAGAGATGCTGGGTGACGGGCTCCATCACATCGCTAGGGAAGCGGGGGCTTTGTCGTCGACGTCGTTGTTGTTGTCGTCGTTGTCGGCGATGTGGTTGTCGTGGTCGTGGTCGTGGTCGTCGTTGTCGGCGTTGTGGTTGTTGTGGTCGGCGGCTCGGTGGTTGTCGTGGTTGTCGTTGGCTGCTTGGTGGTTGTCGTCGGCGGCTCAGTGGTGGTTGTCGTCGGCGGCTCGGTGGTTGTCGTGGTCGTGGTTGGCTGCTTGGTGGTCGTGGTTGTGGTTGGCTGCTTGGTGGTCGTGGTTGGCTGCTTGGTGGTCGTGGTCGGCTGCTTGGTGGTCGTGGTCGGCTGCTTGGTGGTCGGCTCCTCGGTTGTGGTGGTCGGCTCCTCAGTTGTCGTTGTCGTCGTCGGCTGCTTCGTGCTGGTCGTGGTCGACTGTTTCGTTGTCGTGGACTGCTCGGTTGTCGTGGTGGTCGGCTCTTCGCTTACTACCGTTCTCCGGGTAGTCGTGGGGGCATCGGTCGTTGTGACCTCGACGCGAAACGCGGGACGAGTCGTGGTCACATCGGCCGCCGTCGTTGCGGGCCGACGCGTCGTGTCGGGCACCGTAGTGACAGTGGTCGTCGCGGCAACAGGCCTTCTGGTGGTAACCGTTGGTGCGGTGAGGGCGGTAGTCACCGAAGCGGTCGGCGCAAAGGTCGAGACCAGCGGCGCCGAAGTTGTCGACGTCCGAACCAGACCCGAAAGGGCTCCCGGCGTTTCGCGTAGCGACTTCAGAATGAGCTTTTGCATCTCTTTGCGGGCCAGGGCCGACGTGGCGGCGGCGGCCTTCGTCGTTGTCGTGACGGCGAGCTTGGTCGTTGTCTGTTTCGCGACCGTCGGTGCCACCGACGGTTTTTTGCTGGGCGCTGGTGACGTAGCGCGAACGGCTGCGGAGGACGAAATCAGCGGGGCCGGCGTCGTTGGCGCTTCGGTGGCGGATGCGAACGCCGTTGTCGTTGGCTCCTGCGTTGTTTCTACCGGTTCAACCTCGGGCCCGCTGAGCACGAGGGAGTCGCCGGTCGAGGCGCCTATTTCGACCACCGACTCGAACCCCGTTGTCGTCGCCGTCACGATTTCGCCCAGAACTTCGACCTTTGGGGCCGAACGAAGCAATACCTTCGGAAGGATGACTAACTCGACGCCTAGCGCGAGAAGGAGAAGTATTCCCAGCAGTCGCCGACGGTCGGACCGAAATGCCTTCACGTATGAAGCTTGGCACAGTTTTACGAGTTTTGAATTATTCGACCACATTGTGTGGCTCGATGGCCGCGTTCCGTGAAAACTCGACCCTTTTCCGGAGTCAGAAAGCGCTTTCTCAGAAGGAGGGCGTGGAGGCACTAGCGTTTTCTCCGTGAAAGCCATTCGAAGCTTTACCGTCCGTACCGAACTTCCCGCCAAGCTGTCGCCCCTGCAGGCAATTGCCACCAATCTTCGCTGGTCGTGGGACGACCGAGCCCGTCGGCTGTTTCGGTGGGTCGACGCCGATTTATGGGAAGCGTCGGACCACGATCCGGTCCGGCTCCTGGCCGAGGTCTCGCCCGGTCGGTTGGCCGAACTGGCCGATGACCCGTCCTTTCTGGGCTTCCTCGACGAAATGCACGACGATTTGAAGCGCTACCTCGAGTCGCCTGGCTGGTTGCAGCTCCGAGGGGAGACGCCGTTGCGGGCGGTCGCCTACTTCTCACCGGAGTTTGGTATCAGCGAGGCACTGCCGCAGTATTCGGGTGGCCTCGGCGTTTTGGCCGGTGACCATTTGAAGGCGGCCAGCGGTCTCGCCCTTCCGCTTACCGGCATCGGGCTCTTCTATCGCCAAGGATATTTCCGTCAGAGCTTCACCCGCGACGGCTATCAGCAGGAGCAATATCCCGTCCTCGATCCCTTCACGATGGCCCTGACACTGGTCAAAGACGACCAGGGAGCGGACGTGCACATCCGCGTCGACCTGGCTGGTTCCACGCTCTGCGCACGTATCTGGCGGGCCAACGTCGGTCGCATCACGCTGTATCTCCTCGACGCAGACATCGATCACAACGACACCGAGGGCCGAAGTGTCACGGACCGGTTGTACGGAGGCGGTGAGGAACATCGAATTCGCCAAGAGATCCTTCTGGGGATTGGTGGCGTGCGAGCGCTTGTCGCGACTTCGACCGAAACGCAGGTGTTTCACACCAACGAGGGCCACGCCGGGTTCTTAGGTTTGGAACGTATCCGGGGGTACATGACCCAACACGCCCTATCGTTTTCCGAGGCAATCGAGGCAACTCGTGCCGGGACCGTTTTCACCACGCATACACCCGTGCCCGCGGGAATCGACCGGTTCCCGCGAGCGCTCATGGAGAAGTACTTCACCGGATGGTGCGCGGAAGTTGGCGTATCGATGGACGAGTTCATGTCGCTTGGCCATGAGCCGGGCGACGCAGACGACGCACCTTTTAATATGGCCGTGATGGGCCTGCGTCTCGCCGGACAGGCCAACGGTGTCTCCAAGCTTCACGGCAAGGTCAGCCGCGACATGTTCTCGAACTTGTGGCCAGGGGTACCCGAAGCCGAAGTGCCAATAGGTTCCGTGACGAACGGTGTGCACGCTCGCACGTGGACGGCAATCCAGTTCGGCGAGCTCTACTCCCGCTACGTCCTCCCCGAATGGCCCGAGGCCGGACCAGATCGCTGGGCCCGTATCCACGACTGTCCCGACGACGTGTTGTGGAAGGTGAAGGAGGAGACGCGATCGCGCATGATCACCTTCATTCGAGAGCGCTCCCGTGCCGCAGCGGAGGGTCGTGGACTCTCCGGTGCCGACCTCTCCTGGTGCGACCGAGTGCTCGACCCTGCCGTGCTTACCATCGGGTTCTCCCGTCGGTTCGCGACCTACAAACGGGCCACGCTGTTGCTGTCTGACCCCGAGCGTTTCAAGCGGCTCCTTCTCGACCCGGATCGACCAGTTCAGTTCGTGTTCGCCGGCAAAGCACACCCGGCCGATCAGCTCGGCAAGGAGCTCATCAAACAGATCATCAACTTCTCCGCCGATCCTGCGGTTCGACACCGCATTGTGATGGTGGAGAACTACGACATCGGCGTCGCCCGTATGCTCTATATGGGTAGCGATGTGTGGCTGAACAACCCACGCCGCCCGATGGAGGCCTGCGGGACGTCCGGCGAGAAGGCGACGCTCAACGGAGCACTAAACCTGTCGATCCTCGACGGTTGGTGGGATGAGATGGCAATCGCCGCAAAGCCCGGGACCCCCGCCAACGGTTGGTCGATCCCGTCGACCGAGTCGGCGGGAAGCATCGAAGAGCGTGACCGTTGCGAAGCGAACGCGCTGTTCGAACTCCTCGAAAGGGAAGTGCTGCCGCTGTTCTATGACCGGCCGGAGGGCCTGTTACCCCGACGGTGGATCTTCAAGATGAAGACGTCGCTCGCCACACTTGGGCATCAGGTCATGGCTTCGCGGATGGTGAAGGACTACACCACGGACTTCTACGAACCCGCAGCCCGGCGCGCCGACATGATGAACGTCGAAGAGGCCCGATCCCTTGCTGAGTGGAAGCATCGAGTGCGAAGTGCCTGGTCAGGCGTCAAGATTTCGCACGTTGATTTTGAGGGTGAAGAGATCGCCGACGTGGGCGCAATCCATTCCGTAAGCGCACATATTGAATTGGGATCTATTTCGGCGACCGACGTGCGAGTCGAGTTGATCCACGGGACCGTCGGTCTCAACGATGAACTCAGTGACACGGCGATTACTGCGATGGTCCCAACACCTGACGGTCGCTTCCGCGGCGAGTGGGCTTCGCACCGCAACGGACGAAACGGGTTCACCGTTCGCATCGTGCCGGCTCATCCGCAGGTGGCCAACTGGGCCGAGGTCGGAACGGTCACCTGGGCCTAACAGCGCAATGCCTTCAGGCGAGGACAGGCGTTTCGGGGTGTTCTTACTCGCCGGTGAAGTCCGCTTTGCCGGGCCCATTCGCCAGAAAGCTGGCGGTGCCGATTTGGCTGTCCCTTGTGCGAAACGACGCCACAAACATGTCCTGCTCGATGGCGAGTCCCTCGGAAAGCGAGCCACTGATGCCAGCGTCGATTGCCCGCTTGACGTATCCCTGCACGGTCAGTGGGCCGCCAGCGAACTCGCGCGCCCAGGACATCGCTGCGTCGAACAACTCGGCATTGGGCACGACGCGATCGGCGAGGCCGAGGCGGAGCGCTTCTTCGGCCTTTACCTGGCGGCCCGAGAGCGCAATGTCTTTGGCCCGAGATACGCCGACCAAACGGGCGAGCCGTTGCGTGCCACCTGCGCCCGGAATGATTCCGAGCAGAATCTCGGGTTGGCCAAACGCGGCGTTGTCGGCAGCGATTCGCAGATCACACGCCATTGCGAGTTCGCATCCGCCACCGAGTGCGTAGCCGGTGACCGCCGCGATTACAACACGGGGGATCGCGGCGAGAGAATCGTAGGCACGGCGCAACTGGGCACCGATGACCCGGGCCTCCTCGGGACCGCCGAATCGTGCGATGTCGGCTCCGGCCGCGAAGATTCGTTCGCCACCGTACACGACGATCGCCCCGGGAAGATCGGCGGTGAGTTCATCGACGCACGCCAACAGATCCGCCGTGAGCTCCGGTGAAATCGCGTTGACCTTCGGACGATCAAGGCGAATCACTGCAACGTTGCGCGGACCTTTTCCGTCCGGCCATTCGATGCGAACGAAAGGGGTGCGGGGTTGCGCAGCGTCGGTCATCTCGCCAAGGTAGCCCGAGATCGGGGCCACGGCCAACGCACTGGTCTGCCCTGCGGTTGGGTTATGAGGCACTCTCCAGCAGCATCGCGGCGGCATTGCGCGGATCAACGCGTCGAGCGATCACATCTGCGATCAACGTTTCGAATCGTTGTTCGCCCTCGCCCGAAAGCGCACGTGATTCAACAATTCTCGACATCGTTGCCAACACTTCCGCGCGCAGACGCCGTTCTCGACGCTGCTGCAACGTGCCGTCGCCAACGATGCGCTCGCGATGTTGCGCGATGGTCGACCACAGTTCGCCGACGCCTTCGCCCGTCGCAGCAATGGTGCGCAGTACCGGTGGGCGCCAGTCGTCGTGACCAAACGACGACAGGTCCATCATGCCTTCGAGGTCGCGTTGCGTTTCGCCAGCACCCTTCCGGTCGGCCTTGTTGATCACGAAGATGTCGGCGATCTCCATGATCCCGGCCTTGTTCGCCTGGACGGAGTCGCCCCAGCCCGGAGTTACGACGACGACTGTTGTATCGGCGGCCCCTGCGATCTCGACCTCAACCTGACCCACGCCGACCGTTTCGATGAGTACCCACGGAAACCCGGCGGCATCGAGAACGCGCACCGCTTCAGGGGCCGCGAGCGCAAGTCCGCCGAGGTGGCCACGCGTTGCCATTGAACGGATGAAGACGCCCTCGTCAGTGAAGTGATCGCCCATCCGGACGCGGTCGCCCAGAATTGCCCCGCCCGTGTACGGCGACGACGGGTCGATCGCCAACACAGCGATCTCGCTTCCTGCTCTGCGTCCGCACCCAATGAGCTGGTCGGTAAGGGTGGACTTGCCTGCGCCGGGCGAACCTGTGATGCCGACGGAATACGCCTGTCCACCCTTGGGCCAAACGAGCGACGAAGCCTGCTGCGCGAGCGGGCCGCCCTCCTCAACGATGGACAGGAGTCGGGCGAGGGAAGTCCGGTTACCCGCAATTGCCGCTTCGACAAGTTCTACGGGGTTCCGGCGACGCACAGTTCGAAGACAATAGTGCGAGACGCCGAATGGAATCGACCAGAATGGTTCGGTGGCGAATGCGGACCAGTCCTCTCGTCACTTCCTTGTTCGTGCTGTCCGACCGCCCGTGGAATTGGGATTTCAGGTCCGGAACCTGCTTCGAATTCTCGCCCTTCTCGCCGTTGGCACGGCGTATCAGGGCTCGTTGCCGTCGGCGTCGATGACGTACGTGGCGAAGGAGTTCGGCAACACGACTTCCGAACAGTCCAGGGCGCTTGCGGTGATTCGCTTCGACATCGTGTTCAGTCTTGTCATGCTCCGCTTGGCGGATCGATTTGGCCGACGCCGGCTCCTGCTTGTCACTGCGACTGGCGGTCCGATGCTGACTGCGTGCTGCGCACTGGCGCCGGGCATCGTCGTGTTCACGGTATTGCAGGTTCTCGGACGCTCGATGGTTACGGCGACCGCTCTCCTCATCACCGTCATCGTCGTTGAGGAAGTTCCTTCGGAGACTCGCACGTGGGCGAGTGCTGCGATGGTTGTTGCTGCTGCACTCGGCTCGGGCATTGCCTTCGGCGCGGTGGCGATTGGCGATACCAGCCTGCGTGCGTGGCGAGCGCTCTACGTCGTACCGCTGATCAGCCTTGCGGCCGTGGCGATCGCGCGGCGGCGTCTTCGGGAAAGCCAACGGTTTCTCGCCGTGCTGCAGCGGTCTTCGCCGGGGGGTAATCGTGCAGGTGTGCTGGCCAACGTGCGCGAGTTCGGTTCACGGGTCCGGGTGCACCGTACACGGCTGTGCGTCCTCTCGATTTTCGTCGCGCTGTTGGCCTTTGAAAACACGCCGACTCGACAGCTCCAAAATGACTTCCTTCGCAACCAGCTCGACTTTTCGTCGAAGCAGGTTGCCTTATTCAGTGTGCTTACTAATGTTCCGGGGATCTTGGGTCTTATGTGTGGCGGTTTGCTCGGGGACCGGTTCGGACACCGCCGCCTTCTTGCGTTCACCATTACCGGGTTCTTGATCGGCGACGCGGGCCTGTTCCTGTCGCAAGGGTCGGCAGTCTGGGCATGGAGTGTGTTCGGGGCGTTCTTCGGTGCGGCATCGATTCCGGTGGTGGCAATCCTCTCGGCAGAGTTATTCCCGACCGGCTTTCGCTCGACGGCCAATGGGGTCACGACCGCGATGAGCCGGATCGGTGGCGTGCTGGGCTTGCTCGTCGCCGGTTCGCTGTCGGACGTGTGGAGCCGCGGCTCGGCGATTGCGTTCACGACGGTCGCACTCTTCTTCTCGCTTTTCCTCCTGCCGCTGATCCCCGAGACCAGCGGTCGCAAACTCGAAGAGCTCAACCCCGAAGACGCGTGACCGGGGTCCGGTGGCCGCACTCGGGTGCGCTATCGGAGCGCGATCACCCACTCCGCAACAAGCGATGCGGCCGCTGCCTCACACTTGGCCAATCCGTGATCACCGCCCAGCAACCACTCGTGGGTAAAGGGCCCGCTGATTTGGCGCGTATGCGTGGCAAATTCATCTGGGGTGCCGAACGCATCCCGCGTGCCCGATACGAACAGCGTCGCGACGTTGATCAGTGGAAAGTGCTGGACTCGAAGGTTGTCGGGCCTGCCCGGGGGATGGAGCGGGTAGCTCACACAGAACAGCGCTCGTGCGGCGAGTCCCTCGGCGATGGCCATGGAGCACATGCGCCCTCCCATAGAACGTCCGCCCAACACGATCTGGTCTGCTTTGATCGAATGGATCATCATAAGTTCACCTATGGTATCGACGATTGCGGCAATACAGACCGGTGCTCGGTCCGGGGCACGGCGTCCGGCGAGGCGATACGGAAAGTCCATGCGATGCACGATCATGTCGACGCCCGTGGAAGTACCCGCTGCAACCAACGCGTTATCGATGGCGAGTAGCGAAGAATGGGTACTTGAGCTCCCCGCACCGGGCGTGAGCAGCACAAGCCGTTTGGGTGGTTTCTTGGTCGCCATGTCGTCTCCTTGGGCGTTGCAGCCGTACCTGCGGCGAGTGCCGAAGTTAGCCAAGCAGGATTTTGCGGGCTCGGGTGAATTCGACCATCCGTTGCCCGGCGACTTGGGTTTCACCACCGCGATCGGGATGGGCGGTCCAGACCGCATCGCGAAAGCGCGACTGGATATCGGTTCGCTCCGGCTCATCGTTGGGACCGAACCCCAGCAACTTCAACGCCCAGCGGGTGTCCGATGGCAACGCACGCCACCTCGAGAACGCTGCGTCATCGCCTAAAATGTGGGCCACAAAACTGTCGTCGAGAACGGCTTCCCATCGTGTCGCTTTCCGGAGCACCCGAAACGTCGACAGACGACTCTTCATCGGGAGATTCGCCGCAGCGTAAAGAGCGCCCAGGAGGGTGACCTCGGGCAACGCGTGGTAGTCGAGCTCGAACCATATGTTCTCGCCTTCGCCGATCAGACTGTGCCGGCTGCTGTCGAGTCCCACCGTGTCGCGTTGAAAGCGGTGGCGCAGGCGAGGCTGAGCAATTCGGATTCCCGACTCGAGGTCGTCGAGCAGATCGTGAACGCCGGGCAGGAACTCGGGCTCAAGCTCGCCCACACTCGCCGCGACCAATCCGCCGAGGAGAACCGGGCCCCACCCGGGAACAGGCTCGACGGGAAGCATCGAGAACCCGAGAGCGACCCGCCTGGTCGGGGCGATCGGCCGAGAATGTCTGATCTCGAGCTCGGCCAACAGCACATGAACACGTTATAGGGCATTCGGCACTATGTAGTTGTTGAGTAGTTGTTGAGTAGTTGTTGAGCTGAGCCGCTGCGCTGAGCCGCTGCGCTGAGCCGTTGACGGATGACGGTCCAACGGCCCCGGCTAGGGTTGAGCGGTGAACAAGATGTCTCGTCGCTCCTCGCGATTCGCTGCAGGGGTCGCCCTTGTCGTATTTGGAATCGTCGCACTCGGTGGCAGCCTCCTGGGAGGGGCAACCAAAGGATTCGCCACAGCCGAGACGACGTCGGCGGTGTCAGCGAAGACTGTTCCCACGACGAAGTTCCCCCTGTCGACAGCGAAGGCGGTGGCCCTCGGTCTCATCGAGGGGGTCACCGAATTCCTCCCCATCAGCTCGACGGGACATCTACTTGTCGCCGAACGGCTGATGGACGTAGGTACGCAGAGCGACGACGCAAAGGAAGCCGCTGATGCCTACGCCGTGATCATTCAGCTCGGTGCGATTGCCGCCGTGCTCGTGGTTTCCTGGCGTCGGGTACTCGACGTCCTCCAAGGTCTCGTCGGAAGAAGCGAAACGGGCCGGCGCCTTCTCCTGAACCTTATTGCGGCCTTCGTTCCAGCGGCCGTCGTCGGCGTGTCGCTCGACTCCACTCTTGAAAAGCATCTCCTCAAACCAGTGCCGGTCGCAATTGCCTGGTTGATAGGCGGTGTTGCGATCATCGTATTGGCCAGGCGATTCACGTCGTCGCACGAATCGCGACGCCTGCTCGACGCCATGACCACGAAGCAAGCGTTGATCATCGGGCTCGCCCAAGCGCTTGCGTTGTGGCCGGGTGTTAGCCGTAGCCTGGTCACGATCGTTGCCGCGATCTTGCTCGGGTTTCGTCTGCGCGACGGCGTCGAGTTCAGTTTCCTGCTGGGCCTTTGCACGCTGAGCGCCGCCGCTGGATACTCGTTCTTGAAAAGCGGGTCGCTGGTGTTCGACACCTTCGGAACGCGAACCCCATTGATTGGAATGGTGGTTGCGTTCGCGTCGGCCGTGGTGGCGGTGAAGTGGATGGTGGCGTATCTCAACAAGCGGGATCTGTCGGTGTTCGGTTTCTACCGGATTATCGCCGGTGTCGTCACCCTTGCGCTGGTCGCTGCAAACCAGCTGAACTAAGCGCACACACAACATCACGCCGTTACGCGTTCGGCCCTCGTAGCAAGATGGCGACAGAGTCTCGTAGAACGGCGTTGGCGATCAGGACCGCATCGTCTTGCGCTGCGTCGACCGTGATCGATTCGTCGTTGGCATCGATTACTGAAGCGTCGATCGCTGCCATCGCAGGTTGGGTGGGGTCGACGATGCTGACGAGATCGCCCACCCGAAGGTTCGGGAGTCGTTCATCAGCAGGTATTGACACGCCGCGGTGACCGGGGGAAATCCGAGCAGCAACCGCCGAGAGAACGTGTCGCGTGCGTGGGGCAACGATGAGATCACCGGCATGGACCAAGCTCACGACGCGCCGGCCCACGAGTGAGCTGATGCGTGAGGTTGTGCCGATCCCGGCGACGCCTTTCGGTAGTTCGATCAGGCGGAGATCGTCGGCGGTAATTCTCTCGCCGACCTGGAGGTCACGTGCTGCCCTGACCACCGTGCGTCTCTCTCCCCACATCTGCCGCGTTGCCTCGGCGCGTTGCACGACCGAAACCGTCGACCAAAGTGCGGCGGCCGCGACGAACAGCGAAAGCGGTCGTGACCGGAGGAGGATTCTTGCGCGCGTGGACCGAAACTTCATGTGTCCACTCTGACCGTGAAGCGCTCCCAGAAACAGGGGACAGCCGCGCGGTGACCTACCTGAATCGTGGCCGATTAGTGCTTGTGCGTACCCGGACCGTGGGAGTGACTGTGCGAACTCGACGAGTCGGAGGCGGGTGCGCTTGTCGAACTCGATGATTCGCCGGTTGATGACTCAGTCTTGGTGGCCGTCGACGTGGCCGTCGACGTGGTCGTCGATTCGGCCGTCGATGCGGTCGACGATGAACCCTTCGAGTCGGTCTTGTAGAAGCCCGAACCCTTGAACGTGATGCCTACGTTGCCAAAAACCTTGCGGAGCGCACCCTTGCATTGCGGACACCTGGTAAGCGGGTCGTCGGAGAACGATTGGACGGTCTCGAAGCTGTGACTGCACTTCTTGCATAGATATTCATAGGTAGGCATATTGCTCCACGGGGCTGGCATCCACGGCTGCGTCGTTTGGCACTCGCACGATGAGAGTGCCAACTGTACTGGGTCGGGAGAACCTCACTCGCCGTACTGCTCGGGGGCTCCTATGAATTCAAGCGGAGCGTGAACCTTCCAGTCGCTCGGGGAACCAATGAGAGTCCACTCTCGCCCCGAAGAAGCACAGGGGACGCCCCGGGCCCGTGGCAGGGACGAAGAAAGATCCGGTGAATGAATCAACGTGATACCAAAAAGCGACGATGCTTTGGTATGGTCCAAACCATCCGCAAAGTTCTGATCCCGGCCGCTGGTCTCGGCACGAGATTCTTGCCGGCGACGAAGTCGCAACCCAAGGAAATGCTGCCCCTGGTCGATACCCCCGCGATTCAGTTCGTCGTGGAGGAAGCGGTGAACGCCGGCCTCGATGACGTCTTGGTTGTGACGGGAAGAAGCAAGCGGGCGATCGAGGATCATTTCGATCGCTCCATCGAACTGGAACTTGCCCTTGAGCAGGGCAAGAAGGTTGACGAATTCGACCTCGTGCGAAGTATCGCGGACATGGCTCAGGTGCACTTTGTGCGTCAACCCTACGCCGGCGGACTCGGCCACGCGATCTCGTTCGGACAGCAGCACATGAATGGAGAGGCCTTCGCTGTCATGCTCCCCGACGACATCATGGTCGACGATTCGGCGCTTCTGAAGAAGATGATCCAAGCCTATGGAACACATGGCTGCTCCGTGGTTGCCCTGAAGCGATTCCCGGCACCCCAGATCTCGCTTTACGGATGCGCCGGAGTCGACGGCTTCACGGCCGACGGCTTCGCGAAGATCACGACCCTGGTCGAGAAGCCGGCGGCCGAAGATGCCCCGAGCGACCTCGCCATCATGGGCCGTTACCTGTTCACGCCCGCGATCTTCGACAAGATTGCGAAGACGCCCCCCGGGCGTGGCGGCGAGATTCAGATCACCGACGCGATGGCGTTGTTGCTCGCCGATGAGCCGATCCTGGGCGTGGTGTTTGAGGACGGCCGTTACGACATCGGCAACAAACTCGATTTCCTTCGAGCCACGGTGGAACTCGCCATCGATCGTCGCGATCTCGGCACCGACTTCCGCGCCTACCTCAAGGGACTCGTCGCCAGCTGGGACTGACGCCCGAGGCCCTAATCTGGCTCCATGGCCGCTACTGATCTCCGCGACGCGCTGCATTTCGTCCTCTCCAATTGCCGGCCGCTTGAGGCCGTCGACCTTCCGATTCGCGACACGCTGGGTTGCGTGCTGGCCGAGACGGTCGTAGCGACCGAAGCAGTGCCGCCGTTCGCGAACACCGCCATGGATGGATTCGCGGTTCGCGCCCAAGATGTCACGAGTGTGCCGTGCGATCTTGCTGTGATTTCGACGCTCGCCGCAGGAGCTCAGCCCACGATGGCGGTCGGTCCCGGGCAGGCCATCCGCATCATGACGGGCGCCGCCATGCCCGATGGCGCCGACTCCATCGTACCCGTCGAGAATGTTGACCCGACGGTACCCGAAGGCGTCGTGCGCGTTGTGCAGAAGCCCCGCTTTGGCGACGCCGTCCGCCCCGCCGGCGAAGACGTGCAGGTCGGCCAGGAGGTGTTCGCATCCGGCGCAATACTGACGCCAGGGCACCTTGGGGTGTTGGCGAGCGTCGGACGTTCATTGGTACGTGTGCATAGAAAGGTCCGGGTTGGCGTGCTATCAACTGGTGACGAACTCATCTCGCCACCGACGCCGCTCCTCGTCGGACAGATCCGCGACTCGAACCGCTACACGTTGCTGTCGCTCCTGAGCGAGGCAAACGCGGAGCCGGTTGACCTTGGCCTCGCGAGGGACTCTGAAGAAGAGATCCGCGCAAAGGTTGAGGAAGGCCTCGCGACGTGCGACGCGTTGGTCACGAGCGGCGGGGTGAGCGTCGGTGATTTCGACTTCGTGAAGGTGGTCCTCGACAAGCTTTCGACAGCGAGTGAGCAGCCGATGCGTTGGATGCAGATCAACATCAAACCCGCCAAGCCGCTTGCGTTTGGTTTGATTGCCGGGAAGCCGGTGTTCGGTCTGCCCGGCAATCCGGTTTCGTCGATGGTGAGCTTCGAGGTGTTCGCCCGGCCGGCCCTGCGGCGCATGATGGGCCACGACGATGCCCGGTTGCAGCGTCGAACGATTCGAGCTATCGCCGGTGAGGATCTCCGCCGGGCACGTGATGGGAAGACCCACTTCGCTCGAGTCTTCGGTTCCTTCAACGAGGAGGGCCGCCTGGTTGTCCGGTCCTCGGGTGGTCAGGCATCGAACCTTCTGCGTACGATGGCGCTCGCCAACGCACTCGCAGTGCTGCCCGACGGCGACACGATTCCGGCCGGCCAGGAGGTCGACGTGATGCTGCTCGGTGCGCCTGTCTGAGGCCCTTTTTCGGCACAAGACCTTTTTGAGCAATCCCGTAGCTATGGGCGAGCGAGAGCCGGTAACCTCGTTCCATGGGAAACCCGCTTGTCGACAGCTTTGGGCGTACGGTTCGAGATCTCCGTATCTCGATTACGGACCGCTGTAACTTCCGCTGTACCTACTGCATGCCCGCCGAAGGCATGAAGTGGCTGCCTCGCGAGGAGATCTTGACCTTTGAGGAGATCGAACGGATTGCGTCGGTCTTCGTGAAGCGCTTCGGGGTCACCGGGATCCGTTTGACCGGCGGCGAGCCGACGGTTCGAGCCCACCTTCCCGTGTTGGTCGAGCGGCTGTCTCGCCTGGGCGTCGATTTGGCCATGACCACCAACGGTGCCACGTTCCGGTTGGTGGCCGATGACCTCAAGGCTGCGGGTCTGCGACGGGTCAACATTTCCTGCGATTCACTCGACCGGGACCGCTTCTTCATGATGACGCGCCGCGATGATCTCCTCAAGGTTCTCGATGGCATTGCTGCGGCGAAAGACGCCGGGTTCGATCCGATCAAGATCAATTGCGTGCTGATGCGTGGTGAGAACGACGATGAGATCGTCGAGTTTGCCCGGTTCGGTCGCGAGCACGGTATCGGGGTTCGATTTATTGAGTTCATGCCGCTCGACGCCGACGACCTTTGGTCACGCGACAAGGTGGTGCCGAGCGCCGAGGTGATTCAGCGCGTCAACGAGGTCTTCGCGCTCGTGAAAATCCAACACGATCGACAGCCGTCTGCCCAGTGGGCCTACGCCGACGGGATTGGCGACGTGGGGGTCATCGCCAGCGTCACCGAGCCGTTCTGCGGCGACTGCGACCGGGTTCGGATCACTGCCGAAGGCCAGTTCCGGACATGTCTCTTCGCGACCGATGAGTTTGATCTCCGTGCGATCATCCGCAACGGTGGCACCGACGATGATCTTGGCGAACTCATTCAGCGCGCCGTCGGCCAGAAGTGGGCTGGTCACCTGATCGGCAACGTCAACTTCATCCGCCCCAAGCGCTCGATGAGCCAAATCGGCGGCTGAAACTCTCGACCTGCGGAGGTCTCGCCGTTTCCGATAGCGCCTCCTAGACTCGGTGTCGCATGGACTCTGAGCTCACCCACATTGATCCGCAGGGCCGCGCTCGAATGGTCGACGTTTCTCCAAAGGAACCCACGCATCGTCGAGCAATTGCGCGCTGCGAGGTTGTGATGGAGCCGAGCACGGTGGCGAAGATTGCGGCGAATGAGATGGCAAAGGGCGACGTGCTTGGGGTGGCACGGATCGCCGGTATCCAAGGCGCCAAGCAGACGTCGCAACTCATTCCCCTGTGTCATCAACTGAACATCTCGTCAGTGCTGGTGAGCTTTTCTCTCGGCGCGGATCGCGTGCTCGTGGAGTGCGTTGTCGACGTGATCGACCGGACTGGCGTGGAGATGGAGGCGATGACGGCGTGTGCGATCGCGGCACTCACGATCTACGACATGTGCAAAGCCATTGACCGGTCAATCACCATCGGCGAGCTCAAGCTCTGGGAAAAAACTGGCGGCCGCTCCGGGGCGTACCGGCGCGAGTAGCTCCCGATACAAAGACCCGGCCGACTGGCCGGGTCTCGCGTTTGACCTTGGAGGTGGAGATGATGGGAATCGAACCCACTGCCTCTTCATTGCGAACGAAGCGCTCTGCCAAATGAGCTACATCCCCGAGACACAAATAATGTTAGCGAGTGTGTGTGCACATGCCCACACAGAACTCCGCACGCTTAGGACGCGCGGTCGTAGTACCGGTCCTGTTGTTGCTCACGAGGTGCGTAGCGCATCGCCGGGCGACCGTTCGGGCTGCGGGTCTCCTTGATGCGCAAGAGGGCAACGAAATACAGCGCCAACGCGACGTCGACAATCGCGTGGATGGCGAGCAGGAACCGAAGCCCCGGCACCAGGGAAAGCAGGAGCGTAACCACCGCTGCGCTGAAGAGGCCGATCACGACGTGGCGCTGTCGCCGGACCACTCGCGAAACGTGCTGCGGATGTGGGGTGCCTGGTTGGCGGGTCGCACCGAAGCCGAAGCCGGTCTGCGCAGTGCCGGGAAAGGGGCTTTGGCCCGAGAAGCATTCAGCTGACCAGAGGGGCGAGCGTCGTGAGGAACGACGAAGCACGGATCCGAGTCCAGCGATGGAGGCGCCGAGACCGAGGATGGAAAAACTGCCTCGCTCGGATCGCCGACGCAGCCCCGCCGGAATCAGTACCAATCCCCAGCCGACGGCCAGCAATCCTAAGAAAATTCGTGCCACAGCTTCGTTCGTCCCTTGCGGTCGGGTCAGAGTCGTGAGAGATGCTGACGGGTCTTATGGAGTGAAGCGAACGGTAGAGCTTTGCACAGACCGCACCAATCAACCAACAATCGCTAACAAACTACGATATATCGCTAACTATTGCGAGCGACGTTGGTCACGTCATGCAACGAGATACCATCGATTCGGTGGAGGCGACGTCTCAGGAAAGCGGCACGGGTTCTCCGCATCCGCTTTACGAATTCGACGGACAACTCTACGTTCCAGCGCCCGAAACCCGTGGCCCGTGGAATCCCCTCGCGCAACATGGTGGTCCGCCCGCTGGACTGGCGGCGACGCTGATTCAGAGTTTCGAAGGCGGCGGCGAAATGTTTCTGGCGCGCACAACCGTTGAGCTGCTCCGTCCGGTGCCCCTGTCGCCGTTGGCTGCCCGGGTCCGTCTTGTCCGTCCTGGCAAGAAGGTGCAGTTAGTAGAAGCGTCGCTCTGGGCGAACGGCGCGCCGGAGGCCGAAGGAGCGACGGAAGTCGTGCGGGCGGTCGGCGTACGGCTTCGGCGTGGCACTGCCGACACGAGCGAACTCGTTCGCCTTGCCGATGTCGTGAACCGTGAGGTAGACGGGGCGGCGGCGATCCGCTCTGAACCATTTGACGGCGTTCGTCAGGAGTTTGTCGGCGACGAATCTGGCTTCAGCGGTCGCGGTTTTCATGCCGAGGCGGTCGAACTGCGTTTCACGAAGGGCGCCATGGGAATGTCGGGGCCGGGCACGATGTGGGCACGGTTGCTTCAACCGATCGTCGGCAGAGATGCGACGAGGGGCGTTCCCCTTGCCGTGACGCTGAGCGACTTCGGCAATGCCGTGTCGAGTGTGGCCGACACGAAGTCGTGGAGTTTCATCAATGCTGACCTCACGGTATCTCTGCATCGCGAACCGGTCGGTGCATGGATTTGCCTGGATTCGGTGACGCACGTGTCGGCGTTGGGCGTTGGCCAGGCGAACTCGTCGCTTCACGACTGTGAGGGGCCGATCGGGCGTGCCGCCGCCACGATCTTGTTGGAGCCACGTTAGATTCTCGCCAGATTCTCGCCAGATACGCCCGAGCCCTTTTGGCCGAAAGATGTCTGCATTAGGGTTTAGGTATGTCGCCGCGGTGGTTCGCGGCCCGAATGGATAGGACTTCCATGAGCTTACGGAACGACTTTGCCCCCGGAGTAATCACGGGCCAG
Organism: Acidimicrobiia bacterium; assembly: GCA_031429095.1. Lineage (GTDB taxonomy): Bacteria > Actinomycetota > Acidimicrobiia > Acidimicrobiales > JANYDT01 > JANOYY01. The sequence goes on along the minus strand of JANOYY010000079.1, from coordinate 39,043 downwards.
GAAGTGAAAGAGGTCTTTGCCCTTGCAAAGGCCAAGGGGTTCGCGCTCCCGGCAGTGAACTGCGTGGGATCGAACTCCATGAACGCGACAATGGAGACGGCCGCTGCGTTGAACTCTCCGGTCATCATTCAGTTCTCTAACAGCGGCGCCGCGTTCGTTGCCGGTAAGGCGCTCCCGGTGGAAGCGAACCAGGCATCGATGTTCGGTTCGCTTGCCGGTGCCGATCACGTCAACCGGTTGGCGAAAGCCTACGGGGCACGGGTCATCTTGCACACCGATCACTGTGCGAAGAAGCTGCTGCCGTGGATCGACGGCCTGCTCGATGTTGGCGAGGCACATTTCAAGGCCACCGGTAAGCCGCTCTTCAGCTCACACATGCTTGATCTATCGGAGGAGTCGATCGAGGAGAACGTCGAGATATCCAAGCGGTATCTCGAACGCATGGCAGCGATCGACATGACGCTCGAAGTGGAGCTCGGCATCACCGGTGGCGAGGAAGACGGCGTCGACAACTCCGGAGCCGACGAAAGCGACTTGTACTCCAAGCCAACCGAGGTTGCCTACGTCTACGAGGAACTCATGAAGGTCAGCGACCGATTCACGATCGCCGCTGCCTTCGGCAACGTCCACGGCGTGTACAAGCCGGGCAACGTGAAGCTGAAGCCGTCGATCCTCAGGGCCAGCCAGGAGTTCATCCAAGCGGCCTACAAGACAGGACCGTTGCCCGTCGACTTCGTGTTCCATGGCGGCTCCGGATCGTCGGCGGCGGAGATCGAAGAGGCCATCAGCTACGGCGTCGTAAAGATGAACATCGACACCGATTTGCAGTGGGCGTTCTGGGATGGAATTCGCGGCTACGAGGCTTCGAAGCGCGCATATCTTCAGGGTCAAATTGGAAACCCGGAGGGTGAGGATAAACCGAACAAGAAGCAATACGACCCACGGCAGTGGTTGCGGGCGGGCGAGACGAGCTTCTCGGCGCGTCTCAAGCAGGCGTTTGAAGAGCTCAACAACGTGGGGACGCTCACCACGCCGTAGGCGTGCGCTTCACGGATTGAAAAGGCCGCTTCGGAAGGGAGCGGGTACGTGAACTTGGTCCAATTCCCCGGTCGAATCCGAGATATTCGAAGGGTCGGGGTTCGCTAACGGGGAAATTGAACGGGTCGGGACGAACATCGAATTCTTTGTGTCACGATGGGGCAAAGCAGCTGTGCTTTATCGAAAAGGAGTTCCTGATGGGTTTGTTGGACGATGCAAAAGAGAAGGCAGCCGGTCTGGCCGGGAAAGCGACGGAGATGGCCGACAAGGCAAAGACTGCTGGCGAGGCAACGACCGATTCAGCGACGGGCGCGGCCTCTGGTGCGGCAGGCAGCCTGCTCGACAAGGCAAAAGGCATGATTCCCGACGGCCTGATGGACAAGGCCGAAGGCCTCATCGACAAGGCAGTCGATGCCCTCCCCGATTCGATCGAATCCAAGGTTGAGGGTCTCGTCGACAAGGCCAAGGGCATGCTCGGCATTGGCGGCAAGGACTGACCTTTCGGGTTTGGAAGCGCTCGCCGGTAGAGTCCGTTGGACTCTCCGGCGAGCGCTCTCGCGTGCGGCCGCCTACGCCTTGTGAATGTTTCGCTGACTCGTGGCTGCGATAGCCGCACCGACAATTCCGGCGCCGTTCACCAATGTGGCGGTCGTGATTGGTGCGCGTGACTTCAGGCGAGGCAGGAACTTTTGCGGTTCGTCGGAGAGGCCTCCTCCGATGAGAATCAACTCCGGCCAAAGCATCGACTCGATTCGGAAGAGGTACTCGTTGACCCGATCGGACCACTGCTTCCACGTCAGCTTTTCCCTGTCTTTGACGCTCGCCGCTGCGAGATGCTCGGCGTCGCGGCCCTTCATGATGAGGTGTCCGAGTTCGACGCCAGGAATAGCGACCCCGCGGTATGCGAGGCCGCTACCAATTCCCGTGCCGAAGGTGAGCATGAGTACGAGGCCGTCTACGCCGCGCGCTGCTCCGTGGCGGCACTCGGCCAAAACGGCGGCCTGGGCATCGTTGAGCACCGTCACCGGCCGCTTGAGTGCCTCTTCAAAGAACGAATCCGCGTCGAGATCAATCCAGCCCTGATCGACATTGGCGGCGGTGTGGGTGACCCCATCCCAAACAACGCCGGGATAGGTGATTCCAATCGGTCCGTTCGATGCTGTGGCGTGTTCAAAGTGTCTCGTGATCGTGGCCACGACCTCCGCGCACGCCTGAGGGGTTGAGGGTTGCGGGGTGGCAATACGCAGTCGATCGAGCGCGAGCACGCCCTTGTTGAGATCCACGGGGGCACCCTTGATGCCGGACCCTCCGATGTCGATGCCCAGAACGAGCGCGGCACGTCCGGGCATCGGTGCTTTCTTCACCGCACCTTTCCTCACCGCACCCTTCTTCACCGCACCTTTCCTCACCGCACCCTTCTTCACCGCACCTTTCTTCACCGCACCTTTCTTCACCGCGACGTTGCTTTTGGGGGACGTTGGGCGAGCGGCCATGGCATGAACCGTACCGAGAAAATCGCCTTCATGTTGACCATATCCTCCTCACCGGTGGGCAGACGCTCCACCCGTGACAGGGGAGATAGTTTCCTTTCGTGCCTACTGACCTGTCCTCGGCGGCCGCTGCGCTCGAGACGTACTTGCGAATGATCGGATCGGTCGAACCAGTTGATGTGGTGACGTCGTTCACGGGTTCGGTCACGGCGATGGCTCCGGGCCGGAAACCCGAAAGCGTATTTTTAGTTGAAGGTTTTTCTGTGGGCCGCGCCGAACGCACGAGGAACGGCTTTCGCTGGTTGTCGCGCGAGGTTCTCATCTTCTTCGATTCACGAAGTGGTGCGCCTCTGATCCGGTTCGAACACCCGCTGATCGACAGATCCGTCGAAGTCGCTTACGTATGGAATGATCCGCGGAACGAACTCCTTTCCGCCGACGCCTTTTTACTACGTCCACAGATCAATGAGGGGATGGTGACGTTCTGTCGTGAAACCCTGCCGTTTGTGACGAACCCTCTCGTTCCGGGTCGCTGGCCGAGAGAGTCCTCGGGCGACATGCTTTCGATCGTCGATCTCCGGCGCTTTGTCTCGACGCAATGCGACATTGAGGGTACCGCCCCGAGCGTGGGCTGCGAGACGACGTGGACGATGGTAACCCCCTGGCTCCCTTGGATGCTTCTTGGGGCGACCCCGGGGTATCTGGTGTGGCATCTCGGTGGAACCAAACGACGGGGCGGCTATGGGTCATTGTCAGTGCGCATACGTTCGATTGTCGAATCGGAACGACCGGAGTTTGCGTTTGCCCCGCGTGACTATGCCGAGAGTGAGTCGATCTGGTCCAACTACGAAAAGGAACGGCGACCGATTCCGTGACTTCGAAGCGCAGGGTTGCGACGATTTCGAAGGGGGGTCGTCAGCGTCCGAACTTCGCGTTTTACGGCTGGCGGATTTCATGGGCGCTCGCTGTGACCACACTCGTTTCCTACGGGGTGTTGTTCTACACCTTCGGTGTGGTGACCAAGCCTATGGAAGTGGAGTTCGGATGGACGCGGTCCCAAACCTCGATCGCGATGTCGCTTGCAACGCTGGCCAACGGACTAACGGCAGTATTCGCCGGCAGGGTCGTCGACCGCTACGGTGCTCGGTGGATCGGTGTCGTTGGATGCCTTGCGGGCGGTTCGCTTCTGTTCGCCTGGTCCGATGTGCAAACCCTCCGTGGGCTCTACTTGGTCTTCACCCTTCTGGGAATTGCCTGGAGCGCGGTGTTCTACGAAGTGGCATTCGCAGCTATTGCGAACTGGTTCCGTCAGGATCGCGCACGCGCGACGTTCTTGGTCACGATGGTCGCCGGGTTTGCCAGCACGATTTTTATCCCGCTCACGACTTCTCTCGTGGAGGATCGTGGGTGGCGAAGCGCGCTTCGGATGCTGGGCGTCTCTCTCGTGGTGATCACCTTGCCATTGCATCTGTTCATCGTGCGAAAGGACCCGGCGTCGATGTCGCTTCCCGTCGACGGCCGAGAACTCGGCGTTCATGCACACGCCGAATCAAGTGTGTCGGCACCGGTAGCCCGTTCATCGGGGGTATTTTGGCGGATGGCAATTGCGTTTGGCCTCGCCCGGTTCCTAGCAGCCGCAATAGGTTCACATACGGTTCCCATGCTTCGAGAGGCTGGCCACAGTGCCTCCTTCGCTGCCGCAATCGCCGGCTCGATTGGTCCAATTCAGGTCCTCGGTAGGGTGATCTTTCTTCCGCTGAGCAGGCGGGTTCGGTTGCAGAGGCTAAGTGTATTGACCTTCGCTCTCTTCTTCTTGGGGTTTGCGTCCCTTTGGCTGGGCGTGGCGGGTGCGGGAGTGGTTTGGTTCGTTGTGTTCTATGGTGCAGCCAACGGCGCAGTCACCATGAACCGGGCGACGATGACGGCTGAGCAATTCGGGCCGGCCGCGTACGGGCAGATTAGTGGGGCGATGGCGTTGATCGGTTCCGTGATGGCGGCGATCGCCCCGTTTGGTGCGGGCTGGATCCGTACTGCAACGGGAGATTACCGGTGGGTCGTCGGGGGACTCGCAGTGAGTGCCCTTGTGGGTGGCTTTGTGATCTCGGGTGTAAAAGGGACCCACCTCACGCGAGATATACCGTAAGCGCGCGTACGAATAATTCGGCGTCGTAAGCACCACACATTTCACGGGCGGAATGCATCGACAGCATTGCGCAACCGACGTCGACAGTATCTATCCCCAATCGGGTTGCCGTGATCGGACCGATAGTTGAGCCACACGGTTGATTGTTACGGGACACGAACGTTTGCATCGGGACTCCAGCAGAAGCGCACGCCTCGGCAAACACAGCCGCACTTGGCGCGTCTGTTGCGTAGCGCTGGTTCACGTTCACCTTTACGACGGGTCCAGCGTTGGGCGTTGGACGGTGGCCAGGCTCATGACGATCGACATAGTTCGGGTGAACCGCGTGAGCCATGTCGGCACTGATGCACGTGGACGCAGCAAGTGCGCGAGTCCGTCCGTCGACGGAGACATCAAATGCCTCAATGATCCGTTCGATCACATGCTCGAGGATCGGGCCAGCGGCGCCGGTCGTCGAAGCCGACCCGACTTCCTCGTGATCGAAAAGCGCAATCATCGCGACGGCCCCCGTCGGGCGAGGTGTTCGTCGCTTGGACGCTTTTGGCGCGGCCGGGGACGGTGATCGAGTGGCGAGCGCTGTTGTCGCAGCCCACGAGGAGAACAGGTTATCAATACGTGCACTTACGATAAACTCATCCTCAATTCCTAGGACTGCGGGCTGCGTCAGATCGTGCAGCATCAGGTCGTACGTGACGACGTCTTTCGCTTTGACTCCGGCCGCGTTCGCCGCAAAGTCTCGTAGGTCGCCAGGCGACATCGTCCCAAGGCCAACGATCGGTACAAGGTGGACCTGCTTATCGAGAATGAGTCCCTTCTCGTTCACATCTCGGTCGAGATGAATGGCCAGTTGCGCAATCCGAGCGATGGCGCGTTCCACAGACACGAGAGCGATCGAGCCGTTGCGTAAAACCAATCGACCGGAGAGCCCGAGGTCTCGATCGAGCCAGGAATTCGAAAGGGCTCCGCCGTATACCTCGACTGCCAGTTGTCGGTAACCGGCCGACGAAACGTCGGGGTTGGGTTTGATCCGAAGGTTGGGGGAGTCGGTATGGGCACCGACGATCCGAAACCCTGCGGTTATCGGGTCAGCGTTTGGGGCAGCATCCCAAGCGAGGAGCGCGCCACCCCGACGGACGAATCGGCGGCCCTGGATATCGGAGTGGCTCCACGACGACCGTGGCTCGAGTTCATGAAACCCAGCAGCGAGCAGCCGAGACGCTGATGAATGCACCGCGTGGTAGGGCGAGGGGGAAACCTCAAGGTAGGACAGCAGGTCTGCGATGGCTTCGGAAGTATTCATGACAGGCCAACAATAAGTCGCCGGGCCTGAATTTCCGGTGGTGGTGTCACAAAACTGCGTTTCGAAACACGCCGTGACCATTTCCGGAGTCGGCTGTATCGCTTCGCAGGACTCGACGTGGACCGCGGTGCCTTTATTACGTCGAACATCCGCGTGTTAGGCGGTGCAGCAACCTCATTGAAAAATGTGCAAATAGCGAATGGGGTTCGCGTCCGAGATGCGTCGGGGTGCCTGCCTGTGACGCGAACAGGAAGGCACCCCAACATCGGGGCCTCGCGGTGCTCAGTGCGCTGCACGCGCAAAGCAGTGTGAGACGTAGAGCTGATCTTGTTCGATTCCGAGGTCAGTCAGTGAGCGAAGCGGCGGGCGAAGCGGCGATGTGATCTGCGCAGTTTCGTGATCTCGACGCTGAAGGGTTGTCCCGAGATGACGCCGATCAAACCCGCATCGCGTCAAGATGGCCCGTTGAACACACGCCGACTGGATGGCGAGGGCTTCACATGTTTGGTTTCGATGGCGAAGTACTCCCAAATCTACCTGTCCGACGGCTTCGATCCCATATGTGAACATAGTATCGAGGAGTAGCCCCACGTCCACGCCGTAGTCAGCTTCGAACGGAAGTTTTTCGGCGGCTGATCTCCGGATTGCGTAAATCCCACCCAATGGTTCATGGATGTGCGACAGCGCTGGGTAGAGGAGGGCGAGAAGTGGGCGGATTGCAAGCTCGGATACCCGGCCCCCCGGAGTCACGGCCCCGTTCGCATCGATCCGGCGAAAATATCCCTTGGCCAGCACGCACGAATCGTCGTAGCGGAGACGCTGAACGAGAGAGCCAAGGCGACGAACATCTATATCTTGGAGGTCGCCATCGCACCAGAGAACGATGTCGCCGTCCGAGGCAGCTAACGAGCGCCACATGGCATCGCCTTTACCGTGGCTTGGGCCGAACTGCGACAAGACGTCGGCGCTCGAGTGAACGGTCGCGCCAGCGAGCTCCGCCTCCAGCCGAGTCAGGTCGGTCGATCGATCATCGAGGACAATGATCTCCGAGACGACTCCCGTCGCCCGCAACGCGGAATCGAGATCAGCCACCAATTTGGCGATCGTACGTTCTTCGTTGCGTGCCGGAATGCAGATGGAGGCCGTTTGCCGCGACCCTCGTCGGCCGAGGGGAACAGGCGCGGGTGGAATCGAAATCAACTGCGTCATTGACGAACTCCTTCGTGAAGTGGCGCGTGGTTATCGTCGCTTGGCTATCGTGAAAAGTGGAGCTTGGGTTGCGAGGTCGCACCTCGGCAAAGTTTCGCCGTGGGGCGTTCGTCGCCCGTGGCCATTTCTACGGTGGCGGCGTTGAGCGCGAACTCTGACGCTTTCGCGTGACGATTCGATGATTGTTTGCCCCACGTTCAGTGGGTTCGATGGCACGGAGGGTGGTACTTCGGGGCAATGTCGTGCGGTGTGTCGCGATCATGTCGCGGAATTGGTTCCCGCCAGCCTTTGTGGCTCAGCGGCTGGTGACCCATGGGACCGCACACGCTTGATCAACGTCGACGGGTTTGCTGACCGCCCGGTTGCTGTGGGGTCCGGCTGCCCAGGAGGGCATGACCATGTCGTAGAGACCGCCACCTCCGGCATGGACAACCAAAATGTCCTCGGGGGAACGAAACGCTCGTATTGGCGGGTCGGTCGAGTCTTTGCTGGGGGGCACCGCACGGTTGATCTCACGGAGGAGCGAAAGCGGATTTGTCGCATAACCATGGAGAGCGTGGCGAATCGATGCTGCCGTGTAGCCAGCATTGGAAAGGACCCGCGTATGGTCTGGGTTGATTACGACGACCGCCTGTCCGCCCCGGAAGTTGGCATTGTTGGATCCGACGTTGGCCAGACAGCGCCCAAGTTGGCGAAGCAGCAGATCGGGCCCGTCTTCGTCGTCGCCGTCGACAATCGAATACACCGAATGCGGTGCTTCAGCACCAATCACGGTAACAACACTCTGTTCTCTGGCGAAGCCGCGCTGGACGTGGAGTGGGTCGAATGGGCTGCTTTCCTCGTCTTCTCCGAAACAGTATGTGAACTTACCGGGGTGTCCGAGCAGCGCCATGTCGCTTGTCCCTGGCTTGACGCCCCCGGCGTTGAGCATGGTCAAACGCAGCGCTCTCCCAATAGACGCATTCGCCCGGTGTCCAGGTCCCAGTGCTCCGAACCCACAGGCTATGCCCGTGTGCTTTCGAACAGGACCGTTCACGATAACGAGCGGTGCTGTGCAGTGCGTGGTCGCTTGCATCTCGGTCGCATCGAACAGGGGGTCGAGTACTGCCTGGACCGCAGCGAGTACAACCGGCATATAATCCGGAGTGCACCCAGCCATTACGGCGCAGGCCGCCATGAGCCCGACCGAGACATCGCCGCCGAGCGGCCCCATAACGCCGAGGCTAAGTGACGCATCAAGGGAAGTTGCCAGAACGAACCGCTCGACGCGTTTCGGGGTCGGAACGACGACGGGAAGTCCGTCGGTGCAACCGAGATCGTGGAGGGTCTCGAGCGCATGTTCTTCATCAACAGCTTCGAGCAGGTTCACGCGACGGCCGTCCCAGTTATAAGTGTAGTTACGATCGCGCTCACGAGTTGATTCGCGACATGGCGCATGTTGGAGCGCCCGGTGCTTGCGATGGGGTGAGGAAGCTCGATACGCGGAACGCCTGGCATCCCGGCTGCCTTGGCAACGAAGTGTCCCTGTTCCCAGAACTCGCTCGTGACGAGGGCGACGGCCGGGGTACCCAGTCGAGCCATGTTGATGCCGTCACGCACGGTGCCGGTCGTACAGCTCCCTCAATGACCGTACGCGGTGATGAGCCCGTGGCACTCCGACCTTATTGTTTCCAGTAGTTCGGCCGAGGCAATGTCGCTTGCGTCTCGCTTTGCGTAGCGCCGTGTTGCTATCTGCGGATACTGCGCTTTGAGCGCACCTTCGAGTTCGTCCAGGAAAGAAACCGAATCATGAAAGTTGTTGGCCAGGAGTCCGATTACGGTTTCGGAGCTGACCGCAACGGTCAGATCGTACGGATCGGCGGGTTTCGCCTGAATGCCTCGTGGATCGACAAATCGAATCGTCATGTGGGCACCGTAGCCGCTCGTCGTCTTCGGTGCCCAATGAGCTTCAAGGGCCTCAGGGGCAGCGGTCGTAGCGCCGAAGGCGGATCCGTAGCGTGGGGTCTCGAAGTTCTTCGGCGAGTTGGAATCCCCATGACTCTCGAAGTTCCGGGCGCTTGTGCGGCGTCAGAATTACCAGGTGATCCGTGACCGCAGCGAGTTGCGCGCATACACCGGCGAGACGTGATCGTTCGCACAGGTGAAAGGCGTAGGAGCAGATGATGGTCTTCCAGCGATGCCCCTGCGCGATGCCTTGTTCGACATCGGCGAACGACCAGGTGGCCATGACGGCACGCCCCGGACACGACATTGTGAACGCGTCGCCCGTGAATGGGTCGGTCGCGTCGATTTGGCGAGTGTCGATGCCGACCTCGATAAGCGCGCGTGTTACTTCACCGGAGCCGCAGCAGAAGTCAAGGATTCGGCCCGGCGGGGTAAAGAGCTCGGGCCATCGATCGACCGCATGTTGGACCGTCGCTGATACCGCCGCAGCGTGGGGGTTGCGATACGTTGCGCCATGATCGCGGTACCACCCCGGCGCCCCTTCGGGGTGGTCGGCGTAGTGGTTGCGGAGGCCCGCTGCGACACCCGACGCGTTTCGATCGGTTTGGAGAGGAAACCGGGTCCCGGCTTTACTGCCCTTTGCTCGCATACTGTGCTTCGACGGCCGCCTTGAGCGGCTCCCACCACGCCCGGTTGGTCGCATACCACTCGACCGTGTTCGAGAGGCCGGCCTCGAAGTCGGTGAACTGGGGTGTCCATCCGAGCTCGCGCCGCAGCTTCGTGGAGTCGATCGCGTAGCGCATGTCGTGGCCGCGGCGGTCTGCCACCAAATCGAAAGCATCCGGGGATTGTCCGAGAAGCTGAAGCACCAAGCCCACAACGGATTTGTTGTTCACCTCGCCATCGGCGCCGATCAGGTACGTTTCACCGGTTCGGCCCTTCTCGATAATCGTAAGTACAGCGAGGGAGTGATCTTCTGCGTGGATCCAATCTCGGACGTTGAGACCGGCGCCGTAGAGCTTTGGTCGAATACCGCTCAGCACATTCGTGATCTGTCGAGGAATGAATTTTTCGATGTGTTGGTACGGCCCGTAGTTGTTTGAACAATTGCTGATCGTTGCGTGAAGGCCGAAACTGCGCACCCACGCTCGCACCAATAGATCCGACGCCGCCTTGGTCGACGAATAGGGACTCGAAGGGTTGTACGGCGTCGATTCGGTGAAGCGATTCGGGTCATCGAGTTCGAGGTCGCCGTACACTTCGTCGGTCGAGATGTGATGGAGGCGCTTGTCGTATCGACGAACCGCCTCGAGCACATTTGCTGTGCCCATGACATTGGTTCGCACAAAGGTCCGTGGTCCGTCGAGAGAATTGTCGTTGTGCGATTCAGCGGCAAAATGGACGACCAGGTCGTGATCTTTCACGAGCGGATCAAGTGTTTCCACGTCGCAGATATCGCCCTTGAGGAGCTGACAGCGTTGCGGGTCGGTCCCGTCGAGATTCGCCGGGTTGGCGGCATAGGTGAGGGCGTCGAGCACGGTGATCTTCCAGTCGGGACGGTCGCGAAGCGCCACATGAACGAAGTTCGATCCGATGAACCCCGCGCCGCCGGTGACCAGGACTCGAGTTGTCGACATGGTCCAAGTGTAGAGACACGATTCTCTTCCCCTGTCGATGCCGGCTCGGTTTCAGGGCCTGGTGTCGACAGACGGGCAGTCCAGCCCCGGCCTCGGGTTCAGTGCCCGTCCTGGCACTGACCCGGCCGAGGATCGCCGCCTCAGGCGCGACCTGCCCAGAACATCGCTGTCAATCGACGGCGATGGTCTTCCCGTCTCCCGGGTGGACGTGACCTATTCCCTCACGCTAAATCCATTCGTCGCAAATGTCACATCGAAGTACCAGCTTTGCTTTCCGCCATCGCTCGTGCGGCGATGCGGCGCTTCTCAATTGCGGCGGCCAGGCCAAACAGGGCGAGTCCGCCGAGGGCGAACTGGCCCCACACGGGCATCGTGGCCAGCCGTGGCCCGAGAGCCAGCCCAAGCGAACCGAGCAATGTCGCAACACCGATCACGGCCACGGCATTGAGCTCCTTCAGTGCCCCTGCGCACAGCATTGAAAGGCCGAGCGCAACAGCGATGGCGGCGCGACCGCCAGTATCGAACGAAAGCTGGCCCGCAATGCCATAGAAGGCGGCAAACGTGGCTGCCGTGGCGAAGGGGAAGCGAGCATCTATTCGGGCTTTGGAACGGAGAAACCATTCCGATGCAGCGGCCAAAGCAACGGCAATTGGCAGCCAGATGTCGAAGGCGTGCTCGGTAGGGAGACTCAGCACCTCGGCGACGAGTCCAAAGGCACCGATCCCGGCACCGATCAGCTCGAAGTCCTTTCGGCCAGCGAAACGACCGCGAAGCCCGGTGGCAACACCGCCGAGCAGTAGAGCCACACCCAGCAGTCGAACGTCGCCAGGGGCTTCGAAGTTGTCGGAAACAAATCCGAGGGCAAGTGTTGTGCCACCAATGCCAGCGTGGCTGACCGTGCGCACGAAAGCCGATCGACGGCCGACGATCAGCGCACCAATGCCGACTAGCGCCAACGATCCGAAAACGGTAGCGAACGTGACGCGCGTGGCGTGGATGCTGGCAAGCTGAATGGCGACTGCCGCAGGGAAGGTGACACTAGTAAGTGCACACTTGATTGGGTTGCGGCGGTACGCGCCCATGGCGAGCAGGGCTCCCCAAACGATCCACGCCCAAGCTGCTGCGTTGAATCGGATCGCAGAGTGGTTGTAGCCGACGAGCAAGTTCATCGCCAGGCCTAGTGCCGCGCTGACCCTGAGCGCCCGGCCCAGTGAACTATCGGCTGTGCGCCGCTCACCGGCAGCGAGCCACAGCGTGACTGATGCGACTCCACCGGCTATCGGCGCTGCCCAGCCAAGTGTGTTTCCGGTGAGTCCCAGTGTCGTAGCTGTTCCCAAGCCCCAGTCGGTGGTGAACACTCCGATGAACGGCGCGCAGAGTCCGGCCATGCTGAACGCAACGCTTTCCGGGTTCCGGCGGGCAGCGAATGCGCTGGCTCCCAGTAGGGCGGCACCAACGCCGACTGGAGCGTGCGCAAAGGCCGCAAAGCCTGTTGCGGCGAGCCCAACGGCGAGAACGAGTTCGGCCCGCATCCAACCTGCGCTCCAACGTTTTCGTTGGAACTCCAGGACCAGCGAGGCGGCGATTCCCCCAACGAGACAGGAGAGCGGCCAGCGGCCGCCTTCGGGTGCGTAGCCGATTGCCCGCCCGATCGCCGACACGGCCTGGATTCCGGTTGCGGCGAAGAGTCCTGCTCCCAGATGGGCGAGCGCTCGTGCGACATCAGGGAGTTTTGCTCGGAATCGTTCGGCCAATGCAACGACGATCACGTGAAGAATTACGAGTCCGACAAGACGCACGGAAGGCGATATCGCCTGCCACTTTGCGATCGTCAGGGCAAGACCGGCGACGAGGAGAAGCAGCGAGCCGACTCCCGCCAGCCACTTGCTGGGTTCCTTCGCCGGCGAGTTGCGGCGAAACCAGTCCTTCGCCGAATCGACGGTTCGGTCGAACCATGTCGGTTCACGAGCCGCGGCACCGGTTGGCGGTGCGAGAGGTTCGCCGAGCGGTGGAGCAGTCGGCGGTCCGAAAAAGACCAATCGTTTGGCCGATGAATCGGTTGGTGCGTCGGAAGGATCGAATGGTGAAGTAGTCATTCCTTCATCGTCACCAGTTCCTTGTCGCGCACCTATCGCCGAAATCCCCCAAAGATTGCTGGGGACCTCATATGGGTCGAGCCTGACTCCAAGTTCGGGTTTTGCCGGACTACGCAGTAGGTTCGATGGACTCGATGTGCAACCGTTTTCGCACGTCTCGACGAGGAGTCCGATGTCCAGTTCAAGCCCCGACCCGTCAACTCCGGTGCCGACCGTCAAGGCTGGTTGGTCCGGTCGATTCTACGAGGACTTCTCGGTGGGCGACGTCTATCGGCATCCGCTGGGCCGCACGGTGTGCGAGGCCGACAACATATGGTTCACCAACCTCACTCTGAACACCAACCAGTTGCACTTCAACAACCACTACTCCGAGGGCGGCATCTTTGGAAAGCCGTTGGTGAACTCCGCGTTCACCGTTGCGCTGATCACCGGAATGAGTGTCACTGACCTCACGCAGAACGCTCAGGCAAACTTGGCCTGGGATCAGATCCGCCTCCCGAATCCTGTCTTCGTGGGCGACACGTTGTATGCCGAGTCACTCGTGACCGACAAGCGTGAATCATCGACGCGTCCAACCGCAGGAATTGTGGGCGTCAAGACTCGCGGTCTCAACCAGAACGCCGTTGTGGTGTGCACCTTCACCCGAACGTTCCTCGTTGCCAAGGCCGGTCACGCTCCCGATCGATTCCCTCTGACCGACGCCCCCTGGTAGATCATCTTCTTGAAAAGGACGTGATCACGCAAGCGCCGGTTTCAACGCCGAGCTAGCCGTCAGCCGGTCCGGCGATGCCACCAACGTCGATCCATACGTTCGCCGACGATGTTTCGCTGCCCGTTCTGAGCACGCTCAGATGCCCGGATGTCTCCAGGACGGCCGCCTCCACATCCTCGAGCCTTTCAACCCCGGCGATGCGGAGCAACTCGAGAAGTTCCGCGATGCTCAACACCTCCTTCTTCAGCGCGTCGTGCAGTATCGCACCTCTGCGAACGACAAGTCGGGGCGACGATTCTACGAACGATTCGAACCGGCGGTGAACACGCGTGAATCGGGCCAAGGCGAGGTTGAACACCACGACGACGCTGACCGCCGTCAGCGCGGGGAGAATCGGCACATCGTCGTAGAACATCGGATCGCCGACCGCAGAGCCCAGGGCGATGATGATGACGAGGTCGAATGCCGAGATCTGACTGAGATTGCGTTTGCCCATGAAGCGGATGACCAACAGGGCGAAGATGAACATCAGCGACGATCGCAGCAGCACCTCGATATAGAACTGCACCGGATAGTCGCCGACGAAGATACGGCCGACGTCGAAGCTGTAGTCAGCGGAGGCCAACATCATCACCCGTTCCTCTATGTCTGAATCTTCTGGACTTCAGCGCGCTACCCGGTTGCGCCCACGACCAAACCAGTCCACCGCTCCAGGGCCGACGCACTCCCGCACGACGAACCTTTGTCGGCGCCAAACGGGCGTTTGGGGGCTGTCTTTTCGGGGTACCCATTTCGTACTGCCCTGCACGGCAGTGCACCGCACGGCAGTTCACCGACACTGCAGTGCACGACACTGAGGAATCATCGGCACTTCGTGGGGCGGCAGTCAGATACGAGCGCGGCGAAGCGACGGCGATGCGACATTGACAGAACAACGACAGACAGAACAACGACAGACAGAACAAAGGGAGTCCAGCCATGCCTGACACTGAAGCGAACAACTCAGATCTGACCGCGTCCGATTCGAACGAGTCCGTGGAGCCGACGCTTATCGAGGTACTCGCGGCCTACGCGAGCGGTGGCTTCGATGCCGACGCCTTCGTAGCGCCGGACGGGCGGTTGCTCTGTGGGTCGTGCCAGTCCCTTCTTGCACCCGACCATATAGAGGTTCACTCGATCAGGCGATTGGAAGGACAGTCCGACCCTTCCGACAACATGGGCGTTATTGCGGTTATCTGCCCGGTGTGCGGTGCCCATGCGACGGCCGTCCTCAAATTCGGCCCGGAGGCAAGTCCGGAAGAGAATGAGATCTGGCAGCGGACAATCGATGCGAGGTCGAGCGACATCCTCCCCGGAAACGCCGCCCCGGGGGAACTGGACTCCGAAACTGAAACACCAGCCGCGCTTTCGAACGAGGATTGATTCCGCGATCGGAGGACCGGGGCGGTTGCTACGACTGCGCCACCGTGACGCGGTGACGAAGGCGGGATGCAGCGAGAAACCCGGCTGCACCTGCGCTCAGCGCAGCGATGCCCCCGAGGCCAAAGCCCCAGCGTGCGCCAAACGCATCGGACACCGCGCCGATGACCGGGGCACCAATCGGCGTCGAACCGAGAAATACGACGGACTGCAGGGCGAGGACGCGCCCGCGCATCGAGGAAGGCGTCAGAGCAGCGATCAGCCCGGTTTGTTGCGACATCAGGAGTCCTCCGCCTAGGCCCATTGGAAGACTTGCAAGCGCGCATACATAAAACGAAGATGACGCGCCAACCGCGCATGCCGAAAGCCCCATGATCACGCAGCCGGTCACGAACAATTCGAGTTTGGGTTCCTTGCGCCTTGCCGAGATCACGGCACCGCTGAAGCTTCCGACACTTGTCGCAGCAAGAAGCCATCCCAGAGCATCTGCATCGCGATTGAAGACGTGCTTGATCATGAGCGGGAATGTCAGGTTGAAGTTGAAGGCGAACGTCGCGGTCACCGCCGTCGCAAGCATCGCGATCCGCAATGAGGGGACCCGCCAAACGTGTTTGATCGCGTCGCGCACCCCCGATTCCGAGCTGGCCGGTTTGCTTCGGTGCTGGCGACTCCGCAAACCCGTAAGCGCGAACATCATCGCGAGATACGACAGCCCGTTGGCGACGAAGCACCAGCCGGTGCCAGCGAACCGGGTGACAAATCCGCCGATCGCCATCCCGACCACGCGTGACGATGTGATGACCCCGGTGTTGAGCGCCATGGCATTCGGGAGTGCGTGCCTGGGTACAAGGTCACCGATAAGCGCGCGTCGCGTGGGGGTGTCGAATGCGCTGGCGAGCCCGGCAAACGACGAGATAACGAGCACGCCGCCGATCGTTGCACGTCCGGAGAAATCGAGGACGGCCAGCGCGAACGCCGTGAGAAGCATCGCCGTTTGGGTAACCGTCATCAGCTTGCGCTTATCGACTCGGTCAGCAATCGAGCCGGCCCATGCTCCGAACACGAGGATCGGCACGAACTGTGCGACGAGGAGAAGGGATAGCTCGCGGCCGTCGCCTCCCAGCTTCTTGGCCACCAGCCAGGAAAGGGCGATCGACTGCATCCACGTCCCGACCATGGAGAGGGTCAGGCCACCGAAATACGTCTTGGTGCCCGGGAAACCGAGGGACAGAAACGTCGGTTGACGTTGCGACCCACCAAGTTCTGCGCGTACTCCGAGTTCTCCGAGCGCCTTGTCGGAGTCAGGCGAAGTCACCCTCTCGGTGTACCACGTCCGCATCCGAGGGTGTGAATCCTTGGCAATTCAAATATTTGCCCGAAAGTGGGCAAAACTGTTGACCGTGGACCCCAAATCACCCCAGTATGGTCCGACTACGGCGCATCGGATCGACGAATCTGTCGAGCCAACGCCGTTCGAGGATCTTTTGGACCACCTGATGCGCCGCACCACGTTGGGGCGTCGAGAGGCCCGACAGCTCGTGGTGGAGGTTCTGGCCTACTTCGACGAGAACCTCGAAACGTTTGTGCGACGTCGGCACAGCGAACTGCAGCACCGAGGTTTGGCAAATCCGGAGATCTTTTCCAAGATCGCCGACGAGTTGATGTGGTGGCGAATCGCCGCCCCGCCGCTCACCCAACGCCAGATCCGACGAATTATCTACGGTTAACGAGGACTCGCATGTGTGGAATTGTTGGATACATCGGCCCCAAGGATTGTGTACCGATCCTGCTGGAGGGCCTTCAGCGTGTGGAGTACCGCGGCTACGACTCAGCGGGCATTGCGGTCGTGAAGCCGAAGGGCGCAATGACGACCTTCAAGAAGAAGGGCAAGCTCCGCGAGCTTGAGGCGGTCCTTCCGAAAAGACTCACTGCGAACATAGGAATTGGCCACACCCGTTGGGCAACCCACGGCGAGCCTTCTGATGCCAACGCGCACCCTCATATGAACCAATCGGGCAGCGTCGCTGTTGTGCATAACGGCATCATCGAGAATGCCGGCGAACTCAAGATGAAGCTCGAGGCCGACGGGGTTACCTTCACGAGCGAGACCGACTCCGAGACGTTGGCGCACCTTATCGGTCGGCGTCGAGACCTCGGAGAAGACCTTGAAGACGCAGTACGTCATACGCTCGCCGAGGTCGAAGGCACCTACGGTCTCGTGGTAATCGATGCGACCCAGGCCGATCGAATCGTCGTTGCTCGAAATGGCTCACCGGTGATCATCGGCATCGGTGACAAGGAAATGCTTGTCGGATCCGATGTCAGCGCGATGGTGCGTCACACCAAACAGGTCATTCCGCTCGACGACGGCGAGATGGCTGTACTTACTGCCGACGGTTATCGCACGTTTGCACTCGACGCGACTCCGACACAGAAGCGCGTTCTCGACGTTACCTGGAACATCGAGCAACTTGATAAAGGTGGTTACGATCACTTCCTGCGCAAGGAGATCTACGAGCAGCCGGTCGCAATCGATCGTGCCTTGAAAGGTCGCCTCGACGAGCGCTTCAATACTGCGAAACTCGGTGGCGTGAACATGACGGCGCGCGAACTCATGGGGATCCGTCGAGTGAAGTTCCTGGGCTGCGGAACTGCATACAACGCTGGACTCGCTGGCGCCCAAATGATCGAAAACATGGCTCGTATCCCGGCTGATGCCGAGTCGGCCAGCGAGTTCCGTTATCGCAATCCAGTCATTGAGCCCGACGTGCTTTACGTCGCCGTGAGTCAGTCGGGCGAAACCGCCGACACTCTGGCGGCGGTGATGGAGATTAAGCGCAAGGGCGGGAAGGTCATGGCGGTCGTGAACGTCGTAGGTTCGACAATCGCTCGGGAGTGCGATGGCATTTACATGCACGCGGGGCCGGAAGTGAGTGTTGCGAGCACGAAGGTGTTCACTTCGATGCTGGTTTCCTTTGCTCTTCTGGGCTTGCACCTCGGACGGGTGCGAGATCTCAGTCCTCATGATGGTCAGAGGATTATCGACGGGCTGAAGGCGCTGCCGGAAGCGGTGCGTACGGTGCTCGCCCTCGACACGCAAATTGAAACGATCGCCAAGAAATACAAGGACTCGTCGTCCATGTTCTTTCTCGGTCGCAACACCGGGTACCCCATTGCGCTGGAAGGTGCGTTGAAGCTGAAGGAGATCAGCTATATCCACGCGGAGGCCTATGCGGCGAGCGAGTTGAAGCATGGTCCGATTGCGTTGGTAAGCGAAAGCATGCCCACTGTGGTCGTGTTGCTCGACGATGACCTCTTCGAGAAGAACCTGTCGAGTATTCAACAAGTACGTGCACGTAAGGGTCCGGTAATCGCGGTAACGCAGCGTCCTATCGACGAAGGCCTTGCCGACGATGTGATTCTGGTGCCATCGGTAACAACGGAACTCGACCCGATCATTTTGAACGTCCCGTTGCAACTCCTTGCATATCATTGCGCAATCGCCCTTGGTCGTGACGTTGATCAACCGCGAAATCTCGCCAAATCCGTAACGGTCGAATGAGTTCGCAAGTGGCCGCATGGTTGGACCCGTTGTCTTACAACGACAAGGATCTCGGCGGCACAATTATGGCGCTCCCGAGCCTTTTTGATCAGCTCCTAACTGCTGATGGTCGGGGCTTGGAATCGGTAGCCGTGAGCCCAAGTGTTCGATCGGCGATCGACGACGCGCTGGAGCTTCTCGATCGAAAGGCGATGTCGGGTTCTTTTACCGAAGCCTGCACCATCTTGGCAGCACTTGTCTCATCCGAAGGACATCGGGAAGTCTCCAACGCTGCGGTACGGCAGATCCTTGGCGAGTGGTCCGAGACGGCAAAGCGGCTTCGCCGTGAACGGGCGGCGCACCTGCGTGGCTCAGTGGTCGGGCTGCACGTATCGAAAGGTGGGGTACCCAAGACAGCGGTTGCGACGGCCGAGGTCGGTCCACGGGGAATCGTGGGGGATCGGCAGGCTTCACGCGTGCATCATGGCCGGCCGTGGCAGGCCCTGTGCTTGTGGTCCCGAGAAGCCATCGATCGGTTGGTTGGGGAGGGCCATCCAATTGCCCCCGGGCTGGCGGGAGAGAACGTCGTGCTGGAGGGTTTCGATTGGGCGGAGGCCAAGCCAGGGACGCTGCTTCGTGTCGGCAGTATGGTCGCAGAGATCACCATCGCGACGTTGCCATGCAGGAAGAACGCCCCTTGGTTCCGAGACGCGAAATTCAATCGCATGCACCACGAAACCGAAGCGGGAGTTTCGCGGATGTATGCAGCGGTCCTGACGCCCGGATCGATCGCGTTGGACGACACTGTCGTCCTCGAGCAGCGGTGAGAACTCCCGAAGCCATGGCGGTGCAAGCACCGCAATTGCGTCGGTCTCACCAGTCGGCCTTCGCCTAAGGTCTTGCCCGTGCGCGTGCTTCGGGACTTTTCGCTATCGACGATCACGGCCGGCTTTGTTGCTTCGTTGGTTGGGCTGACCAGTTCCATCGCGATCGTGTTCTCGGCCGCTCGTGTGCTCGGCGCCGACGATGCGATGCTGACGTCATGGGTTTGGGCAATTTGCATCGGGATGGCCGTCATGAGCATCCTGCCTTCGCTGTACTTACGTATGCCGGTGATGATCGCTTACTCAACGCCCGGTGCGGCGATCATTGCCACCCTGAAACCGGGCGACTACACCATGGCCCAGGGCGTCGGGGCATTTATTATAAGTGCACTTTGTATCGCTTTCTTCGGGTTCAGTGGGTTGTTCGAAAAGCTCATGAACCGCATTCCGGTCACGCTGGCCAGTGCGTTGCTTGCGGGGGCGCTCACCCGTTTTGCGATCGCCGGCTTTGCCGATGCTGCAACAGCGCCCTGGATGATCGTCATTACTATGCTTACATATGTTCTGACGAGACAGATCGCTCCTCGATACGCGGTAATTTCGGTGCTGGTCGTGGGGGTCGTGGTCGCAATCGTTTCGAACACACTGAAGTCCGACGAACTCCGCTGGTCGATCGCCCGACCGGTCTTTACCGCTCCGTCGTTTACCCTGTCGGCCTTCGTCGGCCTCGCCGTACCGCTCTTTATCGTGACCATGGCCGGGCAAAACATGCCGGGGGTTGCGGCGATACGAAACGCAAAGTACGACGTGCCAATATCGAAGGTGGTCGGGATGTCCGGTGTCGGTACGGCGGTGTTGGCACCGTTTGGTGCCTACCAACTCAACCTCTCTGCAATCACGGCGGCAATCTGCATGGAGCCGGCGTCGCACGAGGACCCCTCACGCCGTTACACCGCAGCGATGACCAATGGTTTCGTCTACTTGCTCGCCGGTGTCTTCGGGACTTCGATAACAGGCGCGTTGAAGGCGTTTCCACCGGAGTTCGTTCATATCATTGCGGCACTCGCCCTCCTGCCGACGATCGGGGCGAACCTGGCTTCGGCAACCCGCGACGATTCTCGCCGCGAAGCGGCCATGATCACGTTTCTCGTGACCTTGTCCGGCGTCACCGTAGCGAAAATTGGCGCCCCGTTCTGGGGTGCGGTGGCTGGCGTGATAGCGACGTTGATTGCGGCGCCATCGGTGCGGGGTCGGCTGTCGCCACCCCCATCGAGGTAGCGCCGCTGGTTGGCCTAGCGGAGTGTGCCGACCTTGAGATCCTTGAACGGGACGTCCTTGTCAACGGCTGGTTCGCGAGGGAGCCCCAGGACGCGGTCACCGATGATGTTCTTCTGGATCTCGTCGGTACCACCGGCAATATTTGAGGCAAAGCTTCCCGTGATGCCGGTAGCCAGCAGTTCAGACTTGCTGCCCGCCTCGTGAGCCATGATCGACGCCCCATGCACCTCACTCGTAAGTGTGCGTAGCATGCGAGCGATCTTGGCACCGTGAAGTTTGCCGAGCGATCCGCCAGGACCCGGCGCGCGCCCCGCTTTCATCTCGGCTCGAGTTCGCAGCGACACAAGTGACTTCGTGGTCTCCTCGCAATACATCTTCATCAGGTTCTGTCGGATTGCCGGGCTTGTGATGTTCCCGAGGGTTTTCGCGTCTTCGATGAGACGATCGGCATTGGGATGGCTCACTCCGCTGGAGGAACCGGTTCCGATAGCCACGCGCTCGTACATGAGCATCGCCGTTGCCTGGTTCCAGCCATTGTTCAGTTCGCCCAGGAGGCGGTCCTTCGGGACCCGGACGTCGGTGAAGAAGATTTCGTTGAAGTGCCTGCCGCCGTCGATTTGGTGAATCGGTCGGATCTCGACGCCTGGAGCCTTCATATCGAGGATGAACATCGAGATGCCAGCATGCTTTGGTGCTTCGGGATTGGTTCGAGCGACGAGCAACCCGTAGTCGGAGAGGTGGGCGAGTGTTGTCCAGACCTTCTGACCGTTGAGTATCCACTCGTCACCGTCGAGCACAGCCTTTGTCTGCAGACTGGCAACGTCGGATCCCGCGCCGGGCTCGGAGAACATCTGGCACCAGATCGTGTTGGCCCGGATGATGTCGGGAAGGAACTGCTTTTTCTGCTCGGGCGTACCGAAGTCGTTCATCATCGGCAGGCACATACCGTGGCTGATGGTGAGTTCGAAGGTGACATCGGGGAATCTGGAGTACTCCTCTCGCCAGATCCGGTCATACGCCTTCGCCAGCCCCCGGCCCCCAAATTCCACCGGGTACGTGAGCCCGGCGAGCCCTGCTTCGGCCAGCTTGGCCTGGAACACTTTCGTGGCGGCCATGACTGCTGCGCCGCGATCTTGCTTGCTGGTCGCACGGGTGATTCCAGCGTTCTTCACGTTTGCCTCGAGAAACGCACGGCACTTCTCACGGAACGCCTGGGCATCGGATGGGCTGAGAGTCTGGTCTGGCGTGTCGGTCATGATGAAGATCGTATTCCGGCTCGCTTGCCCACACGTAGTTCAGCCTCCGACTTGAGGGGCAACTCCGACTTGAGCTCCACCTCAAGGGCAACTCCAACTCGAGCTCCAACTCGAGGGGTCTTCGCGACCAACCCGGTAACAAAATGCGTTTCCGACGTGGCTGTTGGGCGAGTTGGTCGCGACCGGGCTCGGGTCTGTCGTGCGCTCCCGGGCGCGTTCGCTGTGAAAAGCTCGGGGTATGGCACTTCCTGATCTTCGCAATCGCTTTCCGGGACTCAGCGACGGGTGGGTTCGACTCGATGGGCCTGCGGGAACTCTGCCGGTCGACACATGTATCAACGCTATGCACGCATATCTCATGAGCGGCCGACCCGCCAACACCGGCGGGTACTTCGACGCAGCAGTGTCGACCGCAGCGATGGTCGACGATGTCCGGACTGCGGTCGGTCACATGCTGGGAGCCGAAGGCGACCAGGTGATCTTCGGTCAAAGCTCCACGGCGTTGGTCTTCCACTACACCCGGGCACTTGCTCGGCACTGGGATGCGTCGACGCGAATCATCTGTACCCAGTTGGATCACGACTCGAACGTGACGCCATGGGTTCTCGCGGCACGGGATTCGGGTGCGAGCGTCACGATCCTTCCGGTCGACGCCACCGACGGATCACTGGACCTCGCCGTTCTCGACGCCGAACTCATGAAGAATGGGGTCGCCTGGGTGGCTCTGTCGGGAGCGTCGAATCTCACGGGGTACGCGCCAGACCTGCGGACGGCGGTCGCAATGACCCACGCTGCCGGTGCGAAACTGCATGTTGATGCAGTGGCACGTATGCCCCACCTTCGGGTCGATGTGAACGGAATGGGCATCGATTCACTCGTGACGTCGCCGTATAAGTGGTTCGGTCCGCACGCTGGTGTGTTGGTGCTGCAGCGGGAACTGCTCCACGGAGTCGAGCCCTATCGGGTTCGGCCCGCCGACTATGCCGGCCCGGAGCGCTGGGAGACGGGGACCAAGGCGTTTGAGGTGATCGCCGGGATCGGCGGCGCGGTGGAGTTCATGATGGAGCACCCCGTAGAGTCGGTGCTCGCGACGGAATCGGCACTGTTGGCCCGAATGGAGTCGGGCCTTCGGGCGCTGCCGGGCGTCACCGTTCATGCGCCGGTGAGCGCCGAGGGCCGAGCGCCAACAACGATCTTCAACGTCAGAGGGCGCACGCCAGCACAGATCGCGGAGGCGCTTGCTGCTCGACGGATCGCCGTATGGAACGGCGACAACTATGCATGTGAACTTATTGATGCGCTCGGCCTTCGTGCGAATGGTGGTGCGGTCCGTGCTGGTGTGGTCCGGCACACTACTGAGGCCGATGTCGACGCGCTGCTGGAGGCCGTCGGCGAACTCTGTGGGCACTAGCTCGCCGTGAGGATCCCACGATCTCGAGCCTTCGGATTCACCTTCGTCTTCGGACTTGCTGCGCTGATGTCATCCACCGTCGAAGCATCATGGAAACTTGCCGATTCCACGAAGCAACTGGTGGTCGGGGTGGCGCCTGACTGGAACTCGTCGTCGGTCGTGCTTCGACGCTTCGAGCGGTCGGGCAAATCGTGGCGGCAAGTGGGTGAACCCTTCAATGGGCGAGTGGGAGCGAAGGGTCTCGTCTGGGGACGCGGACTGAATCCCCGGACGAGTGACATGACCGACAAAAGTGAGGGGGACGGCCGAGCACCCGCAGGTGCCTTCCGGATCGGTCGCAGCTTCGGCTACGAGGGTTCGTGGAAGGCCAAGACCAAGCTTCCGTACGTGACGGTGGGCCCGCGTGATCTTCTGGTCGAAGATCCTACCTCGCGGCTGTACAACAAGTATGTGCGCTTAGATCATGATCCAGAGACTGCGTTTGAGAAGGAGCAGCAGATGAAACAAGACGACCCGACGCATCGTTTGAAGATCACGATCGAACACAACACGACGCCAGTTCCGATCGCCGGGAAGGGAAGTGCGATCCTGTTTCATGTTTGGCGCGCCGGCGGTGCGAAGCCAACTGCTGGTTGTACGTCCGTGAGTGATGCAGCAATTGAAACGCTCATGGGCTGGTTCGATCCCGCGAAGGAGCCGGTGTACGTCTTGTTGCCGATGTCGGAATACGAGGCCAATCGAGCGAGATGGAATCTCCCGCTCATTGGGTGAGACAATCAGGGGATGAAAGAACTGTCTAAACGGGTCGCGGTGGTTACCGGTGCGGCGAGCGGTATCGGATTTGCGATGTGCGAGCGGTTTGCTCAGGACCAGATGTCGGTGGTGTTGGCTGATATCGAGGAGGGTCCTCTTGCCGTGGCGGCCGACAAGATCCGTTCGATGGGTGTTGAAGTGCTTGCGAAACGCATCGACGTTGCAAAGGCTGACGAATTGGAAGCGCTGGCCGTTGACACGTTCGCTCGCTTCGGAGCAGCCCATGTTTTGTGCAACAACGCGGGTGTTGGTGGCGGTGGAGCGCAAGCAACTCTGTCGGTCGCCGAATGGAACTGGGTGCTCGGCGTCAACCTCCATGGGGTTGTTCACGGGATTGCGTCGTTTCTACCGCGAATGTTGGCCAGCGGGGAAGAGGGCCACATCGTGAACACGGCATCAATGGCTGGACACCTTTCCTTTGAAGGCATGGGTCCCTACAACGCAAGTAAGTACGCCGTCGTAGGGATCTCGGAATCGTTGTTCCATGAGTTGGCCGGTACGAACATCGGCGTGTCCGCATTGTGCCCGGGCTGGGTGAACACCCGCATCGGGGAGAGCGGACGGAATCGTCCTGCCGAACTTGGCGAGCGAGTGATGCGCCCGGAAGATGCCGTACGAGCGGAGTACGTACGAACGGTGTTGGCCGCTGGCTTGTCGCCCGCTGCGATTGCAATTATGGTGCACGACGCCATTTTGTCGAATCGTTTCTGGATCTTCTCCCACCCCGACATGTTCGCCGCAGTTCGTAATCGTACAGATGAAATTTTGGCCGGGCGCAATCCCGGCTCGCCACTAGAGGAGCCATGACCGTGGACTACGACGCTATTGCCGCACAATTTTTGACTCCGTCGGCGAACCCATCCCCCGAGCCGTTGGTGCCTGCGACGCCAGCGCGCGAATTGCGTGACGCGCTCGAACCAATCGCGACGATTGGATGGTGGGCCCGCGCCGCATCACAACAGTGGAGCACGTTGGGCCACGGATTCTTCGACGGGTACGTATGGGGACGCGCTGCCGCTCTCGGCGAGAACTGCGCTCCCTCGGTGGTGGTCTCAGCGTTCGGTGTGTTCAGTCCCGCCCTCCTCGTTCCTGTCTACGAGCAGGGCCGGGCCACGTCCACGCGTGCTGCCGTCCTCGCCGCCCGTGAACAGGGCGCTATTCAAGGCTTGAGCTCGTCAGCGGCGTCAGTGGCGATGGACGACATCGTCTTGGTGGGTGACCGGCTGATGAGCGTCCTCGGTGCGACCGAGCCCGGGCCCCGCCATCTCTTCGGCGCACTGCAATCGGTTCCGTTGAGCGCGGACCCGTACGCACGCGCCTGGCGTGGAGCGGAGCTGTACCGCGAGCACCGGGGCGACTCGCACCTCGCTGCATGCATAGCCGCGGACCTCGACATGGCTGAGATGAATGTGCTCACCGAGGTGTGGCTCGGTTACCCGGTCGGGGAGTATTCAGGCTCGCGCGGCTATGGCCCGGAGGAGTCCGACGCTGCAGCGCGACGGTTACAAGTTCGGGGCTGGTTCGGTCCGGACAACTCGTTGACCGACGCTGGCCGGACCGCACGCGACGCAATCGAATCGATGACGGACAACGCGCAACAGCGGGTCGTCGACCGGCTTCGAGATGACTGGAACGACCTGATCGCTGCGGCACGGCTGCTCGGCTCGGCAGTTCTCGCCGCAAAGTCAGCACCCGCTGACCCCCGCAAGCGGGCGGCAGGCTAAACCTTCGCTCGCCTACTTCTTCTTTTTCGGTGGCTTGGCGATGAATGCGGCGAGGTCTTTGTAGTTCTCGCATGTCGTCGCACAACCGAGGCTCTTCAGCTTGGCGAGGTTCGCTTTTGCGTCGGTCATCTTGCCGGCCATCACGAACGCCTCGCCCTGATATTCGAGGGCGCCCTTGTGTTTCGGGTCGATCGTGAGCGCGATCTTGTAGTACCTGAATGCGTTGGTGAGGTCACCGGACTTGCGGTAGGAGTACGCAAGCATGTTGTTGGCGTCAGCGTCCTTGGGGTTGGCGCCGACCGCCGACGTGAATTGCGCGATCGCTGCCTTCCAGTCTGACTTCGCCACGGCCGCTCGGCCGGTGGCCATGAAGTCAGCGCCCGCTGGTGCCGCGGCGGCCGAGGCTGGCGACGACGCCTGAGTCGGAGAGGGCGCCGGTGCCTTCGTGGTGGTGGCGCCGGCAATGGTGGTTGTCGAGGCCGGGGGGATTGGCGAATCGGTGTCGGCAGCGTTGGCGGCAGGGCTTCTCACTGCGATACTTCCCAGCGCGATACTTCCCAATGCGATCACACCCGCAACCAGTAGGCAAGCGGACACGGGTCGAGCGAAACGGCGTGAAGTGCGCATGGCAAGAGTTTCCCATCTGGAAGTGAGCAACGTAGGAAAACGTTGTGAACAAATCACAAATAGCTACGCTCCCCTGCCGGGAAATGTTCACGGACAGGGTTGGAAACCGCCCCCCGCTTCTTCGACTAACCTCTTCAGGCCTTGTTCTTTCCAGAACTTGGCTAGTCCATCTGGCTTTTCAGTCCGCTCCAGGAGCTTGGCAATGAACACGACCGATTTCATCGACCACGTACACCTTCGCACCGATGTCCCCGACTTCGGCCCTGGCGACACCGTCAAGGTCCACGTTCGCGTCGTAGAAGGAAACAAGGAGCGTGTCCAGGTCTTCCAGGGCTACGTGATCGGTCGAGCGGGCGACGGCATCCGAGAGACCTTCAAGGTCCGCAAGATCAGCTACGGCGTAGGCGTGGAGCGCACGTTCCCGGTCCACTCACCGACCATTGCGATGATCGAGGTCATGGCGAAGGGCGACGTGCGTCGGGCCAAGCTGTACTACTTGCGCGATCTCCAGGGCAAAGCAGCCAAGATCCGCGAAAAGCGCACCCCCGCGGCGCGATAGTCGGCGATAACCGCGTTCACCGGCACGCGCACCATCAACCGACCAACTTTCTTGGGATCGTCGCATCGTGACGCGCTGCACTCCGCTACGGTCGATAGTGTGAGTGTGGTTCCCGAACAGAGCGCCTTTCAAGCGCTGACCGATCCGGTCGAAGTTCCGGTCGAGTCACCCGGAAACCCCGCCGGTTCCGGATCGGGCAAGCGCCCAACGCGAAGCCGAGGAATTCAGCTAATCCGTGAATACACAACGCTGATCATCATCGCGATTCTCCTCGCCTCATTCGTGCGCGCATTTATCGGCCAGGCCTACTGGATTCCTTCAGAATCAATGGTGCCGACGCTCAAGGTTGGCGATCGAGTCATCGTTTCGCGAATCAGCTACAAGCTCGGCGACCCTGACCGCGGCGACATCATTGTGTTTCAGAACCCAGGCTTTGTGGATCGAGGGCGCAGGGACCCGATTTCTCGAGTCGGTCGCAACGCGCTGGAGCTGCTGGGCATCGGGCAGCCGAAAGAGAAGTACTACATCAAACGCGCAATCGGAATGCCGGGTGACCGACTGTCGATTCATGACAACGCGGTGTTTATCAACGGGAAGAAGCTCAGCGAACCCTGGCTGCAAAAAGACGTGTTTACGGCTGACAACGGTGAATTCGGCGGCAAAGAGATCATCATTGCGAAGGGCCGCTATTTCATGATGGGGGACAACCGCGACTACTCAGCTGACTCACGGGTGTTTGGCTTGGTCAAGCGTTCCGCGATGGTCGGACGCGCGTTTGTACGTGTATATCCCTTCGGTCGTTTCGGTGGTCTGTAAGTGATGCTGCCAAGAGGTGCCCTGCGGTGAGCCCGGAGGATCTGGAGCGCTACGAGTCCGAACTCGAACTGCAGCTTTTCCGTGAGTACAAGGACATTGTCTCGACCTACACGCACCTGGTCGAAACCGAACGTCGTTTCTATTTGTGCAATGGCGTCGACCTGGCCACCAGGACCGAGGGCGGTCGAACGTTCTTCGAGCTCAACCTCACCGATGCCTGGGTGTGGGATATCTACCGCCCGGGACCCGCTCGGTTTGTGGCCAAAGTGCGCGTACTCACGTTCAAAGACGTGAACATCGAAGAACTCACCCGCCCCGGCGAATAGCCAAGCAACGCGGGCACAGGTCGGCCGCGGACAGTGACACTGCCGCGGAACGTGGTCGAATACAGCGGAGAAGCGCTGTCTTCTGTAGGGCGTTGGCCCATTTCGGCTACGAACCACTCTCGGTAATCGATACTGATGAGAGACAGTCTCCTGGTCGCGACCAACTCGCGGCCCCCTCGCGACCAACTCGGGGTCCCCTCGCGACCAACTCGCCAAAAGTCGGCGAAATCGAACGCAAAAGTAGGCGAGTTGGTCGCGAACCGAGCCGAAGTTGGTCGCGACCACGCCGACTCAGGGTCGTTGCGGGCCAACTGAATCGAACGGTCACCCGTGACCTGTCCTCCTTCTCGTCGCTGTCCGCCGAGATGTCCCGCTCGGCGCTGGCAACACTTCGAGCCTTACCGGGCATTGCGTCGGCCACGCAGGATCAGTTCGCGATGGCCGTGGGCGCGGCCAACGGGGCCGTGGCACCAACCGGCTCATCCAACGATGTGCACACCCTCACGGGCGTCTCCTCGCTCCGCGCCTCCGACCTGTGTTCGGCTGATCAGTTCGCGATGGCAGTGGGCGCGGCCAACGGGGCCGGGTTCGTCGTTGTGGCATCGGCCGGCAACGACGCAACAGGCCGGCTCGCGAGTCCGACATATCAGCCCGACATCATTTCTGTTGCCGCGATTGATCAGGGAGCAATTCCCGGCCTTATCGACGATGTCGTCGCACCGTTCTCGAGTACTGGATGGGTCGTCCGACCGACCGTTGGAGCACCCGGTGTGTCGGTGGCCAGCCTCGTGGTCCCGGGTTCGCTTTCGGCAACCGTGATGTCGAGCGCTCGCGTTGGAACTTCCTATCTGAAGGCGACCGGCACTTCGCAGTCGGCTGCTGTTGTGTCGGTGCTGCGGCGTGGCTGGCTCAAGAGTGGCCGTCGGCAACCCCAACGCAAATCAAAAAGTTCCTTGTCGCAAGCGCCGTGAAGGTCGCCGGCGATATGAAGGCTCGGGGCGCAGGAATCATCCAGTTGGACCGCGCAATTGCAACGGCACTTCCAGAGACATCGACGACGCCAACGTCGTACGCCAAGGTCGTCCAACTCAGCGAAGAACTGAGAAGCTGGGACATCGATGGCGCATTGGCCCGCTACATCGAAAAGGCGACGACAGACTCTCGATACGTCACGCCATATGCGAACTCCGCCAAGGTCTCCGACGCCACCAGCATCTCCGCCGCGACGCCGTGGTCGGGGATAAGGTGATCGGGGTTGAGGTGGTCGGGGATGAGGTGGTCGGGGAGGACGTGGTCATCGTCAATCCGGGGATAGTGGAGTAACTACGTGTGCATAGCAAGGGCCGATTCCTGAAATGACGACGGAAGCCACGGACGTGCAGGGATAGCCGTCTACGGGCGGTCACCATTGGCTCGGTCTTTGCTCTTGCCGCGACGTTTTGTTGCGCGTTTCTCCTGGAGCTTGGGACGGAGCCGACCTTCGACGATTTCGGCACAGGTCACTCTTCGATGGCCTATCTCTCGTCCTTGCCGGTCGATGAGCTCAAAGTCGATAAGTCCTTCGGAGTTTGGGATACGCAGACACCCCACCGAACGAGCAATCCTCCAGGCGATCGTTTCTCTAGGAGTGAGCCTTGGCATGACCTCGTGGCGGAGGGGTCGAAGACGCAGGATCCGCTGCCTTTCTGGCGGCGATGGGTTGCCGATTCGCCCAGGGATACCATGTTGCGAAACCTATGCCCGCATGCGATATCGAGTCCTGGCTCCAGGAGTTCGAGCGTACGCAGTTTCCCAAATCGTGGGGGTCGACGTTGGTACGGGTATAGAGCCCAGCTCTGTCTGTGGGCAAAGTGCGGGGCGTGATCGGGCGATTGCCTTCTCTGAACGGCCTCGGCTGGCCGGTGCGTAAGAGTGGGCCGATGACGGTCGCCCGCAAACGGCTTGGTTCGGCAGGGGAGCGGATTGCTGCGCGCTGGTACGTTGGCGAGGGCTACCGCGTGCTTGACATGAACTGGCGGCTGGCCGAGGGTGAGATCGATCTGGTCGTCTGTCGCGCGCAGGTGCTCGTGTTTTGTGAGGTCAAGACTCGCAACGGCAACCGCTTCGGCTCGGGTTTTGATGCCGTGACGCTCGACAAGCAACGGAAGATCCGTATGCTCGCGTACCAGTGGTTGCGCCTCCACCCCGAGGTCAGTGGTGCAACGGTCCGGTTCGATGTGGTGGCTCTCGATTCGTCCGTTCGACCTGTGGAGCTTCGGGTCGTCGAAGACGCATTTTAATAGGCGCCATTTTGGTTTCGCAGTGTGTGCGGCTGAACAAACGCGATCGGTGCATCGTTTCTGCGGCTTAAGAACGAGGCACCCGTGTTGATTGCGCCGCGGCAGCGATCCTCCTGTGCCGCAAAGAGGCGGTGGACGCAGCGTTGCGGTCGGCTGCGCGTCAAATACTCGATCCGGTCCCTGTGTGTCGATGTGCTTTCCTGTGTGTACACATTCGGTTGAGGGTTTGCGTCGTTGCGGAACTTGTCAAGGGGTTCATAGGCACAGCCGTCAAGGTCCGGGCGGACCTTGACAGGGTATCGCTGGTCATCGAATGGCCTCTTGGACGCGGCGCGAGCAGGCCATCGCGACCACAAGGTTCGCCCGGTAGGCAGCGCCGCAGCGCTCTACTGCGCAATACGAGATGGTCTCGGACTACGCCCGGGTATCGTCGACGTCTGAATCCACGCGTTCACCGTCGGAGCTCGATACTTCGCATATGCGCCTATCGGTCCTCAAGAACCACTTCAGCGGGCCGGAAGGAGCGTTGCCGACATCTCCGCCGACGGCTTCTGCCGACAACGCTGATTTCGAAACCCGCCTCCGCACGTTCACTGGCATGACTGCGATGTCCATGGCTACGTCATTTCGGGCAGCACATGGATCCTTGACGGCGAGTCCGGAGACCAGCTCACGATTGGACCGGGCGACAAGTTGGTGCTGCCCGCCGGGGCCCTGCACATCGAGGGTGACGGCGACGAGACCGTCGTTTACATCGTGGCAACCCGCGACCTTCGCCCATTCAACGAGATCTTCAAACTTCGCCCTGCCGACGACGCTGAGCGATCGCGTCGTTGCGGCTAGACCAGCGTCGCGCTCGAGGTCGTCATGAAACCGAGTGTATGCTCGGTTTCTCGGAGGAGCGATTGTGCGAATTGTTGTAGACAGCGAAAAATGCCAGGGACACAACCGGTGTTATGCGTTGGCACCCGACTTGATTGATGTCGACGACATGGGCATGGCTGTGGTGATCGGCGATGGCACCATCGGTCCGGAGCAAGAAGCGAAAGCTCGGCTCCTGATTGCGAACTGTCCGGAATACGCAATCACCGTCGAAGACTGATCGGATACTGCAATGACTACTTCTGAGCGTGCCGCTCCTCCCGTAATCGATTGGGCGAGCGACTTCGACCACACAGACCCGGTGTGGGTCGACAACCCGTTTCCAATTTGGGATGACCTTCGCATGCGCTGCCCGATTGCGCACTCCGATCGCTACAACGGTGTGTACCTCCCCACTCGCCATGAAGACGTTGCAGCAATCGCCTACGACACGGACCACTTCACCTCGAAAAACGTGATTGTAAGTACCGGCGTGGTGTTGGCCGAAGCTCCGATCGGAAATGCGCCGCCGATCACGAGCGACCCCCCATTTCACCAGCATGCCCGCAAACTATTGCTTCCCGTATTCGGACCCAAGGTGATCGAGGCGCTGCGCCCGGCGATCGTTAACCTGTGCGACGAATTAATAGACGCACTTATGGATCGCGATGTTGTCGACGGAGCTATCGATTACGCGCAGAACATCCCGCCTGCGGTAATCGCTGAAATGCTCGGCCTGCCCCGCGAAGATGGTGCACTCTTTCGAGAATTCATTCAATCGACGATTGGGTCCCCAGACATCGCGCAGGACGAACGCGCGGAAGCGTTCCGTCGACTCGACGAGTACTTCGATAGGCATCTGCACGATCGCGTCGAGAACCCCCGCGACGATCTGATGAACTTCCTGCTGAACGCCGAGCTCTTCGGAAACAAACTTTCCCCTGAGCACGTCCGTGGAACCTGCATCCTTCTTCTGATCGCCGGAATCGACACCACCTGGTCAGCGATTGGTGCGGCGCTCTATCACCTCGCCACGCACGACCACGACCGAAACCGCCTCGCCCGCGAACCAGAGCTCCTCCCGTTTGCTGTCGAAGAGTTCCTTCGGGCGTATGCACCGGTGACCATGGCTCGGATCGTGAAGGAAGACGTCGAAATCAATGGCACGCTGCTGAAACAGGGGCAGTGGTGTCTCCTGCCGTTCCCGGCCGCCAACCGCGACCCCGAAGCGTTCCCCGACGCTGATGAGTTCATCATCGACCGGGCCGAGAACCGGCACGCCGCTTTCGGCCTCGGCATTCACCGGTGCCTTGGATCGAACCTGGCGCGTCTCGAACTCTCCGTGGCGATTGAACGTTGGATGGCCCGCGTCCCCGACTTCATCCTCGAAGATCCAACCGCCGTTCGTTGGGCACCCGGCCAGGTTCGAGGGCCGCGAGTCCTCCCGATTCGAGTACTGGCGCGCAACCCGTAGTCAGCGTCATACGTCGCGTCATGATTTCCGCGCTCGGCGCGTAATTTCGGCGCTCGCCTCGGCGTTGGTCACTACGATCGCCTGATGTCGATCATTCCTGACAACAAAGACTGGACATGGACCATACGTTCGCAGTGTCCCGATTGCGGGTACAACGGAGCGACGTTCGCGGCGAGAGATGCCGCTCATGCAGTACGGGGTTTGGCAATGCGTTGGCCCACGATTATCGCGAAGCACTTCGCCCCTGCGGCGCGACCCAATGAGAGCACGTGGGCACCGATCGAATATGCGTGTCACGTACGCGATGTCTTTCGTCTGTACGAATACCGTCTGTGCCTGATGCTCACCCACGACGATCCGACGTTCCCAAATTGGGATCAGGACGAGACGGCGCTGAGCGACAACTATCTCGCCCAGGACTCTGATGTGGTGTGCGGTGAGCTTCGCCACGCTGGGCTGTCTCTTGGCGCTGCGTTCGATCGAGTCGGCCCAAACGACTGGCCGCGCACTGGGCAACGCTCGGACAACAAGAGCTTCACGATCGAAACCTTTGCCGTGTACATGGTCCACGACCCGTGGCATCACCTGTGGGACGTCAGCGGAGTTCCGCCCGACGCCGCGGCCCTTCTTGCCTAGGTGCAGCTCGGTATACGTCTAGTTGAAACTCCCAAGCGCCCAGAGGATGAGCACCGCCGTCAGTAGAAGCGCGACGGCGACGAGCACGACATCGCTCTTGCGTTTCTTTTGTTTTCGATACGGGTTAAATCCCACGGCAGGAATCCTGTCATACCCCTTCCCTAGTTTGAACCCGTTGCTCATCATGTGAGTCGCGTTTCGAAGCCGACGTGAACCAACGGCGCTCCCGAACCATCGTTTCGTGGATATCCACGTCTGCTATTGGGAGGCGCCATGTTGGCATCGATTCAGGCATCAACACTGTGGGGTGTCGAAAGCCAGCCCGTTTTGGTCGAGGTGCACATCGGCAACGGTCTACCGTCGTTCACGGTTGTCGGCCAGCCCGACACTGCATGTCGGGAGGCACGCGATCGAGTCCGTGCAGCATTGCTGTCGAGCGGTTATGCGTGGCCTCAAACCCGCGTCACGGTCAACCTGGCGCCGGCGGAGGTCCGCAAGGCCGGAGCGTCGCTCGACCTGGCCATCGCCGTGGGGATGATCGTGGCATCGGGTGAGATTCCGCAAGAACGCGTCGAGGGCCGCGGATTTTTGGGGGAACTTGGGCTCGATGGTTCGCTTCGGCGTATGCCCGGGACGATTCCGCTGGTCGACGCGCTGGCGGGGAGCGAGGTGGTGCTTCCCCATGCGTGCGCGGGCGAAGCGCGTCTTATTCAGCGTGGCCGGGTGCGCGGGGTGTCGAACCTGCGTGAAGTTGTCGAGGCGTTGCAGGGGCTCGCCCCGTGGCCCGATGACCGAATTGACGATGCCCCCCTACCAGCAGCCGTGATTCCTGACTTCGCCGACGTGCGGGGGCAAAGCCTGGCTCGCACCGCAGCGGAGATCGCCGTCGCCGGTGGTCATCACCTGTTGTTGTGCGGCCCGCCGGGCTCAGGGAAAACGATGATTGCGCGTCGACTTCCGGGGCTGCTCCCGCCGCTCACCACCGAGCAGGCGATCGAGGTCGTGCGCATTCATTCTGCGGCCGCCATCCGGGTCGGCAACACACTTCCACTCACCGCTCCGCTGCGGGCACCGCACCATATGGCGAGCGCAGTGGCTTTGTTGGGTGGGGGCTCGGCATGGCTGCGTCCCGGTGAGTTGTCGTGCGCGCAACACGGTGTGTTGTTCCTCGACGAGATGGGCGAGTTCTCGCCGTTTGTTCTTGATGCCCTGCGCCAACCGCTCGAGGAGGGAATCGTCCGCGTCGACCGAGCTCGTGGGTCGGTGGTGTTTCCTGCCCGGTTCTTGCTGGTTGGCGCCACCAATCCCTGCCCGTGCGGATGGTTGGGCACGCCGCTCGGTCACGGACCGCAATGCCAGTGTTCACCGGCAGCACGCGAACGATACGCGCGCAGATTATCGGGTCCATTGCTTGATCGATTCGACCTCCGAGTTGCCGTGGAGCGACCTGATCCGTCGGAGCTGCTCGACGCCACATCCGCAGAGCCGACCTGGATGATCGCCGACCGCATTCGCAAGGCAAGGGCGATCGCCGCCGAACGAGGGGTCGTCGCCAACGCGTTCATTGGCGATCGCGATCTTGATACCCTTGCGCGGCTCGATGCGCCGGGCCGAGCCCTGTTGGAGAAACGTTTGCGGGCTGGATCCCTCACGGCCCGCGGCATGGTTCGCATCCGGCGCGTCGCCCGCACGATTGCCGACCTCAACGAAGTGTCGATCGACGGGCCGGTCCCCGCGGATGCGATTCATCTTGCGATCGAATATCGGCGCTCCACTCTGCTGGACGAACACCGATGAGCCCGCACTTCAGACCGATAGCCTTACTCGACGAGAGGAAGCCCAAGGGCGATCGCTTGGAAGTCGAAGAGGCAGTTTGCGCACTCCTGACCGTGCCCGGTATGACCACGGCTCGAGCCCGTCGGCTGATCAGCACGTTCTCGCCGAAGAATGCCTACGCGGCGTTGTGTGAAGGCGGGTCCGGAATCGGGGCGCTGTTCGTCGACGACAACGTGGCCCGGCGCCTCAGCGTTGCTGCTCGGGAGGCGGCCGAGATCGGAGCAATGTACTTCGATCAGTGCCAACGCCTCGATATCCGGATGTGGCTGCCGGGGGATCCCGACTGGGACTCGCACTTTGGTACCGATGGCCAAGCACCCGCTGTACTCTTCTATCGAGGCGAGTTATCCCTGTGCACCAAGCCTCGCGTCGCGATCATAGGCACACGTAGTGCTACACCTGCCGGGCGGGAAATGGCGCAGCGTTTCGGCCGAGAGTTGTGCGACGTCGGCGTGGCCGTCGTATCAGGCCT
Source organism: Acidimicrobiia bacterium (assembly GCA_031429095.1). Lineage (GTDB taxonomy): Bacteria > Actinomycetota > Acidimicrobiia > Acidimicrobiales > JANYDT01 > JANOYY01. The sequence continues at coordinate 3,322 of JANOYY010000079.1, read as the reverse complement.
TGCCTTCGGTATCGACGCCAGCGCGCACGCCGGAGCGTTGGCATCGTCGGATCCGGCTCCCATCGGCGTTGTTGGGAGTGGCCTCAACGTTGTGTATCCCCGTCAGCACGGCGAACTCTGGGCGCGAGTCGCCGACGCAGGCGTGCTGCTGTCGGAGTATCTACCGGGAGTCCGGCCGTCCGAACGAAGCTTTCCTGCTCGAAACCGCATCATCGCGGCGCTGGCCGATGTGCTGGTCGTCGTCGAGTCCACCGAGTCGGGTGGTTCGATGCTCACGGTTCACGACGCTTGGTCGCGATCCAAGCCGGTGATGGCGGTACCCGGCAACCCGCTGAATGCGTCGTGCGCTGGATCGAACGGTCTGCTGCGTCGAGCGGCCGCAACGCAACATCGCGTAATGGCGTGCGTCGACACCACGGATATCTTGAGCGTTTTGGCCCTCGACCGATTGCTCACATCATCAGTGGTGGAAACACGGCGCGAGCCCGACGAAACGGGAATGATTGTCTTGAGCGAACTTGGGTGGGAGAGCGCAACGACATCGAAACTGGTTTCGAGGCTTCGTCGGCCCATTTCGGAAGTCGTTGCTGCGCTTGGCGGTTTAGAGATCGATGGGTGGATCTCCTGTCGACAGGGGCAGTGGAGTCAAGTGCCAGCCGGGGTTCGACGGTGACACCGTCGGTACTCCTTCTCCTGGCTCTTCCGAGGGCGCTACGAGTGTGGTGCGATGGCCGCCCCGCCGTAGACCTGCGCAGTCGGCACTACTTCCAAGCGGGTAACGTCCACGTGTTGGGGCATGGTGAGCGCAACACCGACCAGGGTTGCGATTTCTTGGGGCTGGATCGCCACCGCGGTCGAATACAGCGCCTGTTTCGCGCCGCGGTGGCCGCCGTGCAGATCGTCGTAGAGATGGGTCTCCACACGTCCGGGTGCCAACACGGTCACGCGGATCATGGTGCCAAACAGATCCATGCGCAACCCGTCGGCAAAAGCCGACATGCCTGCCTTTGTTGCCGAATACACCGCAGTGTTCGCGGTGGGGCGCGTCGCGGCGATCGATCCGGTGAAGACGACATGCCCATGGTTGCGAGCAACCATATGGGGGAGCGCAGCCAACGTTGCGTGCACCGCCGAGCGCAGGTTGATATCGATCAGTGCGTCGGCAATCGTTGGGTCGTAGGTCTGCGCACCAGTAAGTGCACCTATTATTCCCGCATTGTTGACCAGGATGTCGGGCTTCACCTCAGCGACGATCGAGGCGAGGGCCGCAGTGTCCGTGACATCGAGGGGATGGATCCTGACGTTCGAAGGGTCACTCCGCTCGCGTAACGCGTCGAGATGTGTGTCGCCGAGAGCGATCGCATGCACGGTGCAACCAAGCCGCAGCAGCTCGGTGCACACAGCGCTGCCGATTCCGCCCGACGCACCGGTCACGAGGGCAACACGACCGTGCAGCGGTTGCTTGACCGGGTTCATTTTGTTCTGTTCGCCCACGCATCCGACTGTACTGGTTGTCGAATCCGAACCGATTGACCGAGCGCACGCGTGCCCACCGCACTCGATGGTTTGTCGTACGTTTCTCCAGCGCTGCCGCTTACGCCGGGGGTCCCGGCGAAGGTCGCAGGAGAATTGCCGCTGTATTGACCGGTGCCCGATTGTGCCTTCGGGGACGTCCGGTTGCCCGTGCCCGCTACCTCCTGTAGCGCTGTGTCACCAGGCCGGATTCCATTGGCGCCACCTGGCCGAGCGTCCGAAATCGGGTGTTGGGCTGGCAGAACTCCGCCCGTCTATGCGCGCAGAACTTCCGCTTGCGTGCGCTAGCGGCGAAGAAATTCGGCCCAACCCTGGTCCGGTGGGCAGAGCGCGGGAATGGAACTTCACAAGCTACGTCAACTCCATTGCAGCGGCGCGGGCCGTCGTTCGACATAGTTAGGTGGCCACATGGATTCCGCAGTCTTCGAGAGGTGTCGACTTTCGCACGCATCGATTCAGCCTCACCGTACGCGAGATGTCTACAACTGGGATGACTCCCGTCGACCTATTGCAGGGTTCGTGTTGGCCCGGCGACTCCCAATAATATGTGTACATGCGACTGATTCCTGGAGGTCAAGTCGGTACAGCCCTTGCTGACGAGCCGTGCGACAGCGCAGAACGCCATATCGCGTCCCGAATGATTGACCTCGACCAGGTCACGACAAACACGGGCCTGGAGACGGATCTAGGTCTGCCCGATCGACCAGAAAGGACAACGGCCCCTCGTTGGCAGCGTTCACCGGATCCAATGAAAACCAGGACCAACTTGGATCATGTTCAGCGGGTGATGCGTCAGCGCGTCCGGGTGCTCGGACGGGACACGGCTTACGGTCTTTCGCCGTGCCGGCGCAAGCTGGCCACCCGACCTTGAACACCAATTGTCGCCGCCGACGACCTAGTGACGTAGTGGTCCAGAAATGACGCAAGGCCCATTGCCTGAGCGAATCGGTCGCGGACGTGGCGATCGCTTTTCGTTCCGATTTGGGCGGGCAAGCCGATCACTGAGTGGCAATACAAGGTCCTGACGTAGTTCCTTGGTTTGCGGCTGGTTGCGACGGACCGCCCGGGTAGTCGGGGGGGTGTACTGGTGGCGCCGGGGGGTTTGCTGCGCTGGCTCGTAAATCGGCGTTGTGGTACGTCGGTACGCTCACCCAATGCCTCGGGCGTTGTGGCCCACGGGAGGCGAGGTTTCTCGCACCTAGTTCAGAGGCTCGAGGGTTGGCCTGGTGTTGCCTCGATAGTTGATGTCGGTCCAAGGTGACTACTCGGCTACTCGGCTACTCGGCTTCTTGGCTTCTTGCTTTTGGCTTCTGGGCTTCTTGACGGATAATAATGTGTGTACATATAGTATGTATGCGTATGATCGGATACGTCCGGTTCGAGTATGTCGGATCGTTTTGGTCGCGGTCCTCGAATCATTGGTTGAGCAACGTTCTCTGTTGGATGATTGAGAATCGGTATCACCGAGAAATTTTTCGGGAATTTTTCTTGGTGCGGGGTGTCAACGGGTCAATCTTGTCGTACCGCTTCTACATATGGGTGCATGGACGTTTTGGATCCGGTTTCGCTTATTGCGGGTATGCAACGTTTGGTGATTGGCTCGGCTGTCCGGGCCGAGATTCTTGCTGCGTTGGAAAGTGTGCGGTCCGTGCGTGGTCGTGTTGATGCGTTGGAGGTTGCGTTGGCTCGACGGTTGAGCGAAATCACGCCGTTGGCCGAACGCGATGTGGCTCGGGCGGCGCGGCGTCATTCGCGTCACGGTGAGCGGGTTCGTAGGCGTGCTGAAACG
>JANOYY010000078.1:0-51657 GCA_031429095.1 Acidimicrobiia bacterium | reverse complement strand
GGCGCTGGCCCGCGCCCTGGAGATTCAAGAGACGATCCAAGACAAGTGGCTGGCGGCGGACTCCGACATCTCCCAAGCAAACCTGATGCGCCTCTGGTGGGCGTGGATGTGTGAGTCGCCGGCAAACCTTTCCGTGGTCAGGCTCGGTCTCGAAGCCGCCGCGTTACAGGCCGCCGCTACCCCGACGTCGTCGATCGTTCGTGAACAGCAAATTGGCTTGTGGAGGACGAAGATCGAAAATCGGCTCAAATCCGAAGGACTCGACGCGGCGGCGGCGCGTCTTGAGTCCTCGATCCTCAAGGCAACGTTCACCGGCTTGTCTATTGATCTCATGGCCACCGGGGACAGCAAACGTCTCACCGAAGCGTTGGAGGAGTCCCTGGTACGACTCGAAAACCTTTTGAGGGCAACGACTGCGCAGTGAGGGGTCGGGTGAGGAGACCACCGGGCGCACCGGTCCACGAGTTTCCGGTACAGTCGTTCCAGTGACGAACGAAACCGTCCCCAGCGATCCCTCCGCCATTTCGAGCGGAGCACACGTGACCGAGGCTCCGCGCCGTAAACGCGAAGGTGGTCGCCGAGGGCACCAAGACTCCAAGCCAATCCTTGATCAGAGACCGTTTCGTCAATCGCGATTGCGCTACGCCCCGACCGAAGTCGTCAGCGCCGACGAACTCGAGTCGATACACCTTGCCTCTCTGCAGGTTCTTGAAGAAATCGGGATGGACGTGCTCTGTCCGGAGTCACGATCGATCTTCAAGGCGGCGGGAGCGATCGTCTCCGACGACGATGAGGACCCGCGCGTTCGCGTTGGTCGCGACATCATCTTGCACGCAATCTCGACGTTGCCGTCGGAGTTCATGCTTCACGCCACCAACCCGGACCACTCCCTCCGCATCGGCGGCAACTGGATTGCACTCGGTTCCGTCGCTTCAGCCCCCAACGTGTTCGACCGGGACAACGGACGTCGCATCGGCAACATCACCGATTACCGCAACCTGATCAAACTCGGGCAGATGCTCAACACGACTCACTTCTTCAGTGGGTATCCAGTCGAACCCGTCGACATTCATGCCGGCGTCCGACACCTCGATGCAACCTACGACGCACTCACGCTCGCCGATAAGCCGATTCATGCGTACTCACTCGGGGCACAACGAAACAGAGACTGTATCGAAATGATCCGCCTCGCTCGCGGCATCGACGACGAGACGCTGGAGCAAGAGCCGTCGCTCTTCACCATCATCAACACGTCATCGCCGTTGCGCCTCGACTTCCCGATGGCGCAAGGCATCCTCGAAATGTCTCGACGAAACCAGGTCGTCTGCATCACCCCCTTTACCCTCGCCGGTGCCATGGCCCCCGTTACGATCGCCGGTGCCGTTGTCCAGCAGAACGCCGAAGCGCTTTTGGGCCTCGCCCTCACCCAGCTGGTTCGGCCCGGATCACCGAGCATCTATGGAGGGTTCACCTCCAATGTCGACATGCAAAGCGGTGCGCCGGCATTCGGTACGCCGGAGTTCATGCGCGCCGCAATGCTCGGCGGACAACTCGCCCGGCGATACAAAGTGCCGTACCGCTCCTCCAACGTCTGTGCCGCCAATTCGCTAGACGCCCAGGCTGCGTATGAGTCGGTGTTCTCTATCTGGGGTGCCGTAATGGGTGGGGTCAACTTCATGATGCACGGATCGGGTTGGATGGAGGGAGGCCTGCACGCTGGCTACGAAAAAATGATTCTCGACGCCGAGATACTTGGCATGGTCGAGTCGTTCCTGGAGCCGGTTGGTGTATCCGAAGGCGACCTCGGCCTCGACGCCATGCGCGAAGTCGGTCCCGGAGGCCACTACTTCGGAGCACAACACACCCAGGAGCGCTATCGAACTGCGTTCCACAAGCCCATGCTCTCGGACTGGCGCAACTTCGAGTCATGGGAGGAGGCTGGCTCTCCAACGGCCTACGACAAGGCCAACAAGATCTGGAAGTCGATGCTTGACCGCTACGAGCCACCGCCTCTCGACGAAGCTCGACGCGAGGCCATGGCGGACTTCGTAGCTCGTCGAAAGGCCGAAGGTGGCGTCCCCACCGACTTCTAGTACGACGCCTTGTTCGCGGTCATGTCGCGCGGCATCGGGTAGTTTCATGATGTGCTTGCACAACTGAGGTTTCGTACGAGAGTCCTCCGATGACCGTTCTCGATCGCCGCGACCTTCCGCTCCGTCCACCCCCACCTGCGGAGGCCTTCGTTCGGATTGCGGTCCTCGATGTGCTTCGCGGAGCAGCTCTCGTCGGGGCGTTGGTGATCAACCTGGCCGTGTTCAGCGTCGACGGCGGTTCGCCGTTGATCTCGACTCGGGTTGACCGTGTCGTTGCGGTCTTGAGGGAGATCTTGACCGACGGCAAGTGGTATCCGATTTTTGCCTTTCTCTTCGGTTACTCGTTGGCGTTGCAACTACGAGGTCGGCTCTCGATGGCCGTACGGCGTCGACGAGTCGCCCGACGCTTGCTCGCCATCGCCACGATTGGGATTGCCCACGGTTTGTTGCTGTATCGATGGGACATTCTGTTGGCATATGGAGTTCTCGGCACCCTTTTGTATAGCGCTCGTCAGCTCTCCACGCGAAGCATCGCAGCTATCGGAGCGGGGCTTGTCGCCTTTGGTGCGTGGCTGGCCACCGAGCCCTCAATCAGCCCCGAGCAGATGGGCTTCAGCCACATCGCCGGCGCCCCGGCCGTCGAGATATACCGACACGGAACTCTGTTGGAGGTTGTACGCCTTCACGCGCACAACTATGGCTACAACCTTGCCCAGGAAGTCCTGGCTCAATGGCCGTACATCCTCGCGATGATGTTCGCCGGGCTCCTCGCTGAGCGCCACCTGCTCTTCTCGATCGCGACCCCCCAAGAAAAGCGCTGCCGCCAGTGGGCGTACACCGTTGGCGCAACTTCGCTTTCGTGGAACATCCTGGCGGAGGTCACAAAATTTGATCGAACCTGGCGCGTTACATCCTTCATAGGTACGCTTACCATCCTCGGCCAGGCGATAGGAGCCATTGCGTTGCTAACTCGGGTTCGCCCGCTCAGGTTCATAAGCTCGCGGCTAACGGTGTTGGGCCGCATGTCTTTAACGAACTACCTCGCTCAGTCAGTTATCTGCACAACACTTGCGTTCGGTTATGGCTTCGGTTTCGGTCCGCTACTAACGCCGTCGAGACAACTGTTTGTTCTCGGCCTCATCGTCGCAGTGCAGGTTCGTCTGAGTCGGTGGTGGCTCACTCATCATGTGCACGGGCCAATCGAAGCTTTGATAGCCGCCTGGGTCAAGCGCAATCCTCACACCCGCCTTGCGGCGCAGAATGCTCACTGACATCGCTGGTGTGCTGGTCGGCCACATGACCGACCCCATCGCAAGAACAGGGTGCACCGTCGTGCTGTTCCCGAGCAACAACGTGGCCTCGGGTGAAGTCAGAGGCGGGGCGCCGGGAACCCGGGAATTCGACCTTCTCGACCCGACTCGCGCGGTGAATTCAATCGATGCAGTGATTCTTAGCGGTGGTTCGGCGTTCGGCTTGGCCGCCGCCGATGGCGTTGTCCAGTGGTGTGAGGAACAAGGTCGAGGGTTCCCAACGAAGAATGGACCGGTACCGATCGTCGTAAGCGCGGTTATCTACGACTTGGCCGTTGGAGCAGCCTCAGTCCGCCCGACGGCCACCGACGGTTATGCAGCCTGTTCTGCAGCGAAACCAGAGCCGTTCCTTACGGGCGCGGTCGGCGTAGGCACTGGAGCAACTCGTTCCAAGTGGCGCTCCGACCAGGTGGTAGCCAGCGGCCTGGGAACGGCAACAGTTAAAAGCGGCGATGTTATCGTAAGTGCGCTTATTGTTGTGAACTCCATTGGAGACATCGTCGCCAACGGCGAGATCAGCAACGCCGACATTGTCGGCGTAGTTCCGGCCTTCCAGGCACGGGGCGACGCATACCAAGCCGCCATGCAAAACACCACAATCGGCGTCATCGTCACCAACGCCGTTCTCGACAAGACCGCGTGTCACTTACTCGCACAGAGCGGACACGATGGCTTGGCCCGCGCCATTTGGCCGGCGCACCTGACTGGCGACGGCGACGCAATTGTCAGCGTCTCGGTTCCGGGACTGGGCGTACCGGTGTTCGCGCCGCTTGACGCCGTGCGAGCGCTCGGCACCGAAGCAGTAGCTCGCGCCATTCGATCGCTGATGTCGACGCCCTGATGTCAACGCGAGGAAGGCGTCAGGCGCTGATCCGGGCAAGCCACGGCAGGAGGTTCGCGCCAATATCGGAGTCAGCCATCTTGAACTGACCCATCGCTGCATCCCACGATTCGTACATAGAGAGCAGGTCGCGAGCCCGGTCGCGGCGATTCAGCAACACTGCGATTGGCGCGACCTGGGTGCGGATGCCGAAGAGAATCGCGCCCGTCTTCGGAAGCCGACGCAGCGTCTGACGCTCCGTGCGCAGCCAGTATGGAGCGCCCTCCTCGTTCACCGCAACAGCCTTCCGTTCCACTTCACCTTTCGAAACCGGCAGGTACAGCGCGTTTGTCGGCTTCAGTGAAAGGTTGCGGCGCCACACCGGACGATCCGGGGTGAGCCGATCGAAGAAGCGGTCGACCTTCGACGACAGCTCCTCCGCGTAGTGGTGGACAGGGGAATGAACTTGCCCTGTGGGCTTACCAAGTTTCTCGCTCAATCGCCACACGCTCGGGAAGCAGAGAATTCCACCGTCGAGGTGCCAATCGCCGTCGCGGTGCACCATCAGACATAGGTCGTCCTGAACGAGCTCTCCAGCAGCCGCCAACGGATTCGAATCGGTCGTCTCTGTAGCGCGACCTCGCTCACCCAACCAGGCCTTCATCAACGCGAGTGTCTCGTCGGCCGCGTCTTCGGCAGAAGGAAGGAGCGCAAACACCTCGGAACGCTGTTCACCCAGGAGGCGTTGTCGCAGTTGCATTTCAGTGTCGAAGTGTTCGTCCAGAACAAACCAGTTGTCGAGATCAAGCGAGTGCGTTCCCATGCGCAGGTGGGGTGGCGCGGGTTTGAGATCCAACTCGTCCAGCCAAGTCGGGGTAACGCGCGTAGCTGCGATCTCATATGGCGCCGGGTGCGGTCGATACCGTTCGATGAGTTCCTGCACGGTAGCCACGGATCCGAGCATACGGGAACGGCGTACCCGCCTATGCTCGGATGCGAGCTCAAATGGGGTCATGATCTCGGGGTGGAACCGTCCAATGCGTTCGTCGAGATCGAAGCCCCGGATCGAACGTGGCGCTTCGACAAGCGCTTTCTGCTCAGCTCGTGGCGGTGCATTTACGGCGGCGGGTGCCGCGGTCTCCACGAAACCCAGGACCCGGCTCGCGCCGATGGCTGTTGCACCGAAGGCGCGGCGCTCACCGACTCCGAAGACTTCATGATCGTGTCGCAGGCGGTCGCACAACTCGACCCGGCAAAGTGGCAATACTCGGGCCATGCCAAACGAGTCGGCTGGTACAAACAACTCCCCAACGGCGTCGTCGGCACACGTGTGGTCCAGACGGCATGCATCTTTTTGAACCGCCCCGGGTTCGTCACGGGAGCCGGCTGCGCGCTTCACTTCGCGTCGCTCGAACGTGGCGAACGGCCGATCGACGGCAAGCCGAATGTGTGCTGGCAGTTCCCGCTACGGCGCACTGACTCGACCGACGGAACGGGTCGGGTTGTGTCGACGATTCACCCGTGGGTTGCGTCGGACTGGAAGGCTCGCGGCGCGACGCGATCGTGGTTCTGCACGTCGGCGCCTGAGGCGTTCAGCGCCCCCGACGCGGTATGGCGAACCCTCGCCGAGGAGTTGCGCGAGATCGTGGGTGACGAGGTGTACCGCCAGCTTGCCATAGCCCTCGTGTCCGGCGTCTGAAACGTCGGACTGTGATCGCCGAGCCCGACCTCGTAGGCTCGGTTGCACTTCGTTCAGCTGAAACCGGGGAGAGCAAGAATGTTTGACTACGTGATCAAGGGCGGCACCCTCATCGACGGGACCGGCACCGCCCCGGTTGACGGAGACGTCGCAGTGAAAGACGGCCGCATTGTTGAAGTCGGCGGATCGATCACCGGAGCAGCTCGTCGTATCCTCGACGCCAACGGCGCCATCGTGACGCCGGGTTGGGTCGATGTGCACACACACTACGACGGGCAGGTCTGCTGGGACTCTGCTATGGCCCCGTCAGCCGACAACGGCGTCACAACAGTCGTGATGGGCAACTGCGGCGTCGGGTTCGCACCCGTGCCTCCCGGTCGAGAACAGGACCTCATCGAGTTGATGGAAGGCGTCGAAGACATCCCCGGATCGGCACTTCATGAAGGAATGGATTGGGGCGAGTGGGAGACGTTTCCCGAGTACCTCGACTACCTCTCAAAGCGCGAATATGCGCTCGACATCGGTACCCAGATTGCGCACGGATCGGTGCGGTTCTATGCGATGGGTGAACGCGGCAAGGCCAACGAAGACGCGACCGCGGACGACCTCAATGCGATGGCACGAATCGTGCAGGAGGGCATCGAAGCAGGAGCGCTCGGCTTCTCAACCTCACGCACCATCGGCCACCGATCGCTGTGGGGTTCTCCCGTGCCCGGCACGTTTGCGCCCGACGAAGAACTTCTTGCGATCGCGCGCGCCATGAGACGCGCGGGAAAGGGTGTCTTCGAGATGATTCCAGCGGGCACCGTCGGCAAATTGGAGAACCTCGGCGGCGAGAAGACCACCCAGGAGGCAGAGCACGATCTCATGCGACGATTCTCCCTGGAGAGCGGTCGTCCGGTCACATTTACGCTGGTGCAGTCCCCCGACTATGACCCGATGCTCTGGCGCGAAATACTGCGGCGTACAGCAATCGCCAACGCTCAAGGAGCGAATCTTCGCCCACAGGTGGCGTCGCGGCCGATTGGGTTTCTCACTGGTCTGAGTGCTTACCACGCGTTCATGCGTAAGCCCACTTACATTGAAAAGCTATCGAAGCTTCCTGTCGCTGAACGAGCGGCAGCAATGCGTTCGCCGGAGATGAAGGCGACGCTCATGGCAGAGACCAGCCTCCGGCCCGAGGCACCCGGGTCGATGGAGAATGTCTATGGCCTTTTCGGTCGATCCGCAGCGGTTCTCTTCCCGCTGAACGACCCCGTCGACTAAGAGCCGACACGCGACACCACGATTGGGGCGCTCGCACAGGCTGCGCAACGCGACCCGCTGGATTACCTCTACGATTTCCTGTGCGAGGGCGACGGGACGCGCTTTGCGTCGCTTAGCACGGTAGATTGCTATGCGCGCATGGAAGTTCTTCGTGAGATGTTGCTCGACGAAAACACGGTCACGGGCCTGAGTGACGCCGGGGCACACGTGACCTTGATTTGCGACGGCACGATGCCGACTACCCAGCTCACCCACTGGACCCGAGACCGTCACCGTGGGGAACAGATTCCCATCGAGTTCGTTGTGGCAAAGCAGACATGGGGCAACGCCTCACTTTATGGCCTCACCGATCGTGGACAGATCAAGGTTGGTATGCGCGCTGACATCAACGTTATCGACCATGCGGGACTTCGCGTGTCCCCTCCCGTGGCGCACAACGACCTCCCGGCGGGCGGCACGCGTCTGATTCAACCGGTGAAGGGCTACGTCGCCTCCATCTGTAACGGCGTCGTCACCCGCGAACACGACACCGACACCGGCGCCCGACCCGGCCGCCTCGTCCGTTCCTAACTCCAACTCGACCCGCCTTCGCGACCAACTCGATCCGCCTTCGCGACCAACTCGCCGTTTGAGCTCATTTTGCGAGCGATATTGGACGAGTTGGTCGCAATTGAGTACTGAGTTGGTCGCGTCGAAGCCGCCCAGTGGAGTTGGCATTGGCCCACCACGTCACATAGCAATAGCTATCAACTGCTAGCATGTTGCCATGGCTGAAAAAGCTGCACTGTTTGTAAGGCTGCCGTCGCATGTCATGGCTTCGGTCGACGAACTTGTACGCACGACCGGGCGCACGAAGCAAGCGCTGGTGACGGAATTCGTCGAGGCAGCGCTCGCGGCATCGTCAATGCCTGCCAGCGATCCAGAGGTGTTCGATCTGGCAGAGGTCGCCGACCTGTTGCGCGTCGGCCCAGACCAAGTTCTCGCCCGGATCGGCGATGGCGGTCTTCCCGGCCGACGGTTCGGCGATGACTGGCGATTCTCGCGAGATGCAGTGATGCGCTGGCTCGACGGGGCTGACCGTGTCGGTCGCACGCCGGGATTTTCCCGATGAAGGTTCTGGTTCTCGGCGGCTCCCATTTCATGGGACGAGCGCTGGTCGAAAGCGCCCTCCATGCCGGCCACGACGTCACCACCCTCAACCGCGGGCAGACCGGCAACGATGTGGCGCTGGCGCGACACATCCGAGCCGACCGAACCGACCAGAATGTATTGCGCGAGGCAATCGGCCACGGCTCGTGGGACGCGGTCGTTGACACCTGGTCCGGCCCTGCGATCCATGCGACGGCGACAGCCGAGTTGCTCGGACCCCGCGTCGGTCACTACGGATACGTCTCAAGTCGCTCCGTGTACACCTGGCCGATCGAGGTTGGCCTCGACGAGTCACATTCGGTCGTCGAAGCAAACCCAAGCGATACCGGTCACGACGATTACGCCACTGCGAAACGAGGAAGCGAATTAGGCATCATGGCCTCGTTTCCCAAGGCCCTGATCGCTCGCGCCGGGTTGATCCTTGGACCGCATGAGGACGTCGGCCGTTTGCCGTGGTGGCTGCAACGGATCCGACGCGGTGGCGAGATCCTCGCGCCCGGGCCGTCGACCATGAAGTTGCAGTACATCGATGCCCGAGACCTGGCGGAGTGGATGATCTCCTGCGCTGAACGGGCGATTGGAGGTGTGTTCAATGCGGTCGGACCGGTCGGCCACACCACGATGGGCGAACTTCTCGACACGACCCTCTCGGTCACCAACTCAACGGGAACTTTGGTTTGGCTTTCGCCGGAAGAACTCGTTGCCTCACGAGTCGCACCATGGACCGAACTTCCTATCTGGGTCCCACCGTGCGGAGAGCTCGCAGGACTTCACAACTGCAATGTCGACGCAGCAATCGGCGCTGGTCTACGCGCACGCCACGTCCGACAAACCGTCGAAGACACGTGGGCGTGGTTGCAAACGCACGGCCCTCTGCCCCCACAACGCGACCGCCCCGTTCACGGACTCGACCCGCACCGCGAACAGAAGATTCTCCAGGCGTATCGCCGCCCCTGACAACGGCACGGACGGGACGAACCCGAGTTTGCAACTTGTTGCGTGATCGTCCGAGTTACCGGCAATAATTACCGGTATGCCTGTACAAGAAACTCCTGTTCTCCACGATCTTCAAGAAGATCGGTCCGACCATGGCATGAAAACGTCGGCCCGGGTCGTCGTAATTGGAGGCGGTGTCGTGGGGGCCAGCGTGCTTTATCACCTCACCAAGGCAGGCTGGACCGACGTGGTGCTTCTCGAGCGTAAAGAGCTCACCCATGGCTCGACGTGGCACGCCGCCGGCGGCATGCACACCCTGAACGGTGATCCCAATGTTGCGAAGCTGCAGCAGTACACCGTGCAGTTGTACAAGACCATCGAAGAGGAGTCAGGCCAGAATTGTTCGATCCACCTGCCCGGCGGCATCATGTTGGCCGACACCCCCGAGCGTCTCGACTGGCTGAAAATGGCGCAGGCTCGCGGCCGCTACCTCGGCATGGGTCTCGAAATGATCTCGCTGAAGGAAGCGGCCGAGATTCATCCCCTGCTTGACCCACAGTACTTTCTCGGTTGCCTGTATGACCCCGACGAGGGCCACGTCGATCCGTCGGGCGTCACCCACGCGTATGCCATATGTGCACGTAATGCTGGCGCAGAAATCTATAGACACACAATGGTGGAAGACCTCACCCAACGACCCGACGGGACTTGGAACGTTCACACCAACAAGGGCGTGATTCACGCCGAGCACATCGTCAACGCCGGAGGCCTCTGGGCTCGCGAAGTCGGCCGTATGGTTGGCATCGAATTGCCGGTGTTGGCGTTCGAGCACATGTACCTCCTGACCGACGACATGCCCGAGATCGTTGAGTACCGCGAGAAGAACGGCAAAGAGCTTCCTATGTCGGTCGACTTTGCCGGCGAGTCGTACTTCCGCCAAGAGGGCGATTCAATGTTGCTCGGCAGCTACGAGTACAACTGCGTGCCGTGGTCGCCCAAGCAAACGCCATGGGAGTTCGGCGCGCAACTTCTCACGCCCGATCTTGATCGGTTGGAAAAGCCGCTGAGCATTGCGTTCGAGCACTACCCGCGTCTCCAAGAAATCGGCATCAAACGCGTAATCAACGGCCCGTTCACCTTTGCCCCCGACGGCAATCCTCTCGTCGGGCCCGTCCGCGGTCTCCGCAATTTCTGGACGGCGTGCGGCGTCATGGCCGGGCTCAGTCAAGGTGGTGGCGTCGGCCTTGCGCTCGCTGCCTGGATGACCCAGGGTGATCCGGGAATGGACATCTGGGGCATGGACGTTGCCCGCTACGGCGACTACGCCACGCTCGGCTACACCGCCCTGAAGGCGAAGGAGAACTACCAGCGTCGCTTCCGTATTCAGTTCCCGAACGAGGAACTTCCGGCCGGCCGCCCGTTGCACATGACGCCGGCCTACGGGCGTCAAGACGACGCCAACGCAGTCTGGGGCGCATCGTTTGGCCTCGAGTACCCGTTGTGGTTCCAAGAGCCAGGCAAAGAACCGGTCGAAGACGTCACGTTCAAGCGTTCCAACGCCTTCAAGGTCGTCGGTGACGAATGCCGCGCAGTTCGCGAAAGCGTTGGGCTCACCGAAGTTTCGAACTTCGCGAAGTATGAGATCCGCGGTCCCGGCGCCGAGGCTTGGTTGTCGTCGTTGCTCACCAACAAGATGCCTAAAGTCGGCAAGATTGTTCTAAGCGCGCTTTTGAATCACCACGGGCGCATCGAGGGCGAGTTCACTGTTGCCCGTCTCGCCGAGGACCACTTCTTCCTCTTCGGCTCTATGCCTGCAGAGATCCATCACTCGCGCTGGTTCCTTCATCACCTTCCCACCGACGCCAGCGTGTCGTTCACCGTTCGTGGCCTCGGCCTGACGGGTCTCTCGATCGCTGGACCACGGGCGCGCGACGTACTCGCCAAGATCACCGACACAAACGTGTCGAACGCCGCGTTTCCCTTCATGTCGTTTCGCCAAATTGAATGCGGCATGATTCCTGCGCTGGTCGGCCGCCTTACGTACTCTGGCGATTTGGGTTACGAGCTTTGGGTTGCGCCGGAATATCAGATTGCCCTCTTCGATCGGATCATGGAAGCAGGTGCGGAGTTCGGTATCAGGCTGTTTGGTCTGCGCGCATTGCTTTCGCTCCGCTTGGAAAAGAGCTTCGGGACCTGGTTCCGTGAATACCGTCCGATCTACACACCCGTGGAAGCCGGGATCACGAGCTATGTGAAGCTCGACCATGACTTCATCGGACGCGAAGCCTACGAAGCCGAACTGGCAAAGGGACCCGATCGTCGGCTCGTAACGTTCGTCGTTGACGTTGACCCCAACGACCCGGCCGATGTGATTGGCGACGAGCCGGTTTGGCACACCGCGTCCGATGGCACTTCACGTGTTGTCGGCTGGATTACGTCTGGCGGCTATGGCCACTACGTCGACAGGTCAATCGCCCTCGGGTACATCCCGGCTGCGCTGGCCGGCGAAGGGAACACCGGGTTCGACATCGAGATCATTGGCGAGCGTCGCCCCGCGGCGCTGCAGCATCAACCGTTGTTGGACCCGACCGGAACCCGTATGCGCTCCTAGTGCACGCATGCGGAAGTTCTCGGCGATGCACCAGTAACAACGACCCCTCGCCGCCACTCTTTGTACCCGCCAGAACATGACTGCGGGTGTCCGCTCATTACCCGCCACAAGACATCTACGATGCAGAGGCCATGTCACAACGATTCATCTTCGAAGGACAACTAAGCGAGTTCGAAGAGGGTGACTCCGTTGCGGTCGCTGCTATTCGAAACCGCGAACATCCCGGCAATGGAGGCGCCCTATGCCTCGGTGGCGACTGCGGGAATTGTGTCGCCGAGGTCGACGCGATCGCGTACGTCCGCACCTGCCAGGTGCCGGCTCGCCCCGGAATGATCGTGGCCCGCCATCCGGCGGAAGGAGGGCCCTCGCTTTTCACATCGGCGGCTCCGGATCGTCGTACCACCGAAGACAGCCCGGTCGTGTATCGCCAAGCCGATGTGGTTGTGGTTGGATCGCGTTCGACAACCGGAGAACGCGAAGCCACTCGGCTCAAAACACAGGGCCGCGATGTGGTCGAACTGGATGCCGTTGACGGAAACGAGGTCGTCGCTATCTACAGCGGCCCGCTCGTTGTTACCCGAACGCCGCAGGGCTTTGCTCATATCCACGCCCACGAAGTTGTGCTGGCCACGGGGGCCGCAGAATTGTTGCCCGTCTGTTCGGGAAATACTCTTCCGGGAATTCTCACTCGGCGAGCTTTTGAAATGCTGCACGCTGCACGAGTAGACCTCGGCAGCACAATCGCGATCGGCGAACCGCCCCCTGACTTCGAGGGGACCGTAGCGCCTGGTTCGCTGGTCCGAATTGAAGGGACGGATCAAGTCGAGAGCGTCGTCGTAAGGACCGAAACCGGCACCCTGCACCGGTACCGCTGCGACACGGTTGTCGTTGATATCGGGAACGCTCCGCGAGACCTTCTCTCTCGGATGGCAGGAAACGATGCGCACATACGAGTTGTTGGACCCGCATCGCAATCGTTCCCCCTTCCACCGGCACCTATCGACGGGGTCGTATGCGGCTGTTCCAAGACGACCGTGGAGGACCTCCAGGGAGTGTGGGACCGGGGTTTTCGGGAGGTCGAACTCATTAAGCGCTCCAGTCTCTGCGGCACCGGGACCTGCCAAGGCGGTGCCTGCGTACCACATCTCATGGCCTTCGTCGCGGCGCGCCACGATCGCGGCGCCGTGGTGGTTGCTCCATTCACTGCTCGACCAGCGAGCCGCCAACTCACCATGGGCGAAGCCGCAGCCGGGCTCTACGTCGACGCGTGGCGACGAACCCCCCTACACGACGAGCACCTCAAACTGGGCGCCAACATGGATCGCTTCGGGACGTGGTGGCGTCCGTGGAACTACGGCGATCACGTCGCTGAGTACTGGGCGGTCCGCGAAGGCGTGTCAATCGGTGATGTAAGTACCCTTGGCAAATTCGTCGTCACCGGACCCGACGCCGTGGAGGCACTGGAGCGGATCTATCCCACGACGATCGCCGACATAAAACCCGGACGAAGCCGCTATGTCCTCGTCCTCAACGAACGCGGTCACCTGTTCGATGATGGCATGGTCGTGCGCGAGACGCAGGATCGCTTCGTATTGAGCTTCACCTCCGGTGGCGCATCAAATGCGGAGGCATGGCTGCGTGACTGGTTCGACACCTGGGACCTCAATGTTCGGCTCATGGACCGTACGCAATCGCTCGCTGCCATCAACGTCACCGGTCCACTCGCTGGACAACTCCTGCATCGTCTCGGCGTGGCCGAACCACCGAAGTTCCTGCAGCACCGTCATGACAGGGTTGCGGGCGTGCCCTGCCACATCATGCGTCTCTCCTTCACCGGCGAAGCGTCCTGGGAGCTTCACCATCCCTGGAATCGCAGCGTTGAGCTATGGCGCGCGTTGCTTGCCGCGGGCCGCGATCTCGGAATCAAACCACACGGGCTTCAGGCGCTGTTCGGTCTGCGCCTCGAAAAGGGTCACGTCATAGTGGGTATGGATACCGAGATGGACACCACGCCGAGGCGAATCGCCCACGATTGGGCAGTGAAGATGAACAAGCACTTCTTCATCGGCCAAGAAGCGCTTGCCCGAACCGCTAGCCTCGCCGATTCGCGTCGCATGATCGGCCTGCAATTCGATGGGCCGGCGCCCATCGAGGGGACGCCTATTTTTGCCCTTGAGGGAACGGCCGGGTCGATCACGGGGGAGGTCATGGGCCATGTCGCCACCTGCTTCTTCTCTCCCCTTCTGGGCCACACGGTGGCCCTTGGCTGGCTGAAACGCAACTGGTCGCCTGAGGAGCCACTTATGGACAGGGTTCTTGTCGATGGGCGTTCGGCAACGATTGTCGAACCTCCTTTCTACGACACGGAAGGAAAGCGTGCTCGGGCCTGAAACACTTATCGGAACGCGAGTCGTTGCGTTGCCCGCAGCGATCGACGCGTGTGTCGCCGCGCTGCCGGGCACGATGACGGCCATGCGATTCGCTCCCGACGAGGTGTTCTTGATCGGAAAGGGTCAGATCGAAATCGATGATGAGTTCGGAATCGTTGAACGAGAAGCGGGGCTCTCTGCGTTTCGATTTTCACCCGCACAATTCGAGCGTCTGATCGCGCATCGCATCGAGTGGACCGTCCCGACCAATCGACCAGCCCTCGTACAGGGGCGATTTCTCGCCGTGCCGGTGAAAATCTGGCTTACCGAGGAACAAGTACTGCTCCTTTGCGCGACGGCGTTCGTCCACGAACTTCAGGAGCGAATCCGGTGAACGAGTTCGTCGAAACAATTCTCGAACTGACGTGGCATGATCCTAAGCCTACGTATGATGTCGTGATAATCGGTGGCGGCGGGCACGGGTTGGCCGCCGCGTACTATCTCGCCACCCGCCACGGGATCACCAACGTCGCCGTAATCGAGTCGAACTACATCGGGAGCGGGAACTCGGGTCGAAACACGACGATCATCCGATCGAACTATGGCATCCCCGAGTCGATTCGGTTCTATCAGCACAGCGTCGATCTCTACAATGGTCTTGAACACGAGACCGATTGCTGGATCATGCATCAGACCAAGGGACTGATGTGGCTGGCTCATACCGAAAGTGCCATGCGTGCGGAGCGAGCCCGTGCTCTGCTGAATACAGCGCTCGGCACCAACACAGTGATGATCACCCCGGAAGAAGCCAAGGAGCTGTGCCCGCAACTCGATGTCTCCGGTGGCGGCCGCTACCCCGTCCGCGGAGGCTCGTACCACGTCGGTGGCGCGACGGCCCGTCATGATCGCGTCGTGTGGGCCTATGCGCAGGGCGCGATGCGCGCCGGCGTCCACGTGTTGCAACACACCACGGTCACCGATCTGATCAAAGACGGCGATCGAGTTTGCGGAGTTATGACGGACAAGGGTCCGATCTCGTGCGGCATGGTGATGAGTGCAGTGGGCGGTCGAGCCACGCAGATCGCTGACATGGCAGGAGTTCGCCTCCCGATCCGAACCCATCCCCTTCAGGCGTTTGTCACCAACGGCTTCGCGCAGGGATTCGGCCCGATTGTTTCGTCATCGGAACTTCTCACCTACGTGTCACAGACTGCGCGCGGACAGCTGTTGATGGGCGCCGAGTACGAAGCCCAACCGACATTCTCACGGCAGTCCAGTTTTGCGATGCTCCAGAGTGTTTCGGCCAAGGTGGCGTACCTGCTCCCGTTCACGCGCAACCTTCGCATCCTTCGACAGTGGACCGGTATCTGTGACATCTCGGCCGACTTTTCGCCGATCATGGGTCCGACCGGTGTCGACGGTCTTTGCATCACGACGGGATGGGGCACATGGGGTTTCAAAGGGATTCCGGCGAGCGGTGAATCTATGGCCACGTACATAGCGACGCGAACCGTCCCGGATCTCATCGCACCGTTCTCACTCGAGCGCTTTTCGAAGGATCATCCGATGGCTGACCAAGGTTCTACGGGGACGAAATAATGCTCTGGATTCCATGCCCGACCTGCGGCGATCGACCGGTCGAGGAATTCCGATTCGGTGGTGAGATCCCGAATGTGCCGGACTCCGTCGTCGGCGACGAAGAACGAAACATCGACTACGTCTGGTTCTACAACAACCCCGAAGGACCGTCGACCGAGCGCTGGTTCCATGACTTCGGATGTCGGCGTTGGCTGACGCTCAATCGTGACACCGGCGTCGACCGCGTGCTCTGATCCACCCTCGGAATGTCCAAACATGCGACCCCGATGCGCTGTCGCCCGGGTCGAAAGACTCAATTCGCTCATGGGATCGGTGATTCGCTGTGCATGGAAGCCACCCGGGGTAGCCTGGGGCCGTGAGATCTTCGCTTTCGGACCTGCTCGATGTGCGGAGCGTGCTGTTGGCCGACGGCGCAACCGGCACCAACTTCTTTGCTATGGGATTGGGAAGCGGCGATCCGCCCGAGTTCTGGAACGAGGATCACCCTGATCGGGTGAAGCTCCTCCATCAAAACTTCGTCGACGCGGGCGCAGACATCATCTTGACGAACACCTTTGGATGCAACCGTCATCGATTGGCATTGCACAACGCACAGGACCGGGTGTTCGACATTGCGAAGCGAGCGGCGGAATTGGCCCGCGAGGTGGCCGACGCAGCAAGTCGCCCCGTCGTCGTTGCTGGCAGTGTCGGACCAACCGGTTCGCTGTTCGTCCCGCTCGGTGCCTTGACCGAGGCCGAAGCGATCGACGTGTTCACCGAGGAGATCGAAGGGTTGAAGGCCGGCGGGGCCGACGTTGCCTGGATCGAAACCATGTCGGCGATCGAGGAGATGCAAGCAGCAGCCAACGGTGCCATCAAGGCTGGGATGCCCTATACCTTGACTGCTTCGTTCGACACTGCCGGCCGGACAATGATGGGTTTGCAACCCGGCGATCTCATCGACGTTTTCGCGCCCCTCTCCGAAGCACCATTGGCCTTTGGCGCCAACTGCGGCGTCGGCGCCTCTGACCTTCTGGGCAGCATCCTTGCAATGACTGACCGGTCGCCAAACCATGTCCACATAGCGAAAGGCAACTGCGGCGTTCCCCAGTTCAGGGGCGTCGAGATCGTTTACTCCGGCACACCTGCGCTCATGGGCGACTACGCAACCCTGGCCGCCAACTCTGGTGCGCGAATCATCGGCGGCTGCTGCGGCACCTCCGCTGAGCACCTGGCATCCATGCGTGCCACGCTCGATCGGTACCTGGCTGGTGAAACCGTGGGCGATCGTCCGACCCTCGATTTCGTGGCGTCGATCATTGGCCCGCTCGCCAATGCCGCACCCGGCGGCCCCGCTCCGCAGGCGCGGGCGCGTCGCCGCAATCGCGACTGACGCTCCTTACCAAACCGGGGTTGGACCCCGTCGACCTAGAGCAAACGCGTAAGCGACTCCCGAAACGGGTCGAGTCCGGTATGTCGATGCGCGAAGTCGAGACCGAGCCGGGCGGCCGCAGCCCTTGCGAGATCGATGATTGCCGGGTCGTCGCTCTGTGACAGCAATACAACGCGTACATAGTTTCTGAAGTACATGTCGCGGAGTTCAGGATGTCGGTCAATCCCCAGCCCCGAGATGATCAGAGCTTCGAAATGCTTCGCGAGGTAGTCGGTCAGGAAGAACGTGCCAAGCTCCTCTTCGGCCAGGGGCGCAAACACCGCCGAGCCAGCGAAGAACTCATAACAGTGTGAACCGGGGAGTCTTGAGATCCCTCGCTCGGCGAGGACCGCATCAAGTAGCCCACCAGTACCGCAATCGCCGTATGCCACCACGACCCGGTCGAAAAGATGACCTTTCGCATCCAGCACCCGCACAATCGCGTCTGGAATGCGTTCGGGCCGATTGTGCAAGGGGGCAGGGAGATACTCAACCTGGATCGCATCGCCAAAGGGGGCAAGAACCGTACGAAGCTCACGGGTCAGCGCAGCGCACGCAATAACGAGTGTTTTCGCCTTCATCGATCCAACGCTCACCCAGACATCATGGCTCAGGCTGGGATCCCGCCGTTGTCGGGGAATCGAGCGACCCTGAGCGAGGGAGTGTCGTCAGGATCGCCAGCGGGAACATCAGCCAGAACGCAAAGTTCGGGCCTGTGGCTCCGAGGAAGCCACCGGTCCGATTCCGCCACAGGAACAGCACGAGAATTGCGAGAACCGCGAAGAATGCGGACGCCGCGAAAAGCATTGGGCGAGACACCGCGGGGTTGGACCGAAGTGCCCAGGCCCCTATGAGAACGACTCCGCCGATCACCGTCGCAAGCGCGCTGAGCCCATTGAACCAGAGAAGCTTCAGTTCCCAACCGTTTTGGAAACCGAAGATCGCTCCGGTCTTGTCGGCGAAGTCGAGATGCTTCGAGGCCAGAAATCCACCGATGCCCACAACCACCGCCACGACACCGAGCCACAGCGCGACTCGTTCTCTCGATATTCGGCCTTTTCGCACACCGTCGACGCCTGCGAAGCGTCCGGCCGCAACGGCGAACAGGGTCAGGTGAAGCGCAATCATGAGAAAGTAGGACCAGGACCATTCGATCTCTTTGCCATCGGAGTTCCGGTAGTGCAACACAGAGAGGAGGATGGTGACGCTCATACCCGCGCCGACAAGCGCCGCAATACGCGTGGCCAGCCCAATGAGCAGCAGTGCGGCGAGCACGCTCTCGACGAGAAGCGTCACCCATCCGAAGAAGCTGTATTGCTTCGTGATCACGTTTTCCACCACCCAGGAGTACGGGCTGAAAACGGGGTGATCGATCGCTGATTGCACGTACTTGAACAGTCCATTGCGCTGCGTTCGACCGAAGTCCGGCGGACGCTTCCACTCAATGTTGGCCAACCACAGCAGCCCGGCGACCATTCGCATCGCACCGATGACCCCGTGGGAAGCCTTCTCATCGATCGCCTGGAGTGCTGCGGGAACACGAAGACCTTTGGTTTCCATGATCGATACCATACGGGAACAGGACTCGGCCGTCGCCCACTTAGCGACAAAGAACTTAGGTGAGTCTCAAGGTCTCAGCGGCGGCTCACAGAATCACGGCAGCCCGCAGTTCGGCGGTCGCAAACTCACGCATGCCTTCGTCAAATTCGACTGACGACCGGTACCCGAGTACCTCGGCCGCTTTCGTCGTGGCGGCGAATACATGACGCACGTCGCCGAGTCGGTAGGACCCGGTGACCCGGGGCCATGTCTCGTCGCCGGGCGTCGCACCAAAGGCTGAGGCAAGCGCCCGAGCCATATCGCCGACCGATCGAGGCATGCCCGATGCCACGTTGAAGGACCCAGTCACAGTATTCAAAAGTGCACATACGTTGGCCGCCGCCACGTCTCGTACGTGCACAAAGTTTCTCAGCTGATTTCCGTCCTCGGTTACCAGAGGCGCACGACCGTCGGCAAGTGCCGATCGAAAGATGCTTGCCACCCCGGCGTATGGCGTGTTTCGCGGCATCCGAGGTCCATAGACGTTGTGGTATCGCAACGCGGTTGCCACCACCTCGTGCTCGCGGGCGAACGCCGAGAGGAGGTGTTCCTGGTGAAGCTTGGTGGCGGCATAGACATTTCGAGGGTCAAGTGGGGCGTCCTCAGGAATCTCCTCGCTCACGAGCGGGGCCCCACATCGAGGGCACGGGGGCTCGAACACTCCCCTCTCCAGACTCGCCACGATGCGCGGACCGGGAACAACCACACCATGTTCGGCGCACCGATACCGACCCTCCCCGTAGACCACCATGCTTGATGCAAGAACGACGCGACCGACAAAGCAACTGTCGTGCATCGCTCGCAAGCCCACGGCCCAGCCCCTGTCGTTATGATCGACGTAGGAATCAACGTCACCAAAGTCGACTCCCAGCCCAACCTTGCCCGCCTGGTGACATACTGCGTCCACGCCCTCCAGCGCATCGAGCCACGCGCTGCGCTCACGCACATCAGCGACCCGGTACTCAGCTTGCTCGTTCAGATAGTTCGGCCGCGCGGCGTGGGCTGCTGAATCCAAACTGTCGAGGACGACAACTGCGACTCCACGGCTCACCAGGTCATCGACGATATGTGACCCAATGAACCCTGCTCCTCCGGTCACCAGCACCCGCTTGGGTGGATCAGCATGGTCGAAGGGGTTCTGTGATCGCATGTCACGTGCTTAGCAAAGACCTGCTTTGCTCTAGGGCATGTCCGCACAGGAAGTCGATGTGATCATTCCGGCGATGAACGAGGCCACGGCACTTCCCTGGGTTCTCGAGCGCGTGCCCGAGGGCATGCGAGCCATCGTCGTTGACAACAATTCGACAGACAACACGGCCGATGTCGCAGCGAGCCACGGCGCGATTGTCGTTTCCGAACTTCTTCCCGGTTTCGGATCGGCTTGCTGGGCAGGGCTCATGGCCTCAACCGCTGAGATTGTGTGCTTTCTCGACGGCGACGGTTCCCTCGACCCGCGCCAACTTCCCTTGGTCGTGGAACCGGTGCATGCCCGAACGGCTGATCTCATGCTAGGCGCCCGCCGTCTCGATGCAGGCGCTATGGAGTTGCATCAACGCGCGGCCAACCGATATCTCGCGTACCGACTCACGCGCATAACAAACACCAGACTCACCGACCTCGGCCCAATGCGCGCTGTGCGTCGACAGGCCCTTCTTGACTTGCGAATGCAGGATCGACGGTCGGGCTGGCCGCTGGAGATGGTGCTGAAGGGATCACGTGCCGGGTGGACGATCGCCGAGGTTCCGGTGGCCTACGCACCGCGTCGGAGCGGCAAATCGAAGGTGACCGGGACCGTGATGGGTACGCTTCGTGCCGTCAAGGACATGAGCAGGCTGCTGGCGAACCACTAGCGACAACCAGCGACAACGAGCGGGTTTCGTGTCACTACCGCGACCGCAAGGGGTTCCGGATTGCCCGCCACACGTTCGACGTCCGAAGTTCGGGGTGTTCGTCCACAAGTCGATCAAGCTCTGCGGTGGTGTCAATATCGAACGTTTCCGGCAGCACGGCAATTCTCATACCAAGCGACTCGATGCGGACACGTTGAGCATCTCCGGTCTTGGTGGTGCTCATCGGCAGTCCTTCGAACACCATTCGATTCGGCCGATGCAGGCCCACAACCCAGAATCCACCGTCGTGTGCCATACCGATAACCGCATCGGCACCAGAGTCGAGTGCTACGAAACCGCCCCGTAACCAATCGGCGGACAGGTGAGGTGTATCCATGGCGACCAGAAGCGTCGGGTCCGTGGACAGACCGAGGACGTCAGAAAACGCATCGGACAGGCGCACGTCGAGCCCGCCATCGCGTTGCCCGATGACCTCGAGCTCGGGCGGAAACCAATCCGGGCGCGGCCCGTCGAGTACCACCACAACTCGTGAGGCCCCGCATGTCGTCGCAACATCGAGTGTGTCGCGCAGTGCCGCCTCGGCGATAAGGGCGGCCTCTGCAGGAGAACAGGGTGGACAGAGCCGAGTCTTGACCCGGCCTGTCAACGGAGCCTTTGCGAGCACGATCAACGTCGACACCGCGCCACGGTAGCGCGCGTACGCAGCAAAAACGTTCTCCGCCATCGTTCAGGCAATCCTCAGGACGCCACCTCAGTGCGGCGAGAATCGGTAAGGTTCACGGAATGCTCGTTGATGCACTCTCGCAGGCCCAGGCACCTCTGCTGGCGAAACCGTATTATGAGGGAGGTGACCCCGGGCCGATCGCGGCCACGATGGCCCAGGTTCCGGAGTTGCTTGAGGTCGCACTGCCCTTCATCGCCACGGCGCTCGGCGCAAGCAGCATCAGCTTTCGCACGAAGGAAATCGTTATCGTCCGAACCTCGGCCCTTCTGGGCTGCAGGTACTGCATTGACTCGCACACCGCTGTTGCGCTCGATTCGGGCCTCACTCACGGTCAAGTTCGGGCGCTGCGCAACGAAAACGGCTCGTCCATCGAAGACCACTTCGACGACGAACGCGAGCGCGCCCTTATCGAATGGAACGACGCAGTTGCGGGAGGAACCGGAGCCCTTCCCGAACGCGCGAACTCCTCCGTCAAGAAACACTTTGCCGACCACGAGATCGTCGAACTCACCATTTTGATCGGGACCACGATGTTGTTGAACCGCTATGCCACCGCTCTTCAGTTACCCGTGGGGGAGTCGACAATCGAGCGCCTCATCCAGGAAGGCTTTCAGTGAGCTCGACTTTTGCCGAAGCAGTGGCCGAAGGAATCCTCGGCGAACGAGTGTGGTTCTACGCGAACTATCACTGCAACTTGGAGTGCACGTACTGCCTGACGGAGTCGGGGCCCAACGTCACGCGCCGGATGCTTAATGCAGAGTGGATGGTCGCTCGGGCGAAGGAAGCCAAGGACCTTGGGTTTCGGTCGCTTGGCGTGACCGGCGGCGAGCCGTTCATGGTCCCTTCAATGCCTGAAACCATTGCTCAACTGTCCGAAGTCTTACCGGTCGTCGTGCTGTCAAACGGGAGCCTCTTCAACGGCCCGCGTCTTGATCGAGTCGCCGCCGCCCTGTCGGGGAAAGACGTACACATACAAATTTCCCTCGACGCGCCCGATGCATTCGCCAACGACACCAAACGCGGCGACGACAACTTCAGTGATGTTTGTGCCGCCATTCCGCGCCTCGTCTCCCACGGTTTGAAGGTACGAATCGCAACAACCACGGAAGACCTTTCCGATGCCGATAAGGATCGATTGTGTACGTTGCATCGTTCATGGGGTGTGCCCGACGAGGATCACGTGGTGAGGCCGATCGTGTCTCGTGGACGCGCCGCCCTCGACGGCGTCGGTGTCCAGGCCGGCAAAGACGACCTCCCACCGGAGCTCTGCATTACCGCCGAGGGAGCGTTCTGGAGCGCTTTCGGACCTACCGTTCGCAACGGTCGTATGGACACCGACCTCCTGATTACCCGAGTCACCGAACCGCTTTCGCGTCCTGCAGAAGCAATGTTGAAAATTGCCGGAGCGTCACCGAGGGGGGCCGATGCCACGCTCGGCATTCGTTGAGCGTGAACAACGAGCCCGGTCGGGCTCACGAAACGCTACGGAAGCGTCGCTACCAAACGTGTGATCACGCCACGAACGCGGCTCATGTTCGCTCGCATGACCGCGAACACTTCCTCCATGGTCACCGGATGTTCGTGCACACCTTCCATCCCAGCGTCGTAGTCAGTCACGAGGGCGACGCCCACAATCGGCAAACCGATTTCGGCGGCCAGCACCGTCTCGGGATACTGCGTCATGTTCACAACGGACCAACCCATCTGCGAAAACCACTGTGATTCCGCCTTCGTTGAAAAACGCGGACCGTTGATCACCACAACGGTGCCGCCGTCGTGCACAGTCACGCCCTCGCCTCGGCATGCATCGAGGGCGAGCGCTCGCAACCGCGCATCGTAGGGATGCGCAAACATGATGTGGTTTGTCACACCGTCTGAGCCGTCGAAGTAGGTGTCGCACCGTCCATTGGTGCGGTCTACGAGGTCATCGACGATCACCATGTCGCCAGGTTTGAGGTCTGCTCGAAGGGACCCACAAGAAAATGGCGCGATGAGCGCCCGCACGCCAAGTGAATGCAGGGCCCACACGTTGGCGCGAAAGTTCACTGCGTGCGCGGGCGACGTATGGTGCTTGCCGTGCCGAGGAAGAAACGCAACCGTACGGTTCGCGATCTTGGAGATGGCAATTGCGTCCGACGGCGAGCCGTACGGAGTGTCAACCACGACTTCGTACGTGTTCGTACCAAATTCATAGAATCCCGACCCACCAAAGACGCCGACGTCGACACGATCAGCATCGGAAACAGTTACGGGCGGCGGCCAAGGGCGAGCATTCGACATGGGTTCGAGGTTACCGAACAACGACACCAGCCGACATGTCGTACGTCGTAGAAACCTGCAGGCCGTGAGCGTTTGGCAAGGTCATGGGTCACGCTGCCCTCGTCGGAACCGAATATCTGCGACTGTTGGTGGAGCAGCCATCACTTTCACACAAACAGGAGCGTTCATGATCCGCAGGCAGGCCCCGAAAGCTGGGAACGTAAAGGTCACCTTCGCGCTTCTCGACACCGACGTCAACGTCTCGGTCGTCGGCGAGTTCAACGACTGGGACCCGTTGGCCCATCCTCTGAGGAAGCGAACCAACGGAACACGCTCCGTTGTTGTTGAAATTCCGACCGGCCGTTCGTATCAGTTCCGCTACCTCGCCGAAGGCGGCGTGTTCTTCAACGACGAATCGGCCGACGCCTTCGAGTCAAACGACCGTGGCGAAGAACACGGCCTCTTGACCGTCTAACTGCTGCTTGCGTACGCCCCGAGGCGTCCGGTGACCGAGCGAAACTGAGCGATCGTGTCAGCGAGGATCTTGGCAACAGGCTCGACAGATTCGATACGCCCGGCGACTTGTCCGGTGAGGGCAATCGAAGCCTCCATGTCACCGCCGAAGTAGAGATCGAGGGCCTTCGACATCACGGAGAGCTCAACGTGATCCTGGTGTTCAAGCTCCGTCGTCTTCTTCGTACGGAGCGCCCGAAGACCGGGTTTCGAGAACCGGTTCAAGAACACCGTGTCGGTCTCAGCTGCGTCGACGATCGCCTGTTTCCAATTCTCGTGAACGGGCGACTCGGAGGCACTCACCATTCGCGTTCCCATTTGGACACCCTCGGCACCGAGCGCAAATGCCGCAGCCATCGAAGCTCCGCAGGTTATCCCGCCTGCCGCGACAATAGGCACACGTACTTTGGATGCGACGAGCGGCAACAGCACCATCGAGGCAACATCGCGGGGATTCTTGAAGCCGCCGCCTTCGCCGCCCTCGACCACCAACCCATCGACGCCCGCGTCCACAGCCTTCAACGCTCCCGCCAGCGTCGGCACGACATGAAAGACGGTGAGGCCCGCAGCCTTCAGCGAGCTTGTGTACTTGTTGGGATCTCCGGCCGACGTCGTCACGAAACGGACACCCTGATCAATCACGAAGTTCACGATGCCCGGGTCACGAACGAAGGCTTGAGCAATATTTACCCCGAACGGCTTGTCGGTAAGATCACGCATCTTGGCGATCTCAATCTTTACGTTGTCGAGTTCACCCGAGCTGGTCTCGATGATGCCGAGCCCTCCGGCGTTGGAGACCGCGCTCGCGAGCTGGGCTCGGGCGATCCAACCCATCGGGGCCTGAATGATTGGGTAGTCGACGCCCAGCAGCTGCGATACGCGCGACAGAACCGGAGTCCTTGAGGAAGAGGTCATGGCGGTATCTTCGCATTGGAATCCGAGCAAGAAAAACCGGGGTGTCGGGCGATTCCGGAATGAGTCGCTGGACATCTGGCAATTAGCGTTCGAAACCGAGCACAATGGGTAGGTGCCTCCCGTCACTTTCCCGGCCTCGGCTGCGGGGGCTTCCTCGTCGGCGGGACCTTCAGACTCCACCCGAAAGACTGTTCGACCGCAGCCCACTGCTCTCGACGCTCGTCCACCGGCGCTGTTTCGCCGCCCCAACGCTGCGCTTTTCACATCCGAGGCACTCCGCGCAACCGCGGAGTTCGCCGCTTTTGCGGCAGCGCTCCCCGTGTTGCGCTCCCTGCCCCGAGGCGACGGACGCCCAGTTCTGGTGCTTCCAGGTTTCACTGCGTCTGACACCTCCACCGAGCCAATGCGATGGTTGCTGCGCCAGCTCGGCTACAACCCGTTCGGATGGAAACTCGGCGTCAACCTCGGACCTACTCCGAAGGTCATCGACGGCCTCTTCCAGCGCTTTGAAACGATCCGACGCCAAACTGGCCAGCCAGTCACCTTGATCGGCTGGAGTCTCGGCGGCCTCTACGCCCGGGCAATCGTGGAGCGTGCGGCCCACGATGTCCGACACGTCATCACCATGGGGAGCCCGTTTCGCGTTGCGCTCACCGATCACACGAACGCAGGGGCGCTGTTCGAAGCGCTGAACAGCCGACGCCGCCAACCAGCGGCGAAGGCGTTGCGCACGGATGGATACAGGGGCGCGCCTGCCGTTGCATCAACCTCGATCTTCACCAAGTCCGACGGCGTCGTTCCGTGGCAGAGTTGTCTCGACGAACCGGCACCGTTTTCCGAAAACATCGAGGTACGGGGGAGCCATACCGGCCTCGGCCATAATCCCGCTGCGCTCCTTGTGGTGTGCGATCGCCTTCGCCTCGACGACGACGAATTCAGGCCGTTCGACTCCGCTTCACTCGACGCGAAGCGACGGTTGCTTTTCCCGATACGGACGCACCGGATGTAGAAGCCAGCGCTGTGTACTCGTCGAGCGCCTCCCCGAGGTACGTGATGATCTTCCACGCGTCGGGGACGAGTTCGCGGCAGGTCACGACACCGAAGTCAAGCGCGTTGCGATAGCTCTGCACGGTAATGTTCATTCCCTGGCCTTCAACGATCGTTGATACCGGGTAAAAATGCTCAAGCACCGCGCCAGATGTGTAAAGCGTCGTCTGGGGTCCGGGGACGTTGGAGATCACAAGGTTGAAAGGTGATTTCACCCGATTCATCACGCTCGTGCGCGTGGCCAGGCGAGATGCCCGCGCCGCCACGGCGGGCGGAGCGAAATGGGCGAGGTCAGTCAGGAGCGTGGCTGGCATTGCTCGGCTCATCCCCTTGGCTGTCGTCATCGACTCATGAATTGCGGCGAGCCGAGCGAGGGGATCGTCGAGGTCGGTGTGCAACGACGCAAGGACAGCGGAGACCTGATTGGTGTACGCATCGGATTCGCTTCCGGTCCGAATGGAGACGGGCACCATTGCGATCAGGGGATTCGCCGGCAGATCCCCCGTGTCAGAAAGGTACCGCCGCAAGGCGGACGCCGATATCGCAAGGACAACGTCGTTGATCGTAACGTCGAAGGCCCTCCGAACAGACTTTGCGTCGTCGAGCGAGAAGGAACCGTATGCGAACCTACGGTGTGCGGTGATCGCTCGGTTGAAGGGAGTGCGCGGAGCGGGTCGAGAGGGCAACATCGGGAAGACTTCGGACGACTCGGATTTTCCGAGCACCCGGTTCACGGCGTGTCCGACAATTGGCGCATTACGAACCGCTGCCGTTAACGGGATTGCGGAGAGCATTCCTGAGCCTGTCAAACGCGCCAACCCCGTAAATGACCGGAGAGCCCTGAACTGGAGGCGCATTGCTTTCGGAGGGTTCTTCAGGTAATTCATTGCGGTTCGAGCCGCCAGCTGTCCCGCCGATGGCGGCTCCTCGCCTGTCCAAGGCGTTTCAGGAGCAATGACGTCGCGGCCGTTGGGATCGGTGTCGAGGAGGGTGGTGAGAAGCTCGACACCCGCCATGCCGTCGATGGCCGCGTGGTGGATCTTCGTGAGCATGGCCACTCGATCGTTCGCCATACCATCAATGACGTAGAGTTCCCAAAGCGGGCGAGTGCGATCGAGCGGGCGCGACACAATTCGCGCCACCTGGTCGGCGAGCTGGGACGCGTTGCCGGGCTCCGGAAGCGCCAGGTTGCGGACGTGGAACTCGAGGTCAAACGTGGAGTCGGCGATCCAGTAGGGATGGTCGAGCCCGAATGGAACCTCGACCAGTCGCCGTCGCATCAGCGGAATGAGGTGGAGACGGGCTCGAACGGTTTCTGTGATCGCCTCGAAGAACGATTCCTTTCGTGACCATCGAGATAGGTCGTAGACCGTCAACGAGGCGACGTGGCCGCACTGCGTTGGGGTTTCAAGCGAGAGGAAGCTGGTGTCGAGACCGTTCAATTGCCGCATGACTCAATATCACTGACTTTTCTAGAATACTAAGTGGCTTATGGAATTCGCCCTCGCAAACCTGTTTGCCATCGGTATCGACCCAGCCAAGCTGATCGACCGATTTGGCCGTTATGCGGTGCTCGGGGTCATCTTTGTCGTGTTTGCCGAGACCGGCATCCTAATTGGTTTCTTTTTGCCGGGCGACTCGCTTCTTTTCACCACTGGTCTCCTCATCGCGACAAAGACACTCGATGCGCCGATAATGGTCGTCGTCATCGGGATCATCGTGGCGGCCATAGTGGGTGACCAAGTCGGGTACCAAATTGGTTCGCGCATGGGTCCGGCGCTGTTTACCCGACCGAAATCGAAGCTCTTCAACCCCAAACATGTTCAGCGCGCTCAGGACTTCTTCGACCACCACGGACCCCGCACGATCATCCTCGCCCGTTTCGTGCCGATCGTTCGTACCTTTGCACCGGTGGTCGCGGGTGTTGGCAAGATGCCGTTGAGACAGTTCACCCGGTTCAACGTGGTGGGCGGCTTCCTCTGGGGAGGCGGGGTCACCCTGCTCGGCTACGCCCTCGGGAAGCGTTATCCGTGGCTTGCCGATCGCATTGAGATACTCGCCGTCGTCATCATCGGCGTGTCACTGATCCCCGTTGCCTTCGACGTTCGACGCCACCTGAAAGAGAAGAAGGCGGCTGCCCACTAGGGCCGAGGAGGGTTCTACTCGCCAACGAATACAGGGGCGCGTTTCGCCAGGAATGCGTCGACGCCTTCACGGCCGTCTCGACGCAGAGATGCGGCTGCTATCTCGCCGGTTTCGTTTTCCATCTGGGTGTCGAGTGATTCGTCGGATCCCTTTCGAATGAGCCGTTTTGCAGCACCGAACGAACGAGTTGGCCCGGCAGCAATTTGGCGGGCCAGTTGATCTACCGAATCAGCGAATTCCGCATCGTCCACAACTCGGGTGAGCAAGCCCCAATCGAGTGCTTCGTCGGCCGTGAGGGTTCGATTCGTCAGCGTGAGTTCCTGCGCCCGACGCAGCCCAACGGTGCGGGCAAGGAAATACGTCGAACTGCCGTCCGGGGTGAGTCCGGCTTTTGTATAGGCCATCGAGAACTTCGCCGATCGTGTCGCCACTGCGAGGTCGCACGACAACATCATCGAAAACCCGGCCCCTGCCGCCACGCCGTTGACGGCCGCAATTACGGGCGCGTCGATGCTGTTGAATCGCGAAATCGCAGAGTGAAAGTGGGCGGTCATTTCGCGAATCAGCGCACCGCGTCGATCGCCAGCTTCGTGGAATGACGCAAGGTCCCCACCGGCGAAGAACGCCTTTCCAGCGCCCGTTATGACGACCGCCCGAATGCCTGGGTCCTCACCGCAGGCTACGGCAGCCTCGTACAGCTCACGGGCCATCGCGAGGTTGAG
The DNA here is from genome assembly GCA_031429095.1 of Acidimicrobiia bacterium. GTDB lineage: Bacteria > Actinomycetota > Acidimicrobiia > Acidimicrobiales > JANYDT01 > JANOYY01. The sequence continues at coordinate 22,620 of JANOYY010000078.1, read as the reverse complement.
AGCGTTGAACTGCGCTGGGCGGTTGAGCGTGACCGTCGCCACACCATCGACAACGCTGAAGAGAACATGTTCCATCCAGCGATCGTAACCACCGACTCGCGAAGCTGCGAGTTCGGTTCTATCCAGCGCCGGTGGGAATCGTGTTGGCGATGACGTTGAACTCGCGCGACACGCGGTTCCCAAAGAAGGTAACGCCCGTAATGATTGCGAATGCCATGAGACCAACCATCAAGGCGTACTCAACCGCGGTTGCACCGTCTTCTTGGAATTGCCGGCGTCGAGCAGCAATGACGATTTGGACAGACAGAAAGTATTTGGTCACCAGCGCACCTTTTCGAATCGCGACACCCTTCCTTCGGCAGTTTCGGACCACGCGTTCAGTGTTTCGAAAAACAAAGTGCCTTTTGACCCATGCCCTTTTTCGAGTTCGAATAAGGTGCAGGGCGCAGCAACACATTTCGAAGACGGCTCCTTCGAATCATCTCGCCCGCACCTACTCAACCGGAGAAGTCATGTCACAGCAGGTCAAAGGCATTGTCGCACGAGCCAAGGGACAGCCCGTCACGATCGAAACGATTGTTGTTCCTGACCCGGGCCCTGGCGAGGCCGTCGTGAAAATCGCGGCGTGCGGTGTCTGCCACACGGACCTTCACTATCGTGAGGGCGGAATCAACAATGAGTTCCCGTTTCTGCTCGGCCACGAGGCCGCCGGCTTCGTGGAGGCCGTCGGACCCGGTGTCACCGAGGTTGCGCCGGGCGACTACGTGATCTTGAACTGGCGTGCCGTGTGCGGCCAATGCCGGTCGTGCCTTCGTGGTCGCCCCTGGTACTGCTTCGCAACACACAACGCGAAACAGAGGATGACGCTCCTTGACGGCACAGTTCTTTCACCAGCCCTCGGCATTGGAGCCTTCGTGGAGAAGACGCTCGTTGCGGCCGGCCAGTGCACGAAGGTCGACCCTGCGGCACCGCCCGCCGCCGCCGGCCTGCTCGGATGCGGAGTAATGGCCGGCATCGGCGCGGCTATGAATACAGGCAACGTCGGCCGCGGCGACACAGTGGCAGTGTTCGGATGCGGTGGTGTGGGTTGTGCTGCAATCGCGGGGGCAAAGTTGGCGGGCGCACGAACGATCGTCGCCGTCGACATTGACCCGAAAAAGTTGACCCTTGCGAAAGAGTTCGGGGCAACGCACGTCGTGGATGCGTCCGCCGTCGACGCCGTGGAGGCCGTTCGCGAGGCGACGGGCGGCCACGGGGCCGACGTGTGCATCGATGCCGTTGGAAATCCTGGCGTCTACAAGCAGTGTTTCGAAGCCCGTGACCTGGCCGGCACGGTTGTGCTGGTCGGCGTGCCGAACCCCGCTCACACGATCGAGCTTCCCTTCATCGAGGTTTTCGGACGTGGCGGATCGTTGAAGTCAAGTTGGTATGGAGATTGCCTTCCTTCACGCGACTTCCCGATGCTTATCGACTTGTATTTGCAGGGCCGTCTCGACCTCGATCGCTTCGTGTCCGAAAAGATTTCGATCAACGACGTTGAGGAAGCGTTCCACAAGATGGAGCGCGGAGAGGTACTTCGCAGCGTCGTGGTGATGTAGAACTGTTTGCAGATCCCTCGCCACCTCTCGCGTGGTTCGAAAACCCTTCAACGAATCGAAACAGTTATGTCTACATATGGAATTGGTATTGAGCTCGTTACCACCGACGGCGTGTTTTCACTCGACGGCGATGATTTCGACGTCACGAACAACGTATGGATCGTCGGCAACGACAAAGAGGTGATCGTGTTCGACGCCGCGCACAACGCGTCGAAGATCAACGCCGCGATCAACGGCCGGCTCGTTCGACAAATCGTATGCACCCACGGCCACAACGACCACATCAACGCAGCGGTCGAGCTTTCCGAACTCACGGATGCCCCGATCACTCTCCATCCAGCCGACCGCATGCTGTGGGACGCCGTGTATCCAAATCATGCCCCCGACGGCGCAATTGTGCCGGGCACGCCCCTGACGGTGGCCGGTCGCCGCATCGACGTGTTGCACACGCCTGGTCACTCGCCGGGCTGTTGCTGTTTCAGGGATGCGAAGAGCGGCGTGTTGTTTTCCGGTGACACGCTGTTCTGCGGCGGCCCCGGCGCGACCGGGCGAAGCTTCAGCGACTATCCAACGATCGTGCGTTCGATTGCTTCGTCACTCCTTGGCCTCCCCGACCACACCGTCGTGCACACCGGGCATGGCGATTCGACCACGATTGGCGCCGAACGAACGGGAGTCGAGGAGGCAGTCCGCACGCTCGACGCGCAAGCAGCACAACAGGCTCAGCAGCAATAAGGTTTGAGACTGGCACTCGATCAGGCAAGAGCGGCCTTCACCATCGAGGCGATCCGCCCACCGTCGGCCTGGCCCTCCACTCGCGCCCGCACCGCTTTCACAACGACGCCCATGTCTCTTGCCGACGTCGCACCACGTTTCACGATTTCCTCGCTCACAATCGCCTGCAGCGACGCGTCATCAAGGGCCGCGGGCAGGTAGCGCTCGATGACCGCGAGCTCGCCACGTTCGGCATCGGCTCGGTCGGTGCGGCCCGCACACGAGAAAGCCTCTGCGGCCTCGGCACGCTTCTTTGCTTCTTTGCGTAGCACCGCGAGGACTTCGTCGTCACTTAGCTCCTTGGCTTCGACGCCAGCCACCTCAGCATTCATGACGGCCGCCATCACCATCCGAAGCGTCGCAACGTCCGGCGAACGCGACTTCATTCCCGCGGTCAAATCGGCGCGAAGGGTTTCTTTCAGACTCATGCCTCCAGTCTGGTCGGCGCGGCTCGCCGGAGGCGTGATGTTTTCGTTCGCGATGCCCAAGAGTGAGATGCTCTCGCTATGTCAACTGATCCCATGCCGTTTTCGCGTCGTACCTGGATGACGCTCGAGCCGATCCACGGCATGGTCTATTTCACCCCGCATGGCCCTCCGACCTATGACGCGCTCGGATTGAAAGGACGGCAGCATTATTTTGCGCCGCGAGGCGCTGCACTCGGGGCAGCATCGCCCGAGGTGACCATCTCGACCTTTTACAACTTCTCGCCTGCGCTGGTGCGGGCCGCAATTCCGTCGGCGTGGGACGTCGCAACACCGGGAGCGGTGCTCGACGCCAGATATCGCGTTGTCGATGCGTCGCTTCGCGAAGCCGGTGGCGCACTCATTGGTTCAGAGGACGTGAAGAACGCCGCGGAACTTGCCAAACGCGCCGCCCTGGTCGCGTGTGAGTCACTCGAGGGCCGACCCCTCTTCGCTGCGCATGCAAACCTCCCCTGGCCCGATGATGACCACCTCGTGCTGTGGCACGCCCAAACGCTGCTTCGTGAGTTCCGTGGCGACGGCCACATTGCACTGTTGGTGTCGCAAGGACTTAGCGGCATCGAGGCGTTGATCACCCATGCTGCGACCGGACTCGTGCCGGCTGCGATCTTGCAGTCGATGCGTGGCTGGACCGACGAGGAGTGGAGCGTTGGCATCAGGGGACTGCGCGAACGCGGGCTGATTCGCGCCGATTCGATCGCGTTTACGGAGGCGGGCGCGGCCCAGCGTGGCCACATCGAGGAGCGAACCGATGCGCTCAGCGCGGCGCCCTATGAAGCGATCGGCGAGGACGGCTGCAAGGCCCTCCGAGGTGGGGCTCGGGCGCTGTCGCAGGCTGTCATAAACACCGGGTGGATGCCGGTACGCCGAACCTTGCCCGACGAGGCGTAGGAGCTTCGGGTTACGCCAGTCGTTCGGCGAGAAAGGCCGATACGACGGTCGCCATCTCCTCACCGTGTGTTCTCGGTGCCATGTGTCCAGCTCCTTCGAGCGTGACACGAATTGCCCCGGGAATCTTTTTCTCGATGTACTCCGTGGCCCCCACGAACGCTGCGTCTTCGGATCCCACCATCGCCAGCGTCGGGCAGGTGATGTCGCCGAGATGGTCGATCACATAGGCGTCGGCATGCAGTCCCACAAGCATCTCCGGCCGGGTCTTTCGCTCGGACTGTTTGATGACGTCGGTGTTCCACTTCTCGCGAGCGTCGGGCGAACGAAACCCTGGCCCGGTCGAAATCAAAATGAGTGCGCCAACGCGGTCCGGGTGGTCGATTGCGTAGCGCGCCGACACGTACCCGCCGAGTGAGTGTCCGAGGAGAATCACCTTTTGTCGACCGTTCGCGACACGGGTTTCGTCGACGACTTGCACGAGCGCGTCGTAGGGGGTCATCGCGCTGTAGCTGGTCGGATCGCCGAGATGGGCTGATTGACCGTGGCCTGGTTGGTCCCACGCAAGGAACAGATAGTTCTTCGACAAAACCGCGGCCATCGAGTCCCAGACATCGCCGCTGCTCCCGACACCGTGTGAGGCAATGATCGCTGGGCCGGATCCAACGCGTGAAACGTGCAAATCAAACATGGGTACTGAACCTACCCGGGACATTCAGCGGATTTACATTCCCGAGATACATTCCGATATGCCTTCAATCTCGATCACATATCTCAACGGTCCCGACATCGACCGCCTTGCTATGACCGACGATGAGATTCTTGCCGCCGTGGAGGGTGGGCTGCTCGCGCAGGGCAGCGGCCAAACCGTTATCGAACCACGGGTTCATCTCACACCAGATCCAAACATCCGCGGACACTTCAATGTGCTGCGTGGTTACGTCGCCCCGCTCGCCATGGCGGGCGTGAAGATCGTCGGCGACTACGTCGACAACTACAAGCTCGGGCTCCCCAGCGAGATGGCAATGCTGAATCTGTTCGACCCGAACACCGGCATGCCGCGCGCCATTATCGACGCAACGGCAATAACCGACATGCGAACTGGCGCGCTAACCGCCCTGGGGGCCAAACATCTCGCCCGCCCGGAGTCAAAAGTGCTTGGCCACATCGGAGCCCGGGGAACTTCGTATTGGAACATACGATTGCTCGACCGCCTGTTCGACTTCGATGAGATACGGGTACATTCCCGGCGCCCGGAAAGCAGAGAGTCCTTTGCGGCGCAGCTTCGAGGCGACCTCGACAAAAACGTCGTCGTGACCACGAACTGGCAAGACTGCCTCGAGGGCGCCGACATCATGGTTGAAGCCTCTCGCCTCGAGACCCGTGAGGAGCTGTTTCGTACGGAATGGGTCAAGCCCGGCGCTCTGGTGGTTCCATACGGGACGATCAGCGCACTGGATATCACCATGACTTCCGCCATGGACAAGGTCGTCGTGGATGATCTCGGTCAGTTCCGGGCTGGCAACTTCGGAGCACTACGTCCACATATTAATGCTGGCCTTCTATCCGAATCTGATGTCCACGCCGAGTTGTGTCAGATTGTGGCTGGCGATCGGGTCGGCCGAAGCGACCCCGACGAGCGGATCCTGTTTTGGCATCGCGGGCTGTCGCTCTCCGACATCGCACTCGGGGCGGCGATGCTCGAAAAGGCTGCGCAACTCGGCGTCGGCCAATCACTGATTTACGCGTAGGGTCATCTGGCCGGCAAGGACATCGCGTGCGATTGACTCGACCTCTCGACCCATCGGTCGATCGTGGTCGATGAAGCGGCTCGTCGTCCGCAGCGCCCGATACGTCGCCCGGAGGCTCGGACCGAGTGCCGGATCAGCTGCGCCGCCTGCAGTCGCCTGTCCTCGACGCAGATCAATGGCTTGGCACGCCGCAATCAATTCGAAAGCGACGAGCAGGGCCATCCGGTCGAGCATGGTGTCGAGCTTCTCGGCGGCCAGCGGAGTGAACGTCGCCGTGTCTTCAATGCCGTCGGCATTGTGCGAGGGAAGGATCGGTACAGGCGTGGAAAGGTGGAGAATCTCGGCGCGAAGCGCCTCGATGGGTTTCAAGAGCGGCCCGAAGCCTGCGGTGTCTGCAGTGTCGGCTGACAGCAACGCCGGTAGGCCGCTGTGGGGCGCATGCATCAGGCGCTGGATGCGAGATACGGAATCGTTGGCACACCAGGCCAGCGAACGCGCTGTCGCGTCGAGGTTATGGGTGAGACCTGGGGTATGGAAGTTACCGGAGCTGACGCATCGACCCTCATCGAGAAGGACAACGGGGTTATCAGGTGAGGAATTGAGATGGACGTGGACTTCTGCGCGCAAAGCATCAAGCGCGCATAGGAATACCCCGTGTGTCTGCGAAATACAGCGCAAAGACAACGGGTCCTGCAATCGTCGAGCCGCTCCCTCATTGAGCAGGTTTCCCCCGGCAAGCAGGTTTCGGATTTGGTCGCCCGCTCGCACCTGCCCGGGCTGGGGTCTCGCCCGAAGAACGGACGGGTCAAATGGGGACACATTTGCGACAAAGGCTTCAAGAGACAGGGCGGCTGCCGTCTGCATGGCGTCGAACACCGAACCTGCCTTCGCGGTGGTCAATGCGCTCGATGCAGCAGAAAGCGCGGTGCTGTTGCACATCACCAGCCCATCCTTCGGGTGCAATGCGATGGGCTCCATGCCGACCTCGCGAAGTACCTCACGGGCGGCACGGCGTTGCCCGGCAACTAGAAACTCCCCTTCGCCGATCAAGGCATGGGCGATCGCACTCATCACGACGAGGTCGCCAGCGCCGATGGAACCGATTCTCGGCACGACCGGGATCACGTTGTGGTTCAACACGTCGACCAGCGCGTCGGCGAGGGACGGGCTCGCTCCGGCCTCACCGCTCAGCATCGTGTTGAGCCGAACCGCGATGATCGCACGTACCAGCTGAGGATTGAGAGGATCACCGACCCCCTGCGAACGACCCCGCACGAGCCGATACGAGAACTGCGAAGCTTCCGCACGTGACAGCATCCGATCAGCGCGCATACCAAGCCCGGTGGTGAGCCCGTAGGCGGGGATGGACTCGGCGAAATAGCGTTCGACGATTGAGCGACCGCGAGCCATTACGTTCTTCGCTGACAACGCTACGGCAACCGGCGCCCCATTCGCGACGTCGAGAAGAAGCGCCGGCGTCAGTTTCGTACCGTCGAGGGAGACTGGATCGGACATGGATCCAGTTCACCACGCGACGCCACGTTTGCGTCGTCAGGTCGAAATGAACTCCGCAATCAGTTCGGCGAGTCGCTCCGGTTGATCCCAACACACGAGCGTCTTGCAGTTTTCGATCATGACCAGCTTCGCCGTCGGGACTTCTTTGCAGAACCGTTGGGCGAGTGAGGGCTTGAAGGCTCTATCGTCGGCACCCCATGCAACGAGGAACGGAAGCTTGGTAGAGCGCAGCGTGGCGGCCGCCTTGTTCGTGACGTCGGGACTGAAACCCTTGATGACCTTGCACGCATCGCGTCGAACCTGCTTGCTGGCCAGCATGGCTGCGGCCCAGCGGTCGACTTTGACACCGTCGACTTTGTTGGTGATGAGCCCGAAGACGAACGGCAGGCGCCAGAGGGCCCGAATTCGCAGCGATCGAGCAGTAATCGAGATGCCACCAGGGATGTACGGGAGCAGTTTGAAGTAGCTGAACAACTTCGGCGGAAAGACGTCGTACATGTCGCAGTTGGTCAGCACCACCCGTCCCAGGCGCTCCGGATGATTCGCGGCAACGACTTGGGCGATCGCTCCGCCGCTGTCGTTGCCAACGAGTGTCACGTCGCGAACGTCGAGATGCTCGATCAGTTCAGCAACCGCCTTGGCGAGACCCGCCACGGAAAGGTCAGCATTGTCGTTAGTCGCGATGCGATGCGCACCCATCGGCATCGTGGGGAAAATGCAGCGAAACCGATCCGCCAACAGCGGCAACATCTTGTCCCAATGCCGGGCGTCGGCCAGGATCAGATGCAGGAACACGATCACCGGTCCTTCGCCGACGTCGTGATACTCGATTGTGCCGAGGTGCGTTTCGGCCTGCCTGGCCTCGGGCCACGAGCCTGTTTGCGTCGTTGTGTCAGACATCGTGGACTCCTATACTTTGTAGTGGTTACTGCAAACCGTATTCGTAGTGATCACTACAAGTCAAGAGAAATATGGGACATCGGCACACCAAAGAGGAAATTCTCGAAGGCGGGCTTGCTGCTGCGCTCGAAGACGGGTTGAGTCAACTCACCTTTGGTCGCCTCGCCAAGCGCCTCGGTATCAACGACCGGACCATCGTCTATTACTTTCCCACCAAGGACGACCTCATCAACGAGGTCGTCGTGTCGATGGGTTTGCAGTTGCAGGTCACTTTGGCAAATGCCTTCACGGCGCCGGCCACTGATCACGTCGAGTTGGTTCGTGCGGCTTGGCCCGTGCTCGCTCGTGAAGAAGTCGATCCAATCTTCGCGTTGTTCTTCGAAGCGAACGGTCTCGCTGCGACCGGGCGAGACCCATATCGGACGCTTGTGCCGATGCTGGTTGAAACATGGATTGATTGGACGACGACGTTTCTGAAGGGCACTGCCAAACAGCGACGCATCGAAGCCGAAACGGCGATCGCCGTGCTCGATGGCCTGTTTCTTCTCCGCCTCCTCGCCGGACCCGCCGCCGCCCAACGCGCTGCCCATCGCCTCGGCGTCAGCTGACTCTGCCGTCGTAATTGGTCGCGAAGTTGCGCCATGAGCAGGCCGTGCCTCCTATCAGACGTTCGACTCGGGTCAGTCGATGCCGCGCGTCAAGAGGTTGACCGCTCGTTGCGGGAACGCCCTCGCCATGGGGAACACTGCGGCACGCCTGGGGAGGCGTACACATTGGCGTCCGCTCTCGATCGCCGCGACAACTTCTTTCGCGACCCGCTCCTTCGGAACGTTCGGCAGTAGTTGCAAGCGTCGAAAGCGGGTGAACGCCTTCATAGTGGCGGGGAATGCATAGACATGCGTGAGCATGTCGGAAGGAATCGGACCGAGCTCGACGATCGTGAGTCCGACACCAGTGTTTTTCAGCTCGCGGCGCAAGATGCCGCTGAAATTCGACAGGCCGGCTTTGGTCGAACAGTAGAGGGACATCCCCGAGAATCCGACGGATCCGGCCATTGAGGACACGTTCACGACGTGCCCTTTGCCGCGTGCGCGCATCGCGACCAAGGCCTGTCGGCACAGTTCAATCGGGGTGAGCAAGTTGATCTGATGTATACGTACGATGTCTTCGGCGGTTGCGTCTGCGAAGAAGCCCACCTCGTCGACTCCTGCGTTGTTCACGAGCACATCGATCGGACCACCAAGCGCGGCCTCGCACCGAGCTATCAAACCGTCAACGGCTACCCGATTGCTCAGATCTGCAGCAACAGCAACGGCGTTCGGCAAAGATCCGACCACCGTTTCGAGCAGTTCCTCGTTCCGAGCCACGAGTGCGAGATGGGCTCCCTTTTTGGCGAGGTCACGGGCGATTGCTTCGCCGATACCCCGTGATCCGCCCGTGATGACAATTCGCGCTCCGTTTAGGTCCATCCCGTGAGTCTGCACCATTTCTGGCAGGGCGGCCTCGGAGAGTGGACTCGGTATTCCCGTAGTGGTGAGTGTCACAGGCGCATCGACCTCGATCGCCGACCGGGCAATCATCACCGTCGACGGATCCAAAGGGATCGTGACGGTTCACGGCCGAAGCTGACGACACGACCTGAGGCAAGCCGCTCACCACGAGTGTCTGACCGGTGATCCCCGCCGGCTCATCGATAGCGGTTGTGATGTGCCAGTACTATCGACGAACCTGGTTGCGGTGTCGCTCTGAGCGCAACTCAGCGACCAAGAACGCCGAAGCTTTGGGCGAGTAACTAGTACGTGCACGTAACTTGTTCGGCCTTTGGTCGCGGCGTAGTGTGAAGAGCGTGGTGACGCTGGTGGCTCGGGGAAACGCCAGTCCGACCGACAGGGCGGAGAACGCAAGTCGCATCGAGATGATCGCGCACGGCCACCACATGTTGCGGGAACGGAAGTCAAGCAAGGTGACGGGCAGGATCAGCACCGCCGGTTTGCCTCGCCGTGCATGGATCGATCACCGCTGAGTCGCCGGTCGAAATGCCTGCGGTCCAGGGTGCTCAAGACGTTCACCCAGCAAGGTTGAGGTTGCTCGATCGCAGCGGGATCGTTGTCGAAACTACGTCCGCATACGAGTTCCGCAATGCGGTGTCCGTGACGGGTTACTAGGTGCACTGTCTTCGGCCAAAGCGGCGTCGGCTGCGCCGTGACGGTTGCCGTGCTGGAACGCAGCCCGTCCATCGGTGTATTTATTTGCCCCTTTCAGCCCCGTCCTTTCGCGGCCTTTTTGGCAACGGGCTTCGGTTTCGGCGCGGGCGCCGGTGCCTTCGAGTCATTCACTTTCCGAGCGATCACCCGCGCCTCATCGTCGGATGCGAGGGCTTTTGCTTTGTCGGCCCGAGCCGCAGCCTTCTTCGCGTCACCTTCGACCTTGTCACGTGTGTCCTTCAACTTCTTCGCAGCAGCAACATTTTCTGGCGTCGGGGATTTCACAGCTTCTGCGTCCGCTTTGTCGGACGCGGCCTTCGCCTTCCTGCTCTTCGAAGCAGCCTTCTTCGCTGCTTCTGTGGCACTCGTCGCAAGGTCCTTCGATGCAAGTGCCTTCGTCGAATCAGCCTTGGCCGCAGCCTTTTTCTCGACACTCTTGGCTTTCGACAGCGCTAGCTTCGCCGTCTTCATCGCCGCGACCTGCTCTGGCGTCGGTTCATTCCTGGATGCGAGAAGTTCCGCCTTCAAGTACGCCCTCTGCGCGGCGCTCAAATTCTTCGCCGCGTCTTTCGCCGCCCTGTCAGCCTTGGTTGCGGTCGTTGCGGGGTCGTCAAGCTTTTGCTTTGTCTTCCCAGGCGTTGCCTTCCCAGGCGTTGTCTTCCCAGGCGTTGCTTTCGCCGTAGGCCTACCAGTGGGCTTGGCAGTGGTCCTACCCGTTGCCTTCCCCGGCGACGCTTTCGCCGTAGGCCTACCAGTGGACTTACCCGTGGTCCTACCAGTCGGCGAAGCTAGTTTCGTCGCTTTGCCAGTCTTGCTCGCGTTCTTCGTGGCGTTATCAAGGTTCCGCTTTACCTTCTTCGCCTGGTTCGTCGCAGCTTTCCCGGCAGCTTTGGCGTTCTCCTTCCTTTCCTTAGCTGACGGCCTCCCCGACTTCTGAGCGATGCGATCGGTTGCCCGTGGCGTCCTGGGGAATGGTTGCACAGTCGACCGCAGCCCGTCTTGCAACGCCAATTGGTTGGGCACCGCTGCGGTCGGGTTTGACGCCTTGGTCTTGCCTTTCGTAGGCGCTGCTGTGGTCTTTGCCATTGCCTTCGACGGTGGCGCGGTCGAACTCCTAGTCGTGGTCGTGGTCGGAGCGCCAGTCGTGGTTGTCGTCGAAGTCGTCGTGGCAGCGGCAGTCGCGCTCGTCGTCGTCGGAGCGATAGTTGTGGTCGCCGTGGTCGCAGCGACAGTCACAGCAGTTACGGCGGTCAGTGCCGGCGTTAAAGAAGTCGTTGTCGGTGGCCCATTCGTCGTGGTCGGAGCGGGAGCCACCGTCGTGCTCGTGGTGCTCGTGGTGCTCGTCGTGCTCGTCGTGCTCGTCGTCGGTGCCAACGTCGTAGTAGTTGTGGTCGGTGCCACAGTTGTGGTTGTGGTCGGTGCCACTGTCGTAGTGGTTGTGGTCGGTGCCACGGTTGTGGTTGTGGTTGTCGTTGTGGTTGTCGTGGTAGGGGGGGTGGCAGGATCAATTGCCCGGATTCGTCCATCGGTGACCTGCGTCACGAGAATCCGTCCGCTCGGAAGGACAAGGAGATCGACGGGTCCAGCAAACTTCGCGTCAAGCGCCGGCCCGTCGACCGTCTCAGAGTCACCGGTCCCGGCGAGCGTAGTCACCCACCCGCTAGAAGTGATCTTTCGCACTCGACCTGAGTCGATTACGAGAAGTCCACCGTCAACGTCTGCTGTGATCGAAGACATTGCACCGAACTTGGCGAAACGCGTCTCCCCATCCTGAAAACCGCTTTCGTAGCCTCCCGCATAAAGCTCAAGCAGTGTCCCTGTGGATGAGTACCTCCACATTGCGCCGCTGTCATCGCCGACAAACACATCGCCGATAGCGTTCACATACAGAGCGGTCGGCGTTGCTCCGCCACTCGATGTTGCGAATGTGGTGACGACGGCGCCGGCAGTAATTCGCCGAACCGCACCGTTCATGACTCGATCGAGGACGAAGACATCACCGTTCGGCGCGACGACCGGAGTTGACACGTTCTCGAAGGAGGAAGCCGTCCCAGTGCCATCAACTCTCGCCCACGAACCGGAGCCTGCCCAAGTTGTGACGTCCCCCGCAGCCGAGATCCGCCGCACCCGAGTGGAGTCGGCGACGATCAGGTCACCATTAGATGCTGTCGCGATTCCGCCAATGCTCAAGAACTCCGCAGTCAATGCGGGACCATCGAGGTATCCGATGTTGCCCCCAGCAAATGTTGTGACATCGAGTCCAACCGAAATTCGTCGGATCCGTGATGGTTGGCTCACGAAGACATCACCGGCAGTATTGCGGGTGAGACGATACGGATACTCGAACTGTGCTGCTCCAATCGGACCATCGACTGTCGCGTTTGACCCGGTCCCGGCAAACGTCGAAACTACGAGTGCAGGCCCGGACGGAGGTGTTGAGGGCGACGGTTGCGCTGATCCGTTCCACTGCACAACGACTAGGGCGCTCCCGCCGCTTCCGTCCCCACGCCCGACTCCCGTGACGTACTGGGTATCCGTTGCACCACCGGACGCAGCTCCTGAGCCCGCCTCCACGGCTGAATCGGTGACAAGCGACCCCGCGACGTACGACGATCCGCCCCCTCCGCCCTTGTCCCAGCAGCCTCCTCCTCCGCCGAACCAACCCGCGCCGCCGCGACCGCCCTGCCCTCCGCTGAACACCGAGCCACCTCCTCCCGTGAAGGCTGATCCTGGAGTGAGATCGCCCAGACTGCAGCCCGGAGTCACGCCTCCCCCGGCGGTCTGCGTGCCACCACCGCCGCCCCCTGATCCGACGCCGTCGGAACCCGTCGATCCACCGCCCGCCCCACCGGCAGTGCTGACGCCCGCGCTACCTCCGCCAGCGGCGATCAGTCGAGCACCGGCACGTTTCGCGACTCCGGTGAAAACGCCAGAGAAGCCGCCAGGTCCGGCCGCACCGACGACGACTCGAACAGTCGCCCCTGGAGTCACGGTGAGGTTAGCGCGGACATAGCCACCGCCACCGCCCGGGACAGCACCAACGGGCGAACCACCGCCTCCCCAGGCGCGTACATGGATCGACGAGACGTCATCGGGTACGAAGAATGCCGCTTCCGAGTCGAGATTCTGAACATAGCGGACGCAGTGCGCGTATCCAGCGTCGGGTGTGCACGCTGTTCGCATAGCCGCCGGAACTGATGGGCTCGAAATTACGAGCACGGATGAGGCGATCGCAATCGATACCCCCAATCCGAAGTATTGCCTAGATCGCGAGCGGTTTCGATCGGTCCATCCAATGTCCCTAAACCCGTCGCCGGTCGACCGGAGCGCACCCACTGTCTCCGAATTTCTTGTCGTTACTCGGGCGTCGCTCAATTCGCGAAATTTCATGGAACAACTGTCGGCTGACTGGGTCCGCAACTGAAGAGCGTGAAGACTGGGGATGCATTTGCTCCAGTAGCACCAATTACCGTCTCCTCGGTGCATCTATGAACGTCGCCACAGGGTAGGGCAACGCGTACGCGACGGCGTGAGTTTGTATGTGCACACAGGGCCTCCATCCTCACTCGCTTCGGCCCGGCGACCATCACGAACGCTCCGGTGCGGCACAGCGCATTACGGCGGAATCAGACCAAGCCAGACTGGCGTAACTTCCGGGCAGACGACCCCAACAGGGAAGGAGCCGCAGCGTGTGGACGCCAACGCGAACCAGCGTGGACAGGGTTCTGCGACACGGGTTGAGGCCGAGGGTTTCGCTTGCTCTTGCTCGCTCGGAGGAACAGCGCGTGATCCGGCTGGTTCATCTTGGTGGTCCGTCCGTTCGGGAGGTCGCCCGTGCGCTTGGTCTCAGCCACCAGCGCGTGCAACAAATCATCGATGCCGCCAAAGACGGGCGGGATGGAAGCGCAAGCACAAGCCGAGTGTGGCGCTGATATGTACGTTCTGCGCGAAGGTTCCCTGCGTTCCCGATACCCGCCACTCCGCCCGTTACCAGAATGAATGCGAGGATCACTCCACGCTTGGCAGGTTGCCTTCGCAGGCGATGCTTTCGCCATGGGAGTCGACACAGTGTGCTTTTCCGTTGGCTGACTGACGTTGGTCAGTTGCTGGTTTCGAAGAGCGGAGTCTGGATCTTTCCGACGATCCAGTAACTGTCACTTCGCTGCTTGCAGTTGGTCGAAATGATGAGTGTGTCGGCGAAGCTCCCGGCCTCCTTGCTTGCAACGCTTACTTGGCCGCCTCCCCAATGAACGGTCGTGCCGGTTTCAGCGAGCTTGCGACCCTCTGCATCAAGCACCTCGTACGACCTGGCGCCAAGCTTTCGTCGCGCAGTCGTTCCGAAGAACCACACTGCTTGATCGCCACCCACGTACAGGCATCCGTCGCGTTCCTCGAACAGAGCATCCGCTTTCACCGCTTCGAGGTAGCTGCCGCCCTCCGCAGCGAACGTCGTGATGGACACCGACGCTAACTCGACGACCGTGGCCGCGGTCGCAGACGAGTCCTCACCCGAGGAGCAACCCACGAGACCTACGATGACAACACTCGCTGCGATTACTCCAGCGATCGACCTTCGAAACGACCGTGATCTGCCCGCGCCACGCCTCATGAGAGAATCTGCGCGCATACCATTCTGTTCCTTCCCCCTGGCCGAGCGTCCGCGTCGGGTGTTGGGCTGGGAGAACTCTGCCCGTCCATGCGCGCAGAACCTCCGCTTGCGTGCACTAGCGGGGCAAGCGCACGCATCGAACTCGTAGGCGAGACTGTCATCACGTGCCCGCCACCGTGGGTACGTGAGTTGATGCGACGTTGGGCGGGCGATGGCGTCCCGTTCGTGCTGCCATGACGAGCGCCCCGAACGTCGGAAGGTAGAACAGGCCGATCGATGCGAGCGCGACGACTACTCCGAGACCGAACACCATCGCCGTCCAGACCCGTACCTTCTGCGCAGAACGTGACTTTCGTGCGAGCAACGGCAATGCTGCGACCAGCACCAACCCCGCGAACAAAACCAACCCAGCCCACCCGTTGCGTCGAGTCGACCGACGTGTGAGAATCGGTTCGGGTGCGGTCGCCGGTAACGAGGTGGGCGCCAGGCGTGGCGATTTTGGGTTTGCCTCCGGATTCGTGCCGGGGATCGATTCGTCGGGAATCAGGACCGGACGAGAGGTCTGGACCGACGTGGAGGTCACCGACCGCGTGTAGAGGAACGAACCGGCCGCGAACACCGACGTGGACAGGGCCACGATGACCGCACCGATCCCCCACCATGTCGTGGCACGATCGCGAGTCACGTGCCCGACACGATCGCAGGGGCATCGGCTCCGACGCCTCTACGAACCGACGCCACGTCCGGACGTTCCGGGGCGGCGAAGGCTTCGGTGAGCGCCGGATCGTTCGCTGCAGTCGCCTTCACATTCTTGAATGAGATCCGCTCCTTGCTCATTAATCCTTTACGTAGCTTCTTGCGAAGTTCGCGTACGTAGCTTCTTGCGAAGTTCGCGTTGCTCCTGAAGACGACACCGAGCAAATCGGAGTTACCGCCGGTGAGGTCTCGGTGAGGTCGGGGACCGACCGTGGAGGCTTCTCTACCCCGAACCATTCGCACCCAAACATCAAGCTGACAAGTAAGGGAAGGGGAGCATGCTGGTACCGTAAGCACGCAGATGGTCCCGGTCGGGCGGGAATGGCTCGATGGCACGCAGTGGCTGTGCGAGCTGGCCTACTCGACGAGCCAGCGCTGGATGCTTTGGACGACGCCTGGTCGGTCGGCCCAGATCACGTGAGCAGCCCCGTCGATGACCGAAAGCGTTGCTGATGTGCCGATCGCATCGGCAATCGCAGCCATGCCCTCTGCGGGCGAAACGGGATCGTCCGCCCCAGCGACAACCAGCACGGGCGCCGTGGTTCCACGGAGGCCCGGCAGGAGATTCATGGTCTGCATCTCGCCGGCGAGGAAGTGGAACATCACGTCGAAGTTCTGTACGGCGCGGTTCTGCAATGACTCGCCGGCGAGGGTGTAGCAGGGCCCGGATACGGGCAGGAAGGCGGCGCCCGTCTCGGGGCTCGGCGACCTCCAGAACGACTCGGCCGCTGTCCGGACGTTCGCCGGTATCTGTCGGCGATCAAGAACACGAAGCTGAGCGTCGACGTCCACCGTTGCCGAGGTGCACAGCAGGACGACTTTGGCCGCATGCCCGGGGTGGCGAGCCAGGTAGCGCATCGCCACCATGGCGCCGAAGGACGCGCCCAGCACGAACGGGTCGACGATGGACAGAGCGTCGCACAGCCGAACGACATCATCGGCCCACATATCGAGGTTCCATTCGTCGGGTGAGCAGCGATCGCTTCGTCCCATGCCTCGATGGTCGTAGAAGACGACCTGCATGTGCTCGGACAGCGACAGTGCCACGGGCTTGAACACGGAGTGATCGCTGCCCGGCCCGCCGTGAAGCAGAAGCAAGGTCGGGCGCCGATTCAGTCGGCCCTCGCCCGGCACGTGTGAACAGCCGTGCACGTCGAAGAAGATCCGAACATCGGGTTCAATCTCGACTCGCACCACCAGATCCTCCCATTGGTCGCCGGTCGGGGCCAATGCGCCGCTCCCAACGCCGCGGGCTCGCGTTGCACCAATTGCTCATTGCGATGTGCAGCACCCCTGGGACCGGGAATCGCGGCTCCGATTCAACGCGTTGGTGCGACGATGGTCGTCATGGCACCCTCGGACTATCTCTCCTGGCCAGATGAGCACCTCAAATCGTCGGTCGCGGCCAACTACGACGACGCAGTGTCGGATCAATACACCGCCGAGGCCGTCGTTCCTGCGGTCGACGTTCTGGCCGCGCTAGCGGGCGACGGCACAGCAGTCGAGTTCGCAGTGGGAACCGGTCGACTCGCGCTCCCTTTGGCCGCTTCGGGAACTGTCGTGTTCGGCATCGACTTCTCCGAAGCAATGCTGTCCGAGCTCCACAAGAAGGACGGTGCCGAGCGCATCCGCGTCACTGTTGGCGACATGACCGAAACCCAGGTTTGTACCGACGCGTCTCTCGTCTACCTGGTGTTCAACACGATCGGGAACCTCCGCACCCAACAACAACAGGTCGCCTGCTTCCGCAACGCAGCGGCGCACCTCAAGCCGGGCGGGCGTTTCCTGATCGAGAACAACGTGCCCGATCTCCACGGGCTATCCGTCGGCGAGACGATTCGGCCCCACGACGTTTCCCCGCACCATCTCGGGTTCGACGAATACGCCGATCGTGTGAACCAGATCCTCATTTCTCATCACTACTTCATCGACGGTGATCGCATACGAACCCTGTCGGGCGCGTTCCGCTACGTGTGGCCGTCCGAACTCGACCTCATGGCCCAACTCGCCGGGTTGACGCTTGAGTCACGCTGGTCCGATTGGCATCGAAGTCCCTTCACCGATGCCTCGAAATCACATATCTCGGTGTGGCGAAAGCCATGAGGCCGGACATGCAACGATTTTCGGAATGAACCGGGTAGAAGAATCGCCGTTCGGCGAGCGGACCTTGCTTGAAGCTGCCGTCCGGTCGTACCGGCCGGCAATTGATGTGGTGCTCCATCTTCGATGGATCAGCCGACCCGAGATGGCCGCCACCTATGCGGCGCCATCTCCCACTACCCTCCACCAACGTGACCGTCGGCTTCGCGGCAACGACCGATCACGTCCGCGACACACTCGACACCGACACCTTCGATCACTGCATTAGCAGCGGAGCGGTGCTGTGTTCACTTTCGAACCACACCGCGAGGCGATCCTGCTGCCGGCGGCGCCAAGACAGAGGCAGCCATGGAACGATTGGTATGTCGCCGCAGCCACCGACGAATCCGTCGCTACCCGGCGACCGCTCCGTGTGCATACTGTTGCTCCGAGAGCAACGACATGCACACGGTTCCCCGGTCACAACGTTGTGCGGGCGACAGGACTTGAACCTGCACGTCTTTTCGACACCAGGAACCCGAATCTGGCGCGTCTGCCGTTTTTTCTGGTGATAGTGGGTGACGGGAAATGCTATCTGAGCTGGACTTTCGCGAACGAGTGTCGGCGGGTGGTGGCGAGTTTCGGCCTGTTTTGCACAGTTCCGTTAGCAATCCGTTAGCAAATTCAGGAAGCGGAACCTTGAAGTCGGTTCCGTCACTCGTGACAGTGAACGAAACCGGCCGGACCGACGAGGAGAGAAACTGATGGGCACCAAGAAATGGTCAGAGATCAAGAAGCTCAGCAAGGCAACCGACGCGGACCGCGCCGAGGACCGCGCCGAGTCGGAGGACGAGATCCGCAGCTACTCCCTTGCGGGGTTGCGCCGTCACCAGTCAATCACCACTCAAGAGGACCTCGCTGCGGCGCTCACGTGAACCAGCCAGCGGTCTCCAAGCTCGAACGGGCCGACGACATGTCACTCAGCCGACTTCGTCGTGACTGATAGCTGTTGCACCGCCAGTCCGTTCGAGAAGGGGGGCGAAGAGTAACGACATGGTGACACAAGGCTCGATCGGCATTGGCTGCTCCAGGTGGGCCTGTTTTGAATGAATCGCGCTACCAGGTACCGGAGTACCGCACCCGAACCACCCAAAGGGCGGAGCCACACGTCAGGGATCACGTCGTGTTCCCGGGCTGGAGCAGGTCGACGGGCGATGCCTGATTCACCGAGTCAACGTTCGAGCCTGGGGCTACGCGTGAAGCGTTCATCGCCGCAACGCTCAAGAAGGTGTACGTCAATGGAATCGCCGCATGCCCACGGACGTAGCCGATGACCTGCTGCCGCCCGTGGCCGCAGCTGTAGAGGTAGGTGGAGGTCTGGCGCTCCGATCGAAAGGGCGATGATCTTTCCCCCGGAGCAGCGAACAGCGCCCTTGAAGGACGCCATCTTGCCGTCCACCCGAAGACCTCGGGTCAGTTCACCATGAAAGTTGGCCACTCCTGCCTGGACCGGATGGCCCACGAAGGTGGAAACGGTCCAGCGATCACCGACTGCCGCTAGCCGTGAGAAGTAGCCCGACAGCGTTGCGTAGCTCGCCGCGTCGCTTCGGATCCGCGTGGGCGAGACCCCTTGATCCGAGACCCATGCGAAATCAGAAGCATTGAAGAAGCGCGTGACGTCAATGTTTTGGCCGACCGACCGGGCGAGTTCAGTCACGATGGGGCGTGCATCACAGGTTGACGGGGACGACTCCGAAGCAGGGGCTATATAGCGCAATGCGAGGCGAGCGGTACCACCGGCATAGTCGAACTGGAGGATGTAGCAGCCCGGCTTCTCTAGGCGAATCGTGTTCGGAAAGTCGATCCAACCGCCGTCCAAGGCAGCGCGGTCATTGACACGAAGGTCGAGTGAGAACACAGGCGTCGCGTCACTTCCGAATCCGACTTGCGAAGTGCCCGGGGCGACTGCTTTCCCGCGAACGACGACATGATCACCGGCGCTGGTGTGGACAGCGATCAGGAGTTTGTTCCCTCCCCACTGCCGGGAACCAAAGTTGGCGGGTTGGCCAAGGCTGAAGTTCCACGGATCGCCAACCACTCGAACCCGACCCGACCCGGTCATGGGTCCGAGGTCCTTCGATAACGACTCGACATTCGGTTCCTTCCGACAATCACCAGGATTGGCAACGAGAGGCCGCGAACGAAGCTCGGCGTTATTAGTGTTGTTGGCGTTCGAACCCGCAGGCCGCCCGCCTGGTTGAGTTGCTGGCGATCTGACCGGCTGCGGATCCGCGACGCTACTTTCGACGACCTTTGATGTTGATCGCGTCGATGTCCAGAGGAATGCCGGGAAAAGAAAGAGGGCCGGGAGGATCAGTGCGAGCCCAAGTTTTTGAATCTTGTTCCACCGGTTGGTTTGAGACAGTCGAACAATCCCCCAGACGTACGCGATAAGGGGAGCAATCAGATTGCCCAAGGTCAAGAGGAGAACGGTCCACGTGTCACCGCTGCGCGTGTTCGGCCGGAGGCCTTCAGAGTTCACTGGGCCCTTCGTGTCCGGGATGTACCTTCAGCCTCTGGTCCACTCGGACCGCGATAACGACAGCAATGATCAACAGGATCGGGATCACGTTGAGCACCCACGCAAAGTATGTGGGCGTACCAATTGACAGACACAGCAGGAGACCAGCGACCCCAAGGTGGGCTCTACGTTTCACCAGCAACGCCGCACCGATCGCGCACAGTGGAAGCGCGATACTCGCGAGAAGTATCCATCGCTTTGCACCAGCGTTGGCGTCACGAATCCCTGGCCAACTCAAGACAGCCCCAAGGCCACCCCAAATTCCAGCCCCTACCCAGACCCAGCCGAGAAGCCGCCGACTCCATCGTTGGTTGAGATTGTTCACACGAGCGCCTCCTTAATCGGCAGGCCATCAACATCAAGTCGTGTTGCCGCCGGTTAGGTCTTAGCGAGGTCGTCCCACGATCAACACCAGGCTCGTACCCCAAACCGAGCATTCGCAAACATCGCTTCTGACTACCGCGCCATGAAGCGGCGCGCCGCGACAGATGCTCCGTTGTCGGGGTACCAATAGCGCTCGAAAGTTGGCGCGAGCGCCAACGCCAGAGCGCTACTACTTCGGCGTAATCGGGCTGAGCGACGATGGAGTCGGACGCGATCGTTTGGCTGATCCTCGTGTCGGCGTCAAGACCGTTCTTACTCGCTGCGCTGCAGGAGCTCCGTCTTGACTCCGCCGCTGCGGTCAGCGGGGGGCAGCCAATGTCCGGCTGGCGCCGGGGGCTGATGATTCTGTTGCGCTTGGGCCGGTGCTGTGCGAATGGCGTAGGTGTGAGCCGTAACGCGTTTCGGACTTTCTGAAAAATGTTGGCCGCATCGCAGATCGCGAGGGCGGATATGTAGATACCGAGAACGCAACACCGCTCGGCACCACGCACCCGCACCTGCCCGTGCAGGTCCTCGTGTCCCGATCCGTCCCTAACTTGCCGCTGCCCAACTCCCGCCCGTTCTTGACCGTCGAGGAGGCCGCTGCCGTCCTGGGCATCAGTCGCACGCTGCTTACAGCCTCGCCAACGAGTTCCTGACGACCCGCTCCGGGCTGCCCTGCGTCCGGCTCGGCAGCCGGCGCATCGTCGTGCCATGCGCCGCCGTGGAGCGGTGGACGAACGCTGACCTTGCGAACCCGAACGACGCAGCGTGACGCGCCCGAAGCTTCGGACCGATCGACACGCCGTCGTCATCGCTCCCGAGACCACTGACGTGATCCGTGCCGTCGGTCCGCTCGCATGGGTCGTGCTCACCTACCTTTTTGGATCTCCGACCGCTGCCAGCAGATCCGTTACGGCATCGACGCGGACGCTCGGGACCGACCTCGGACTCAGTAGAGATACCTGCGCGCGCTTCGGACTTTTCGCTCCGCTGGCCTGATTGACCTCGACTCCACTCGGCCTCAGCATGGCCGCTTCGACACGATCCGATATCGACTGCTCGCGCCGCCCAAGCTCGTACGTACACAGACGAACCAAGCTCATGACGTCGAGCCACCGCAACCGGCAGCACCACCAATGGCCGCTCCGAACCCACTCGACCCTCCGAGCAGCTGACGCTGCTCGCCTTCGATTGACGGACATGCCCGCCCACTCACGTCGGCAGCAACCAAACAAGCCAATGGAACTTCACGAACTTGCATCAATGATGGCGGCAAGGTTGCTGCCGTCCGCCGTTCCGGGACCGGTGCGACCGTATCCGGTGAACCGATACACGAGTCATACACGTGCTGAGCATCGCCAAAGTCGCCGACGCCGACTACTACCTCAAGGCCGTCGTGAGCGGCATCGAGGACTACTACGCCGTCGGCGAAGAACCCGGCCGATGGACCGCCCACACCCACGAACTGCTCGGCATCGGCGGTCAACTCGAACCCGCCCAACTCACCGCCGTACTCGCCGGACGAGACCCATCACCGACGAGCCTTTGATCGAATCGGCCAACCGGAAGATCCCCGCGTTCGACCTCACGTTCCGAGCCCCGAAGTCCGTCTCGCTCGCCTTCGCCCTCGGCTCAACAGAGATGACCGCCGAGATCACCGCCGCACACGACAACGCCGTCGACGCTGCGCTCGGCTACCTCGAACGCAACGCCGCCGTGTCCCGACGTGGCCACAACGGAACTGAACAAGTCTCGGCCGACGGGTTCATCGCCGCCGCCTTCCGTCACCGCACCAGCCGAGCCGCCGACCCGCACCTGCACACCTACGCCCTCGTGCCCAACATGGTCCGCAGCACCGACGACGGCCGCTGGCGCACCCTCGACGCCCGCCACCTCTACGCCCACTCGCTCACCGCCGGCTACGTCTACGAGTCGCATCTCCGCGATGAACTCACCCGACGACTCGGCGTGACCTGGGGACCGATCGTCAACGGCATCGCCGACATCGACGGCCTCACCAAGCCCGTCCTGCGTGCCTTCTCGACTCGACGTGAAGACATCGAACACCGCATGTCCGCCCTCGGAACCACTTCGGCACGAGGAGCTGAGATCGC
>JANOYY010000077.1:0-8805 GCA_031429095.1 Acidimicrobiia bacterium | reverse complement strand
TTCAACACATTCGCAATCACACCAATATGGGTCACACCAATCATTCCCCCAGCCGCCGCATCAGACCAGCCCGCCAACTCGCAAAGCACCCGAGCATGCGAGACCCGTGCCTCGCCCTCCGTCGGACGAGCATGCGTGTTAGCCGCCAACCAGTGCGACACGTCCCGAAACCCGTCATCACGCACCACCGGAGACTGTGCAAACTCGGCGACCGTACGGGTACACAACAAATCTGCCTGATCAACCAACGCCCGTGCAGCCGCCACAACCGCCGCGGTCACCGGCACACCCGAGCCCAGGCAACTCGTGGCTGATGCCAACGCCGACGCTGCCGCCGCTATGTGATGGTTGAAGGAGGAATCCACGCCCACACCATACCCCACCTCACGAACATGTGTTCGATACAAACACCGAAAACGGCCGCCTCACCCGTCGCTTTCCCACGCAATCCCCCACGACTGCGGAACACCCACGCCGACAACCGCGAAAGCTCTCACCCGCCGTTCCATCGGGGGACGCACAACGCTGCCACGCCATCACCGCCGATCGCTGCCGCCAACAACTACGCCTCCTGCCCTGGCGCGTGGTCGGCCAGCCACTTCGCCCATCCCGGTTCGTCGCGTTTCACCACGTCGGCGGCACCGTCGCCGTACAGGTATGACCACACCGATACGCTCGCACCTTCGGCTGCGATGAAGGCGGCACCGGGTGCAGGTTCGTCGAGCACCAGCGCGATGCTCTGGGCCAACATCGGCCGCTACTCCTGAAATAGACGGACCGCCGACCGAGTCGGCACGAAGGCGCTGTCCAACCGAGGGATCCGACGGAATTCCGAGCGCATTCCTAAGCGCGCTCGGTATTGACCAGTCGAACAACGCACGTGCCACCATCGCGAGCTTCCACCAACCACTCGAAGGCGAGGCCCGGGGCGTCGGAGCAGTCGTCGAAAACAATCCGGTTCGGGGGCTCCCATGCGGCCACACGCCCGGGGATCTGCATTTCAGGGCCTGGCCCGAACGACGCAGTCGCCGCTCCACCTTCACGCTCCTCAACCGTGTGAGGTACGTACCACGACGAGATCCCCGGCCCGGTCGCAATGGCCTTCCACACCTCCTCCGGGGTCCCCTCGACTTCGACCTGTAGATCTATGGAACGTTTGTCTTCAGACATGGCGTTCTCCTTGTCTCGAGTTTGGATCACTGCATCTGGGCTTGGCGAGCCAAGGGATGCGCTGCCACAACGACTCGGTGCCATCGCCCTCGAGGGGCGCGCTCGTCGTGGCATCTCGACGCAAGGCCAGCGACCATGGCCGTCAGTTCCGCAGCAAATGCGGCGCGATCATCGACAGAGGCAAACTTGATCTCGTAGTCGATTGCCAACGTTGCCAACGGCTTGCTCGCCTTGTCGGCGACCCGCGCCAGTTGCGCAACCTCGACCATGCGGGCGCCAACAGCTATCAGGTATCTCGTGGAGAGCCGGTCGATTCGAGAAGGACCGTTGTCTGCTCCCGATGCTGGTGCGACCACGTACGAGTGAGCGGTCGCAATCATCACGCGCTCCGACACGCCACGACGCGGACGCTCTGCCACAAATCCTCTATTTGAAAAATGGATTTGTCAAATGGCGTGACCAAGCGCAAAACGAGGCCTGGCCCCGCAGAGACACCGGTCACAAGCCGCCACTTCGCTGACTACAGTCGCAGCCAGCATGAATCAGGTCCGAGAGTCAACCACAGGTGCGGCGTTGTCCGTGCGTCACCTGTGGAAGGTGTTCGGCCCAAAGCCGGAAGCAATCGTGGGTAGCGAGGATGCTGACCTCCCCCGCAACGAACTTCAGCGCCACCGGGGCAACGTCGTTGCCATGCGAGATGTGACCTTCGACGTCGCACCCGGTGAAGTGTTCGTGGTCATGGGACTCTCCGGCAGCGGAAAATCGACGCTCCTTCGAGCCTTGACCCGACTCGTGGAACCAACGGCGGGCACGGTACTCATCGGCGACGTCGACGTCACCAAGGCGTCGGCCTCCGAACTTCTCGAGATTCGACGCAACCGCGTATCCATGGTGTTCCAACACTTCGGCCTCCTCCCGCATCGCACGCTCATCGACAATGTCGCCTTCGGTCTCGAAGTCCGCGGGATGGACAGGGCTTCGCGCCGCGCGATCGCCGAAGACATCCTCACCCTCGTCGGCCTCGATGGCCTCGGGAGTTCCAAACCCGACCAGCTCAGTGGCGGCATGCAGCAGCGGGTCGGGTTGGCCCGCGCACTCGCCACCGACCCCGATGTTCTGCTCTTCGACGAGCCTTTCTCCGCTCTCGATCCATTGATTCGTCGGGACATGCAAGATGAAGTCATTCGGCTCCAT
This sequence comes from Acidimicrobiia bacterium, assembly GCA_031429095.1. Lineage (GTDB taxonomy): Bacteria > Actinomycetota > Acidimicrobiia > Acidimicrobiales > JANYDT01 > JANOYY01. The sequence continues at coordinate 6,441 of JANOYY010000077.1, read as the reverse complement.
CACGATGTGAAGAAGACGATGGTGTTTATCACCCATGATCTTTCCGAGGCGCTCCGACTCGGCGACCGGATCGCCATTATGCGAGATGGGCGGTTCGTGCAGGTTGGTCCCCCGGAAGACATCGTGTCAAACCCGGCTGACGACTACGTGCGCGACTTCGTACGCGACGTCCCTCGTTCCCACGTGATCTCCGTCGAATCGATTATGGCGCCGGCGACCGACGCCGATACATTCACAAGTGCACATAGAATTCTGAAAAGCACCAAGGTACGAGACGCCGTGGGTGCCGTCGCCGCGACCGACGGTCCTGTCGCGATCGTTGATTCCACCGGAGCCGTGGTCGGTTCGATCGACCGAGTGTCTGTCCTCCAGGTCATCGCTGGCACCGACGCCCGCAAAGCTGGCGCGGTGCAACGTGTCTAATACGGGTTCAATCCGCAGCGTTTCGGGTCTTCACTCCACCGCACCACGGCGCGCGCCCCGCTTCGCATTTCCCCTTCTCGCATTTGTTGGTGTCTGCATCGTCGGTCTCCTCATCGGCAATGAGGTCCCGACGTGGCTCGACGCCCACCTGCGTCCGGCCACCGACCGCCTCTATCAATGGACCGTAATCAATCGCGAATCCTTCTGGCTGTTTCGTGACGTGATCCGACCGATCGGGACTGGCCTCAAGGCGGCGAACACCTTTGTGTTCTGGTTGTTGGAGTCCCTCCGTTGGACCGGGGTCATCGCCGCCTTCGCCATCCTTGGGTGGCGGACCGGAGGTCCCGGCGTCGCTGCAGTCGCGTTCACGATGATGTTCGGCTGTGGCGTCCTGGGGTGGTGGCCCGAAACCGTTGAAACGCTCGCCCTCATAATCGTGTCGGTCGCGGTCGCTCTCCTCATCGGCGTGCCGCTCGGAATCTGGGCGGGACTCTCCGACGGAGCCGACCGGTTTCTCCGGGCATTTCTCGACACCGCGCAAGTTATGCCCGCGTACGTGTACCTGCTCCCAATCGTGGTCCTGTTCGGTATCGGCATCGCGTCGGCAGTCGTTGCAACCGTCGTGTTTGCGGTGCCGCCTGCGGTGAAACTCACCAGCCATGGGCTGCGGAGCGTTCCCGTCGTTCGCAATGAGGTCGGCAACGCGTATGGATGCACACGACGCCAGCTCCTGATGAAAGTGCAGTTACCCAGCGCCCGCCGCACGATACTGCTGGGCCTGAACCAGGTCATCATGATGGCCTTTGGCATCGTCGTGATCGCAGCGCTCGTCGGCACCGGTGGTCTCGGCATCAAAGTGCTCAACGGGCTCCAGAAGGTCGATGTGGGCAAGGCATTCATTCCCGGGTTGGCGCTCGTGTTCACCGCCATCGCACTCGACCGGGTCACGACCAGCGAACGCGCAGTCACCGCAACGCCCGGCCAGGGGGTGTTCAGCCGGCTCCCTGATCGAATCCGAATCGCCGTTATCATCTTGCTCGCACCGGCGATTGGGCTCATTTCGAAGATCGTTGGCGTGCATACGTTCCCCGAAAGCTGGCAGCTCGACATCTCGAAACCGGTCAACTCCGTCGTCAGCTGGGCCCAAAACAACCTCCGCTCCGGCATCCCCGTGATAGGCGGAACCTCGAACATAAGCGACTGGATCGTGCTCAAACTTCTCAGCCCACTTCGTGATCTTTTCCTCGCGGCTCCGTGGTGGCTCGTGATCGCCGTATTCGTAGGCATAGGCTGGGCCTCCAAGGGTCCGCGCCTCGCTGGCCTCTGTGGGTTTTGCATGATCGCGATCGGCGCACTACGGGTCTGGGACCTCGCCATGGACACATTGAGCCAAGTGCTGATCGTGGTAATACTAAGCGTACTTATCGCAGTGCCGCTTGGTGTCGCCGCAGCCCGCTCGGACGTTATCGAGGCGATCCTTAAACCGATCCTTGATGCCGCCCAGGTTCTCCCGACATTTGTCTACCTGGTTCCGATGATCGCGCTCTTCAACGTGGGCCGAGTCCCCGGCGTCGTTGCGTCCATCGTCTATGCGTTGCCCCCCTGCATTCGGCTCACGTCTCTTGGGCTTCGCGAGGCATCACCGACCGCTCGCGAGGCTGCCAGATCGTTCGGTGCAACCTCACGACAGGAACTGCTCAAGGTCCAGATACCTCTGGCCCTGCGCTCGGTCATGCTCGGGATAAACCAGACAATCATGATGGCGCTCTCGATGGTCATCGTCGCCGCCCTTGTTGGCGCCGGGGCGCTCGGACTCGAAACGATCAACGGACTGACTCGTTCCGAGATTGGCCGCGGCTTGGCTGGCGGCCTGGCTATCGTTGCGCTCGCCGTAACCCTGGACCGCATCACCCAGGCCTGGGGTATGTCAACATCGATGGGAAAAACATCCACCAATTCGACCGGTACACACTGACGGTGACCACCATCGTCGCTCATATGCAAGGAGAAACATGAAACAACGAACACGAAGGTCACTCGGCGCCGCTTTTGCCGCTGTCGCCGCGTTGACCCTGGTCGCCTGCTCCAGTGACAAATCGAGCGACTCCGTAGCTGCCGGCCCGACCGAGGCCGCGTCCGAAGCCGCCTCGACCGACGCTACGGCCAGCGAAGCCCCCGCCGAGACCGTCGCCGGCGGAAACGAGGCCGCCGCTACAGAAGCTGCTGCTGGAGCAACGGAAGCTGCCCCACCGGCGGCAGGTGCGGAGATCTCTCTTGCCGTAAATCCATGGACTGGATCCGCCGTCAACGCGAACGTTGCGAAAGTCGTTCTCGAGTCCAGGCTCGGTACGCCGGTCAAGCTCGTCGAACTTGATGAGAACGCCGCATGGGCCGGTCTCGACGCTGGCGATATCGACGCCAACCTCGAGGTCTGGCCATCGGGTCATGCCAAGGACTACGAGACCTACATCGCCGGCAAGAAAACTGTCGCCGACATCGGCAAGCTCGGACCGAAAGCCAAGATCGGCTGGTACGTGCCGACCTCCGTCGTAGAAAAAAACCCGACCCTTGCCACATGGGAGGGGTTCAAAGACGCCTCGTTGGCGAAGCAGTTCGCAACCGCGGAGTCCGGCGATCAAGGCCAGTTCCTCATGGGCGATCCGAGCTATGTGACCTACGACGAGCAGATCATCGCCAACCTCAAGTTGCCGCTGAAGTACATCGTCGCTGGTTCTGAAGCCGCCTTGATCACGGCCATCCAGACCGCCGAGAAAGACGGCAAGCCCCTTCTTCTGCAGTTCTGGCAGCCCCACTGGCTTCAGTCGAAGGTCAAGCTGACCGAGGTCCAGTTGCCAGACCCGACTCCGGAGTGTGCAGCGTCGGCCGCCTCGAAGGATGGTAAGTATGCATGCGACTACCCGATTGACGAACTCTATAAGGTCGCGTCGGCCAAGCTTGCCGGGAAGAACGCCTTGGCACTGGCGTTTCTCTCCAAGTTGCAGTTGACTACCGACCAGCAGAACGAAATCGCTGCGAAGATCGATTCGGAGAAGGTGGCTGCAGATGTAGCTGCCAAAGACTGGGTCGGTGCCAACGCCGAAGTCGTTGACGCCTGGTTGAAGTAACACCTACTCGGCGAACACTGGCAAATCACGGCTGCTTCTGCCCTGGGCGGGAGCAGCCGTTTTTTCTACCAACTTTTCCACATCGTGGACCGATACCGTAGAGTGGTACATCACGATCAGGGAGGGTGAACATGTCCGGCGTGCAATCGATCGAAAGGGCCTTTTCTGTACTCCGCTGCCTCTCCGGTGGCGCAGCAGGAGTGACTGACGTCGCCGAACGGGTCGACCTTCCGAAAAGCACCGTATCTCGACTCCTCGCTACCCTGGAATCACTCGGTGTCGTCGAGCAGGCACATTCCGGCGGACCCTACCGGCTGGGCCAGCAACTTGTTGAAATCGCAGCAGCGGCGCTTCCCGGTCGATCCCTTATCGACGCATCTCGACCACATCTCGTGGAACTTACCCGGTTGACCGGCGAGGCCAGCAGCGTCTCGACCCTGGAGCAGCGGCGAGTGCTGTATCTCGATCAGGCCGACTCCGACAATGCCGTTCAGGTTCGCGATTGGTCCGGCGTCCGCATCCCACTTCATGTCGTCTCATCGGGCCTTGCGATGCTCGCCCATGCCGGGCCTGATGCCATCGACCGATACCTCGACCGACCGCTCGAACGCTTCACCCCCCAAAGTGTTGTTGAACACGCCGAGGTCCGCGAGCGCCTGGACGCCGTCGCCGCCCTGGGTTGGTGCTGGGTCATCGACGAATACGAAGAAGGCATCTCCTCCGTCGCTGCACCCATCCGTGATCAGTCCGGCACCGTCGTGGCCGCGGTCCACACCCACGGCCCCAGTTATCGCTTTCCGGGCGACCAACTCGCCGAAGAGATTGCCGAGTTGGTCGTCACCACCGCACGACGAATCGAATCGAACCTCACCGCAGCACGCCCGGCGTCGAACCGGCGTGAATGAGCGGATCGCCTACAGGAAGAACGCGAATAGCTATGCAAACGTATGATTATGTCGTCGTCGGTGGAGGGTCCGCCGGGAGTGCGATAGCGAACCGCCTCAGTGCCGACCCCTCGAATCGCGTGCTCGTCCTTGAAGCGGGACGACCCGACTACAAGTTCGACGTCTTCATACATATGCCCGCCGCTCTCATGTTCCCGATCGGTAGCCGGTTCTACGACTGGAAGTACGAGTCAGAACCCGAACCGCACATGGGCGGGCGCAAGGTGTACCACGCTCGTGGCAAAGTTCTCGGTGGTTCCAGCTCGATCAACGGCATGATCTTTCAGCGAGGTAACCCGCTCGATTTCGAGAGGTGGGCTGCCGACCCCGGTATGAGCACCTGGGACTACGCCCATTGCCTGCCTTACTTCAAAAAGATGGAAGAGTGTCTGGCCGCGCCCACCGGCGACGAACGAGACCGCCCCTTCCGTGGCACCTCCGGACCCCTGCCGCTCGAACGCGGACCGTCAACCAATCCCCTCATCGACGCGTTTTTCACCGCGGTCCAACAAGCGGGACATCAGCTCACCACCGACGTGAACGGCTACCGGCAGGAAGGCTTCGCCCGCTTCGACCGAAACGTGCACAAGGGGAAGCGCATCTCGGCAGCACGCGCCTATCTCCATCCGGTGATGAACCGACCGAACCTCGAGGTACGCACCCGAGCAACAGCAACACGCGTGCTTTTTGACGGAAGGCGCGCCAACGGCGTCGAGTTCGTCCAACGCAATCCGATCGGCCGAAGCGCAAGAACCGAGCGGGTGTCGGCAGGAGAGGTCATTCTCTGCGGCGGCGCATTCAACTCACCGCAGCTCCTACAGGTGTCGGGCGTAGGCGACGCAGAGCACCTCACGTCCCTAGGGGTCCCCGTCGTTGCGCATGTGCCGGGCGTGGGCGAACATCTCCAAGACCACCTTGAGGTCTACGTCCAACACGGCTGTACGCAACCCGTCTCGCTGCAACCAAACATGGCGCTATGGCGCCGCCCCTGGATCGGTTTCCAATGGCTGTTCCTACATCGCGGTCCCGGTATTTCAAACCACTTCGAATCCGGTGGATTCATCCGCTCCAACGATGAGCTCGCCTACCCGAACCTGATGTTCCACTTCCTACCGATTGCGGTTCGTTACGACGGGAGTGCGCCAGCGGGCGGGCACGGATACCAGGTACACGTAGGACCGATGTACTCAAACTCACGCGGCAGCGTGAGGATCACCTCACCCGACGTCGACGTCAAACCCCAGATCCGCTTCAACTACCTCTCGACGCCTGAGGACAAACGCGAGTGGGTGGAGGCAATCCGCAAGACTCGTGAGATCCTCGGCCAAGCAGCGTTCAGCGAATTCAGTCGCGGCGAGATCTCACCAGGACCTGAGGTCGAGACCGACGAACAGATTCTCGATTGGGTTCGCAAAGACGGCGAGACAGCACTTCACCCGTCTTGCACAGCTCGTATGGGCACCGATGACATGTCGGTGCTCGATCCCATGACGATGGGCGTCCACGACACGACGGGACTTCGTGTCGTCGATGCCTCGTCAATGCCCTATGTGACCAACGGCAACATCTACGCACCCGTCATGATGTTGGCGGAGAAAGCCGCCGACCTCATTCTCGCTAACGCCCCGCTCGCTCCCGAAGCCACGCCGTTCTACCGCCGCGACCAGGCCTAAGGTTGATAGGTGTTCATGATCGGGCGGGGTTGAGGAGCATGAGTCTTGGTTCAAGAAACAGCCCAAGGCGATCAGCGTAAGGGCTGATTCGTGAATTCGATCTGTGTGTCGACTCTTTCAATGGTCATGTCACGTTGTGGAGCCCTTCCGTGATGGATCATGTCCGGATCAAAACTTTGACGAACGGGGCCGCCTCAACATCTCTGTGCGATCTATCCAGCGTCTGAAATTGGTGGGTCTTGCGGTCCGGGGCCAACTGAAATGTTGCGGGTGTCG
>JANOYY010000076.1:0-8249 GCA_031429095.1 Acidimicrobiia bacterium | reverse complement strand
TCGAAGGCACGTTAGCAACCGTTGATCGGGTAACAGCAACCCTAGACACCGGAATCGTCGAAGAGACCACTTCACTCGACGGAACAGAGGAAGGAGCAACGGAACCAACCAGGGCTCGCGCCGAACCGTCAGCCAAACCCGCAACCATCAACACCGCACCAAAACCCGCGACAACACCAACAAAACGACGAAACACAAACGCCTCTCCTAGAAGCGAATCTCGCCGCCTCACGAAACGTAACAGAATTGGCGCCTGCGAGTTCAGAGGTCGAAAGCGGATTAGCCACAGCCGGGCGCAGCGAGGGCCCGATGCCCGGCGGAGCCGGGCGGTAGCGTGTGATCCGCCCGGCGACGGCAGGCGGTCATCTGGTGCTGATGCGCCGGCGACGACGCAGCGACGATGTCAGAGACCGGCTACCCGGTCGTGTAAAACTTCCATCACGTACCACCACAGCGACGTGCACATATGAATAAGTCACGTCGTTCGCAGGAAGCCCAGACGTCAAGAACTCAGACTCGTGCTCGAAGCAACATCCCCAGATGCCTATCGGGCCTCCCAGCGTCACGCTTACACTCGAACTCAGCCGGCACCAAAGTGACCAGATCTCTTGCACCGCAACTGTTCCCGCAACGCTTGGGAACGTGACGATCTCGTACATGGTCCGAAACGCCACGTTTGCGGCCCCGATCTAACCCCTTAGAGGCGAAGTTCGACGGCTGCGTTGTTCACCCAGGCGTCTTGTACGCGTACGTAGGTTCCGATGCTGGCGAGTGACCGGTGCCGGGTTTGGTGGGCGATTGCCCGGTCAGATTGCCCAGATAGCGACGCGTAGGTAACGAACCCAGCTCGGAGTGAATGGAAGGAATATCCGGTAGGGTCGTTTCCAGTTCTTTCAACAGCGGTTTGAACGATAGTGTTGAGTGCGTCGGTGCTGATCCGGTTCCGGCGCGGGTTCAACGATTTTGTAAGCCCACGTAACAGTGGACCGGCAGCTATGTCGGTGGCGCGGCGCCATTGTTTGATTGCTTCGACAGGGCATCGGTCAGCAATCGTGGAGCGGGGCAGGACAACGAGTTCATCGACCGCACCGGTCTGGTTCACCTTGCGATGGCATCGATAGACCAGCGATGAAGTTTGGTTGACGCTGCTTCCATCCAGGCTGGATCGACCGATTGATCCGGCCCAGGTGTTTGTCCAGTAAAGAAATCCATCTTTCACTAACATGTCCCTGGCTGAACTGGAGGTGGCAAGAAACGTGTTGTTCGCAGAGCTTCAGGGACGCTTGCGAGACGTCGACAATGGTGATCGGTCGAAGCGCTAGTCTTCGCCGAGATACGCCTTGCGGACCTCGTCGTTGGTAGCCAGGCCTTTCGCCTCGCCCTCCAACGTGATCTTTCCGGTTTCGAGCACGTACCCGTAATCACCAATGTTCAATGCGACGAGGGCGTTCTGCTCGACCAACAAGACCGTGGTGCCCTGCTTGTTCACTTCCACGATCGTGTTGAACACCGTCTCGACTAGCAGTGGCGCAAGGCCCATCGACGGTTCATCGAGCAGCAGCAAACGCGGCCGACTCATAAGTGCACGTCCCATCGCGACCATCTGCTGTTCACCACCAGACAGCGTTCCCGCCTTCTGGCTGATCCGCTCCTTGAGACGTGGAAAGAGATCGAAGACTCGATTGATGTCGTCTACGATTCCGCCCTTGTCTTTGCGGGTGAATGCACCGAGCTCAAGGTTCTCGTGCACGGTCATGCGCGGAAAGATATGGCGCCCTTCGGGACTCTGGGCGATACCCATCGCTGCAACCTCGTTGCCCTTCTTGCCGGCCAGCGAGTTGCCTTCAAAAACCACCTCACCCGCTTTCGGCTTCAACAGACCAGAAACGGCCCGCATCGTCGTCGACTTCCCGGCGCCGTTGCCGCCGATCAGCGTCACGATCTCACCCGGATAGACCGTCATCGAGATACCCTTCACCGCGGCGATGGCCCCGTAGGAAACGTGGAGATCATCGATCTCCAGAATCGGTTGGCGGCCTTTGGCGCGGTCCAGGCCAGGGCTGGTATTGGTGATACTCATGCTGCACCCTCCGTGGCGGCCTTTCCCAGGTACGCCTCGATGACCTTCGGATTCGAACGGATCTCGGCGGGTGTGCCCTCCGCAATCTTGGCGCCGTATTCGAGCACCGTGATGCGCTCCGCCGTACCCATGACAACCTTCATGTCGTGCTCGATCAATAGAATCGTGACGCCAAGTTGATCGCGGACGCGATGGACGAAAGCCGTGAAGGCCGCCGATTCTTGCGGGTTCATACCTGCCGTTGGCTCGTCGAGCAACAACAACTTTGGTTTCAGCGCTAGTGCCCGGGCTACTTCGAGTCGACGCTGATCGCCATAGGGGAGGTTCTTCGCAAACTCTTCGTCAGCACCGGTGATACCTACGAACTCGAGGAGTTCGTGCGCGCGCTGTTTGGACTCGCGTTCTTCGCGTCGCTGACCCGGGGTTCGCAGAATGGTCGAGAAGACGTTTGCGTGCAAGTGAGGATGCATAGCAACCATCACGTTCTCCGCTGCCGTCATGGCACCGAAGAGTCGGATGTTCTGGAAGGTTCGGGCAATACCGCGGCTCGCGATCAGGTGCGGTTTCGTCGCCGATGACTTTTCGCCATCGAAGATCACCGAGCCCGACGTCGGCTGATACAGGCCGGTAAGGACGTTGAAGAATGTGGTCTTCCCGGCACCGTTTGGTCCGATGAGGGCCACGATCGATTCGCGAGGAATGACGAAGTCAACCTTGTTCACGGCGGTAAGGCCACCGAATTGAACGGTGACGGCATTTGCAGCCAGGAGTACAGAGTTGTTCATGATGGTCATGCGCTCGCTCCTTCGATCAGCGCTTCGGACTGCTTGACCGCACGGGAACGTGCGGCGGGGAGAAGGCCTTCGGGCCTGAACAGCATCATAAGTACAAGTACGAGTCCGAAGAAACCGAACTGGTACTTCACCAAGTCGACCGATACCTCAGGACGAACAATGCGCAGAAGGAAGGACCCCGCCAAGATACCGGCCACCGCCGCAAGCCAGAACGGACCAGTGAGAATCACCTTCCGTGATTGAACGAATTCACTGTAAACCCACATCAGTGCCCCGATGCCAGCCGCAAGCGCCACCAAGATGCCGATCTTGGCCATGGTCTTGTTCGAGTTCTTCGAGAGAAAGGCAGCAGCGGCGACCGCGATTGCGGCGATGCCGGCCACCGGCAACATCCAGATCCAGGCGTTTGTCTTTTTTGCCTTCGACAGGAGCGCAATTCCGATAAGTATCGCGAGGAGCAACACGATCGCAACGAGGATCCAGAGACGCAGCGACGACGCCTCGTTGAACATACGACCACCCCACACCAGTCCGGTGTAGTTGAACCAAGTGATGACGACGCCTCCGAGGATTGCGCCCCACACGTTGCCCATACCGCCAAGGATGACGGCGCAGAGGATGATGATGGAGAAGGCGAACGTGAAGCTGTCGACGTTGACAGTACCGACGATCGTTGCGTAAAACGCACCACCGACGCCACCGGCAAAGGCACCGACCGCGTAGGACCAGAGCTTGGTTTTCATCAGTGGCACACCCATCAGGCTGGCTGCGAGTTCATCTTCACGAATGGCCATCCACGCCCGACCGAGCCGGCCGTCGCGCAGTCGGACAGAGATGAACACGAACGCGGCAAGGCACGCCAAGATCACGTAGTACTTCGCGATGTAGTCGCTCGGCCCGATCCGCTTATTGAACCCGGGAACGATGTCGAGGAACCCGGTGCCGATTGGATCGACCGGTCCAATGCCCTTTGTCCCATTTGTGGCCTTTTCTGCGTTTCGGAAGACCTCGGGCAAGATCTCACCGAAGCCCAGCGTGACGAGTGCGAGATAGTCGCTTTTGAGGCGCAAGGTCGGGGCACCAATGAGCACGCCGATCATCGCGGTCGCGATACCAGCGATGATCACCACGATCCAGAAACTTATATGGACGCCCGGAACTTTGACACCGTCAAAAGCGACAAGGCCATCGAGAAAGAAGATCTTCTTGGTGTAAAAAAAGCCGGACATAAGCCACGCAGCTACGTAGGCACCGAACAAGAAGAACGCAACGTATCCAAGGTCGAGCAGCCCGGCAAACCCAACGACGATGTTGAGGCCGAGAGAAAAGAGGGCATACACCGCGCACAGCACGATCGTGAAGATCGGCAGGACGCCCTCGCTGTTTTGCGTAAACCCGAGATGCGGCAGAAGGAGCGCAATCCCGATCAGCGAAACGATGCCAGCGACCTTCAGCCAATCCGTCGATTGGAGCCTTGCGTTGCGCGCGGTCAATGAGGTGGTTGCTTCCATGTCACACCTTCTCCTGTTGCATCTTGCCGAAAATTCCACCGGGTCTGAAGATGATCATCATGATCAAGATGCCGAACAACACCGTCTGCGTCCATTCCTGACCGAAGGGGACGTCGAGTCGAAACGGTAGGCCGGGGACTCGAAACCGCGGCGCTCCGTCGTTGAAGGCCTGAATGAGGCCGATCAAGAAGCCACCAAGCACAGCGCCGGGCAAGTTACCCACGCCGCCGAGGACGGCGGCAGTAAACGCGATCAGCCCGAGACGAAAGCCGAGGTCGTAACTTGTGCGGCCATTTACCTGTGCAAACAGCGTGCCAGCAGCGCCAGCAAGTGCGCCACCCAATGCGAAGGTGATGGAGATGACCCGATCGACGTTGATACCCATCAACAGCGACGCATCACGATCCTGGGCCGTTGCTCGCATTGCCTTGCCGGTCTTTGTCTTTTGAACGATATAGGTCATCAGGAGCAGGAGCGGAATGGTGACAGCGAGAACGATCAGGTACTTGATCTTGATTTCAATCGCACCAACGTTGATGCCTCCTTGCGGGAGAACGCTTCGGCGAGATTTTGGTGCAGATCCGTTGAAGATGATGCCGAAATTCTGAAGGATGAAGCTCACCCCGACTGCGGTGATGAGGGGCGCAAGCTTTGGCGCGTTTCGGAGCCGCCGATACGCCAAGAACTCGATGAGCATATTCAAAAGCGCACATACGATCATTGCGACGACCAGTGTGAGGGCAAGTAACACCCAACCCTTCAGCGATGAGCGGGTTTGCTTCAGCCACTCTTCGAGGAAGATCGACGAGAATACGGCGCCGAGCATGAACAAGTCGCCGTGGGCGAAGTTAATGAGCTCGATGATGCCGTAGACCATGGTGTATCCGAGGGCGATCAGCGCGAAGACTGCGCCGTTGGAGATTCCGATCACCATGATCTGGGTGAAGCTTTTCGGTCCTTGAACGAAGCTCGCAATCACGGCCCCGAGGGCCAGGCCAAGCAGAGTAAATCCAAGGATCGTTTCGACCTTGAGAGGTTTTCGCACCCGAACCGCGGGTGCAACGGCAGCGTCAGACATGACTCTCCTACGAAGTTGCGTGGTGTGGTGGGCCTGCCGCAATCGAACCGACCGTTCGTGCGCGGAGAAAGCAATGGGGTGGCCGGAAACTCCGGCCACCCCATTCAAAAGCAGTTACTTCAAAGGAATCAGAGAACTGATCAGCCGACTGGCCACGGCTTGAGGAAGGTCTCCGCGCCGCCCTTCACAAGCTGAATGCTCATGTCACGAACGGTGATGTCGCCGTTCTTGTCGAGGCTGAACGCCTTGCCGATGATGGATTCCTTGGCCGAAATCTGCACGCCACCAAGAGTCTTGGCAATCGCGCTCTTGCGGGTTCCGTCGGAAGCGGCGACACCCTTCATGATGACCTGGAGGGCTGCCGCGCCATAGATGGCGTAGGCCGATGCAGGATCTGCACCGTACTTCTTCTTGAACGCACCAACGAGATCGGCGCCTGCGCCGCCCGCCTTCACAAGCTCACCGGCCGGAAGACCTGCGAACGTGATGTACATGGCATCGGATTCAGCCAGTTTGAGCAACGACGGGTAACCCGTGAAACCATCGGGAGCGATCAGCTTTACGGCGCCGGTGTTCGGTCCGAGAACCGCTACCTTGTCACGGACGAGCTGTTCGCCGTTGTTGTCGTTGATGCCACCGAGGTAGACACAGTCTGCGCCGAGAGTCTTGAAGCCCTCGAACAGAGCCGTGTAGTTCGGCTGCTTTGAGTCCCATGCCTTGTCGGCAACGATTTCGATGCCCTGCTTCTTGGCCTCATCCTTGAATGCGGTGGCAACGCCAACGCCGTAGGTCTGTGCGTCGTTGAGGACGATGCACTTCTTGATTCCGAGGTCCTTCTTGGCGAACTGTGCGCCAGCAGCACCCTGGAAATCGTCGGTGGCTACGACACGGCCGTAGTTACGCACACCGGTCGGGTAGTACTTCGCCGGCTCGCCTGGATCCCAAGCCTTGGTGATACCCGGGTTGGTGTTCGCGTGCGAGACCATCAACATGCCGCCGCCCGGTGCCTGGTTGAGCACGGGAAGCTCGATTTTGGCGCAACCGGAGTTATAGGTGCCCATGACGGCGATTTCGGTTTTGTTTGCGACGTGGTCGTTGGCGTTCTTCGCACAGGTTGCGTCGTCCCAAGCGCCCTTGGCGGCCGTTGAGTTGTCGTAGAACTTGAGCTTGATCGTGTACTTGCCGGCCTTGCCCTTTTGGGAGGCGAGGTACAGCTCCATCGCGCGGTTGGTGTCGCGTGACGCATCGGCTGACGCACCCTGGAGCGGCAGATCCGACGAGATGATGAGTGTTTTCGACTTGCTGGCGGCCCCAGCAGTCGCGGCGGCTCCGCCGACGAGTGCAACTGCGGCGGCCGCAGCTACGAGCTTCATTGCTTTCATTGATGCTCCAAATCTTTTGGTGGCTGATGCATCGGAACTGCCCGTGAACAGATCCGAAACGACGCTCGAATTGAGACCAAGTGTCGTTCCCTGGTGAAGGGTTGCGTGAAAAGTACCACAGGGACAACTGAGTGTGTTCGGTGTCACCTATGGAATCGATCAGTTTTCGTGAACTTCGTGTTCTACGCAAAACCGACCCGGGCCACCAGGCAACCGGGTCGGTAACTATGTTTTCGACGCCTCGGGAAACGGAAAGGAAACTCAGATTCCGATGCGTTGGGCCAAAAGCTCACGGTGATACGTGGGATCACCGAGGAAGAGCTCGGTGGTTTTGGCTCGCTTGAAATAAAGATGCGCGTCGTGTTCCCACGTGAAACCGATGCCGCCGTGTATCTGAATGTTTTCAGCAGCAGCATGGAAATAGGCGTCGGAGCAATAGGCCTTGGCGAGCGATGCCACGACAGGCAATTCGTCGTTGTCTTCCGAGGCTGCCCACATGGCATAATACGCGGCCGATTTGGCCGATTCCACTTCGAGGAGCATGTCTGCACACTTGTGCTTGATGGCCTGGAACGAGCCGATCGGGCGACCGAACTGCACGCGTACTTTGGCGTAGTCGACGCTCATGTCGAGGACCTTTTGAGCCCCTCCGACCTGCTCGGCAGCCTGCGCCACCGCAGCCTTGTCGAGCATCTTGGTAAGGATGGCCCAGCCCTGGCCAGCGGCGCCGATCAGCTTGCCCGGGGTGTTGTTCAGCGTGACTTTGGCCTGCTTGCGGGTCTGATCCATCGTTGAGAGCGCCGTGGTCTCGAGACCCGAGGCGTCCTTTTCGACAGCGTAGAGCGACACGCCCTCTGCGCTTCGAGCCGCCACGATGATCAGGTTGGCGATGTGACCGTCGAGCACGAACATCTTCTCGCCGGTGATGTTGCCGGAGGCGTCAGCGGTTGCAGTGATGCCGTCTTCGGACCACTTTCCGTTCGCTTCGGTGAAGGCAACGGTGGCGATCGTCGATCCGTCGGCGATCTTCGGGAGGTACGCCTTCATTGCGCTGGAATCACCCGACGCCAGAAGCGCATTCGCAGCCAGGGCTACGGTGGAAAAGAACGGGGCGCACAACAGATTGCGGCCCATTTCTTCAAACACAACGCCCAATTCGACGAAGCCGTAACCGGAACCGCCGAACTCTTCGGGAATGGCGAGACCCTGCAGACCGAGCTGTTCACCCATTTGCTTCCAAACTGCGGGGTCGTAGCCGTCCGTCGTCTCCATGAGACGCCGAACTTCGGTAACTGGAGACTTTTCGTCGAGGAAACGTCGGACTGACTTGCGGAGCTCTTCCTGCTCCTCGCTGAATGCGAAGTTCACTGCTACCCCTTAGGCGCTTAGGTGTTCGAATGGCGT
>JANOYY010000075.1:0-59016 GCA_031429095.1 Acidimicrobiia bacterium | reverse complement strand
GAAGAGGAATCCATTGCGGCGGGCGTTGCGTTCAATGATGGTGTTCAGCTCGTCAATTTTTTCGACCATCCATCGTTGGTCCGCCTTCTTCACTCCTTCGCATCGGCCACCCGGCAGGAAGGTGCGGTCGCTGCCGTTGGCCGTGTAAAAGCGTGGATATCCGACCGCCACTCGTGTCGCAATTGGGGTCTTGCCGCGAATGGTCGAAAAAAGTGTTGCGTATGGTGTGATGTCCGCCGGTGTTGATGTTGAGCCGTCGAGGCGCGCGAATGCTTCTCGCACTGGACGTTGCACTTTGTCATCTCCGTTGCACGTATTGAACGGCAACAGTTCGAATCCAAGAATGCATTCAGCCAGCACGTCCGCAAACTTGGCGTCGTTGCCGCCGATAGAGAGAGTGACGAGACCCGCGTTCGGTTTGAGATAGTCGTTTTGTGCCGACTCGCCCCAAGTCGCGTTACGTGGGTTTGAGAAGTCCTTCGAGATTGCACCCTGGCAGGCGTGAAACTCAAGTTTGAGACTGAGCGCTTGGGCCACCACCGGGGCAAAGGCACGTGTCGATCGTTGACAATCGTTTGGTCCCGTGTCCTTGTTGGTTCCAGGAAAGTACGGAGCGTTTCCAAAGCCTGAAGAGTAACTGTCGCCGAGGCCGATGTACAACGACTTGTCCAGAACTACTGCGCCAGGCTTGCACTGGTTTGGAACATCTGACACGTAGCCAAAACGCAGGTTGTCGACGATCACTGCCGAGTCATAGATGCGGTCACCTTGGTCGAAAATTGAAAGAAAGAGTCGATGAACACCAGGGGTGATTGGCGTCGCGGCGGTCAGTGCAGGGGTTGCACCATCGAACGTGGTTCCCACCGCCTGGGCTGGGGTCATGCTGGTTACGCCGGTCGCGTTGATGCTGATTTCTTTTCCGGAAGGATCAAATGCGAAGTTGCGTGGTGCGGAAATGGTTGAACCGCTCGTTGTCCACGTAGACTGATCAAGCTCTGCTATGAAGGCATCGTTGAATGACGAGCCAACGTATTCGGGGTACTCCTCGGAGAAAAAGCGGAAATCAAGGCCGACTAAACAGTTCGCTGTCGCTGGAACGTTGAGGTCGATGCGAAGTATCGTGACGTCAAAGTCGGTGTTTCCTCGCACCGCCGGCCCAGCAAGGTTCGTTCCGGTGTTGCCGGCGGTGTTCGGCAGGAGAATGGACGACGGGTTGCCGGTCGACATCAATAAGGCGGTGGAACCGCCCGTTGGGAAACCTCCAATTCCGCTTACGACGGCTGTGGTGACGGCTCCGGGAGGTGCGCTTAGAAGAGCGGCACCGGTGACAACCCCGGGGGTGTCTACCACCGCTTGAGCAAGGTTTAGGGCGACGTTGCTGGCGGTCACCGATGCCGCTGCTGACGCTCGATTGCCGCTGATTGGGCCGAGACCGATGAGGCAGAGGACTGCGGCGACGGCTACCACCGACCGACGTGATGAAGAAATAATGCGAGCCACCGAAACCTCTTTCGAACCCGCCATTCGGATTTGTCCCTACGCTAGCTGAATCGATCGTCAGTTGCTGGGTCGGTGCGGACTCGATTGCCGCTCGGGCCGTCCGCTCGATCAGCACCCCGTCGTTCAGATGTTTCAAGGAGCTTTGCGCGTTCGCAAATTCGACGTCGGCGTTTGACGCGACTGTCGTTGGATCGCGGAACGACGGAACCATCCGGTTTGCATAAGTCCCAGCTGTCGGGCGCTGCGTTGGCTCCCTGTTCTATCGAACCCGAGGCACGTTGCCGATATGTGCTGGACGCTCAGACTCTGGACCCTGGCTCGTTACGGGTGGTGTCAACCGACTCGAGAAATGCGGGTTTGGGTTCGAGAGATGGGTCGACCATTGTGTTGGAACACACAAGTTCCTCCGCTTCACAGCGCAGAGTAGCCAGGACGCATGTGCACTGACGATTGTTGGAACGGAAAATCCGCGTTCTCTTGCAACTCGCCGCGGTCTTCGGCTTCTTAGCTTAGCTGGCGTGAGTCAGACCGTTCTGACTTTGCGGCCACGAACGCGGCTGTCGATGTGATGGCCGATCTTGGCGGACCCTCACCACGAATGAAAAGCGATCGACCGACTGGTCAACCAGTCCCGCTCGACAACTCCGCTCCTCGCCGGGCAGGCACATTGCACGTACCGTTGGATTGTTGACGGCACCGAATTGCTCGGCGCATCGCGTTGCGCCACGAATTCACAGATTTCGTTGACCGTATGGGCCACATCGGGTACGGGGTGCGACCATCGGCTCGAGGTCGTGGCGTTGCAACGTGGGCGCTCGGGCGAATGCTCGACGAGGCACGAACGATTGGGTTGGAGCGAGTACTTATCGTCTGCGACCCGGACAACATCGCGTCGGCGACCGTGATCGAACACAACGGCGGGGCCCTTGACGGCACACCCGCAACAGATCTGCTGAAGCCTCGCAACATCGGGACCAACCCGGCAGTTTCGACCCGACCTCGGACCCGGTTACTATGGCGCCCCTCACGCTGCGCCGCAGCAGCCGCTACTGGATCACTTACGCGACCATTCACCCGTCTCACCTGGCGCTGGCTCAGGCACACACTTCCCTCTTGCTGCCGACAAGATCAGCCCGCGCACTCCTGGGGCCATGCAATGCCAATAATAAGCACGCATAGGGGCCGTAGCGGGGCGGTCGGTACGACGGTTCGGGCGCGGCACTCTGAAGGAGGTACGGATTCGGCGGCACGTTACCGAGTGCTCCAGGTGCAAACGAAAGGGCACTCTCGTATCCACGAGGCCAACTGGCGCCTAGTACCTGCGATCAAAGATGTTGGCTCACTCCTGACCTGCGCGCAGAAGCGCCGCGACACCGCGCCCGATCGGGCGGTCGCTGTGGGGGTAGTCCGGCGCTCGACGTCGAACTCTCGCACGTGCGATATCGGGCGCGTGAGGGCAGGAAGGCCCGACGCTGGTGGGGCTCCCATGCCTCCCGCTGCAGTGCACCCACGAAAAGCAGGTCTTACGACGCTATCCGGGCTCTCGGGAGGATTGGTACAGGATTTGGCGGTACGGGGGCGCTGTTGCGTTGTTGGCGAAGCGATAGGCCGACCTGGTCATAATGGTAGGTGTGCTTATAGTTTGCCTTTGAGTTCTCCGAACGCGGCAGCAACACGCAAATGACTGCTCGCACTTTCGGTTCCGAGTTCGTAGTGTCCGCGTCGAAGGTTCTGGATGAACATGTGACCGCGAATAACGACTCTCGCACCACGATCGGTCTTGAGTCCACGCATTGGTCGTAAGCGCGCTTTTAATCGGCCGTGGTCACATTCGACACGGTTGTTCGCGTACTGCTCCGTGTTGTGGAACACGTTCGGCAACAGTTTGTTGATCACGTTTGCGAGCGCAGCCGCCTTGTCCGTGACGACCTCAACCGGTCGGCCATGCGCAAGAAGGACTCCAGCAAAGAACTTCGTTGCCGCTGCAATATCGCGTTTCGGTGAGACGAATACGTCAATGATCTGGCCTTCGGCGTCGATCGAGCGGTACACGTACCGCCATACACCCGCGACTTTCACGTATGTCTCGTCAACAAACCATCGACGACCAACAGCGTGGCGACAGGGCCGGGCGGCGTCGATCGACAACGGTGTGAAGCGTTGAACCCACCGAAACAGAGTGACGTGATCAACCTCGATGCCTCGTTCGGCGAGGAGTTCTTCGAGGTCACGGTACGAGAGGTTGTAGCGGAGATACCAGCGGACCGTCAGCATGATCACCTCCGGCGGGAAACGAAATCCGGAGAACGCCGACAACCCGACCTGCTGGACCCGACAACTACGACGATGTTTCATGACGTTAAGCGTCAGGTTGGGTTGGTGGCGAGTTCTTTGAGGGGGAGGGTCATGGTGGTGTTGTCGGGGAAGGTGACGACGAGTGCCGCGGTTGCACCGAGTGCGTTGACGTAACGGTTGAGTGTCGAGGTCAGGGGGTCCACGCTTCGTTCGATTGAGGCGACTGCTGGCTGTGAGATGCCCAGGGCGTGGGCGAGGTCGACTTGGGTGAGTTGCACGGCGTGGCGGAGATCGGCAAGTCGTTGTGCGTACAGTCGATCTTCAGCGATCATGGTTTTGGTGATCGTCTCAATTTCGGCACGGTCATCGGTGGTGAATTCGTCGAGTAGTTCGTTGATGTCGAGGTCAACGAACTCGGCGTCGGGTTTGGCTGCGTAGAACTCGGTGTCTTGTGTGGTCATGGCTACTCCTTGTAGGTGCGGATCAGTTGGTCGACCCGGTTTTGTGATTCGTTGGTTGCTCGGTTGTAGAAAACGTCGTCGAGGTTGTGTTTGTCGCCTCCGAAGAGTATGTAGGCAACGTCGGGTTCACGATCGGAGAACCAGATGATGAGTCGGTAGGCGTAGTCGTTGTGGTGGGGATGTTTGATGCGCCACAGCGGGTGGCGTTTTGCTTGGACGAGGCGTTGCAGTGTTGCGGTTCCTTCGTCGGGTGGTTCGACGAGTGCGTTCAGGTAGTTGAGGAGTGCACCACAACCCGCCGGTGTTCTTTGGGGAGGCGTTGGTACCAGGTGAGGAAATCGGTTGTTGGGCGTACGATCACTATAAGCCAGCCTTTCTATAATGTCTAGCTTATCATGAAACAGGAGTGATTGAAGAACAGATCAGTTGGTTCTGTATCATTGGTATGCTTGTTGATATGGCTTCTGATTCTGTGACTGTGTCGTCTCAATCAGTATTACCGCTTCGGGCGGTTGCTCGGAGTGAGGTGAGTCGCCTGCGGGCCTTTCGTGTCGATCTGAAGAGCCGGCGTGATGCGATCGATCGGGAACTGGCAACGGTGGACCAGCTTCTGAAAACCTATGTGTCATATGATCCGTCGCTCAGGTCAGCTGATGATGTTCGTCGACCGCGAGCGCATCGCCTTGGTGAGACGTTGTCACACATTTTGCAGGATCGTTCGAACGAATGGCTTTCACTCGCAGAACTCGCACGCGTCGTTGCGGACAAACTTCCTGGTGTTAAACCCCGAGATGCAAGCCTCCGAAACGCGTTGTATCACCTCGTGAAAACTCGCTATCAGATCAGCTCTCGCGACTCTGATCAAGGTATTCAGTACTCATATTCAGAACCTCAGGCTTAACGAGCGATAATGCACTGAATCGCTCGTTAAGATGAACCACGATCGAATGGAGACGCCAATGCAAACCGACCAACAAACCCCGGCCCAGTTCTTGGCCGACACCGAAGCCCGTATCAAAGCGCTCTCCTACAAGGGGTGGTGGTAACGGTTCTGTCATATACCGCCACTGACCTGAATAACAATCCTTTTCGTAGTACTTCGATGCATCTCACCGGCCCCGTTGCGGGCCAAACATGGCGGAGTAGTTTCTTGCGGTCACAGAGTCAGCCCTGCGAGCTGGCAAAATGAGAAGGAGCTTTCGAGTGGCTGTTCATGGCACATCCGTTACCACCACCCCTAATAGCCCGACGTTGACACCTCAGCCGCCGTGCACGCTGCAGTAACCGCCGAACCCGCAGCCTTTTGGGCATCAACACACTCGAAGCGTTTCACTGTGCCGACTCCTTGACCCAGAAGCCATCGATCGTTTGAGTTACGCAACTCACCAACCTGACGGCGAAGCTCACCAAGCTCGGCGCGTTCATCAATACTGAGATCCGCGCCTACCGTCCGGCGCGCCCGTTCCTTCGAAACCCAGTTCGGTCCCATCATTAATGCCAAGCGCCCGGGCAACATCGCAACCCGACCTGCCCTCATCAAGAACCATCGCAACAGCATCACGCTGAAACTCCGGCCCGAACCTAGACGGCTGACCAGGCCGACCCAGTATCCGCTTCTGCGTAGTCATAGACATCTCCGAAATTCAGATGTCCGCTCAACGGGGGGATACTGAGCTATCGGTCTATTCATCGGAGTTTCCAAATTTCGTAGAAGATTTTGAGTACTTTTCTGATTCGATAAATTTCGTTAAGTTTTCCGTGTAGTCGTCAACGATTCCCATTGACTGGGCGACTTGATTCGGAATACTTCTTTTGTCCTGAAGTGCACACAGCACGACATGTTCGACTCCAAGGACTTCTAATCCGAGGGCTTTCGCGAGGCTCTCCGCCTCCTCAAGAATCCGGTTCAGTCTCGGCGTGCGATCCATCACACTCCTTTCACGTTCGACCGAGGACCTCTCGATCGCTAACAATTGAATGGCCGTCCGCAACGGATTTGTGAAAAGAAGTTGTCCTCCATCGTCCCCCCGGGACACGGACGGGAGTACTGGGCCCTTCCCGTACATCCGCCTTTCGTGCACGCACCGCTGGTGCTACCTCTTACGTCGCTGATCGCCGTTGCGTTCATGTTCTTCCCTAAAATGAGGAGGAAATTTCGCTGGCCACTGGCGATCTCGTCACTCATCGTGTTCAGCTTTGTCCTCCTGGCCGAGCAGTCGGGCGAAGCATTCGACGAGGCCACCAAAGGCCTAAGGCTAAGGGCTACCGCTTCTTCTTTCGCAGAAGCTCCAGTTTGTATGTCGCCACTCGCGTGCCTGTGGATCTGGAAAGCACGTCCACAGACGGAATTGCATAGAGCTGTACGCGAGCGTCTTGAAAGTCTGTGAACGCCAGGAGGGTACCGTCGGGTGACACGTCGAGGCCGGTGGTTTGGTTTCCGCCCACAATCGCGTCGATCGCCTTTCCGGTAGCCGTGTCGAAAATCAGCACCGACCCATAGTCGGGGCCGAATTGGTTGTACCCCTTTTCCGAATTGTGCCCGCGATTCGATACGTACAGATATTTTGCGTCGGGTGACAAGTCGATTGTGTTGGGGTGTGAGTCGGTGCTCGCCATCGTGCGCACTTTGCCGGTCGCGAGGTCGACGATGAACACGGAGTCGCGGCCCATGTCATCGGCATAGAGCAGCCCAGCTTTACGATCGAGCGCCAAATGTCGCATCGCACCACCCGTACGAAACAGCAGTGTCGAGGTGACTCCAGCGAGTTTGACGGTCGAAGCGCCCGCTCGCGAACTGGCCGTCTTGCTTACCGCGGGCTCGAGATCGACACGCACGATTTCTCCATCTTCGAACCCCGCAACATAAAGCGATGCTCCGTCGTCGGTGACGACCAGGCCCCGAGGTGTATCGACGGTTGGTATTCGCCGTTTGAGGGTGCCCGTGGCAAGGTCCACGACGCTGATGTCGTCGCTCACCCAGTTCGCGGCATAGAGAGTCTTCTCATCAGGTGAAAGTTCAAGAATCTTCGTCCAGTTCCCACCTGTCTTCAGTACGCGCAGCACGCGTTTGGACTGCACATCGATCTCGTAAACCGATGCGGTCTGCATCTGAGAAACATATGCGCGCTTTGCGTCCCGAGTGAAGATGACTTCCACACCGCCGTGCGTTCCCAATGGGATCCTCGCAATGCGCTGGAGGTCGGGCACTCGAAACACGTCTACGCCCGTACCGCCGAGCAGTGGCGTCCACAGCTCCTTCCCGTCGGGGGTGAAGGCGACCTGTTTGGGATTCGGTCCGGTCTTGGCTTCGCCGAGCTTCTGGTGAAGTTGGCCCGGTGGCAGGGGCCAACTCGAAACGACAGTCCGGACAGGACTGCTCGACGGAGATATGGGAGCCACGGTCGGACCTATGGCAACCGGAGCGATCGTTGGCGCAACGGCCGGAGACGTCGACGGTACTGGTGGCACCGAGGGGGTCACGGGAGTTGGCGTAGAAGATCGAGCTGCCCCGCCGTTGGCCGTAACGAGGCACCCCACCAAAACCAAGCCACAAGAGATTCGATTCACGTCGGGGTGGATCTGCGCTGAGTCACTGTGGTTGGCGGCACGCCTAACCGTATCTCGGACCCGACCAGTTTCGCGGTTTCGGGCTCGGCCGGCTTTTGTTGAAATCACAGCATTGGCGGGCCAAAGAACTCTTCACGCGTGATCGTCCCGTCGAGTGTTGTGTAGAGGGCGATCTCGCGAATCTTCATGTGGCGAGGTGCCACGTCGTTGCGGGCGGTGACGTCCATGTTGAAGATGACCGAAAATTTGTTGCCATGGACAAACGGACCTTCAACCTCGAAGGTGTGCAGTTCGTGGGTTTCGTACCAGTGTTTGTTTTTCGCTCGGATTGCGGCGAGGCCATGAGACTCGGCACCACCTGGCCCGTTAGCAAATGGCTCGACGCTCACCGCGTCAACGGCGTAGTACCGCAGCTGCATTTCATCTATAGCGTCGGCACCGGCCAGACACGCTGCCACCAATGCGTTTGCGACCTGTTGTGTGCGTTCCATGGCGCCTCCTATCTCCGAATGTATTCGGACTCGGGGCGACATGTGTCGATACGATTGAACGATGGAGAGTGCCTTCGAAGTTGTTGTTGTGGGTGGCGGCTCAAGCGGTGCGGTCGTCGCCGCCCGCCTCGTGGAACGAGGCGTCAAGGTTTTGCTTCTTGAGGCAGGGCCCGACTACGGGCCCTTTCACCAGAAGGCATGGCCAGCCGACGTTCTCGATGCACATGCAATAGCGACCTCACACGATTGGGGATACGGCTCAGGGCCGGTCCCCGGCCGACAACCGTGGACCTTCGAGCGGGCTCGGGTCATGGGAGGCTGTTCATCGCACAACGGCGCTATAGCTGCCGTCGGGCACCGCAGTGACTACGACCGCTGGAATCTTCCGGGGTGGTCGACCGCCGAGCTGCGTCCAATCTTTGCGACCGCCCTCGAAAAAATGCGGGTGCGGACCTACGAACAATCCGAGGTCGGCCCCTTTCACGCCCTCTGTTTGAAAGCGGCGGCGGCGTGCGGATGGAACATGGCAGACGATCTCTGTGACCTTGACGCCAACACCTCCTTCGGTCGAGAATCCGTGAACATCGTGGATCGTGTCCGTTGGAATACTTCGTTCGCATACCTTGATTCGGTTCGAGCATCAATAGACTTGACGATCGTGGACCGAGTCTTCGTAGATCGGATCTCGTCAGACCCAAATGGCGCGGCGGTGGTGGGCCTACGCGACGGACAAATGGTCCGTTTCGAGGCCGATCATGTGGTGCTCAGCGCCGGGGTCTACGGCTCCCCCACAATTTTGCAGCGATCGGGTATCGGTGATCCTGACCGGCTGCGCTTGGCTGGAATCGTGCCGGTCCACGAGGTGAGGGGCGTGGGTGCAAACCTTCACGACCATCCAATGGTTCACGCGGACCGCAAGATTGGGCCTCAACTTCAGGGCTGGCTCGATGAAGCTGCGGCACGAGGGGCGTTACCCGAAGAACAAACGCTGGGAAAGGCGACGTCGT
Source organism: Acidimicrobiia bacterium (assembly GCA_031429095.1). GTDB lineage: Bacteria > Actinomycetota > Acidimicrobiia > Acidimicrobiales > JANYDT01 > JANOYY01. Next base: position 49,695 of record JANOYY010000075.1, on the reverse strand, counting down.
CCCAGGCGGCTGACGGAATATTCGACCTCCACATTTTTCCGATTTGTGCATCGACCCAGACCGTCCTAACAGGAGGCCGCGCTCTTGTGGAGGTGGCGTGCATGACTCCGAGAAGTCGTGGGCGCGTCGATATCGCTTCGGACGATCCGAGCGCCCATCCTCACATCGATCATCAGTACTTATCGGACGCCGACGGCCACGACATTGCTGTACTGCGCGATGGTCTTGCCATGGCCGAAGAGCTTCTTCGCAGTCCTGCACTCACCGAGGTGTTGGGTGCACCGGGTACCGACGTATCGAACGACGAGGCGATACGCCGTGAGGTCGTGCACTATTACCATCCGGTTGGTACCTGCGCGATGGGAACGACCGACGCGTCGGTATGTGGACCAACGGGTCTTGTTCACGGTCACGAGCGGATATGGGTGGCAGACGCGTCCCTCATGCCACAAACCCCCCGTGCAAACACCAACATTCCAGCTGTGGTGATCGGCGAACGAGTTGCCCAGTTCCTCTTGATGTCGCGGACCTAACTCGCCGCATCGAGGCGTGCGGCAAGCGCCAACTGATGTGTCTTTGCAGCGGCGACGCAGTTGGCTTCCATTATGTCGGCGACTCGATCCAACGTGCACGGTTCGTCACCAGGTAAAACCTTTGCGTCGAATCGGACGTGTACCAACGGCCGTTTCGCCAAACGGCGCGGTCTCGGCACGTGCTTGCCATGGGGCCACACCTCACCGGCTCCGATGATTCCAACTGCGTGAAATGCGCACTTCGACTTCCCCCAGATCTCTGCGACCCCCGGCAGCAGTGGGGCGAGAATGCGGCCCGGCTCCATCGCCTTTATCGCTCCCTCCGGCATGATGGCGCACGTCACGCCGGTTCTGATTGCCTCAATGGCGACGACGTCGGCACCGCTGCCTTTGCCGCCTTCGATGCAGCCAATGACCCGCAGAAACAATCCCATCCCCGGCCTTTTGAAGAACACTCGACCGACAATGAATCGAGTGGGTCTCTTGAGTCGGTGACAGCAGATAAGGGCGACGAAGACGTCGGCAAGACTTCGGTGGTTGGCGGCCATCAGAACAGGTTCGTCCTCGGTGAGCGGGCCGACGACCTCCAGTTCGATCGTCATGAACGGCTTGCTCAACGCCTCAATGAGGCCGCCGGCACGCATAAACGAATTTTCCCAAGACATTTTCTTTGCAACTCTCGTGTTTCGGAGATTTGAACGCTACGCCACAATCATTCGCCGAGAACGATGTCGGTCAAGGTGCGCTCCGTGTGGCGGGACCGCCAGACCAGCATCGCTGGCATTGTTCGTTTCAATGGCGTTGGCATGGCGACCATTGTGGTCGAGATGTGAAAATTCCCGAATCTGAGAACGGTATTCAGTGCGGCGACGAAGACGTGCGTCTAAGGTTTACTGTGCCGTAGATCACACGTAGGTCGTCCTCGTTTTGATTTTCGGCACAAACGTGCTGTAAACCACCTTTCAACACCACCAGACAGACCTGGTTCGTCGAACCGCGTTGTCGCAACAGGAGGAAACATGACAAAGCCAGAAATCGTTCGAGTCGACGCGGCTCGACGCAGTCTCACCGAGCGCGAAAATCACATCGTCGACGAACTCAACAACGGCGGCATTAACCGACGTGAATTCATGAAGTACGCATCCATTGCGGGAATGAGCGTGCCGATGATCGGCCTGTTCACCGGCGAAGCGGCCGCAGCCACGAAGAAGGGCGCTTCGACCAAGCGCCGGGCGCTTCTTCGTATCAGCACCATTGCTCCCGGATCAAAGATCGAACCGCTCGTGATCAACAACGGTGGTGCGCTTCTTCACCTTGGCATCGCCGGTGAATACCTCGCCCACTCGAACGCACAGGGCGTGCTCGAGCCACGTGTTGCGCAGAGTTGGAGCGCGAACGCCGAGTCGACGGTCTGGACCTTCAAGATCCGCAAGGGCATCAAGTTCCACAACGGCAAGGCGCTTACGGCAGCCGACGTGGTGGCCACGTTCGACCTGCACGCAGATCCCACCAACAAGAGCAACGCCCTGTCGGTATTCAAAGGCGTGTTGGCAAAGGGCGGCACCACCAAAGTCGATGACTACACCGTGCAGTTCAAGCTCGATCAACCAGTCGGAGCATTTCCGTACCTGGTCAGCAGCACCAACTACAACTGCATCATCCTCCCGGCCGGGTACAAGGGCGACTTCGAGTCGAACTTCTTGAGCTGTGGTCCGTGGATCATGGAAAAGTACGTGGTCGATCAGGGTGTCACCTACAAGCGGAACCCGAACTACTGGGACAAGACCCGTCAGCCGAACTTTGAAAAGCTTCAGGTTCTCCAGTTCAAAGACGACGGTGCGCGGCTCGCCGCGTTGCAGTCCGGTCAGGTCGACTGGGACGCCTTCTCATCGGCCACGACAGCCAAGACATTGCAGAACGACCCGAACTTCACGTTGACGAAGTCTGCTTCCAACGGTCACCTTCAGATCCATCTCAGCGCGAGCCGCGGGCCGTTCGCCGCCGACAAGCGTCTGCGTCAGGCGCTCCTGCTTACCCTTGATCGTCCCGGCATCGTCGCCGGTGTCATTGACGGCTTCGGGATTCCCGGCAACGACAGCCCCATGACCCCGAACATGCCCACCACCGATAAGACAGTGGCTCAGCGTAAGAAGGACATCGCCAAGGCAAAAGAACTTATGGCTGCCGCCGGGAAGGCAAGCGGCTTTGATGTAACGCTCTCTACATGGGGCCGCGCCGACATCAAGTTGCTTGCCCAGGTTATTCAGCAGTCGGCCAAGGAAATCGGCATCAACGTCAAGATCGACATTGCCGACGAAGACGGCTCGGCGTACTACGACGACAAGCGTGACCCAAGCTGGCTGAAGTCGGACTTGGGCATCACCGAATACGGCCACCGTGACGTTGCCAACGTGTACCTCAACGCCGCTGTCAAAACCGGTGGGGTGTGGAATGCGGCGCAGTACTCGAACAAGGACCTCGATGCGCAGATCGGCGCCTACGTCGGTTCGGCCGACCTTCAGACGCAGAAGGCTGCTTCCAAAAAGATCCAAGAGCTCATGCTTGAGGACTCGCCGATCGGATTCAGCTACTTCGGGAGTGCGCTCGATGTCTCTCGTAAGGGCCTGACCGGTAACTACACCAACGGCATGAACGTGATTGAGACCACCAGGGCCAAACTAGCCTGAGCGGGCATAAGCGGCTTTGCGAGTGGCGCTTTCGAGCGATCCTCGACCGAACTACCTTGTCAAAACGGCCCGACGCACTGGCTGCGTCGGGCCGCTTTCATCCACCCAAAAGCGAGTAATGAACTAATGCGACGATTCCTTTTGCGGCGTCTTCTCTTTGCACTTTTCACGATTGTGGTCCTGTCGATTCTGGTGTTTTTCGCCACGCACGCCCTTCCCGGAGACGTTGCCAAAAAAGTGCTCGGACCGTTTGCCGACGCGGAAGCGATCAAGCAATTGAACCGTGAACTTGGAACGGATCGCCCGGTTCCGGTGCAATACGTCAGTTGGGTTAGCGATGCAATCCAGGGTGACCTCGGCAAGTCATATCTTTATGACGTGCCGGTAACAGAAAAGCTACGGAAGGCCATTGGGTACTCCGCCAGACTCGGGATATTCGCGTTCGTGTTGATCGTCCCCGTCAGCATTCTCGGTGGCGTGGTAGCGGCACTCCGACGAGATTCCCGGATCGATCGCATAATCACAATCGGCGGCCTTTCCGCAGCGGTGATTCCGGAGTTCGTATGGGCCGTGTTCTTCATCTTGATCTTCGGGGTCAAGCTCAAATGGCTACCGGTGGGCGCAACGCCTCCGGACGGGGCCAGCATCATCACACAATATAAGCACTTACTTCTTCCCGCCCTGTGCCTGATGATGGTGCTGTTCGGCTACATCGCTCGCATCACACGCGCTGGCGTGATTGAGGGTCTCGACGCCGACTATACGAGGAGCGCGCACCTCAAAGGTCTGCCGAACACGACGGTGATACGCAAGCACGTGCTTCGCAATGCTCTGATGCCGACGATCGCGGTAGTCGCAACGCAAACCGGCTATCTCCTTGGAGGTTTGGTGGCGGTGGAGACGATCTTCAACTACAACGGGCTGGGGTTTCTTCTCCGCCAGGCGGTGGTGCAGCGTGACTACCTTCTGGTCCAGGCTGCGGTGTTGTTGATTGGTATCCTCGTAGTGGTCTCGAATCTGGTCGCCGACATCTTGTACACGGCCCTGAACCCACGTATCCGTCAGGCGGTGTTCGGATGAGCGAGTCTGCGACCACAATGCTCGACCGCAGCGCACTTCGCGAGCTGGCTCGGGAGCGAGCGGAGGAAGAGCGCCGAACCCGTCGGCGAGAACGTAGGCAATTGCTTCTCCGGAAACCATCCTTCCTCATCGGTGCTGCGATCCTTTTGTTCTGGTTCCTATGTGCACTTATACCTCGGGTGATCGCTCCACAAGATCCTGCCGTGCAGGACCTGCTCGGCAAGCTCTAGGAGCCGAGCTCGAAGCATTGGTGGGGCACCGATGTGCTGGGCCGAGATGTCTTCAGCCGAGTGATCGACGGTACCCGGGTCATTGTGTTCGTTGCCTTAGGAGCGACGATTATCGCAACGTTGGTGGGGACGATGCTCGGCCTTGTGGCGGGTTACTTCAAGGGCCGCGTGGACGATGTGATCATGCGGCTCGCCGACATTTTCTCGGCGATTCCAACAATCGTTTTGGCCCTCCTCATCACGTCAACCGTCGACAGCAGATCGATGCTCATTGTGATGTTTATCATTGCCCTTGTGTTCTCCCCGATAGTCGCACGAACGGTTCGATCGTCGGTGCTCGGTGAGGCGGAGCTCGACTACGTTGCCGCCGCCCGGCTCCGAACAGAGAAGACACCGCACATCCTCTTCTCGGAAGTGCTGCCCAACATCCTGCCGGCTCTCGCCGTTGAGTTCACTGTGCGCCTGGGCTATGCGATTTTCGCTATGGCCACACTGTCATTCCTCGGTGCCGGTGCCGGCCCCGAATCTTCTGACTGGGGAACGCAGGTTGCAACGCACTTCAAGTTCCTCAACGGACTCAACTGGTCAGCCACGATTTTCCCCGCCGGAGCCATTGCGTCGCTTTCGCTGGGTGTCAACATGGTCCAAGACGCACTGACCGAGGTCTTCGAACGATGAGTATCAACGGCGATGCCGCACGCGTAGATATCCCTGCGCTTGTATTCGATGATGTCGAGGTTGCGTACAAAGTACGGGGGATCGATCGCCAAGTTCTCCGTCAGGTTTCATTCTCAATTGCTCCCGGCGAGGCGTACGGCCTCGTTGGTGAGTCGGGTTGCGGCAAATCCACCGCTGCATATGCCGCGATGCGGTACCTTCCCCGCAACGGTCGTATCACGGGCGGCGCGATCCGTTTCGAAGGACGAGACATGGTCACCATGTCGATGGATGAAGTGCGAGCGATTCGCTCGCGTGCGATTTCGATGGTGTACCAAAGCCCGATTGCCGCACTGAACCCTTCACTTCGTGTCGGCCAACAGGTCGCCGAGGTTTTTGTGATCAACGGTGCCGACAGGAATTCAGCATTTGATCAGGCCCGAACCGCGTTAGGTGCGGTGCAGATCGCCGACGTCGCCAAGGTCATGGATCGATATCCGCATGAGCTTTCCGGCGGCATGGCCCAACGCGTGGTCATTGCTATGGCGTTGGCCACGGATCCGCGGCTGTTGATCCTCGATGAGCCCACCACCGGCCTTGACGCCACGGTGGAAGCCGAAGTGCTCGACTTGATCCGAACGCTGCGCGCTGATTCAGGGACCGCGGTGCTTTTCATCAGCCACAACCTGGGCGTCATTCGATCAATGTGCGATCGGGTTGGCGTGCTCTACGCCGGACAGTTGGTTGAAGAGGGCGCAACGACGCAGATCCTCAACGCCCCGCGCCACCCCTATACCGTGGGCCTCCTTCGATGCATTCCCCGGGCGGGACTTCGCAAGGACCTGCATCGCCTCGACACGATTCCCGGTTCGCTTCCTCCCCTCGGTACCGTGATCACGGGCTGCGTGTATGCCGACCGCTGCGCGATCGCCACCGATCAGTGCCGGTCCGAGAAGCCACCCATGGTGGAACTGGCCGACGGACAGCGCAGCCGCTGCTTCTACCCGGATCTCGCCCCTGATCTTCCCCGCAACAGCGAGACGACAAATGTGATCGTTGATCAACGGGCGCCCGACCCTGAGGATGGATCGCTGATCACCCTTTCGGGTCTGTCGAAGACGTTTGGAAAAGACGACTCGACTGTGAAGGTCCTCTCCGGGATTGCGTTGTCGCTCAGTGCGGGCGAGACGCTCGGCCTGGTTGGGGAGTCAGGATCGGGAAAGACCACGTTGGCGAAGGTGCTCCTCGGCCTGACCCATCCCGATGGGGGCAGCGTCGTGCAACTGGATGGCAAGGCACTGGGTTCGACGATCTCGAAACGCTCCGCCAAAGACGTCAGCGCGGTCCAAATCGTGTTCCAGAACCCCGACTCGGCACTTAATCGGCGCCATTCGGTGCGTCGTATCGTGGGGCGAGCCGTCGAGAAGCTGGGTGGTGCCAGTAAGGAACAGGGGCAGGAGCGAGCCGATGATCTCCTGACGGAGATGCGCGTCGACGCGCGGCTCCATGCGGCGAAGCCGGTGATGCTTTCTGGCGGCTTGAAGCAGCGCGTGGCCATTGCTCGTGCCTTTGCGGGGAGTCCTCGATTGGTGGTCTGCGACGAGCCGACGTCAGCTCTCGACGTGTCCGTGCAGGCAGCTATTTTGAACCTGCTCGTCGATCTTCAGCGTACGGAGAATGTGAGCTACCTCTTCATCTCCCACGACCTCGGGGTTGTTCGGTATCTCTCCGATCGGATAGCGGTGCTTTATCTGGGCCGAGTCATGGAGCTCGGCCCGGCGGACAAGGTGTTCTCGGGTCCCCACCATCCTTATACCGAGGCCCTGGTGTCGTCGTTGCCGAGCATCGACGGAGAGGCAACGAATCGGGTGCGACTCGTTGGCGAGGTACCCAGCGTTGCGAAGCCACCGAGCGGATGCGTGCTTCACACCCGCTGTCCTCGACGTGAGGGCAGCGGCGTCGAAAACCTTTGCGACACCGTCGAGCCCGACTTGGTTGAAGTCGAGCCGGATCACTTTATGCGGTGCCATCTGTCGCTGGAGCAACTTCGGGCGATGCAGCTTGTGGTGACCGACGGACAGCTGATCTGATTCGATCTATCTCAGATGCGTGATCGACCGAGTTGAACGCCGAACGGGCGATTTCTCGCCCGAGGACGCGGTACGCCTCAAAATCGTGGTTCGTGAAGAACTGATCACCGGTTGAAACGTTTGGAAACTCGGGGTGTGATTCGCCATAGGCGAGTACATCGACAGGCAGAGCGGCCACCATCGAGGCCTCAATCACCAGGATCGAGCCTAGCTTGTCCCCGGCTCGGGGAACTTGATTGTTCCGTACGCAAAGCCTTGGCGGGCAAATCTTCCGGTCGTAGGGGCGTCGGACGAGGAGTCGAGAAGATATGTGGGCGAATCATCGTCGGACGACCCTGCGACCGTGGGCCTCGTCTTCCAGATGTCATCAAGCTGAATTTCGATGCCGAGATCAGATCGTGCGATCTCGATTGCTTGACCTAGCGTCGCGCTGGAGTACTGCCCATCGCCCGCTGCCGACACAACGATTACCTGTTTGCACCCTCGCCGTAGGAGTTCCACCAGGCCTAAGTTCTCCCAATGTCCGCCATCACTTACCAATAGGTATTGAGAGTTCGGACTGAACCGGCCGACCAGCTCCCGTAGAAACCATGGCCATCCCGGAAGGTGCAACCACTTTGAGCCGCATGGTTGCTTTTTCACCCAGGCCGGGTTGGGCAGCCATTGACCCAAGCGAACATTCATAAGTGCAAGTACGGAATCTCTCGCGCCGCCACTTTGCCGCCCGAGTCCGGAGCTTACGGCCGCTCCTGAAATCGCCATGAGGTTCGGAAGAGCGAAATCACGTTGACGTCGAAAGCCCAACTTTTTGATGTAGTCGCCGGTATTCATCCAGCCGATCTCGGGCGTTCCAATATAGGACCGTGAGACTGAAAACGACATTGCGTTTCGGCCGCTCGGAGCCCGATTCTCACCGCGTATGTTCGCAGCACAACAGAAGATGTGTTCGGTGCCGTCGGCACCGTCGCCATCGAAGAATCCACTCCGTTGGTCGTGGACGAGACTCTGCCAATTCTCGAGGCTCGGGGCGCGAGGGGCTAAGAAAGCCTTTACACTGCCCCAGAGCGATGCGGGATCGCTTCTCGAGTATTCACGAGAGGACGAAAACGCGTTGGCGAGTCTTCGTCGATAGATCGGAGCAGGCGACCACGACGACGTTTCTGTTAAGACTGCTCCACCGACGAGCGCGAGCAAGAACACTGACCAGAGAACGAGATCGGGCGGAAATGAAATTCGAGTTCCCGCCAGCGTTTCGCTCAACCACGTGAGCTTCCCGGTCGGGCCATTGAGTGCACCAACGGTCAAAATCGTGACCAAGTTCGTCAGTACAAGTACGATCAACGCGGCGGCTATCGCGATGCGTTGAGCGATCAGCCCGAACTTCTTCGTAAGTGCAAGGGCATTCTTCTTTGCTGGATTTGGACTCGTGCTTGTCCCCTTTCGCCGCAAGAATGGGCGCAGTGCCCGCCCCCCGAAGATGACGAACGCGAGCAGATTCCCGATTCCTCCGCCGGGTAACGGCAGGTTCTTATACGAGGAAGTAACCGATGTTCCAGGCCCGTTTCGCAGTGCATCCCCAATTCTTGGAGACACCGAGATCAAGCACCAGGGGATCACAAACCGAACCGTGATGACCGCAAGCCCGACCACCGCCGATGCCGTCCCGATGACGTTCAGCATCCGATACCACGGGGGTCGGCGAGCAATACGAATGATCGTGCACATAAGGGCGCAGACGAGAAACCACACGCCCAGGGAGGCGTCGGCGAACTCAGCCTTTACCGGCCCTCGGCGACTCAAAATGTCGACGGGTTTGGCATGGACGGGCGCGATTTTCCACGTCAGGTCGGAAGCCAGGTCATCACCGGGAAGAACGCCATTTCTCGTTCCGGTGACCACGAGAGAGATACCGGTCGGCTGAATGAGGTCGTCGGGTAACACGCATTCGGTTTTCACCTTCGGACACGTCGTCGGCCAAGTCGCTTTGAACTCCGCTTGTCGATCAACGGTGAGTTTGCCATCCCTGACAACAACGAGTGCGGGCGCGACTTGTGTGATCCCAGCGATGAATTCCGATGTATCGGAGCTCTTTTTGTGGCCGACTCGCACGCACAGTGGGCGATCCTTGTTGAGGGTCTGCTCGTCGAGCCGTACCGTGCGCACGACGAACGCGACTTTGGCGCCCCGCTTACCTTTAGACGCAGGACCAATTACCGGGGTTGGAGGCGTATCCGGCATCGGAGATCGGGCTACGCAGGGCGCCTTTCGGGTGACCTCAATGGCCGCAGGTTGGCGGACTTGTAAACCGGGCTCGATCCAGTTGGAACCGACAAGCCAACCGACTGGTCGAGCGACAACGAACAACACGGAGTAGACGATCCATATGTTTACGAAAACTCCGAACAGAATGCGACCGACGGCCGCAGCCAAGGTGGCGCTGTTCTCGCTGAGGTAGCGGAGCGAAGAACGAAGCCGACGTTCGTTCGCCCCGCCTTCCTCCCACCCAGCGGGACCAGTCTCCAATGTCTCGTCGTCGGTCGTTTGGTTCGCGGCCGTAAACGCTGTGGCGATGTACCCGCCGCCGGAAACCGAGGCAACGTACGTGGCCCTTTTCAGGAGCCCGCCCTTTTTAACTGTAGGGCCCGCTCCTCCAACGTCATCGGTCGCTAAGTACTGCAACGCACCGAGCGAAAAGGATGCGGAGCGGACTCCGCCGCCGCTCAGCGCAATCCCCAGTCGTTCGTCATTGGGCTTCCACTCAGGTGGTCTGTTTCGTGGCGAGTCCAAGTCAACGGAAATGCGCTCGGGCCGCCCGCCTGTCCAGTGAATGCGTCTAACCCGCCTGCCAAAACTCAAGAGAATGCAGACTGCTGTCACTAGCAAGAATCCCCACTTCCATCGGAAGGCGTCCGCCAGCGCCGTTGCGGAGAATCCTCGACACAAATCCTCTCGGAAACAATTCAGCCGACGGGCAAGATGGGCATTTTCATCGGTGTCCTGAATCACGTAACCGACAATGGCCACGAAAGCAACGAGGTGCCACGCTCGCCATACCCATCGGGACTTCCCATCGCTGCTTTCGAGCGAGAGTGCTGAGCGAATCAGCAGCAGCGCAAGGGTGACACCAACAAGCCTCAGAAATGTTCCGTCTGCGGAATTCAGATCTTTCGCCCGGACCACCCATTCAGGTTTGGCAACTCCAAACCATTGATCGATGGCCTCTTTCGACGTCCCAGGAAGTTTGTAGAAGCCATGTGGGTCGTTCATGTACCGGGAGTAAAACCACCCTGTGCCTAAACCTGACACCAACCATGCCCACCGGAGGAATTGCAGTCCTACGGTTCTCCACCACGCAGTCAATACATCGGTGCTCGAATTGTTATCGCCGTTCATAAATTCCGATTGTGCCACATCGACGCGGCTGCATGCCGGTGACGCGGTTCGGCGCAGAAAGTCTCCCGAGGGGGGTACCCCGACCAGCGAAAAACGGGCCTGGAAGGCAGGCTCTTCTGTCTGTACTCCCCTATGGGCAGGTCGGCGGCGCTGCCTCGACCTGCCTGATACTCCGGATGGTAGCGAAACAGATAAGTGAACCTACGACTGTCATTGCCGCACAGATAATCATCGATTTCGAAAATCCGCTATTCAGCGACCCACCAGTTCCCGCAATCCCGGCGAGAGCGGGGAGCACCGCAATCGCAAGGAGATTCGCGACTCGGGCAACAGCGTTGTTGATGGCGGACCCTACGCCGGCAAATCTATCCTCAACTGCAGCTAGAACCGTTGCGGTGAGCGGCGCCACAACGATCACCAGACCGAGACCGAAAACAATCACCGGGGGAAGCACCGACGGTAGGTACGCCGCGCCCGGCTTGATTCGTGACATCCAGACAAAACCGCCGGCAATCACCAGCGGCCCGACAGTCATAGATGGCCGAGGACCGATCCGTTGGGCGATGGCACCGGACCGGGCGGAAAATAGCATCATCAAACCCGTGACCGGAAGGGTCGCTGCGCCCGCCTCGAGTGCCGAATAGCCAAGGTCGTTTTGAAGGTGAAGTGTCAGGAGAAAGAACACTGCGCCAATGGCACCCCAGATTACGAAGGTTGCTGCGTTTGCACCAGAAAAGGTATGTGAGCGGAACAGGCTGAGCGGCACCATGGGTGCAGATGACCTCGCCTCCAACGCAACGAACATGATAAGCGCGCAGACTCCCAGCACCGCTGCCGCCATCGTACTCTGAGGCCACTTCCGATCAGGTCCCTCGATCAGCGAATAGACCAGCGCTCCCAGGCCAACAGAAAGCGAAACGATGCCGGGGAAGTCGATCCGGCGATGTTCATCCCCGCGCGTCTCCGGTACGAAGGACTGGGCGATATAGATGGCTGCCGCCGCCAACGGCAGGTTGATGAGAAAAACGAACCGCCACGATACCGAATCGATCAACCACCCTCCCAAGAACGGGCCAAGTGCCGTCGAGATCGTAGAAAGTCCCGACCATGCGCCGATCGCCCGAGCGCGATCATCGGGATGGAACACCGACGAAAGCATGGCGAGGCTTCCAGGCACGAGCAGCGCTGCAGCGACGCCTTGAAGGATTCGTGCGATCACCAGCATCGGCAGGCTGACTGCCACGCCGCACAGCAGCGACGTCACCGTAAAGCCGAGGAGACCGAACACAAACATCCGACGCCGCCCAAAGAGATCGCCGAAGGATCCACCAACGACGAGAAACGAGCCCAGCGTCAACAGATAGCCCGTGACAACCCACTGTTGACCGGCCAGGTCCGAGTTGAAGGTTTTTTGTATGCTCGGCAACGCAGTGTTCACAACACTTCCGTCGAGGAAGGCGATTCCAGAACCGAGCACGGCCGCGCCTATGACCCACCGACCTTGCCGTGATTCAAATCGCAGGTCGGGCATGAACCCTGTATAGCCGATACCGCCCGGACTACCTCGGCACGAGGTTACGGCAGGATTGCGATGACGCCGTTCCTGTGAAGTTCAGCAAGTTCGACTTCGCTAACTCCGGCACCGAGAAGCACATCGCGAGTGTGTTGGGCAAACTCCGGTGCCGGTCCACGAGGCCCGATGTCGGCACCGTCAATGAACATGGGAGCAGCGACTGTGCGAAATCGACCGGCCGGATGATCAATGTATGGATACATGCCAATCGCCTCAGCCTGTGGATCGTTGGCGAGTTCGGAAAGCGTCGCCGCCGGACCCCAGATCAGCCCAGCTGAATCGAACAATGCCCCCCACTCCGGCAGGGTCTTGGTAGCGAACACTGCATCGATGAGATCCGTGATTTCGGGCATGTTGTCGAACCTGTCCTTGGCCGACGAGAATCGCGGGTCCTCGATCCATTCGCAATGGTCGACTGCCCGGCAGAAGATGGGCCAGAACCGCAACTCCGTCATGTTCAAAATGATCCATCGGTCGCCTTTGCAGCGGAATCGATTCGCCAGTGCACTTACAAGATGACGTCGATCGCGTTTCGATGGGTCATGGCCATCAATCAGTGCAACCGACAAATCACTGGTCTGGGTCCAGGCTGCCGTTGCGAGCAGGCTGCAGTTGAGGACCTGGCCCTCCCCCGTGCGTTCGACAAGACGCAACGACGCGAGGATCCCGGCAACCAAGGCCAAGGACGAGGTGTGGTCGCCTTGGGCGGGTCGAGGCATAGGTGGTGCGGCGCCCGGCTCTGTCATCGCCTCGGTCAGCGACCCTCGACCGAAGAAGCTCGTAACGTCGAAGCCCGGCCGGTTGGCGTCGGGACCGGTCGATCCGTACCCGGTGAACGTGGCATGAACCAAGTTCGGTTTCCGGGCAAACAATGACGCTGGGTCCATACCGAAACGCTTCTGTCGATCAGGAAGAAGATTGGAGAGAAAGACGTCAACATCGGTGGCCAAACGCTGGACGAGCGCCGCTCCTTCAGGACGATCGATGGCAATGGCGACGGACTTCTTCCCGCGATTGTCAGCCTGAAATCCCGGTTCGACGTCGATGAAGCCCGGCCCCTTCTTTGGCCTACGTTGCACGCCACGTGCTGCGTCGCCGGTCAACGGCTCGACTTTTACGACGTGCGCGCCCAGGTCGGCGAGGATCGCGCCGGCACTCGGACCCGCCATCCAGTTGGTCAACTCAAGTACTCGAACGTTGTCCAGCGGCGCAGTCATGGGTGGATTCTGACCGCCTCGCCCGCCTCATGCAATCGAACGAGCCACTTCACCCCCATCGGCACCAGGCAAGGCTACTCAGAACCGGCCACAAAGCGTACGATTCGTTGGGCCGACGGGCGACCAGTAGTGTCCCCTTGAAGCGTTGGCAGGGAATCGTGATGAGCACGACGAAATCAGAGAACCGAACAACAACGCCGGAGATTGATCTACAACTAACCGACGGAGAGCACCGCCGGCTCGTCGAGCCTCAGGAGAGCAGCGTCGGCAACCGGATTCGGCGCGCCATGCAGACTCCTACCGGGATTCCGGCAGGTGCCATGCGCTACCTTCGCGGTGCCCGTATCCAACGCGGCCGTGCGGTGGTCGGGCCTCACTGCGAAGTCAGCGGCGCGGGGTCTTGGGACATCGACGGCAAGTTGACCATCGGCGTGGTCGGTATGCCGTTCAACGCGGATAGCGATCGCACTGTCGTCCGCAACGATGGTCGGTTTCGGACGAAGGGCCATGTTCTTATCAACCGGGGAGCACGGGTCGTAGTGGATGAAGGTGCGCAGCTCAGCATCGGTAGCGATACGTTCGTCAATTGCTTTACGATCATCCATGCCACGAGCTCGATCACGATCGGTCGCGATTGTGCGATCTCTTGGCGATGCGAGATTTTCGACTCGCAATATCACGCGCTGACCTATGAGGGTCGCCGGGGTGAGCGTCGTCGAGTCACGATCGGCGACCACGTTTGGATCGGGGCCGGAACGAGGGTTCTCGACGGTTCCGAGATTGGCGATGGATGCGTCATTGCCGCGGGAAGTGTCGTGAGCGGATCCTTTCCTCCTCGATCGCTGCTCGGCGGAACGCCCACGCGGATTATCCGTCCTGATGTTGACTGGACGCTGTGAAAGAATTAACCGAGCGATTGGTTCCCATCCGCGTATCTGGATAGGTTTCAGTCGTACACTCCCATGCGCTGGCTCGTCCGTATGAAGTCGGCGTGGAGTGTCAAACGTGCGCTTTTGCACGCCACCAATAAGGGGATTCATCGATGCGCTTTTCCGTAAGAGTTTCTATTGCCGCGCTAGCGTGCGGCCTGTCCGTGGCCGGTTGTTCGAGCGACAACGCCGACACCACCGACGCCGCTACTACCGAAGCTGAGGCCAGTGAAGCAGCAGCCACCGACGCCGCTGCCACCGAGGCCGCTGCCACCGAGGCGATGGGCAGCGAAGCCGCCGACACCGTAGCGGGAGGGACCGACACCGTAGCGGGAGGAGATGTCGTCGCCGCTGCGAAGGCGTCAATCACGGGCTTTCTCGTCGAGCCCACGGCAATCGGCATTACTACACCGCTTTCGTCCAAGGCCCCGAAGAAGAAAATCGCCTGGATCGAATGCGACGTTCCTACCTGTAAGAACTACATCACCCCGGGCTTCAAAGACGCCACTGCCGCTATCGGCTGGGAGCTCATGATCATTCCCGGAAAGTCAGCGGACCCGAGTGCCGCGATGCAGCAGGCACTCGACGGCGGTGCCGACTACATCGCAATCACCGGCTCGCCGTACGCCACGTACAAGGCGCAGGCCGAGGCGGCCAAGGCAAAGGGCGTCCCGATCTTCAGCTGCTATTCCACTGACGAGCCGAGCGTAGAAACCAACCTTTTGATGCAGTGCGGTTCGACCCCCGGCGTACAGAAGAACAACACCCTCATGGCGAACTGGGTGATCGCCGACTCAAATGGTGCGGCGAACGTTCTCTACGCAACGATCAACGACTTCCCGGTCCTGAAAGCATCGAGCGATGCATTCAAGGCCCAGCTTGCTACGTGCACATCGTGCAGCTTCACCGAACTCAACGTGTCTCTCGAAGACCTCATTGGCGGAAAGATTCCAGCGGCGGTCGCCTCGCAACTCCAAGCCAACAAGGACCTGAACTACGTCATGTACGCCTTCGGCGATATGCCCGGTGGCGTGACCGGAGCTCTCCAGGCCGCCGGTCTCGATAAGCAGGTCAAGCAAATCGGTCAAGACTTCAGTGATTTCGACCTTCCGGAAATCTCCGCCGGAACGATGAAGGCATGGTCCAGCAATCCGAAGGCCTACTCCGGATGGCTCATGACCGATGCAGCCGCTCGGTTGGCCACGGGCATGACCCCCGAAGAACTGATTGCATTCGAAAAGGAACCTTCGCTGCTTCCGAGCTTCCTGGTGATCGACGCCGCCACGGCGGACCGCATCAAGGCCGGAAACGGCGACTGGAACCCGGCTGGAATGGCTGATTCGTTCAAGAAGCTTTGGCTGCTCTAAAACAACCGGTGTAGTCCTGACAAGAGTGGCCGCTGCCAGCGTTGGTAGCGGCCACTTTGCAATTTTGAGCCGAGGAGAAGCTAGTGGCAGAGACGCTGAAAATCGAACACCTGTCGAAGACCTTTCCGGGACAAGCCGCGCTCGTCGATGTATCTCTTGAAATCGCACCCGGCGAGGTCCATGCACTCGTCGGGCAAAACGGCTCCGGCAAGTCAACGCTGATAAAGGTTCTTGCCGGGTACCACCAGCCTGACCCCGGAGCCTCGGCCCGGGTAAACGGCGTGCCTCTCGTACTCGGGGACGGCCGAGCGGCGGCCGCGGCGGGCATTCGGTTCGTGCACCAAGATCTCGGACTGGTTGGTGCAATCAGCACCATCGAGAATCTGGCCCTAACCACCGGCTACCAGACGGGCGTCGGTCGCCGCATCAAATGGCGAGGTGAAACTCGACGGGCCCAGGATGCGATGGCCGCGCTGGGTATCACCGACATCGACGTGAAGGCCCCCGTCGCGACCCTTGCTCCGGCCCAAAAGACCGCAGTAGCGATCGCACGTGCTTTGGTCGGTTGGGAACAGGGAACGAGCCTTCTCGTGTTAGACGAACCGACCGCAACCCTTCCCGGCCAAGACGTCAGCCGTTTATTCGACGTGATCCATCGCCTAAAGGCCACGGGGATCTCCATTCTCTACGTCTCGCATCACCTCGACGAAGTCTTTGCGCTGGCCGATCGGGTCACCGTGCTTCGTGACGCCCACCGCGTCACCACCGTTGCTGTTTCCACACTCAATCATCAGTCGCTCATCGAATTAATCGTGGGCCACCGAATCGCCGAATCAAATGCATCGAATATGACTCCGGGTGAACACCCCATGTTGAAAGTAGCTGGGCTGTCAGGAGGCAATGTTGCGTCGCTCGATCTTGATGTTCGGGCCGGCGAAATTGTGGGTCTGGCCGGAATAACCGGTTCCGGTCGCGAGCATGTCCTCGGTCTCATTGCCGGTCAGATTCGTCGTACGGGTGGCGACGTTGGAGTTGACGCAACACCGGTGCCGAGTTTCTCGCCGCACGCGGGCTTAACGGCCGGCCTCGCATTCGTGCCTTCGGATCGTTCCGTCCGAGGCACTATCGGGGCTATGACGGTCCGTGAAAACCTAACGCTTTGCGATCTCTCCCCTTTCGTTGAAAAAGGACGACTCCGCTCGAAGTTGGAAAAGAAAGAGTCGTCGTCGTGGATCGACACGCTCTCGATCAAGACTACGTCGGCCGAAGCGGGCATAGGTTCGCTCAGCGGTGGGAACCAGCAGAAAGTTATGTTCAGCAAGGCGTTACGCCTGAAGCCCAAGGTGCTGTTGCTTGACGAGCCAACGCAGGGAATCGACGTCGGCGCAAAGGACCAGATCTATCGGCTCGTCGATTCTGCGGCGTTTCGTGTCGCTGTCGTCGTGGCGTCGAGCGATACCGAAGAACTCGTCCGACTGTGTCACCGCGTCGTCGTCCTTGTCGACGGGCGTGCCGTTGCGGAGTTGGTGGGGGCAGAAATCACTGCGAAGTCAATCGAACACATCCAGTTGCAAACAAGTCAAGGGACGAAATGAAGCGCCTTCGCATCGATAAGTACAGCGCCCTTTATTTGTGGGCCGCATTTATGGTCTGGTTCGGAATCACCAAGCGAGATACGTTCTTGTCGAGCACGTCGCTCAAGTTGGTGCTCCAGGAGAATGTCATCACGGGAGTGCTTGCGCTGGCCTTCCTTGTTCCCTTGGCGACTGGGACCTTCGATCTGTCGATCGGCGCGATGATGTCGATGTCGCTGGTAATCATGACGACGCTGGCAAAGAACGACACGGTTTCACCGGTAGCAGGTATGTTCATCGCACTGATCGCATGTGCGTTCGCCGGAGCAATCAGCGGCATGTTCGTTGTCAAGTTCCGGGTCAACAGTTTCATTGCGACGCTTGGTATGAGTCAGGTGATCACCGCAGTGGTCCTGAAGACGTCCAATCAATCGATCTCGGACCCATTCGACAAGTCGTATCACCGGATCGGTCAACGTCAGATTCTCGGGCAGCCACTGTATGTGTACTTCCTATTTCTGCTTGCGATAGTCGTGTGGTTCGTCCTCGAGCACACCCCCGTCGGACGATTCATGTTTGCGGCCGGCGGCAATCCGGAAGCGGCCCGACTTGCTGGTGTGCAAACTGACCGTTTGGCGTGGGGCTCTCTCATTGCTTCCGCCGTGATCGCCGGCTTCGCAGGAATCGTTTCCTCGTGGAAGGTCGGAAACTTCTCCCAGTCGATCGGACCGGGTTTTCTGTTCCCCGCCATCGCTGCCGTCTTCTTCGGAGCGTCGCAACTCAAAGGCCGCCCGAACGTCTGGGGCGCACTCATTGCGCTCTACTCACTTGCGTGGGGAATCAAGGGCCTGCAGCTCACGTTCAGCACCAACACGATTTGGATTGAACCGCTTTTCCAGGGGCTCTCCCTACTCGCCGCCGTTGCACTCGCAAGTTGGCAGGGAGTCATCAAGGTCAAGAAGCGAAAAGGCACGGACGATAGCGTGGCCGTTGCGTCGGTCGCCGGGGGAACATAGGAACAAAGTTGGCGTGCCAGCTTCGAACCACGGGCGTCCGCCCTCATTGTGCACTGTGTTGCGCCCAGAGCAACATAGTGCACAATCACGCGACCGAAATCGCTGCGAGTCGACCGGCGACGTTTCGTCGCTGTCAAGCAGGGTATAGAGCAAATACGGATTCGCTCGACACGAGCGACCAGTCAAGAGGAGACACTATGTACATAGGCCTGGGCACATTGCTGCTCATCATCATTCTCGTCGTTCTGCTCACCTGAGGGATGTAGGGATATGGATATCAAAGCTCAGTTTTTCGTATACCTGGCCGCTGCTGTCTGCTTCGCTCTCGCGACCGTTGGGGAAGCATGGAAGTACGGGGCCCGCACTCGCACCGGCGCGAAGCCGCTCATCGCCCTGATGCCGCTCGGTCTGCTCGCAGCATTGCTTCCGACGCTGTGGAACGTGGCCGAAGCAGCGTTCTGATCGAGCACCGCGGGTCCCCGATCCGGATCCGATCACTACCCCATCAACCGTCTCGATGACAGTAGTGTTCGGATCCGAGCCGGATTCGACCGATGTTGTAACACGAGAGCTTCTCGCCACCGCCTACCTATCACCCCTATCACCGAAGTGCTCTTTGGCCAGTCCGCCGCGGGTCATGGTGAGCGGATCGAGCAAGGCGAGCACTTCGGGCGTAAGGTCGAACTCATTGGTCGCGACGTCGGCCACGCTGCGCCCCTCTGCGAGGGCGAGCTTGGCCACTTTCGCTGCGGCGTCATAGCCGATCATGGGGTTGAGCGCAGCGGCAATCGCCGGCGACCTCGACGCGTAGTCACTCATTCGCGTCGTGTCGACGCGCAGCTCGCGGAAGCACTTCGAATACAGAGCGTTTGCGGCCGACGTCAGTAGTCGCAGGGACTCCAGCAGGTTTCGCGCCATGACCGGCATTGCGGTGTTCAGCTGCAGGGTTGACCCTGTTGCTGCAGCGAACGCCACGGCGGCGTCGTTTCCAACCACTTGCGCTGAAACCTGTTGGACCACTTCGAGTATCACGGGATTGACCTTGCCCGGCATGATGGAGCTGCCTGCTTGGAGGTCCGCAACGACAAGTTCGCCCAACCCAGTCGCCGGACCGGAGGACAACAGGCGGATGTCACCGGCAATCTTGAAAAGACTGAGCGATACGAGTCTGCAGGTGCCCGATGCTTCGACGAGCGGCTCTTGGGAGGACTGGGCTTCGAAATGGTTCGTCGCTTCGACAAGCGGCAGCCGCAGATCGATTGCCAGCTGCTTGATCACCTCCGCGGCGAACCCCTCCGGCGCGTTCAGGCCAGTGCCCACTGCTGTTCCTCCCAGTGGCATCTCGCAGAGTCGGGGGGTGAGCCCGGTCAATCGCTCGATGGCCAGGCGTACGGATCGCTCCCAGCCGCTCACTTCTTGCCCGAAGGTCATCGGGGCAGCGTCCATCAGGTGAGTTCGACCGGACTTGACGGTCGAAACGTGCTCCATCGAAAGCTCACTCAGGCGATTGGCCAACAGCGTCAGCGATGGAATCAGCTGATCTCGAATCATCACGAGTACCGCGATGCGTATTGCGGTCGGGAACACGTCGTTCGACGACTGCGACGCGTTGACGTCATCGTTCGGGTGCACGGCGAGTTCGGCCAATTCGCCAGCTCGATGAGCGATCACTTCATTCACGTTCATGTTGGTAGAGGTTCCCGAACCGGTTTGGAAAACGTCGAGCGGGAACTGGTCGCCATGATCGCCGCGTCGAATCTCCAATGCTGCCGCTGCTATTGCCTCCGCGATCGGCCGTTCAACGATTCCGAACTCGGCGTTCACGTGAGCGGCGTGCTGCTTTATGTGGGCAATCGTTTCAATGAGAATCTTTGGCATCTGTTCGCCGCTGATCGCAAAATTCTCAACCGCCAGTTGCGTTTGACGACCCCAGCGAGGCATCACGTTCTCCGAATTCGCCATTTCCTTCACCTACCCTTCACCTATCCATGATCGCATGGGTAGGTAAAGAAAATCATTGGCGTCCAGGTCTTAATCCTCGGCGGCTATCTCATCGGGGTCCGTCGAACCGTTCTCCTCTTCGGCGAGTTCGGCAAGATCATCGGGGAGCCCGGCCGGGGTCGGAAAGTTCTCGTTCGTAGATACTTCGTCTTCGACCGATTCGGAGGGTCGGTCCTCGTTGTTGGGTGCCATGCTTCTCCAATCTCAGAACTCGCGCTCTCGCCGAGTTGGCGTCCGTTGTCTGGACGTCGTTCTTGCAATACCCAGTGCATCCGTCGGCGAAACGGGCGACCACGATCTTGTTCGGCGGTTCGTCTTGTCCGCGTGGTTCGCGTTATTCGCGTGGGTACCCACGGACTTCGTTCAATTGCCGGCGTTGTCTCAATGCCCCCGATCGACGGATCAGGTCATATTTTTTTCGCGCGCAGTCGGCCGAAAAGCTGACTCCCGGTTGCAGTGAGCACCACTGCGCCTACTACCACGAGCACAATAGTGCCGCCGGGTGGTAGAGCGTTGACCCGAGCGACCCAAAGGCCGATCACAACGCTGAGGCCACCGAGCAATGATGACCCCAGCATCGTCCAGCGAAACGAGGGAGCGACCACGCGAACTGCGCCGACCGGAAGCACCATCAACGCAGCCACGAGCAACAGCCCGACCACTCGCATCGCACCGACAATCACAAGCGCGGCGCCGACGGCGATTCCGAGGTCGATCACCCGAACGGGAATACCAAGTGTACGTGCAAAATCGGAGTCTGTCACCGTGGCGAGCATCACCCGCCAGAACGAAAGCACGACCACCACGAGAATCGCCCCGACTACCGTTACGGTGATCACTTCGGAACGATCGACCGTAAGTATTGATCCGAAGAGGTAGCTCAACACGGTGGCGTTGTAGTTTCCAGCTGCGCCAGCCAGCACGATTCCGCCTGCGATGCCGCCGTAGAACACAACAGCAAGCGCCAGATCCCCTCCCGTGCGACCAGCAGAGCGCATGAGCTCCAACACAACGGCGCCCAGGACTGCTGCGATCAGTGCAGTCCAGATCGGCCAGACTCCGGCCAGCAGACCTGCCGACACCCCTGCGAAAGCGATATGCCCAATCCCGTCACCTAGCAATGACATGCGCCGCTCGACCAAGAACGTGCCCAGGAGCGGTGCCGAAAGGCCCACGGCGAGGCCGGCGAACAGCGCCAACTGCATGTATTCGCGTTCGAAAGGAAAGGGAAGCGCAAGCGCCAGGAGAATCATCGTTCGAGCCAGACAGGAAGATCGTGGGCGTGGACGCCAAGGCTGACCCCACTTTCGGACAGCCCCTCCGGTGTGCCGTCGTACTCAACGCGACTGTTGCGAAGCACGACAACGCGATCCAAGATGTCTTCGACCGCTCCCAGTTCGTGTGACACCAGCAAGACCCCCGTTCCTGTTTTGACTGCTTCGTCGATGATGCCCCGGAACGATTCTTGTGACGCTGCGTCGACCCCTGCGACGGGTTCGTCGAGCATCAACAGATCGGGTTTGCGAACCAGCGCTCTCGCTATAAGCACGCGCTGTTGCTGTCCACCCGATAGCTCTGAGAATCGACTTCCCGCACGGTCGGCTAGACCCACCGAGCCGAGCGATGCATCGACGGCGGCGGTGGCCGTCTTGCGCCGAGCCCGCTCTCCGCGACCAAGAAGCCCGGTGGCGACAATTTCGTGGACCGTTGCGGGCACGTCGGCGTCAAGCTGGGTTCGTTGAGGAACAAATCCGACCTCGATCGGTCCGCTTGGGTGTTCGACGCGTCCATGTTGGGGATGCCAGAGATCAAGGAGCAAACGAAGAAGGGTTGTCTTTCCTGAACCGTTCCCGCCCACGAGTGCGCAGAACTCACCGGCATTGATATCCATACTTACTGACTGCAGAACGGGTCGATCGACGTGAGAGAACGACAGCTCATGTGCGCGAATCAGTACGTCGCCGCGCTGACGCGGCGTAGCCGTGGTCATCAACAGGACAAGGCTTTTTGTAATGCTGCGAGGTTCTCACGCATCTTTGTAGCGTAGGTTGTGCCCGCCTTGAGGTCTTCATCGGTGAATCCCTCGATGGGTGAGAGTACTGCGGTGGTTGCGCCGGTTTCGCGTGCCAGAGCCTCAGCAACTTTCGGCGACACCAACTCCTCGGTGAAGATGGTCGTCACCCCCTTTGTCCTGACGAGATCGGCAACATCGGCGAGCCGTGCCGGATCAGGCTCAACTTCGGGACTGATGCCGGCGACAGGGACCTGCTCGAGTTTGTAGCGTGTCGACAGGTACCCAAACGCGGCGTGTGCCGTGACAAACGTCCGGGACTTGCAGCCACCAAGGCCAGTGGTTAGCTCCCTGTCGAGTGCCTTCATCTCGCTTCCGTAGTTCGCAGCATTGGTCGCATACTCCCTGGCCTGCGCCGCGTCGACCGAACTCAACGCGTCGCCGATGGCTTCGGCTGCGGCGGCCATTCGGATTGGATCGAGCCAGAAATGCGGGTCGTGTTCGCCATCGTCGGCTTGTCGTGCCTCCAACGGCTCGACCTTGGAGAGAAGCTCCAAGGACGGGCCCTTTCGGCTCTTCACGGCGTCTTCGACGGCCGACTGGAATGACTCGCCGAGATACACGACGAGCGCAGCGTCTTGAATCGCGTCGATTTGTGCGGTGTTCATTTCGAGGTCGTGCGGTTCCACGCCGGTCTTCGTCAGGTTTGTCACGTTGACGCCTGATCCTCCGACCCTCTCGGCGAGTTCGGCGAGTGGACCGAAGGCCGCCACAACCTCGAGCGGTTCGCGAGATGTGGCCCCGGCCGCGCCTACCTCGACCACCTTCTTTTCGTCGGAACACCCGCCGCTGACGAATGTGACTGCGCAGAGGAGTGCGATGTATTTTCCCGATCCAGGCACTACGTTCTCCTAGTAATGAGAATGACTATCGCAACTGTAGCGCCTTTCGCCGAGACCTCTGCAACGGGTGCTGAGCGATCACCCCGACACGTTGAGCTCGAAATTGTTGCGGCTTGCCAAGAGGTGCGCCTCGAGCTCAGCCCAGCCGGCCTGCGGATTAGCGCGACCCATTCCGATGCGGAAACGGTCGGGAGGAACCGTCAGCAGCTGCGATGCGTATATCGACGCCGGCAACACAACGGCAGAGCGTTCACGCACCAGTGACTCGGCGAATGCCTCGACCCCGTCGGGGCCGAGATAGCGGGGAAATGTGACGCAGCCTCCATCGGGGGGCGTCCACTCGATGATGCCCTCACAGCGATTCACCAACGCCTCGAAAAGGGGAAGGTTTTCCCGCATGATTCGGCGGTTGCGCCCCGCGACCGCGTCCGCGTTTCGGAGAACGATGGTCGCGAGAAATTCGCTCGGCCCGGCACTGCAAATAGTTGTGTAGTGCTTGGCCCGTTCCAGTCGACTCAGAAGGGCTCGATCTCTGCATGCGACCCATCCGATACGGAGACCGGGCAGCCCATAGGCCTTCGACATCACGTTCAACGAGATCGCTCGAGGGCTGAGGTCAGCCGCTTGGGGGAGCCGCCTTGACTCGTCGAGTTCGAGCCCTCGATACACCTCGTCGGAGTACAACCAGATCCCGCGTTCGTCGCACAAGTCGACGAGCTCGAGCCACGTTGCCCGGTCGGGTACGAAACCCGTTGGATTGTTGGGAAAGTTGACGGCGATCAACTTCGTGGTGGGTTGAATCAGGCGCCTCACGAGGTCAAGGTCGAGCGTCCAACGCAGCGAAGATCCCGTCCCACTCCAGAGGGGAAGACCGCTCACGTCGGCACCGGTCGCAATCGTTACCGACTCCATCGATTGATAATTCGGGACGGACACAATTGCATGGTCGCCCCGCCCGACAAGCATCTGCATGGCCCAAAACATGGCCTCCTGAGCGCCACTGCAGACCAGCACGTTCGAATCATCGAGCGCGTCATACGTCGAGGCGATTGCGGTTCGAAGGTCGTCGCCACCCCAGGTCGGGGTGTAGCCGAGGCTCAACTCGCCGAAGGCCCGTCGGTCATCATCATTTCCGTGGGCAAGGAGTTCGTTCAGGGTCAACGATTCCGCGTCGGATGCCGTGAGGTGATGTTGGGCGGTGAACTCGTGCTGACCGAGGTACACCTCAAGTGCGAAGTCGGGGAGATCGGCTGTCATGATCGCACCGTAGCGCGTTGGGTGTTGACAGAATTTTAGTGAGGACTGCTAGTTTACTGGCATGCCCAACAACGTTCGGTCCGAGCGGCTCCGAAGAAGTCTGAGCCAGTCGGACCTCGCAGAGCGAGCGGGCGTAACACGTCAGCTTGTCAGTGCCATTGAAATGGGACGCCACTCACCGAGTGTCGACGCCGCATTGCGGCTCGCAACTGCACTTGCCGTGACCGTGGAGGAACTGTTCTCCACGTCTGAAGCGCTTGCGACTCTGCCACTCATCCCCGGCCAGTTGCGTGCCGATGTCGGTGCCCCGGTGGTGGTGGGTCGCGTGGGCGATCGACGTGTCTATGCCCCAGTTCGCAATCTCCTCACCAGCTCCGAATCATGGGCAATTGCCGACGCCTTTCTGGGTGACGCCGATCTGGAATTCCTGCCCGACATCGACGATTCTGGATTTCTCGTCGCCGGATGCGATCCGCTCCTCGGTTCAGCCAGCACGCTCATAACGAGACAGGGCGGGTCTCGAATCATTCCGGTGCACCTCTCAACCGATAGGGCGATCGACGCCCTTTCTCGCGGAGTCGTCCACGGAGTGGTCGTTCATGGTCCCTCTCACTCGTTGCGCACGCCACCGGTCGGTGCAAGGCGCTGGAAGTTTGCCTCGTGGCGCGTCGGCATTGCTTCACCCACGAACCGATGTTTCGACTCCGTCGAACAACTGGCCGAGCGACGCATTCGGACGGCGCAGCGCGAAGACGGCGCTGGTACCCAACGCGCCCTGCAACGTGCCCTTCAGCGCGTCGGCGCGAAAGCCTGCCCGGCCCACGGGTCGACGGACACGTGGACGTGGCTCGTCATGTCGCGGCGGGCGTGGCCGCCGGCATCACTATGGAGCCTGCTGCGACCGCGTTTGGTCTGCACTTCTTTGCACTGGAGACTCACCAGAGTGAGTTGTGGATCGACGACCGCTACCTCGGGCATCGGGGTGCCGTTTCCCTCCTCAACGCTCTGACCGATCCCGCCCTCGTGAAACGCGCCACTCGCTTGCCGGGCTACGACGTCACAAGTATGGGTACGGAGGTTCGGGCGTCATGAGGATCTTTGTTCGGAGGCGAGAACACAGCCGACTCGCGCGAGGGGTGATCTTCACTGTGTTGGCAACTTTCGTACTCGGTATCGCCCCGCTTCGAGCAGGGGGGCAGCCCAAGGCGGCAGCGGAGTTGCTGGTCGCTGGAGCATCAGACCTTCGGCCGGCGTTCGAACGGATCGGCAAACTGTTCGCCGCAGAAACGGGCACGAAGGTGACCTTTTCGTTCGGATCGAGCGGTCAACTGGCACAGCAGATTCGCGGTGGAGCGCCG
Source organism: Acidimicrobiia bacterium (assembly GCA_031429095.1). Lineage (GTDB taxonomy): Bacteria > Actinomycetota > Acidimicrobiia > Acidimicrobiales > JANYDT01 > JANOYY01. Next base: position 23,820 of record JANOYY010000075.1, on the reverse strand, counting down.
TTCGACGTTTTCGCCTCTGCCGATGTGGCCCTCGTTGACAAGGTTGTTTCCGACGGCTTCGGCGACGGCCGGACAAAATCTACGTATGCCTACGGTCGCCTAGCTCTCTGGGCGCCGAGAAACTCCCCGGAAACCTTGTCGAGCCTTCTCAGCCTTGGCGACCCCAGAGTCACACGTATCGCTGTCGCGAATCCTGCACATGCCCCCTACGGTGTTGCTGCGATTCAAAGCCTAAAGACCGCAGGTATCTATGGACGGGTCTCGAAGCGGCTCGTGTACGGAGAGAACGTAAGTGACACCTACCGCATCGCCACCTCAGGCAACGCGGAGGCGGCCCTCGTCTCGTTGTCCCTGGTGATCGACAACCGGCATAATGGCCGGTACATCATTGTCCCCGCGTCCATGCATAAACCATTGCAGCAGGCAATCGTCGTGACGGCGAAGGGCTCGCGTGCAACAACGGCAAAAAAATTCACCGAACTGGTCGGCAGCGTAAAGGGTCGAGACATCATGCGCGCGTATGGTTTTCTTTTGCCCGGTGATCCGAGTCCTCCGAATAGCAACGGCTGATCCCAGGATGGATTGGTTTCCGCTTTGGCTATCGCTTCGGGTGGCCACACTCGCCACGGTCTTTGCCGCCATCCTCGGAGTCGGATTGGCATACGTTCTGGCGAAAGGAACGTTTCGGGGTCGCAGTCTGCTTGAGGCGGTCGCAACTGTTCCGATCGTGCTACCGCCGACCGTGCTCGGTTACTACCTTCTGGTCGTGCTGGGCGTCCGAACTCCGATCGGACGTGCATGGGAGTCAGTTTTTGGTGGTCCCCTTGTATTCACATCGACTGCGGCTGTGGCAGCCGCAACGGTGTCTGCTATCCCCTTCGTCCTTCGAACATCGCGAGCGGCGCTTGAGGCAGTTGATCAGCGCATTGAACAGGCGGCGCGAACTATGGGACTTCCTGAATGGCGCGTGGCGTTGCACGTCTCGCTCCCCCTTGCTCGTCGTGGGCTGCTGGCGGGAGTGGCGCTCGGCTTCGCTCGCGCACTCGGGGACTTCGGTGTAACGGTGATGTTGGCGGGCAACATCCCTGGTCGAACGCAGACGATGCCCATCGCGGTCTACGACGCCGTTCAAAGTGGAAGGGATCGGACTGCCTCAACGCTCTCTGGCGTTCTTGCGGTGATCGCTATCGTTGTACTGGTGGCCGTGAATCGTCTGAGTACTACGACTTCTGCGGAACGCCGATGAATCCGTCGTCGCTCACTTCGGTCGGCGATCTGGGAACCGTGCCAAGTCGCGCGGCCATCGTCGATGCGGACTTTTCGATGGTGGTAGGCGAATTCACCGTGAACGTGAACTTTCGAGCCAACGTCGGAATCACCGTTCTTTTCGGACCTTCGGGTTCGGGGAAATCACTGACGCTCGCCACGATCGCGGGACTTCGGCGACCGACGACCGGAATCGTGTCGATACTCGGCACAATGGTCGCCGACTCCGAGCGCAAACTTCATATGCGAACACAGGATCGCCACGTGGGAATGGTGTTCCAGGATTCACTACTGCTCCCCCATCGTTCAGCGCTCGACAACGTACGTCTCGCCCTCCGAACGGGCACGCGACTACAGCGGGACAATGCAGCGAACGATCTCCTCGGCCAAGTCGGAGCGGTGCATCTTGCGTCAGCCTCGCCGAGCCGACTGTCTGGCGGCGAACGCCAGCGAATTGCTCTCGCCAGAGCACTTGCCGGGGATCCCAAGGTCCTGCTCCTCGACGAACCGTTCAGTGCCGTCGACCACGAAACCCGCAGGATGCTGCGGGCGCTGTTGCGATCGCTGGTCGACACAACAGAAGTTCCGGCGTTGCTCGTTACCCACGATATCGACGAAGCCGAGGAACTCGCCGATCAGACGGTTGCGTTCGCCGACGGTGCGACGATGCCGGCGTCACCCGGGTTTCCACGCTCACGAGCCCGTTCTTGACCTAGTGGTTCAGAGGCGGACGTTCCGGCGACCTGAACGCGAAGGTGAGCGCGAGAACTCCGGCCACTACCGACGCGATGATGACTCCAACCTTTGCTTGATCAGTGGCCGGTGGCGAAACGGCAAGCTCCGTCACGAGCAACGACACGGTAAAGCCCACGCCGGCGACGATTGCAGCGGGAAGGAGTGCGCGCCAGTTCGTGTCGTCGGGCAACGAGCCGATGCCATTTCGAACGACGAGCCACGTCGCGAACATAATCCCGACGGGCTTTCCGAGGACCAAGCCGAAGACGATCCCCCACGTAATCGGGGCTCGAAACGAGTCGCCGAGCGACGACACAGAGAGGGCAACGCCAGCGTTGGCCAAAGCAAAGATTGGAACTACTGCGAAGCTCGTCCACGAGTGCAGTTTGTGTTCGAGCCACTCGACAACTGAGACCGACGAGCGAACGATTTGCATGCTGGCAACCGCGTGCTCAACGGTCGTCAAATCCGCAAGCTCATCGACGTCGATGAGGTCTTCACGAAGCAGCGGCCGTACCGGTGCCAGGACACCCATGATGGCTCCCGCGATTGTGGCGTGAACGCCCGCCTCCTGAAGTGTCCACCAGAGTACGACCCCGAGCCCGATGTAGACACCGAAGGAACGCACACCCAAACGTCGTAGGATAAGTACACATACGACCACGCCGGCACTCGCCAGAATCAGAGCTGGTCGACCTCCCGATCCATAGAAGAGGGCAATGACCACGATTGCACCGATATCGTCAACGATGGCAAGCGCAAGTAGAAAAAGCTTGGCGCCTGACGGAATTCGAGAGCCGCCCAGGGTCAGGAGTCCGACCGCCAACGCAATATCGGTGGCCATAGGGATCCCCCACCCTTTGGCTTCCGGTGTCCCGCCGGTCCACGCAACGTAAATGAGAGCGGGGAGCACCATTCCACCGATCGCGCCGGCCACCGGGGCGACGGCTTTTCGAGGTTCTCGAAGCTCGCCTTCAACAAACTCGCGCTTGATTTCGAGACCGACGACGAAGAAGAAGATCGTCATGAGTCCATCGTTGACCCAATGGCGAAGGTCCAATTTGAAAGCGAAGGTTCCGATGCGCGCCCCGATCTCGGTGGACCAAAGGGCGACGTAGGACCCCGACCATGGTGAGTTCGCCCACACCAGCGCGCCAAGCGCCGCGAGAACCACCACCACACCTCCGGCGGCTTCAGCCTTAAGAAAATCGGAGAGCGGTTTTATCAGGGTCGATCGACGACGACCTCCGATGCTCACGAGTACTGCTTTCGGGCGACGTTCACGGGGGACTTCTAACGAACTTTGTCACGCGCTGGGTGATGCCAGCCGTTTCGTGACCGTGATGAAACGCTGCGGCGAGTGCTTCGATGGCATCAATGAGCCGGGGCCCCGGCCTGGTCACGTATGCATTGCCGTCGATCGCCCAGACCTGGGCTCGGGGGAATCGTTCGACGAGAATCGACGCCTGCTCCACGGCGGCGGAGACACCGAACCCACAGGGCGCCACGAGCACGATGTCGGGATCGCTCGCTTCTGCGCGCTCCCAACTCACGGTAGTTGATCGCTCCCCCGGCATCGCCAGCAACGCCTCAGCCCCGGCGGTCGTGATCAACTCAGGGACCCAGTGCCCGGCGACAAAGGGCGGATCAATCCACTCCAACACGAGGACCTTCGGACGGGCCCGTCCAGCGACGGAACCGACGACAGCCTGGCGACGCCGCCGTAGCTCCTCCACCAACGCGGCACCTGCGTCGTGGGCATCGATTGCTTCCGCAATAGTCACGATGCCTTCGAGCACTTCATCGACTGAATGCGGGTCGAAGGTAACAACGTTCGCATCGCACCCGATTCGTTCCAGCGCCTGCTCAACCTCCCCAGCAGGAAGGGCACAGACGTGACAGAGGTCTTGGGTGAGAACGACGTCCGGGGCGATCCGGGAAACCACATCGGTTTTCAACTCGTACATCGGGAGGCCGGCGCTCATACGTGCACGTACGAAAGTGTCGATCTCGCCGGGAGTGAGCCCAGAAGGCATCGGTGTGTCGACCACGATCTCTCGCCCGTTCCTGACGCCTTCGGGGTAGTCACACTCAAAGGTCACTGCACGCAGGCGCTCCAGTCCTCCGAGCGCCGCGACAATCTCCGTCGTCGAGGGGAGCAGGCTTACGATTCGGGAAGAGTTCGGCACGTTTCGACGGTAGCGTGCTGAAGTCCACTCGTGGGTGTTCTCCTTGCGAACGGCGGCTAAGTTCTCCGATGTGAATCCCAGCGTTGATCGGTATATCGGACGGTCCACCAAATGGCCTGCGGAGATGGCGGCGGTTCGAGCGGTGCTCCTCGGCTGTGGCTTGGACGAGGACATCAAATGGGGCAAACCCTGCTTCAGCCATGAGGAATCGAACATCGCGATTCTCCAGGAGATGAAGGGCTTTCTTGCCCTGATGTTCTTCAAGGGAGCGCTCTTGAAGGACGCTGGAAGGGTTCTCGTCGAACAGGGACCGAACTCCCGATCGGCGAAACGCATCGAGTTCACATCGATCGACGAGGTCAAGAGACTCTCACCAACCATCGTGTCACTGACCTGCGAGGCGATTGATGTCGAGCGGGCCGGGCTCACAGTTGCCCCTGCACCGGCGTTGGAGTTCGCAGAGGAACTCCAAGAGCGTCTCGATTCCGACCCTACGCTGGCGGCCGCGTTTGCGGCCCTGACGCCGGGGCGGCGCCGTGAATACAACCTTCACATCGCGGACGCGAAGCAGGCAAAGACGCGGATAGCGCGCGTCGATGCATGTGTCGCGAAGATTCTTGCGGGCAGAGGTTTCCGAGACCGCTAAGCCGCGAGACGCTGGGCCCGGGTTTGCAGGCTGGTCTCAGCGAGATTGCCAAACCGTCCCCGAATTGAGAAGATCAGCAATTGCACGGTCGGAATAGCCGAGTACTTCGCGGAGAACTTGCGTGGTGTGTTCGCCAAGGAGTGGAGCTGCGCATCGTAGACCGTTTGGACCGTTCGAGAGCCGCCATGGGATGCCCGGGACGGTTCGTGGCCCCACAGCCCCGTGTTCTGGCGTCTCCAACATGCCAATTGCATCAAGTTGCGCGTTCCCACCCCACAGGTCCAGCGGGGACAGCGACGGAAACGCGGCCACCCCTATGGCCTGCAACTGATCGGTGGCGTCGAACCTGTCGCGTTGCGACGTCCATGAGCCGATCACTTCGTCGAGTTCGGCTTCATTGCTCAGGCGATCCGCGGCCGTAGTGAAACGCGGGTCTTCGGCGAGGGACGAATTAATATGTGCGCTTACGCGTTTCCACATGGAATCGGACGTACAGGCGATCGTTATCCAACGATCGTGCCCTGATGCCGGATAGCAGTTGTGCGGTGCCCATGCCAGATCGCGATTGCCGCGCGGACCGGGCAGCTCACCGGTGGTCTGCCATTCCAACCACGGCTCTCCAATCGTTGCCGCAACGGCCTCCACCATCGCGCAGTCGATCGTTGCCACCTCGCCGTTGCGGCGACGCGCCACGAGGGCCGCCATCACAGCCCACGCGCCGGCTATTCCCGTTCCTGGATCACCGATCGAGATACCCGTCTCCGCCGGCGTGTCACCTTCGTAGCCGTTGGCGGCGTAGAGACCGGCCACCGCTCCCCCTACGGGCCCATATGCCATGTTCGTCGCCGACGGGCCGGTTTGGCCGTAGCCACTCAGCGAGACAACGATCACATCGGGATTGATCCGCCGCAGATCGTCAGGGCCGAAGCCGAGTCGAGCCATCGTTCCGACCCCAAAGTTGTCGATGACAACGTCGCTCACCGCAACTAGCCTTGCGACCACTTCGCGTGCCGCGTCATTGTGAAAGTCGATGCCGAGGCTGCGTTTGTCGGAGTTGTAAAGGTGAAAAACCCCGGCGGTGTCATGGTTGAGCGTCATCCCGGTTGGCGCGTACGGCAGGCGACGGAACATGCACGGGCGATTCGGTGACTCCAACTTGATGACGTCGGCGCCGAGGTGAGCGAGCGTCTGCGTGCAGTATGGTCCGGCCCAGATCCAGGTGAAGTCACAAATCCGAACACCCACGAGTGGACGGCGCGTTGGTGTGTCCGATATCGACGAAGAGGCAGCGGCGACATCTCGCTGCCTCCAGCCTTCACCGCCATGTTGACCCCTTGTCGGTGCGTCGTGACGGATGCGCCACCAGTCCCTGTCGAACTTCGCTGCGGGCCCGGGGAGCCGGATCCCGTCAGGTGTGGTGACGAAAAAGCCACGCTCAAGAAAGTGGGGATCCCGATCGAGTTGCTCCATGGTGTTCATCGGCGAGATACAGACCCGTGCGGCCTGCGCCTGCGTGCACACGTCGTCGACGGTTCGCGGCGCCATCCACTCCGCGATGTAGAGATCAACCAGGTCGGCGTTCTCGCGACGCGACGGGCCGTCGGCGAAGAGATCGAGTTTCGTCCAATCCGGATTCCCCATGACCTCGACGAACGATTTCCACTGCGTCTCCTCGGGGCAGATGAACTGAACGAGCCCGTCACGGCATGCGTAGATGTTCCACGGTATGACGATCTTGACGCCGAGACGCGAGGCGTCGACTCCCTGATACGACGCCGATGCGGGGGCCGTCTCGGTCATCTTCGCCGCGGCCGCAAACACGGAGAAGTCGACGTGCTCACCGTGTCCGGTGCGTTGTGCAGCGTCAACCGCCGCAAGCGCCACCGTTGCCGCCGTCGTGGCTGCATTCAGGGTTGCGTGATGACCCGGAGCCTTGAGCGGTGGAAGCTCAACACGGGTGGCCGCTGACGGAGACAGGAATCCCCAGCTGGATCCGTGGATCACGTTGAGCTCACCGGCGACGAAGCCGGCGTACGGTCCGGTCATACCAAAGGGAGTTATCGAACAGACGACGAGACGCTCGTTGACCGCCGACACAGTCTCGAAATCGAGGCCAACCGACAATGCCCGATGCGGGGCCAGGTCGTGCAACAACAGGTCCGCGTCGATCAGCAATGTTTCGAAGGAACCGACGATTGATCGTTTGTTCGTATTCAGCCAACGGCCGACGTCGTGAGGGCGTTGCGCAACCAGGTCAGAATCGGCACCCAGCGAATCCAGTTCGAGACGGATCACATCGGCACCGAGATCGGCGAACAGCTTTGCCGCGTACGCAACCCCGACCGCGCCTGCGATTTCGAGAACACGAATGCCTTCAAGCCCCGACGGCATTCTCAACCCCCCTGCCGAGAATAATTCGCGCGCATATCATCATGACATTCATACGTACACGCATTATAAGAAGGCCCATCCGGGCTTGCCTGCCGCACAGGCCTCGTAGGCCAGTGGGTCGATCGGCTGGTAAATCCCCGTCGCTGTTTCGCCGTCGCAGGTGACCCGACAGAGATGCTCATCGAGACCAGCGAGTCCGGCGCGAACTTCCGGTTGATTGACGTCGAAGGTCTCACCCTCCACGAGATCTGGCCCATCGTATCCACCCTGATGAATCCCGCGACCCGGAGTGCCTCCGTACATTCCGCAACGCAGATATGCGGTCTGCTGACCGATGCGTTCGTAGTGAACCGTCTTCTTCCCACCGGTGCTCAATTCGTAGTCGACGACGGCCTCCACGAAGATCTTGGTGTGGGGTTCGAACCGGAGCCTGCGGTTCGGTTTGGCAACTTTTGCCGACCCCTTCCGTTGGTCGCCGAAGCGATAGAAGATGCTGTCGCCCCAAAGCGTCCAGCTTGGAAACGCCACGAATCCGTTGCCCGACGTTCCAATGTGCAGTCGGCCGCCGAGCGACAGGGCCGGGCCACCCACACCTCGACCCACTCCCCAGTGACGGTCCCGAGTCCCTTGGGATCCCTTCGGCAGATCAATTCGTCGGCCGTGCGCTTCCACCCAGCCCTCGACGTCACCGAAACTCTCAAATCCTGTTGTGACGTCACCGCGTCGACCGGGCGGGAATCCCGTTGCGCTGTTGGAGAGTGGCTCACGAAATGTTTGCCGGGTGGTGTCACGAAAGTCGATGCAAAAGCTGATCCCCCACTCGTTTGGCTCAAGTTCAAAACGCCACCATCGCATGCCCCGGATAATTCGAGGGTTAATTGGGCCTATGCGAAGGTCGGCCCGATCGACTCCGAGCGACCGGAAACCACGCACGGTCGTATGGATACCGTCGACATTCACGATTGAGTAAGCCTCCGCTCGATCCAGGTTGGGATAGAAACTTCCTCCGACGGCCACCAGCGCCACGCCAGCAGGGTCGTGGCACACCATCCAGTACCGTTCGTATGCGCGCGGATCACCTGTGGCCATAACCCGGATCGGGTCGGGGGTTTGATGAATCAGATAGTCATCGAGCGGCGACAGCGGAAACTGGTCGGCAAAATGCGCATCGCTCACCATCAACGCCGACGCCGGATCAAGAAGCGCGTCGGAGTTGTCCTGGCTCGGTGCCGCGATGTTGCCGAACGGATCGGAACTCATGTCGATACCTGTCGTTTCTCGTTGCTGTGCGCGCTCATCGCGGACGATGGGCCAGCGCCGGGTCGGCCGACACCCGTTGGAGGAGGTGGTGCCCGATCTTGCACCGTAACTCATCGTCGCGTTCATCGAAGGTCAAGCCGCTGATGAGTTCGGCCAGCGCGGCGCGGGCAGCGTTGTTCTCTCCCACCGCGTCATCGGGAATTGCTCGATCGCTCTGTCCCAATAGCATCCGGGTCTGCGAGGTGTCCCACTTCAGGAAGGCTTCGCGCTCGGGTGCCGATTGCATCTGAGCTACCGCCATGTTCTCCGCGCTCGACCCGAGCGCGGCATGCAGCACTGCCTTCAGGACCGGGGCGGTCGGTTTGTAGTGCTCGTCGCTTCGGCCTTCCCGAAACGCCCGCAGACCGCTGGCCTGCATGACGGCCGTCTTGTACGCAGCGAAGACGTTCCACCAGTGGACGGCATCACGATCAACGCGGTGCCCACTGGCTTCTTCGTAGTGAGACAGCAACTCGTCTCGTTCCCACGACCCTTTGATGTAGTGCTCCTTGGTTCGCAGCGGCTGGGTAACCCAACCGAGATCTTCATGAGCGTCGCCAAGATGGGCAAGCTCCCAATCGAGGAGTCCGACGATCTGACGGCCAGCATCGAGAAGCACGTTGCCAACTTTGAAGTCCCCATGAACGAGCACCGTTCTGGGCGACCTGGGCGCGTATGCGCGCAACCACACGGCCCCGAGTGCAAGCTCGGGATACGGCTCCACCTGATCACGTTGCAGAACGTGTTCCCACTCGTCGAGGGCGGCCACTGACGCCAATGGGCCCGGGTCAAGCAACCGGTCGCCCAGCCCAATCGCCCGCCAGTCGACGTTGTGGACGTCGACAAGCAGTGAACAGAGTCTCTGCGCAAGGTCGACACGATCATCAACCGGGCCCGGTCCATTAAGGGCGAAGTAGTCACACGAGCCTTCGAGGCGTACCATGACAAGACACGGCCGCTCGAGTTCCTCGCCTTTCGCGTCGAGCCAGCGGGCGTGGGGCGTCGGAATCGGTGCAGCCTCGAGCGCTTGAAGGACGCCGAACTCGGTCGCACGATCAGTTTGGAGGAGCCCGCCCAACGGATCGCGTCGGGCAATCAGCGGCTCCCGGATCTGCTCGCCATCGGACTCCCAAACGGCATCGAACAGCCAGTTCTGGCGCGAGCGTCCGGTGCTGACGCGTGAGAATCCATCCACAGAGGCACCTGTGCCGAGACGGATGCGAACGAACTTCTCCAGCATCGTCAACACTTCGGCGTCCGCCACCGCAACGCCCTCAAGGGGCGCGCCCTCCTTCACAGATTTTCACCCCCCACCGATCTCCGGAGTTGGTCATGAAACCTCGGGTCAGCGATCGCCAACATACGCTGGATTCGCTGTGACACCGTGGCTCCTCGAAGATCTGCGATCCCATGTTCGGTCACGACGATATCCGCGTCACTGCGCGGCGTCGTAACCACGCCGTCGGAGAACCGGGCAACGATACGCGATCGCAAACCCTGCTTCGCGGTCGACGCAAGCATGACAATCGATCGGCCATCGGATGCGCCAGACGCGGCTCGGGCGAATGCGCCATGGCCTCCAACGGTACCGATCGGAGCCCCGTCAATCATTTCGCCGTTGCTCTGTCCGGTCAGATCAACCTCGATCGCTGAGTTGACTGCGTAGAACGACCGTATCGAGCCGAGAACACGCGGGTCATGTGTGTACGTAACGGGTGCCAGGGCAAGTGCAGGGTTGCGATCGGCCATCCGATACAGACGCTGCGTGCCGAAGAGCGAACCGGCCACACTCACCCCGTGATCGATTCCCTTGAAGGCGTTGCTGACTGCACCGGCTTCGATCAGGTCGACGAGTGCCTCCGTCATGAGGCCGGTGTGAATGCCCAGATCACGACGATCGCAAAGACTCTGGACGACGGCATCAGGGGTGCCACCCACCCCGACCTGCAACGTCGCACGGTCGGGGATCAGCGACGCCACATGCCGGCCGATCGCCCAGTCGGTTTCGGTGGGCGTTCTCCGTGCGACGGAAATCAGAGGGCGTTCGTCGATGACGGTGGCGGCGAACACACTCGTAGGCACCAGCTCATGACCGTAGGAAAAGGGCACGTTCGGATTCACTTCGGCTAAGGCGATGCGCGCAGCCTCGACAGCCGCGAGAACGTAGTCGGCCACCAGTCCGAAGGAGTGTCGGTCATCGGGATCGGCGGCGCTGATCTGGGTCATGACCACGTCGATGCGTGGCGAACCCCTTTTGAAGAGTTCCGGTAGGGCACCCAGGTGGGCCGGGATCACGTCGAGAACCCCTGCGTTGGCGAGGATCGATGAGTGACCGACCCCGCCCAGCCCGACGAACCGCAACGCATCGCTGTGGTGCGGCTGGAACAAGCCGGTGAAGGACGCACCGAGGAAAACCGTAACGCCACCGAGTGCGTGTCGCTGCGCTATCAATGCCTCGACGAGGGAACGCGGTTCCGCCGTTCCCTGGCCCACGAGCACCGTGTCACCGGGGCGGATAAATGGCGTCAGATCAATCAACGGGGCAACGTTATACAACCAGGACCTACCATCAACGCCATGTCGGAAACGCCGTCATCCGAATTGCCGAGATATGACGAACTGCCCGAGATGGCGGCGACCGGCATGCGGCATGCGTGGGGGGTATTTGGTGAGGGTGACCGTGTGGGGACCTTGAATCTGCTGCGACCTCAACTGGTCCTCGACGCCCTCCAACATGTGCGGACAGGCGAAGTCATTTCCCTCGATCTTCCCTTGAACCTTCCGGAGCCACCCTTCTTCGGGCGACAGGCCTATGAACACCACGTGTTCGCGCTGAACCGTCACGAAATGGACGACCGCGTCGACAATTTCCACCTTCAAGGCTCAACCCAGTGGGACGCGCTCGGCCACGTTCGCTGCCGAGAGTTCGGATTCTGGGGAGGCAGAACCGAAAATCCAACAAGTGGGGCCAACGACCTCGGAATTGAGCAATGGGCCGAGCGAGGAATCGTCGGACGCGGTGTGTTGCTCGACGTTGCCCGATGGGCACACGCAAACGGCGAGCCCTTCAGTGCCCTCACGCCTCGCACGATCACGGTCGATGATCTTGTGTCGACCATGACCACCCAGGGGGTGGAACTCGGACCCGGCGATATTCTATGTGTACGTACTGGTTGGGTCGGCGACTATCTTCGGCTCGACGCCGGGGGTCGGCGGCAGTACGCGACCTCGCCGGTTTTCGCCGGCCTTGCCGGAAGTGAGTCAACCGCTCGGTTCCTCTGGGACCACCATGTCGCAGCGGTGGTGTGCGACACCCCGCTGTCGAGGTTGTGCCGATCAACCCGAGCGATGGATCGCTCCATCGTCGACTGATCCCGCTGCTCGGATTTGCCCTCGGTGAAATGTTCAACTCGCCACGCAGTCCTTCGAGAACGGTGCCAAGTACCTCGTCATCACCGGGCGAGCGGAGGAAGTTCGCACCGCATGTCTCAACGATGAACACGACCTCGCTGCGTTCTTGAGCGATGAGCCCGGACCGCACGTCATCACGAACCTGCTGCAACCAAGCGCGCAACGGTCATCGGAAAGGAAAACGGCATGACACTGCGACTACTAGCCAGTGTTCCCGAAAAGCCGTTCGAACACGTCGACACGAACAGCTCATGGTTTCAAACACACTCACGGGTGTGCGGCGAAGAATTCAAATCCGTTGCACTGGCCTATCTTCGCACCGCGGGCCCAGCCGCAGTTGACGACATCTCACGAGTCGACATCTATCCCGTCGACGGCGCACTGGCCACGCGACACGGCGAGCGCATCTTGTGGATGGCCAACGGATGTTTCGACGACGGACGCCACGCCGGCCTACGCAGAACCAGCACCGTCGAAAAACTCTTGAGTCGCTGCTACGCGCTACACGCCATTGACGCCCCGCCCATGCTCGTCGTTACGTCCCATCTCCCCAACGAACAATCGCAATCTGCGCGCCTACTCGCACGCGCCAGCGACGCACTCGGGACTTGGCTTGTTGACGTCGTCGCAACCACCGGCGACCTCGCAGGTTTCCAACGACTCCAAAACATCCTGACTGGCACCCCCGCTGGCAACCCCGTTGGCGATGCTCCGAGGCGTCACGATCCCAAACCATCGACGCGAGACCTCTTTTCATTCGGATACCACGAGGAGGTGTACTAATGCGCGCTCGTGAACGGTGCGACTGGACGCAAGACCTCAACGAACGCCACACCATCGAACGCGAAGTCGAACGAGCATTGCAACGACACGACACCGTCGTCTCCGTTCGGGCGCGCACCGCGTCCAAAGACGACCTCGACTTCGTCGTCACCGACCGACGCCGTCGCGAGCTGACGATTGAGCTCAAAACGAAACGACAGCTCTACGGCAGCGATTGGTCCCAACTCACACCGGACGTGGCCCGTCACGACCTTTTCGTACTTGACGAGTTAACCGTCCGAAAAATGGCTGAATGCGCGCCGCACTCCTATCTACTGATCCGTGATTTGGTTTGGACAGGGCGGTGGGTCGTGATGTCATTTGGTGATCTGCTGACCTGTGACCGCGTTCAAATGTCGCGTCAGCTCTTAGGCAGCCACAGCAAAGGGAAATGGCTGATCTCGATGAAGGACGCGCCGATCATTGAAGAAACGATCTCCGACGCCCTCGATCAACTCAACCTCCTCACGCTCACCGTCGAGGCGTTGGGTTGCTGGCGTAGCGTCTCGGCCTGGCCCCACAAATCACGACCCGCGTCATGAGCACGAATCTGTTCTGGCTGTTGTTCGCCGCGAATGCTGTGGCCATCATCATGGGAATCGTTGGCAACCGCGCCCTGCGCAAGCGACAACACTCACGCATCAGACATCTCATGCCTTTCGCGTTTCCGTTAGTCATGGCGATGTCGTTTCCACTGCGCGCAGGTTCCTACAAATGGGGCGCGCCAACCATCGACGTGGCCCCATCAGTGCAAAGCACGACGCCAACAAATATCCATCAAGTAACAGTCCGCGAAGCCCCATCGGTCTTGCTTTCATGGATCATTGCCCAACGGCACGACGATCGGACCAACGAGCCACCAGAAACAACGACCAGCGAGCAATCCAACGTTGATACCGCCCAAACATCACGGTTGGAAGCGGTCGTGGCGGCTGCTCGTTACATCGACAGGGCCGCCTCACTTACCGGAACCGGGATAACGCTGATTGCCGTGCCGCCATCATCGGAACTTCGCGTCGGCGATGTCATCACCGCGGTCAACGGGCGTCGCGTCTACACACGAACCGACCTCTACGGCTCCATCTACGACACGACGGCAACCAGCTTCGAGATCGCAACCACGCGCCAGGAAATGTCCGTCAAACGCGAACAGTTTCAACACCTTGAAGGCATCTCGTCAACTGACTTCGGGTCGACGCTCAAGCCAATTCGTGACAACAACAGCGAAGGAGGTGATTCTGCTGGCCTCGCGTTCGCACTCGGCATCTTGATAAAGGATCGGGTGCTACCCAGCCCACAGTGTCGGACCGTAGTTACCGGCGCGATCGCCTACGACGGACGAGTCGTTGCAATTTCTGGTACTTCTCACAAAGTCGCATCGGCAGTCCGTTCACACGCGTGCTTACTAATCGTTCCGCGTGCGAACTACCGCGAAGCCCAACGCTCAGCGAACGAACGAATCCGCGTCGTACCTGTTTGTACCCTCGATGAGGCTATCGTCGCCTTGCGTGCGCCCTTCACTCAATCAATACACGATTCCAATAGGCCGTGTCTCGATCGAACAGACCAGCAATGACCTATCGTCATTTGCGCATTGCCCGTCGCATGACGCTACGGACAGTGCACGCAAACAGATTGCCCGACACGGAGCTCTCGCCAGACGAACACATAGAGGTGCTCGCACGCGTTCTACGTGAACACGTCGTGGTGCCGGCCGAGGTCACGACCGCCGCCCTTGCCGCGTTCAAATACATAGACACTTCGCCACATTGCGACGACCCACCCACGGACTAGAAACTCGTCCGGTCAACGTCGACGTCCAGGCCCGTCCATCGTTGTCGTTTACACCCAACCGACTGGCAAACAACCGAGCGATGTACTCGGTCATGGTCTCACCCTTCACGGGCACCACGGCCCTGTCTCCTGAATCGTCGCGCATCGTCCTCAACCTGGCCCGCAAGCGGTTCGCGAAACATCCATCGGCAACCGTTCCGTCGAACTAACGGTCGCCCGATCGGCTCAGCCGTCGATGCACGCCACCGAGCCGACCTTGCAGCTCCAAAATCACCGGGCGCAACGCGTTCAGTTCTTCGATCGCCGTCCGATGCTCACCGCTCACTTCTAATTGGGAATCGAGAAACCGACAAACCTCAGACGGCGACAACGGAGCCCTCGCAGCCGAACGTCGAAACACCTCCAACTCATGTGCAGCCAAACCGTCAACCGATCATACGTTCGGAATCGACCACCAAAGCCTTTCATGCGAACGGATTCATCCACTACGGCAAAGTCGGCGAAATCACCAACAGGTGTTGGACGCCAACGATCCGGTCGGCCGTAGTGGGAAGACTCGCGCAACGGTGTCGGCACGAAATCCGTTGTCACCGAACGTCGGCCCGGTCAGCATCGATGTGCCACGTGACCGTGACGGAACGTTCACGTCGGTGATCGTGAAGAAGCGCCAACGGCGCCTGACGGGGATGGACAACATCGTGCTCTCGCTCACCGCGAAAGGCTCCACGTCCGGAGAAATCAGTCTCAACGCGGGCTCTTGCGAAGGTGGCTGCCGGACACCCCCCGGGATCGATGACGCAGCGGCAGGTTTGAAGGCGGTTTTTGAGGGTCAGTCCGGGTTTGCGAGGAGGCGGTGGAGGGCGTCGCGGGGTGTGCCGTAGTCGCCGCGTCGTGCGCCGAGGGGGGAGATGAGCACGTCGGAGACTCGGGCGGATAGGCCGATCAAGTCGTCGGGGTTCCAGCCGTGGTTTATGGCGGCGTCCGCGTGGACGGTGAATTCGTTGATGACGCCGAGGACTTGTCGGCTGGCGGTCTTTGCGATGGTGACGTCGTGCATCTGGGTGTGTTCGGCCGCGATGACGTCGGCCCGCAAATTTAGTTCGGTGAGGACCGCGGCGAGGTGGTCGGGGAATCGTTGGAGCATGCTGCGGGCGGGTGCGAGCGGTGCGTAGACGGGCAGGAAGGTGGTTTCGTTGACGAACAAGGCGACCTGTCGTTTCCAGGGGAGCAGTGTTGCGTACCAGTTCCCCAGCCGGGTTGACGGTTCCGGGCATGGTGGTTCGAACGCGACACCGATTCGGTCGGCGAGCTTTTTGGTCGCATGGACGGTGTACATCGGTCTCAGTCTGTCGCGGTTGGTGAGCGGTGCCGGAGCGTGTCGAAGGCAGTGTCTAAGCGTTTTTGGTGTCGACGGTTGGTGGTGTGGTTGGCTTCGGCGGCGATGTGGTCGATGAGTTCGTCGAAGTCGTCGCCGGTCCCGACCAGCAAAACGACACCGTGGTCGTCGTCGATTGCAGCGGCGAATACGAGGCGTTCCGTAGAGGCGTCGATCAGGGTGAGGGTGCGCAGGACCGCGGCGACCTCTGCAGGAACAGTTACGGACAGTCTCGGTTCGGCGGGGGAGTCCAGGTCGCAGTGGCGAGATCGAACGGTGCGTGTTCCCATCCGCTGATCACACCCTCGTCGGCGCACGTCGTGCAGGCCCATTCGATTCGAGGCGGGCGGTTCCGTGGTCGACGCTGGCAGGGGATCGCGGTCACCCACCGACGCCCGGTTTCGGTGGTGGTGGCGGCACGCACGAGGAACGAGAGGTGTTCGGCGATGCGACGGGCGGGACCAGGAACGTCGTCGGGAAGGTCGAGGAAGCGACGGATGTCGGCAACGAACATGACTCGTGGACGTTACCTGCCTGCCGCTTGCGGGCTCTCGTGGAGGCTGACGCTCCGCGTTTATCCAGTAGTGACCGGCGATCGTCGGACGGTAGGTGGTCTTTGCGCGGATGTCGCCGTCCCGCCGTAGGCGCCCGTGAAGTGGCTGCCCGCCTCCGCCCGGGCGGGCAGCTGCGCTTCTCTGCGACAAGTGCCGCTAGTTCCGCCGCACCGGTCTGTGGCCCGATTGGATTCCGTTCAGCGGTCCGCTACGCAGGCTGGCGGATTATCCGGCGGTGACGAACGCTACGACCACGTATGCGGCGTGGCGATCGAAGTTTTCTCGTCGGCGGTCGTAGATGGTTGTGGTTCTCGGGTCGGCGTGTCGTGCGGCGATTTGCACCTCTAGCAGTGGTACGCCTGCGTCGAGTGCAGCCATGATGAACGCAGCTGTCAGCATGTGCGGCTGAACTGTCCCGATCCCTGCGCGTTTGCCAATTGAACGAACCCATCTGTGTGCTGTTCGGCGGTCAAGTCGTTGTCCGTCGTGGCGAAGGAGAATCGGTCCTTCGGTTCGTTCGCCGATGGCATGATCGATGGTTCGGGCTACCTGCGCGAAGACGATTCGGCCGTGCCCGACCCGCTCACGGTCGCGATCACCGGGCTGATCGTCGCGGGCCGTCGTAACGACGCTGTCGAACACTTTCACACCGCCATTGGGGTGCCGCCAGAGTTCGTCGTCGGCATGCGCGACTCACCGCAATGGGCGCAGATGGAAGCAGTCGTACACACGCTCGTTTACGATTGCATGATCTCCGATGCGACCAACGCAGCACTGCTCTCGAACGTCGCCACCCGAGCGCTCGTGCTCGACAGCGCTGGCAGCACCGACGACCTCGCCGGATGGGCCGTCACCGTCGCAGCCCGGCTCTCCAACGCCACACACAAGAGCCTCGCAGGCCAATCACCGTCGACGACAACATCCTCGCTGCCGAGCTAATCGAGTTCTTCACGGCTGACACGAAACCACGGACGGCGAACGATTTTACTGAGTCCAAGCAAATCGTTGGCAAGTCTCGCTCCGATAACAGACAGGAGCCCAACTGATGATCACCCTCGATGACGTGCGCCGCCTCGCACTCGCGCTCCCCGACACCGACGAACACGCTCATCACCGGCTGCCCTCCTTCCGCGTCGCCGGCAGCACCTTCGTGGTGGTCAAACCAAGCAAATCCGGCGTCGACCCGATGTCGACAAGACGCCTTCGAGCGTCGTCGAGTCCTCGACGACGAAGACGTGATGCGGCCGATGCGGGCAGTAGACGTTGTAGCCGCACTCAATCGCGCCAGCGGCGCCAGCGGCTCCACGGAACGCGCTTATCTCAATTTCTTGTTGACCGCTGACGCCGTCGAAGGAGTCGCTGCTGTCGCCCCAACGGCGATCCGGCAGAACTGGAACATGGTCGTCGATGCCCTCAAGGTCGGGAGCGCACCACTGGAACCGTTTACGGCCAGCATTGATATCGGTCTGTCGAACCCACACTCTCAACGTGTCAGCGTGCACGCCAACCAATCTCGCTATTCGAACGACCGCAGCATGCTGCGACAGACCCTCTTCTTGCTCACGAGCCTCGCCAACCAGCCTGATCGACCGGTCCTTCAACTCCTGCGGATACTTTCTTCCTGAAGCCATAATCAACCCTTTCACGGGATGAAATGCCTCCACGGGACCCGGGGCGATTCATGCCTCCAGAATTCTCGGGTCGTCCGATTGCCTCATTCTGAGAGTTGTCGGTTCCGAGCGTGTTCAGCGTTCGAATGCGAACCGGACGGGTTCTCGTCTGGTCACACGGCCGCGGCGATGTCTACGCCGCGTTCGCCGTGGTCCTGTTCCGGCATATGGCGGACGGGACGATCGTCGCCGGATTGGTGATCATGGCCGTCGACGTCGCACGGGGTACCGGAGAATGTGTCACCTGTCCGTACGTTCGCTTTCGTTCCGTCGGTACCGGTTCGTTCCGTTGGTACCGGCATGCCTGCGATGTTTCAGCAGCGGAGCGAGGGGTAAAGAAACAGAAACTATGTATCTGACGATCCGCCTCCGGACTGGGTACGGACTGGGAAGGTCGGTTCTGATGCCGATATTGTCGAAGGACTCGCGTTGCTCGGATGGTCCGGATTCTTACGATGCCCGTGACCGTGCGTTGCTCAGTGGGTTCGTGGTTCCTGGCACCGATTTGCCTCACGGCAAACGAAAGGTCGCTGTAGCCCATCTGCAGGCTCGGATGTTCGCGGTCGGCGCTTGGGTCGCGACCGGGAATCGGCTGTCCCACAAGGAAGTAGCGAACTCGGTGGGTATTTCTGAGCGATGTCTTTTGAACTACTTTCCGACTCAGGGTGGCTTATACGCGTTTCCTCCCCCGGAGCTGGCCCGAAGTATCTGCGGAGCCTCAGTTGACGCATGGGAGTGGGATGAGATTGCGAAATTGGTTCGCCCGGTCCTTTTGGCGCTGGACGCCAATCCCCAGGCTCGCGAGCTGATGTCGGGTCTGGTCGTGTTGCACCGGCGTCACCCCGAACTCACGGACACCGACGGACATTTTTCGAATGCTCTGCGAAACGAGCTTCTTGCGAAACGTGAGCGGAACACTCTTCCTATCACGGGATTGTTCACTGAAGGCTTGCGGTTGGCGTTCAATGACTGGTTTGACAGCGGCGAGCCGAGTTTGGGACTTGTCGCTGAACGGGTGAAGTCGTTGCTCGTTGGGCCTATCAGTCGTGCGTTCGACGCGCTCCAAGAGTCAGCAGAGCGTGAGCAGCAGTGTGTCGAAGCTCAGGAGCCTGCACTCGAATTCATGGAACATCCATGACTTCGGCTCCCGGCATTTCTGGTGAGGTCAACGCGCCGACCGGATCGATGCCACCGCCGCGGGTTGGCCGTCGTCGGGGGGTGCGTGCCGTGGCGGTACTGCTTGGTGTGTCGGTGTTGTCGGGCGGGATTGGATGGTATGCGGCTCGGTCGATCAAGTCACCAGCGGAGATAGCGGCGCGGACGGGTTCGCCGACGCCGTCGCGGATCACTGCGCCGGTGGAGTTCCGGGTGTTGCGTTCAACGTTGTTCACTCGGGGCACGGTCCGGTTTGGATCGCCGAAGGCGGTGACGCTGCCCGCGTCGGCGGCGAAGACTGGTTCGCAAGTAGTGACCGCACCGCCGGTCAAAGGAACGGTGTTGAACGAGGGGTCGAAGGCGGCTGACGTTGGTGGGCGTCCGGTGATTGTGCTGCAAGGCGGCACGCCGATGTACCGCGATATCAGGCCTGGGGATCGTGGCGATGATGTGGTCGAGTTGAAGGCGGCGTTGGGTCGCCTCGGGTTCAAGGCAGGCACTGGTGACGTCTTTGACGCTGTGGCGCAGCGTGGCGTGTCGGAGTGGTTGCGGAAGGTGGGGTACGAGCCGTTCGGTTCGACCGAGGCGGAGCAAACGGCGCTGCGCACGTCGTTGGATGCTGTTCGTAAAGCGGCGGAACAGGTAGTAAGCGCACAGATCAATTTGGCCAAAGGGTCGGGTCCGATCTCGACGGACAAGGTGCTCGCCGCCGATGAGGTGGTCCGGATCGCGAATGATCGTGCCGTTGCTGCGCGCACGGACCGTGAACGTACGGTTGCGGTGGCTGAGTTGGCCGTCGCACAGAAGCGGGCCGCTGTCGTGTCGGCACAACAAGCCGTGGACCGTGCGGCCGGTGACGTATCCGCAGTACTCAGTATCACGGAGGCGGAGCAGGGTTTGGAGACCGCGAAACAGCGAGCGATCGATGCTGACGCAGCGGCTCTGAAAGCGAATCGGGCGGTCGGCACGGCCCGCGCCGATGCCGATGACGCGGCGCAGGCGGTGATCGACGCGCATGCCACTCTTGACGACGCGAACACTGCGTTGACCGCAGCGCAGGCCGAAGTTGTTCGCGTCAAAGCGAAACCCGCTCCGACCGTCTTGTCGTCACCGAACGTCTATACGATCGATACCGACTCGTACAACGCGTCGGTGAAGCAGGCCGAAGCCGCGGTGACGTCTGCGAACGCACGAGTCCGCACGGCCACGTCGTCACTGCGTATCGCCCAACGCTCGGCTGCGAAGGCAACCGACGCAATCGTCGATGCACAAGCCCTCGCCGACGCTGCAGCTGTCACCGCGGCACAAGCCCCTGATGGCGTAAAGCTCGCGGAACTCCGTCTCACCCAAGCTCGCAACTCCGGTGGTTCCGGCACCGGCAGCGGGGCGGGTGCCGCAGCGACGTCGGGTGCGGCAGCGACTGGGTCGACGGGGAGCGGGTCGAATCCGCAACAGACACTCACGTTCGCCCATGCCGACCTCGCAGCGGCGGAGAAGGCGGTGGAACCTGCCCAGCGCTCGGCCGACGCGGCGGTCCGGGCCGCCGACGCACAGGTTCGGATCGCGGTTGCGCAACGCCGGGAACTCGGCAAGCCAGCAGACGTTGCATCGCTGAAGTCGGCCCTTGCATCGGCCCGCGAATCCAAGACGTCGGCCGAAGCTGATGTGGCCCGGCTTGAGGCACAGGTCGGCATCGTGGTTCCGGCGAACGAGGTCGTGTTCTTCGCAGCGCTCCCGTTGCGCGTCGACGAATCCAAGCTCCTTGCAGGTGACGCCCTATCGGGGGTGTTGATGACGGTAGCGACGCAACGACTCGCGGTTGACGCGTCCGTTGATCCCGGCGATGCGCCATCACTTCACCTCGGTCAGGCTGCCGAAATCGAGGCAACCGACCTCGGTGTCACCGTCGCGGCGACGATCACCAAGATCGGCGCGACCTCCGGCACGAACGGGGCGGACGCCACCCGCATCTATGTCGAAGTCAGCCCCGTTGAGAGCGCAGACGGAACGGAGGTCGCGACCACAGCCAGTACCGCCGGGTCGTCGTCTTCAGGGCTGGTACTGCCTCCCGGAGCGAGGCGGCCGACACTGGCTGACCTGAACGGGATCTCGGTGAAGGTCACGGTGCCGATTTCGACCACCAACGGCAACGTCCTCGCGGTTCCGACCGCAGCCGTGTCCGCCGCCGCCGACGGCACCACCCGCGTCGAGGTCGAAGACACCCCCGACAAACCAACCCGCTACGTGATCGTGACCGCCGGACTACGAGCAGATGGCTACGTCCAAGTCAAACCCACCAAGCTCGGCGAGCTGAAGACCGGCGATCTCGTTGTAACCGGTACCAAGGACGGTCATCTCCTCCAAGGCGCACCCGGACCGAACGACCGGTCATCCGCCGGTGGCACAACAACAGGGGATCCGGCGGCCACCACGACAAGCAACCTGACTGATTCCTCCGCGTCGTGAAAAATATGCGTACAGATAATCGGTCCGACGCTGATCTGGTCGTGTCACTCGATGGTGTGTCGAAGGTCTTCGACGCAGACAGCACTGCACCCGTCCACGCACTCCGCAACGTCCAGCTTCACGTCGCCCGGCACGAATCGGTTGCGATTGTTGGCCCGTCAGGGTCCGGCAAATCGACGCTGCTCCACATCGTTGGGTGCCTCGACATCCCAACAGCGGGCATCTATCGACTGAACGGCACCGACGTGTCATCGCTCGACGACGCCGGCCGTGCAGCGTTACGGGGCCGCGAGATCGGGTTCGTCTTCCAACAATTCCATCTCCTCGCACACCGATCTGTACTGGAAAACGTCGAACTTGGCTCGCTCTACGGCACCTCCGCTCATCGCCCGGCTCGTCGCCGCGAGCGCGTCCAAACGTCACTCGACGCGTTACACCGCGTCGGTCTCGACCACCGCGTCAACGCACTCGCCCGGACACTGTCCGGTGGTGAGAAGCAACGCGTCGCGATCGCCCGAGCGATAAGCTCGAACCCGTCACTGTTGTTGGCCGATGAACCGACCGGGAACCTTGACACCGCGAACACCAACGTCGTGCTCGACGTCTTCGACCGCCTCCGATCCGATGGGTTGACTCTGGTCACAATCACCCATGACCCGACGGTTGCGGCACGCCTGGAACGCCAAGTCACGATCACCGACGGAACCCTCACCGACGCGGCCGACCATGTCGCTGCGTGATTGCGTGCCACTTCTTCGGCGTCGCGGTGAACGCCCGAAAATCCATGTTGCCGATCTGCTTGGCGAAGCAGTCGCGGGGCTAGCCGAACGCCCGCTCCGAACCGCGTTGACGTCACTCGGCACGGTGCTCGGGATCGCGTCGCTCGTCGCTACGGTCGGCATTTCCCGTACCGCTGGTGCGCAGATCGTCGCCCGTTTCGACGCTCTCGCTGCGACGTACGTGGTCGCGGAGCCGCGTAGCGACAATTTCGGGTCGAGTGCGCCGAAGACGTCGTCGATACCGTGGGACGCCCAGGCCCGCATAGAGCGACTGAATGGTGTCATCGCGGCCGGGACTCTGTCGGATGTCAACGTCAGCGGCGCGATCGTGCGATCGGTCCCGGTGCGCGATCCGCTTGACCCGATCGAGTTCCAAAAGACGGTCAAGGCAGCGTCGCCGCACCTGTTCCTTGCTGTGCATACCCGGTTAGCGACCGGCCGGATTTTCGATCAACCGATGAACGATGCTGCTGCACAAGTCGCGGTGATCGGTCGTGCCACTGCGGCCGATCTTGGTATTACACGGGTTGAGCAGCGACCCGTATTGTTTATCGGTGACCGGCCGTTTGAGGTCATTGGGATCATTGACGACGTCGCCCGAGAACCAGATCTGCTCGACGCCGTCATCATCCCAAACCACACCGCTGAGGCCCTGTACAGGCTCGGTGCGCCAGGTTCCGTCCGCATCGATACCGTCATCGGGGCCGCTCGTCTCATCACCGTCCAGACGCCCCTCACCCTCGACCCGGTTGATCCGACACGCATTCAGATCACCGCCGACGGCGAACCGACCGCGGTACGCAACGGCGTCCAATCCGACCTGAATTCACTGTTCCTCGCGTTGGGACTGCTGATTCTCGCGGTCGGAGCTGTCGGGATTGCGAACATCACGCTCGTGTCCGTTATAGAACGCACACCCGAAATCGGCCTTCGACGCTCCCTCGGTGCATCACGCACTCACATCGCCACACAATTCCTCACCGAGAGCGGCCTCACAGGGCTCATCGGAGGAACCATCGGTACCACCGTCGGAATTCTTGTGACGCTGGGCGTCGCTGCCGGTCGCCAGTGGACGCCCGTGCTCCCCCCAACCCTCCCACTCCTCGCACCGATTGCCGGTGCCATCATCGGACTTCTCGCCGGACTACTCCCTGCCCGACGCGCCACCCATCTCGAACCAATAGAAGCACTGCGATAGTTCGAGCGGGGCCTCGGGGTCCGCTGGCGCGCGACTCACTACTCGAATAAAAGTGCGATAAACGCAAAAC
>JANOYY010000074.1:0-24530 GCA_031429095.1 Acidimicrobiia bacterium | reverse complement strand
CGAATCGGTCGTAAGGGTGACGTCGGGATTCGCAAGTTCCTCCACCCGCTTCGCCTTGCCCTCGACCTTGGCGAGAAGCGTGCGCGTCACCGGTCCGGTGAGGTTGATAGCCATACCGTGCCCGTCGGCCAATCCAATCTTTTTCCCGACGATGAAACCGATCGAACCATGAACCTCGTCAAGGGCCATCTCGGCCGCAGGTCCTGAGTCGTCGCCGGTGATGTGCAGCGGTACACGGATGTCGCGCTCGTGGACCCAGACATCGAACTCGCGGATAGCCATGAAGCGCCCGTAGGTTCCCGGGCCCACCGGAGTTACCGACGGGGTTTCGAACATTTCGTCGTTCATCTCGCGAATCTCGGTCATCCGACGCGAGGTGATGTCGTTGAACCGTGCCACGAGATCGGCCGGAGAAAGCGCAGTGAGCTCGGTGACTACGGCCGGCATGCTTGCGAACGGTGACTCATCGCCGGCGCGCCATCCGAGCAGCACAGTTTCAATTGTGAGCACGTGCACCGCGACACCGTGCACGGTCCACGCCGGGCACAGCGACTGCGCCAACCACTGTTCGGGGGTCAACTGCGCCAGGACTGACCCGAACGACGTGAAGACCGCGTCGAGGTTGTCGGTGATCGTGACTCGATTGCTCATGGCTCGTTTCCTTCTTCCGTGGTGTCGGACGGCTTCGCTTTGCTCATGGGCGGAGCATTGTTGGTCGTTGACGCTGACTTTGGGCTCGACGCCTCGACCGCATCCTTGATGCCGTCGACGACTCGTTGCATGTTGGCGCGGTGCTCGTTGATTCGGCGACGAATGATCGCCGGTTCCTTTTCGGGCATGCTGGCGATGGCCCCGGTGATACCGGAAGGGCCCGGTCCCAAGATGAGCGAGAACCGGAGACGGGTTGCGCCGGCGATTGCGGCGAGTTCGAACCTCCATCGTGCGCCGGGATTGTCGGGATCCGACGTAACCCAGCCGAACTCGCGACGCTCGACGAAGCGATGAATGAAGCACTCCACCTCCCACGCCCCGATCGCGGGGTGCTTGTTGGCGCCGATGAATCGCGCACCGAGGGCGGGACCATCGACCCCGTCCGCCCAACGGGCTCCGGTGAATTCTTCGCTGAATTTTGCGGGGAACGAGATGTCGGTAACGAAGGGCCACACCGCACCCGGCGTGGCTTTGATGTCGACTTCGACGATCGTCCCCGGTCCGTCGCTCAGTCGGGCTGGGTTGCTCGGGCCCGATTCCCACGTCCGAGCGAAGCCGTCGAAGTACGTGATCTCCCGGGCCGGAAATCTCGGAGCCGGCTTGAATTCGGTGCCCCTGGTCCACGCAACGGGCAACATCGCGATCTCCGTCATCCCGTCCGGGATACCGAGGATCTCTCGCACTTCGTCGGTGCGCGACAGGATCGCTGTCGTCCACGCGGTGCCGAGTCCGCGGGCGCGTAGTGCCACACAGAAGCTCCACGCCGACTGAATAACCGAATCGAACAAACCGGGGCGTCCGCTGCCGTCATGAACGCCGATGATTGTTGGAATGACGATTGCTGGCACTTCGGCAAGGTGCTCCGCCAGGTATGCCGCCGACGCCATCACCTTTTCATTCGGGTGACCGGTACCAGCCGTCTTGTCACGCGATTCGATCATCCATTTGCCGGCAGCCTCCATGTAGAGCGCAGCAAGCTTGTCCTTCATCGCCGGGTCACGAACCACGATCCATCGGCGACTGCCCTGGTTGCCTCCCGATGGCGCCTGTTCCGCGATGTCGATGCAGTCGAGAATGATCTCGTTGTCGACCGGACGCTCAAGATCAAGTCGTAAGCGCACTGATCGTGTTGTCGTGAGGGCCGCGTCGACCGATTTGACGTCAATATTCACAAAGGGACCTGTCGGTGAGCACATCGAAACCAAAGGCTGGAGATCGATCCGTCATTACTTCAATTTCATATGCATACATATTCATTATTGCTCGTCGACCGAAGGAAAGCCGATGACCTTGCCCCGGTTGATGCTGACCCAGTCGCGTGCCTCAAGGTACGGGCGGAACGTTTTCGCAATCAGCTGGTTGTCATCGTGTTGCTTCGGACGTTGGAGCTCATAGAGGTGGGGAAACTCCACCCACGCGATGACGGCGTTCCACAATCGAATCGCCGCTTCTCCCGTTGGCGGGTCAAGGAGCACCGGGCCGAAGAGACATTGGCCATCGGGGAAGAAGAGCGTCGGCACGCCATAGCCACCCGAGGACACAACCTTGTCGTGTTCGGCGCGTATCTCGTCGTGCGTCGTTGGGTCGGCGATCGACTGATCAACAATCGCGGGATCAGCGCCGATTTCTTGGAGGAGATGACGGGCGACGTCGGGGTTGTGCGGACGGTTGCCATCCACATGAAGAGCTTTGCCGGTTGCGGCGTACCACTTGTCGAGGAGATCCATGCTCTCGCGCCGCAGCACCGCGCCGATGCGCATCATCGACCAGCCGTAGGACCAGTCACGCTCCCACGGATGTTTCTTGCCCTCCATGCGATTCACTTCTTCGAGGCTGAAGAATCGCCAGTTGACTATGAGGCCAAGTTGGTCTCGAACGTCGCGCATCCACAGCGACGTTTGGTAGGCCCAGGGACACATCACATCGAAGTGGAAATCCACTTCCATAGGCTGACCCATCGGCGCTCCCCCGGTCGCCGGAGGGTCCGGACCGACCCATACGAACCTAGGTGAGGTCGTTCGGCCCGGTCAAAGCGAGAACGATACGCTGCGACGATGATGCGCCAGGCAACACACGCCGGCCTGAACTGCCTCACGCGAACCGCCAGGCGCGCCTTCGCCCAGGACCCGCCTTCAACATTTTCCCAACGCACCCGATTGGCAACGTCAGGGGGTTGGTTTCTCCGCAACGCAGCCGATCCGGAATCGAATCTGGATCAGAAATAGGGGCACCAGTGCGCCAGAGCTATGGGAGATACGTCACTCGCACCTTCACCGAGTCGAGATCGAAGGACTTGGTGCTTTGATCCGAAACGTCGATGAGACGGACCCGGAAGTTCGCGTTCGTGAGATCGGTTCCGCTCCATACGCGGCCCCAGGTGTTGCCCGCGCCACCGAGGGAGTAGGCGGTAAGACCGTTATTGACCAGCAACGCCGAGTTGATAACCGGCGCCCACGTTATGCCGCCATCGGCTGACAGCTCAGCGCACACCAGCGTCACGTTGGCGTTGTTGTTCATACCCGCTGTCACTTCTACCTCGATACCCAGAATCACCGCTGTGGCGGGAACACTGAGGCCAAAGTTGGAGAAACGGTGGCGATCCTTTCCCGTGTTGGTGCATAGCAGCGACGTACTCGTGCCGGACTTGCTGTCTTGTGCGATGAGCCCATCGGTAATGCACGCGTTTGCCGGGGTCAATTCGTAGCCATTGCCGTCGCCGCCGGTGTCGAACTGCTGTGTCGTGCACGCCAGCAGTGGGGTGGTGGCTCCGAGCGTGACCGTGGCGGCAATCTCGGTGGAGTTGGGGCTGAACCAGCTCTGGTAGACGGCGCGTAACACGTAGTGGTAGGTACCGGAGGCGGTGACGGTGTCCACATAACTGGTTGTCGTCGTCGGGCTCACGGTCGCCAGGAGCGTGTAGGGACCTCCAGGGGCGGTGGAGCGGTACACCTCGGTGCCGGTAGCGATACCACTCACTGACGCATTCCATTGAACCGTCACGTTCGATCCGGAGACGGTCGCGGACGGGGAGGTGGGTGGGAGTAGTGATGATGTCGTGAACCCGTTCGTGCCTTTTTCCGAGTTATCGGTGAATTGTGCCGTGGCACCACCCGACACTGATGCACAGACCGCAAGCATGAGTATCGCGGTGACAACTCGGGTGCCGCGTGAATCGCGCCGTACCCGGCGGCCGATTCGCCGACCGACGAGCTTGGGGCGAGTACCGAACCCCGTCATGTGAAGGAGTCCGACGGTGCGAGAGACGCAAGTGCGACTGTCGGATTGGTGTCTTCGGTCTCCGGTAGACGCATGAGCATCAAGAGTGCGAGGGGTGCACACAGGAGGAGGAGCAACTTGGCGTGGTTGGCCATTGCCGCAAACAGGTAACCCAAGAATGGGATGTGGTACTGGACCACCGAGCCAGACTTGTCCATGACCACCGGGGTGGTGTCCTCGCTGGCGTTGGCGTCGCCCTTGGTGATGGCAACACGCTTCCCGTCCAGGTTTTCGAACCGGATCACGCGGTGCAGAGTTGGAACGCCTCCGCGGGCGGACGAGAACAGGATCACCTGACCAAGACGGATTTGATCTGCAGCCACCTTTCTGGTGACGGCAACGCTGCCGACCGGCAGCTCATTGCCCATGCTTGAGCCGAGCACCTTGATGCTGTTCCAACCGACGAGAGCGGGGAGCGTCGTCGCGAGTACGGCCACCAGCATGACCGTGCCTATGCCGACGCCGACCCACGAGGCAGGGCGAGGCCACCACGTTCGCTCGATCTCTTCTCGGGGCGGCGTGATCGGCAGAGCGCTGGCAGGTTCTGCGTTCGTATTGTGGGTGCAGCAATGGGGGCAACACACGTCGTTTTTCCTCGAGTTCGAGCAAAGCCAGGTGTCGGCGGACGGGTCGCAGACCCCCGCCCACCGAGCACCTCTTTGCCTATGGATTGTTGACGACTTGTTCCGCGTTGAACGTGAACGTGGCCGTTGTTGCTGCGGCCTGCAAGGTGTTCGATGCCGCGAGCGGGAGAGCCACCCGAAGGCACAGGTTCTCCTGCGCTGCAGCTGCCAACACCCGGTCCCCGGCCTGCGCGCCTTGTGCGCTGTTACCGAAGATCAACCCGGGGCTCGCGACGCTGGTGCCCGCGTTGTCGAGGTCGCCGGTGTAGAGCTGTGAGCCGGAGAAGGCAGCACACCCGCCCCCGGCGTCCTCGGCTTTCACCGTGAACACGAGTCCGTCTTTCAGTGCCTTCGCGTCGGCATTGGTGGCCCCACTCGTGAAGGCGTAACGGAAGGCGAGATTGCCCTGGTTCTTCACCAGTAAGGGGGCCGTCACTACATCACCGGGTGCCATGTTGGAGAACGAGACGGCCGTCGCAGCGGCACCTTCGGGAGTGAGCACGATGTCCAGCGAGCCGCTGGTGAACGAGTTCACTCCAACCACTGCCGAATCGGTGAAGAAGGCGGTGGCCGCCCCGTTGGCGAACGTCGCTGCCGTGGCGGCCGCAATACCTCCGAGGACTACCGTCCGAAGGCGAACGCTCCGACAGGACCAGCGGATTTTGGAATTCTCGGAGGAACGCATGATTACGGGTTGTTGCCCGTCTGCTCGGCGTCGAAGGTGAACGTTGCCGTCGTGGTCGCCGATTGGTAGATGTTGCCAGCGGTTGTCGGCAACGTACCGCGGAAGCACAGCGTCTCGGTGAGAGGCGAGGCGAGGTTGCGGTCACCAGCGTTCGCACCTGTCGCTGGGTCACCGAGGATCTTGCCGACCGTGCTGTCGAGGTCGCCGGTGTAAACGGTGATACCCGTGAATGCTGAGCAGCCTCCGCCGCCGTCTGCAGTCTTGATCGTGAATACGAGTTGGTCCTTCAGAGCCCGACCATCGGTGTTCGTGGCGACGCTCGTCATCGAGTAACGGAAGTCCACGCTGCCGACGTTGGCAACGACCACCGGCTGGGTCACGCTGTCGCCGGGAACCATATTGACGTACGAGATGGCAGTCGCGGCGGGACCTTCCGGCGTCAGAGCGATGTCGAGCGAACCGGCGGTGAAGGTGTTGTTGCCGATTACGGCGTTGGCCGTAAAGAAGGCTGTGGCACCACCGCTGAGGACGGCTCCAAGGAGAATTGTCGCGACACCCCCTGCGAATGCAATACGTTTCGTCTTACGTGTAATTCTCATAGTTTCCTTGATTCCTTCTATTGATGGGTTGTGCCCTTCGCACGCCTACATATCACTTCGGCCGCGCAGCGGAACAGCTGTAGGGAAAGTCGCGAGTTGTGAAGCCGCTCGGCGGATCGCACAGAACAAGCCGATGATTGTGATCCTCGACGGGAGCTACACGGAGCTACACGGGTTGAGGCACGATTTCGGGTCAGCCGATTGGCGGCATAGGTGTCTGGCCGTTCTTGACGGCCAGCGTTGACGGCGTTGGCTCAGAATTCGGCTCAGAATTTGACGGCGTCGGCTCAGAATTCGGCTCAGAATTCGGCTCAGAATCAAGACGCGACCGCACGCCGGCGACATCGTCGACGGTCAATGCCGCGTTGGTTGCAGCCGTCGGCAGTGGGGCAGTCAGCGTTGAGCTCGCGATAGGCCTCTCTCCGACCTCCGTGATTGGGGCTATTCGCGTGATCACATGAACGACCGGTACGGTGCTTGGACGGACCAATTGGGTGCGTGAGGGGACGGTGGTGGACGCGACGCTCGTGCTGTAGGAAGTCGATGGCTCGACTGTCACGGCGAGGGTTACGGCGGCCGCGGCTCCGTGAGGGTCGAGCGCAACGATTTGCGCGACGTAGTTCCCAGGCAGTTGCGGAACTCCGTCGAAGGACCCGTCGGCGCGGAGCATGACCCCGGGAGGCAGTGTCCCGGCCGTCAGATCGAACACCACCGGTTCGGCGTTTGCATCGCCTGCCACCATGGGTGCCAACGGCGACCCGGTCAGGACCTTGCGCTTCGTATTGCTCGCGGCCGATCCGAATTGCGGCGGTCTATTCATGATCGACACCTCCACAACGGTGGTTGCCGCGGCACCAAAGGCATCGGTAGCAGTCACTTGGATGCGGTAACTGCCCGAGGCGAAGGCCGTCCCCGCGAACGATCCGTTGGCCAACATCAGTATGGTTCCGGGGAAGGCGCCGCCGGAGACCGTGTACACAAGAGCGTCGCCATCAGCGTCGCTCGCCCGTAGCGGGAGCAGCGCACCTCCGGGAGCAGCGGACTGCACAATGTTCGGCGATGTCAGGTCCCACATCGGGGAATGGTTCGCAGTCGCAACGATCCTGCCCTTTTGGATGCCAGGAACAGGCGACCGCTGGGAGGCCGATGCGTCTGCCGCGAATCCTGTCGCCAACTTCGGCGTCGATGCTGTCGAAACAGTAGGGCCTGCACTCTTGGCAGCCTGCTGCCTCGGAAGTAACCGCGTGCCGAGGTATCGGGGCGCGTTGCTGGCCCGAACGACGATGAAGGCGACAGCACAGCCACCGGACAACATGGCAATGGCAACGTTGGCACGTACGCGCGAAGAAGGCAGGTGTGGACCAGCCAGGTGGAGACATTGGCGCAGACGCATGAGGTCCTCCGACCGATCGCTGAATACTCCCCATTGCTTCGTCATCGGCTACGCAGGGATTAAGCCGAATTAAGACAATCCTGCTCGGGCATCTCGATGTCGGTGGGCACGACGGCGGTGCGGTCGGATTCGCGTTCGAGCACCGCCGGGCCTGGGAACAGTTGCTATGGCCGGTATGTGGCCCAAAACCGGGACCGGGGAACAGATGGCGCACTACTTCGGCTCACCGTCCACCTCAGCCACAAGTTCGATCAACTGGGCGAGCGTATCGAGCTTTGCTTCGACCCCACCCGACAGCTTTGCCTGAAGGGTGTTGATGCCGGTACGTTTATATGCGCGCAGACGGTCCTTAACCATCGCCGGCGTTCCAAGCAGATTCGTACCCCAACCGATCTCCAGCGGCACACGAGCCCTTGCTTCATCACGACGCCCGTCGAGCCACAGTCGTTGCACTGCTTCGACGTCGTCACCGAATCCCTGTCGTGTAAACGCAGCGTTGTAGAAGTTCTGCGTTTTGGAACCCATTGCGCCGATGGTGAACGCATACCCACTCGCATGACGCCGAGCTGCTTCATCGAAGTCGTCGGTGAACTCAACGCCGACCGGCATCAGCATGTCGATGGACTGAAGTGTCCGACCCGACCGTATGGCTCCCGCGCGTAGCGAGTCGAAGAACGAGGATCCCCGTTCGGGAATGAACGCATTCCCGATCCAGCCGTCGGCCAGCTCGCCGGTCAGCTCGAGATTGCGCGGACCGAGTGCAGCGATATACACAGGAACCGTGGTCGGTGGCGACATCGAGCGAATCGCCTTCGCTCCGGCTCGCGGGATCGTGTACACCTCGCCGTTGTATTCGACCTTCGCTCCCGACGTCACCATGCGAACGATCTCCATGGTTTCACGAGTCGCCTGCACGGCAGAACCAAACGCAACAC
This sequence comes from Acidimicrobiia bacterium, assembly GCA_031429095.1. Taxonomy (GTDB): domain Bacteria; phylum Actinomycetota; class Acidimicrobiia; order Acidimicrobiales; family JANYDT01; genus JANOYY01. Next base: position 16,308 of record JANOYY010000074.1, on the reverse strand, counting down.
CGTGCCAGCCCTCCATAATCTGCGGCCCGCTGCTGCCAAGACCGAGTACGAAGCGACCGCCCGACATCGTTTGCAGCGAAGCTGCGGACATGGCAAGCATCGTCGGCGTCCGGGCACCGACCTGCACGATTCCCGTCCCAAGCCGAATTGTGGTCGTGCGTGCAGCGAGGAACGCAAGTGGGGTGAGTGCGTCGTATCCCCAGGCTTCGGGCACCCAGACCGAGTCAGCGCCGAGTCGTTCGGCCTGCACGACAAAGTCGACGTCGGCCTCACCATTGATTGATGCGGCGATTGCTACTCGCATGTCATGCTCCTTTGCCTGGCTGGTCCCACGCAGGGTCGGACTACTGCACCAACATACAAACGTGGCACGATAAGCCCATGCTTGCGCCCTACCGTGTGATCGACCTCACCGACTCGCGGGCGGAGCTCGCGACTTTCATATTGGCGGGGCTCGGCGCTGACGTGGTGAAAGTCGAACCGCCGTCCGGTAGCGACTCTCGTGATGACAGTGCCAACCTTCAATTCCACGCCTACAACCGTGGCAAGCGCAGCGTCGTGCTCGATCTCGACACTGACGAGGGCCGCGACGCCTTCCTCCGAATGGTTGCCACTGCGGACTTCGTGTTTGAGAACGCAGGGCCCGGCGCAATGGATGCCCGCGGTCTCGGCTTCGAAAAGCTCCGATCGGTGCGGCCTGATCTCGTGTACGTGGCCATCTCGCCGTTCGGGCAAACGGGCCCCTACGCGAATCATCACGCCACGGATCTGACCTTGTCGGCGATGGGTGGCGCGATGGCACTCATCGGGGATCCAGATCGTCGACCGGTACGAATCACCGTTCCCCAGACATGGCTGCACGCGGCGGCAGAGAGTGTGGTCGGCGCTTTGGCTGCTCACCACCGCCGACTTTCGAGCGGCGACGCCCAATTCGTCGACATGTCGGTTCAAGCCGCAGTGTTCTGGACTGGTCTGCAGGCGATGATCGCCCACTCGATTCAGGGTCGCAACATCGAACGCAACGGCACCGTGTTGCAGCTCACCCAGAGCATCCCCCTGGTGTACCCATGTGCCGATGGCGAGGTCTGTCTGATCCTCACCGGCACAACGCTCGTTTCGATGATCCAATGGATGGTCGAAAGCGGCACCGTCACAGCGGAATGGGCTGCGCAGGAAGATTGGCCCTCGTATGAAATACGCACACTTACTGATAAGGAATTCACGATCGGCACCGACGAACTTCGGGCCGAGGCAACAAGGTTTCTCCTAACGAAAACGAAGGCAGAACTCTTCGATCGTGCAATCAACGAGGGGGCGACGGTCGCTCCGGTCAACACCGTGGCCGACGTCGTCGCCTTTGAACAGCTGCAGTCACGCGACTACTGGCAAGATCTTGCGCTCGACACTGGCCACACGATTCGAACCCCCGGACCGTTCGTCAAGGCATCACCAAACCCCGTCGAGTGGCTACTCCCCGCCCCATTACTAGGTGCACATACTAATGATGTTCTGGGCTCGCTCGACACAGTCACCCACGTTCGCAATCGCACGCGTCCGTTCCCCGAATCGACTCCTGATCGATTGCCCCTCGAAGGGGTGAAGGTCGCAGACTTTTCATGGATCGGCGTGGGCCCAATTACGGCGAAGGCGCTGGCCGATCACGGTGCCACGGTCGTCCACATCGAGACCGACAAACCGGTCGATCGACTCCGCATGGTCGGTCCGTTCAAAGACAACATCTCGGGGATCAACCGTTGCCAGTTCTTTGGTGCCTTCAACACCTCCAAGCTGTCGCTGGGGTTGAACATGAAGACGCCCGAAGGCCATGCGATTGCACGACGCCTCCTGGAATGGTGCGACATCTCACTCAACTCATTCACCGCGGGGACGATGGACAAGAACGACCTGGGGTACGAAGCAGCCCGTGCGTTGAACCCCAGCATCATCGTGGCCGAGACGTGCCTTCTCGGTCAGACCGGCCCGGCAGCGAAAATGTCGGGTTACGGATACCACGCGGCCGCCGTCAGTGGCTTTTACGAGGTCACAGGTTGGAATGATCGCTCGCCCGGCGGGCCTTTCAACGCATACACCGACACCGTTGCGCCGCGCTTTTTGGCGACCACCCTCATGGCAGCGCTCGATCATCGCCGTCGAACCGGCGAAGGTCAGTACATCGATCAAGCGCAGATGGAGTCGGCGTTGCACTTCCTTTCGCCGGAGCTTCTCGATGTCCAACTCACCGGGACGAGCGCGCGTCGAAATGGCAACTACTCCCCCACGGCGTTTCCGCATGATGCCTACCCTTGTGCGGGCGAGGACCAGTGGTGTGCAATCGCCGTTGAAAGCAATGTGCACTGGCAGGCACTTCGCAACGCACTGGGGAATCCGGACTGGGCAGCGTCCCCGAGCCTCGACACGGTGGCCGGTCGACGAGCGAGCGCCGAGATGATCGACCGCGAATTGGCTACCTTCACTCGGAGCCACGAACCACGCGCGCTTATGAACATGCTCCAGGACGCCGGGGTGCCGGCTGGCATGGTGCAGCGCTCCAGTGACCATCAGGTCGATCCGCAGTTGGCGCACCGCTCGTTCTTCCGTCCTCTCGAACATCCCGAGATGGGTCTCGTCCCGTATGAGGGACACCAGTATCGGATCTCGGGCTACGACAACGGTCCACGTATGCCGGCCCCCTGTATCGGCGAGCACACCTACGAGGTGCTTCGCGACGTCCTCGCCATGTCCGACGAGGACATCGCCGAGGCCTTCGCCTCCGGCGCTGTGCTCTGATCAGGCATCATCGCTATTCAGACCGTGACGAGAGGGCGCTCCAGAGGGCGCGGTAGCTCGGGTACTCGAGGCCGTCGACGATGTAGCCGGCGGTAACAAGCTCGCGATGGAACCGCGGCAGGTTGCGCCACGGGACACCGGCATCGACGTGGTGGGCAATGTGCCAACCGGTGTTGTACGGCACCATCCAGAAGCGGGCCGACAATGATTGTCGGACGTGGTGGGTCGTGACTCGCTCGTCCTTGGAGTTTCTCATTCCGCCATGTTCAGCGATGGCCCGAAGTCGGTTCAGGACTCGCCATACCGTCATCCAGGGCAGGAACCACAGTGCGGGCCAAGCCCACCAGGCAACCACGTAACCTAAGACGACGGCCAAAACAATTTGTGTACATATAATACGAATCACTGCCTTGCGGGTTACGGGTTTAGAAAGTCCACGAAGGATTCCTTTCACAATCTTGTACCCCGACTCCCCAGATAGGTCGCGACGCAGCCGACGGCGCAGTGTCGCCTCGGTAACCGGGTAGTCGGCATAAAGAGTCTTGTCGGGTTCGCCAGGCCCGAGGGGATCACGATGGTGGGCCATGTGCGACCGGCGATAGCCTTCCTGGGAGGAGAACGACAACGGCGCGATCATCCAATTGCTCACCAGATCGTTCCAGCGCTGGGATGCGAACAGCAGCCGGTGCGTCCCTTCGTGCGACAAAATGCCCAACAGCGCGTGCGCACGACCCATGAGGAAGAACGTCGGCACCCAGAGCACCCACCAGCCTGTTCGTTCGACCACCCGGCCGACCGCGATCAACAGCCCGATGGACTGCACGTACATGAGGGCCACCGTGACTGCGTTTCGCCACGAGACGACTCGGCGCAGGTCTGCGCGCAACTCCGCGACGGCGAGCCCCGACGCGGTTAACCGTTGGGTCGGCAGCACCGAGGGCAGCAGCGATGTCGTGGGTACCATGGATCGCTGGTTCACCACAGTCGCAGTCATGGAGCCAATTGTACCGAACCCCCGCTGCGACTCCCTATCGGGCCCCACCGAAAGCCGAGGCCCCTACGGGCGGGCCGTCAACCCTCGGACCGAGGCGCCGTTGTCGTCGGCCTGCTGCAACATGATGTCCTCGATTTCCGACGCGGAAACCGGCTTTGAAAACAGGTAACCCTGTCCGAACGAACAGCCGAATCGAGTGAGCCCCTCCAGGTGTTCCTGCGTTTCGATGCCTTCGGCGATGGTGACAAGTCCCAGGCTTCGACTCATCGCAATGATTGCTTCGACCAGCGCGTCGCCGCGTGCTTCGCCAACTCGATTCACGAACGCGCGATCTATCTTAAGTACACTTAGCGGAAGTTCCTGAAGGTAGTTCAGCGACGAGTATCCGGTGCCGAAGTCGTCGATCGCGATCCTGACCCCAAGCTCCACCATCTTTTCGAGCATTTGGGCCGACACTCCACTGCGGTTGAGCATAAGGCTCTCGGTAATCTCGAGGATGATCGTGCGCGGATCAACACCGGACTCGTCGAGCGCCGCACGAACCGTGTCAAAGATCAACGGATCCTCGATCTGGCGATTCGAGAGATTCACCGACACCGTGAGCTTGTTGACCGACGGAAACTGGTCCTGCCACAGGCGAATTTGGTGACACGCCGAGAACAGCATTGATCGACCGATCGGATTGATCAATCCTGTCGTCTCAGCAATTTCCATGAACACGTTCGGGCCGATCACGCCCCGTTCGGGATGTGCCCACCGCGCCAACACCTCGAATCCGCTGATGAGGCCGGTGTCGAGGTCAAGAATCGGTTGGTAGAAGGGAATCAACTCGCCGTTGATCACCCCGCGACGCAACTGAGATTCGAGTGCAACGCGTTCCATGATCGCGGAATGCATGCTGTCTTCGAAGACTTCGACGCAGTTCTTTCCCTTTGCCTTCGCCGCGAACATGGCGACATCGGCATCGCGCAACAGGTCGGACCCGGGAGTGGTGTCTTCGACCGTAACGGCAATTCCGACGCTGCACGAGACTTGTACCTCACGGTTCTCTATGGAGAACGGCGGACCCATCGCTCGCATGATGCGATCGGCAACGATGAGCGAGGTCTTCGGATCGTCAGCGTCCTCGACAAGCACCGCAAACTCGTCACCACCGAGTCGAGCCACGGTGTCTTGTGTCCTTACGCACCCGAGAAGACGTTCGGCGGCGGTGGTCAAAAGGGCGTCCCCCGCGGCGTGCCCAAAACTGTCGTTGATCTTTTTGAAGTCATCGAAGTCAAGGAACAATACGCCGACTGCCCCGGGCCGCCGCTTTAGACGCACGATGGCGTGCGACACGCGGTTCGTGAACAGTGCACGATTGGCCAGTTTCGTGAGCGGATCGTGGAACGCCTGGTGCACGAGACGCTCTTCAACAGTCCGCTGATTCGTGACATCACGGACGATTGCGCTCCATTGGCGACCTTCGTTTCCCTCCCAGAAGGAAAGCGAAAGTGCCATCGGAAATGTGGTGTTGTCACGCCGACAACCGTGCGGATCGTCGGCCAAACCCGCATGCAGGTCCGCAAGGGAAAAATCTTCCGTCTTCGCCAGAAGATCCTGGAACGACAGTTGTCCAGCATCGGCTGCCGTCATGCGAAAGAGTTGCAGAGCAGATTCATTCCAGCTGGTGAGTCGACCGTCGCTATCGGTAAGAAGGATCGAGTCAGACGCTGACTCAACAACGGCCCGGAATCGCAATTCCGATTCCAGCAACGATCGTAGGTGCACGTTGCGCTCGACTGCGTAGCGAATCGAGCGCTCTATGCCGTCGGCGGTGAGATCGCCTTTGACGAGATAATCCGACGCCCCGGCTTCCATCGCCGCGAGGTCAGTTTCGTGGTTCTGCTGGCCGGTAAGGAAAATGCATGGTGTCTCGTTGCGGGGAACAGCAACGAGAACATCAAGGCCGGTTTCTGCTCCAAGGCGGTAGTCGACCAGCGCAACATCGAAGTCCCCGGCCTGCAACTCCGTGATTCCGGCGCTCGCTGTCTTCACCCAGGTGATCTCGTACTTCGTTCGCGTAACCTCACCCAGCAACTCTGAGACCAGGAACTTGTCCTCCTCGTCGTCTTCGATCAGAAGGACTCGAATCACGTTGGTCATCAGATGACCGCCTGCGTCCGAACGGTGTCGGGTAGTTCCACGATCTCGAGCCAATACTTGCCAAGGCTTGTCATCACTTCAACGAGACGATCGAAGGTGACCGGTTTCGTGATGAACGAATTCACGCCGAGGTCATAGGTGCGCAGAATATCTTCTTCTGCCTTCGATGTCGTGAGGACAACTACGGGTATGCGCCGCAGGTCCGGGTGGGCCTTTATTTCCCGCAACGCCTCGCGTCCGTCCTTCTTCGGCATATTGAGGTCGAGAAGGATGATTCCCGGGCGCGCTGGTTTCGATTCCGAATACTGTCCACGCCAGAGGAGATAGTCGATGAGTTCTTCACCGTCAGCAACGGTTACGAGCGGGTTCGTCAAACGACTCTCGGCGATTGCCTCGCTGGCCATCAACCGATCATCGGGATCATCATCGGCGAGAAGGATGGTGATGGGCTGGGGGGAAGTGGTCATCGTGAGGTCTCCTGGCGTGAGATCGATTGTGCGATCACGGTGTGCTTGTCATGTCGGGTGCCGCTATCGCTATCGAATCGTCCGCGTTCGGGGACGATTCCGCCGATTCGATCGTCTTGTTCTCGGGGTGTGATCCGGGCAGCACAACGTGAAAGGTCGTACCGACGCCGGGTTGTGAGGTGACCGCAATTGTTCCCTGGTGGCGCTCCACGATGCGACGCACGACGGACAACCCCACGCCGCTGCCCTCGTAATCGCTGCGTCCGTGAAGCCGTTGGAACACCGTGAAGATCTTTTCGGCATACTTCTGTTCGAACCCGATCCCGTTGTCTTTCACGTCAATCTGCCACCAGCCCGCAGGGCTTGGCTGCACGAGTTCATACGGCGCGGCGTCGCTTTCGCCTAGACGCCGCGCACCAATCGAAACGTACGGAACTACATCCATTCGACGGAACTTCAAAGCGTTCCCGACAAGGTTCTGGACGAGTTGGCGAAACTGCGAGGGATCGACAGAAATTGTCGGCAGGTCGAACAGATCGATCGTGGCCCCTGCTCGTTCGATGGCGACCTCGAGGTCGTTCAAGACACCGTTCGCGACCAAATTGAGATCGGTCACAACGAACGGTTCCCCGCGCGTGGCCACTCGGGAGAACGTGAGGAGATCCTCGATGAGAACCTGCATACGCCCTGCTGCGTTCTGCATGCGACTGAGATAGTCGCCCCCGGCCTCGCCTAGTTCGGCGCCATATTTTGAACGGAGCCGATCGCCGAACGCCATGATTTTTCGGAGCGGCTCCTGGAGATCGTGCGATGCGACGTATGCGAAGTCCGTCAGGTCCCGGTTTGATTCAGCAAGCTTGCGGTTGTACGAGCGAAGCTCCGCCTCCGAGCGCTGCAGCGCTCGGAAGTTGGCAGCGCGTTCTGCTGACTGCACACGTTGGATTCGAGCGAGACGGCGGCCAAAGACCCAAAGCGCCACCATCGACAACACACCGAAGAGAGCAAACGCAACCCCCATCACCCGAACCGAGTTCGAGAAGTTCCGCTGCCGAAGCAGCGCTTGGTGTTCGATTCCGTAGATGTCGGCTTTTGCTTGGTTCAACGTCCGCATCGCATCTGAGGTCGCCGCAGAAACACTCGCCAGCGATCGGGCTGCGTCGCTGGCAAATCCATCAGATCTGGCTTGGACACTTTGCTCGGAGAGATCTTCAATCTCTTGCGCGCGGTCGCGAAGTCGGTCGAGCTGCGCGCCAAGGTGGACCTGCGCTTGCCCGTCTACCGAAGCGTCCGAAATCAAACGTGCAACCAGATCTGCCTGACGGTCGAACGCCAGTCGTGCCACGAGCAGGTCAGCTTCACCGAGTTCTTGTTCTTGAGTCTCGGATACTCGATTCGCCGGCGCCGCCAGCGCCTGAATGTGCGGACCTAGGTCGTCGAAGCCCCGAAGCTTCTGCGACCACGACACGACGGAATCGATCGAGGAGTTGAAGCGTGCGTCGACCACGCTGAGCAGGGTCAGGCCGACGACGAGCGACGCGAGGAACATTGCAGCTGTTCCGGTGAACAGACGCATGGGGGTGCGGCTGCCAACAGCGGCTTTTTGTTGTGTCGATCTCTCCACGGCGCGCGGCACTTCTTCCTAAGTTGCGTCTGCAAATGATTTCTCGACGGTCCTCTCGGCCAACTTGAGGATTCGTCCTTTCAACCAGCACTTTGTTTGCTGGCCTGTGCGGAGAACGCCGGTAAGGTGCCCCCATGGGAACCGCCGAACGCATCCGCCTGTCGTTCGCAAAGGACCTGACCCTGTGCGGTTTCGGCCCCGCCATTGCTCGTGCCCATGGCAGTCGAGTGCTTATCGCCCATGCCGGTGGCACGCTGACGGCCCGAGAAATCGCTGATGAGATCGAACGAATCGCCGCTCTGGTGAGCAGCCGTTCGGCATTGAACGACCGTGTCGTTGTCGCGATGCCGAACGGCTGGGAATTCTTTGTGACGTGCCTCGGCGTGCTCCGGGCCGGTCGAGTGGTGGTGCCGATCAACTCGCAGATGCGACCCGATGAACAAGGACACGTTCGAAGCGATAGTGGCGCCAAATTGGTGATCAAGCGTCTTCCCAAAGGCAATTCATCGATACCGGCGCCGCCTGTAACGGCCGACCCGTCCGATGTCGCTGCGGTGCTCTACACGTCGGGCACAACTGGGTTGCCCAAGGGCGCTGAGCTGACGCACCGAGGCCTACTCGCCGGTGTTCAGCGGGGTGCCGCGGTCTTCCCCCTTGCCTGGCGCAACGACGAGGTCGTGTTTGCCCTTCCTGTTGCGCACGTGATGGGGTTCAGCGCTTTGCTTGGGTTGTTGTGCAGTGGTGTGCGGACCCTGGTTTTCGATCGATTCCGACCGATCGAAGTTCTCGACGCAATCGAGGCCCGCAAGTCCAGCGCATTCATAGGTGTACCGGCAATGTATCGGATGATGGAAGACGCTGGTGCCGCGCAACGCGACCTTCGATCCGTGCGCATATGGATGAGCGGCGCCGATGCAATGCCACCCCACCTCATTACGACATTTCAGCGCTACGGGGCAACGGCGACGCTGCGCGTCCTGGGCACCCACATCGGACAGGCGTTGTTCGTCGAGGGCTACGGCATGGTGGAGCTGAGCGGAGGCGTCGCAACGAAGGTCACGCCACCATATGCCGGCCGGTGGCTGAACAAGCCCGTTGCATTGCCGCTTCCCGGGAATCGAATGCGCGTCGTCGACGACAAGGGGAACGAGGTTCGCCACGGCGAGGTCGGGGATCTCCAGGTATCGGGACCAGGGGTGTTCCGGGGCTATCGCGGCAATGAAAACGAAACGAACAGCGCACGCACTTCCGATGGATGGCTACGGACGGGTGATCTCGCCAAGCGCCGCCCCTTCGGTATGGTCGAGTTGGCCGGCCGGGCCAAGAACGTCATAAAGGTCGCGGGCTACTCGGTGTTTGCTGCCGAGGTCGAGCGAGTGCTCGGCGAGCATCCACTGGTCGACGAGGCGATCGTCGTGGGAATCCCCGACGCCGTCCGAGGTCAAAGCGTCGCCGCCGTCTTGCGAGCCGCACCCGGACATTCGCTCTCCGAAGAAGATATCGACTCGGTCGCGTCGCATGCCCGAGATCGCTTGTCGAAGTACAAGGTGCCGACGCAGTGGCGAACCATCGACGCCTTCGATCGGACCGCCACCGGCAAGGTGCGCCGTGACGACCTTGGCGCCCTATTCAGCTAACGGGTAGTCGTTCGCTCACGCAGCTTCTCGGGATAAACCTGGTTCAGGTCGATTCGGAGTACACCGCCCTTCGTTACTTCGGTGAGAAAACGCTGCAGCTTCGGGTCCGTGAGTTTGCCGCTCAGCGCTAACCCATCGGCGGCGTAGGAAACCTTCGTGCACGGATCAACCAGAAGCCTTGTCCTGCGATCAAACCCGACCACGCACTTCAGCTCCTTCGAACCGGGAGCAAGCGCATTCAGGGCTGCGAAGTCGTTGCCTGCGACGTGGGTGAGCACCAGCGGGCGGTCAAGGTCATCGTCGACCACCAAGTCAGGAAAGAAGATCGGTCCTCTTTGGTCGATCGACGCCCCAAACTTCTTGGCGGACCCGACTTCGAACTCCGATGCACCCAATTTGATGCTGTTGGGACTGTTTCTCGAAACACGGGCAAACCCCCACAGAGCAAGTCCGCTGAAAAACAGCGAGAGTGTGACCGCAAGAATCAGGCGGCGCGTATGCACCTCGCGAGACTCCTGGGGAGGTGGACGCCAGGGCGTTTGGGGCTTGCCCCGTCCGTTTCGTCGCACTTTGCCCGAAGAATCGCGGGCCGAGTTATCGGCCGAGTTGTCGGTGGACTGGTTTTTGCGGGGTGGCACCTCACTAGTATGAAGCCTCGATGAATCGCCGATACCGCGTCGTGGTTGCCAAGCCGGGCCTTGATGGCCACGATCGAGGTGCGAAAATTATCGCCCGCGCCCTGCGAGATGCGGGCTTCGAGGTGATTTACACCGGATTGTTCCAAACTCCGGAGCAAATTGTGGCCACGACAATTCAAGAAGATGCCGATGCTGTCGGACTTTCCGTCCTTTCCGGCGCCCACATGACGCTCTTTCCGCTCGTTCAGCAGAAACTGCGTGACCGCGGCGTCGACGACGTGGTCCTCTTCGGTGGCGGGATCATCCCCGACGACGACATTGCCGAACTCAAGCAGCGCGGAGTCGCCGAATTGTTTACGCCGGGCGCGAATCTCGATGTCATCACGGACTGGCTCGAACAGACTCTCGACGCCCGCGAAACTGGCCCCGACCCTGCCTAACTGCTCCCTGGTTACGTTTCGCGTCATCCGGAGTCCATTTCCGTCGCAATACCCTTCGCTGCAAAACCTCCTGCACCCCGTTCTCGTAACACCCCTGCGCAATCATCTCCGAAAGGAACTCGTGGATCTCTTCGAATACCAAGGCCGTGCGGAATTTGCCCGCTTCGGTCTCCCCGTCCCCTCTGGAGGTATTGCCGACGACGTCGACACCGCCGTCACGGTTGCCGAGGCCGCCGGCTATCCAGTCGTGATTAAGGCCCAGGTGCAGGTTGGTGGGCGAGGAAAGGCCGGTGGCGTAAAGCTGGCTGAAAACGCCGACGAGGTCCGGTTCCACGCCGCGAACATTCTTGGGATGGATATCAAGGGTCACCTCGTGAAGCGTCTCTTCATCGGGAACGCCGCCGACATTGCCGAGGAGTATTACGCCAGCTACACGCTCGATCGCGCCGCAAAGAAGCATCTGTTGATGCTGTCGGCCGAAGGAGGCGTCGAGATCGAAGTGGTTGCCGTCGAAAACCCCGATGCGCTTATCAAGATCCATATCGACCCTGTCACCGGCATCTCACTGGCCCAGGCCCGTGAGGCGTGCGTCGCCGCCAAGCTCAACCCGATCGCCATCGATCAGGCCGCCGAGATCTTGGTGAAGCTGTACACGTGTTTCACGGAGGGCGACTGCGATCTCGCCGAGATCAACCCGCTCGTCCTCACGCCGGAAGGCAAGGTTCTGTGTCTCGACGCCAAGGTGTCGCTCGACGAAAACGCGATGTACCGACACGACTGGGCTGAATACGAAGCCACGGTTCTGCGTGACTCACGCGAGACGCTCGCCCACGAGAAGGGCCTGCAGTACATCGGCCTCGAAGGCACGGTCGGGATCATTGCCAACGGCGCTGGTCTGGCCATGAGCACACTCGACGTCGTGAACCAGGTGGGTGGGTCCGCCGCGAACTTCCTCGACATCGGCGGTGGTGCCAATGCCGACGTGATGGCCGGTGCGCTCGAAGTGATCAACACCGACCCTAATGTGAAGTCGATCTTCATCAACATCTTCGGCGGCATCACGCGTGGCGAGGAGGTCGCGAAGGGCATCGTCGAAGCGATGGGACGAGTGGCGCTCACCGCACCAATCGTGATCCGACTCGACGGAACCAACGCCGAGGAAGGTCGAGCCATTCTCGCCGCCGCCGGCATCTCCGAAGAAAAACTTATGTCCAAGCCCACGATGCTCGAGGCAGCTCGCGCTGCCGTCGCTCTGGCGAACAAGTAGAAAGCGCGCATACATCATGGCAATCTTCGTAAACGAGAACACCAAGGTCATCGTCCAGGGCCTCACCGGTGGGCAGGGCAAGTACCACGGTCTGCGCAACAAGGCCTACGGCACCCAGATCGTGGGCGGCGTGACGCCAGGCAAGGGCGGCACCGATGTTGAGGGCATTCCGGTGTTCAACAGCGTCGCGGAAGCCGTTGGCGCAACGGGGGCGACGGCGTCGTTCATCGCCGTGCCACCAAAAGCGGCTTCCGCCGCGATCCTCGAAGCGGCGGCCGCGGGTATCGGGTTCATCGTGTGCATCACCGAAGGCATTCCTGCCCAAGATGAGGCCAAGACGTTCAACATCTTGCAGCAGCAGTACCCCAACACTCGCTTGCTCGGGCCGAACTGTCCCGGCATCATCAGCCCAGGACGCTGCAACATCGGCATCACGGCCGGCGAGATCGCACTACCCCCGCAGCCCGGCAAGCCCGCCGTTGGTATCGTGTCGCGGTCGGGCACGCTCACCTACCAAGCGCTCTATGAGCTCAAGCAGCTCGGCATCGGTGTGTCGACCTGCGTCGGCATCGGCGGCGACCCCGTCCCCGGCACATCCTTCGTCGACGTGCTCGAGCAGTTCCAGAACGACCCCGAGACAAAGGCGATCATCATGATCGGCGAGATCGGCGGCACAGCCGAAGAAGAAGCGGCCGACTTCATCAAGGCGAACGTCACGAAACCTATGTCTGCATACATTGCTGGCGTGACCGCCCCAGCAGGCAAGAAGATGGGGCACGCTGGTGCCATCGTGTCGGGCGGAAAGGGAACTGCGCAGGGCAAGATGGACGCGCTGGCTGCCGCCGGCGTGCGCGTCGGGTTGAACCCGACCGAAGCCGGCGAACTTATGGCCGAAATCGTCAAGGGCCTGTAGCGCCCTCCGGTGCGCCGGTCGAAGGGGCGATGGCTCGACCTCGGGGCCCGGGTAGGCCGACGTGTCGGGCGGTGCCCGGGTAGGAACGGTGGCCGACGTGTCGTGCGGTGGCCGCACTTTGTCCGGTAGGCCGACGTGTCGGGCGGTAGCCGCACTTTGTCCGGTAGGCCGACGTGTCGGGCGGCGCCCGCATTTTGGCCGCACTTTGGAACGGTGGCCGGGTAGGCCGACGTGTCGTGCGGTGCCCGGGTAGGAACGGTGGCTGCACACGAAAACCTATGCCCCGCACTGCTGCGGTAGCGTCTCGCCCATGCAGGCAGCGAATAAGACGTTGGCGGGTTGGCTGGTCGGCTCGATCGCCGGAGCAGGCGCTCTCGTGGGAGCGGCGGCGGCCACGAGGAGCGACGCCCCGACTCGCACCGAGAGGCAGAGCGTCGAGTCGACGCTTGCGTTGTGCGACCTGGGCGACGGTGAGAAGGGCCGTCTGTATGGTGACGTCTGCAGTACGACGCCCCCGTTCGGATGGATCTCGGGTTCTGAGTCGGCGTCGGAGTCCGGCGAGTCAGCGGAGGAATCGGCACCATAAACTGTCCCCTTTTCGGTGACCCAGTTCGACACCGGTTCGACACCGGTTCGACACCGGTGACACGCAGCGGACATAGTTGAGGAACGCAAACCTCTCCCGACGCCGATAGGACGTGCCCTCATGAAGTTCACCTGGTTCAATCTGATGCCCTGGCCGGACCTTCCCGACACGTTCCGCGAAGACCACCGATCGGTCTGGGTCGACATCGACTCGAAGCTGTTTGACCCAGCGAGAGCCAACCAGGTGTACCACGAGTACATCGATCAACTCGAATACGCCGACGCGCTCGGCTTCGACGGAATCGGCGTCAACGAGCATCACCAGAATGCGTACGGGATCATGCCCTCACCGAACCTGATCGCTGCAGGCTTGGCTCGACGTACGAGCAAGGCCGCAATCTGCGTCATCGGAAACTCGATCGCCCTTTACAACCCGCCCATTCGCGTCGCCGAAGAGTTCGCGATGCTCGACTGCATATCTGGTGGGCGTTTGGTGGCAGGTTTCCCCGTCGGCACGTCGATGGACACGAACTATTCCTACGGTCAGATCCCGGCGTTGACGAGAGATAAGTACGCGGAGAATCATGAGCTGATCATGCGGGCATGGTCGGAACAGGAGCCGTTCGCATTTGATGGCAAGTACAACCAGCTTCGCTACGTGAACTGCTGGCCGAAGCCGATCCAAAAGCCGCACCCGCCGATCTACATTCCGGGCGGTGGTTCCATCGAGACATGGGACTTCTGTCTCGACCACGACTACAACTACTCGTATCTGTCGTACTCCGGTTACATGGCCGGCAAGCTACTCATGGACGGGTACTGGGAGCGAGTGGCCCAGCGAGGCAAAGACGACTCGCCATACCGTGCCGCGTTCGCACAGGTGATCTGCGTTGCGGAGTCCGACCGCCAGGCCGAAGAGCTCTACGCCGAACACGTCGACTACTTCTACAACCGGTGCCTGCACGTGTACCCGGGGTTCGCGGAAGCGCCGGGATATCGCACTGTGAAGACGATCAAGGCCGGCGCACTCAGCCAGCTTCGGAAGAGCAACCTCCGCAACTACTCCCAGCTCTCATGGAAGGACCTCGTGGAGAAGGGGTATGTCATCGCCGGTGGCCCCGATACCGTACGTGAACGTATGGAAGACATGATCAAGTCCCTACGGGTGGGCCACATCTTCGGTCTGTTCCAGGTCGGCAACATGCCCGATGAGAAAGTCCGCTACAGCAGCCGTCTGTTCGCCGAGAAGGTCATGCCACAGCTGCAGAACATGTGGCCGGATTGGGCGACCGACAACCGCTGGTGGATATCCCCGCTCGAGAATCGGGTCCGTCCGGACGAAGGTTTCGGCGCTCACATCCGTGACTCAAAGATCGGTAATTAAGTACACCTATGAGTGTCACAACCACTACCAGCGCTTCCACAATCTCGGTTTCCACCCCCCGGGGAATCTCCGGAAAGGTATACGTACGGGCGTCAGCCTCGGGCACTGCTGCACCGCCGATCGTGTACTTTCACGGCGTCACCGGACTCCTGAACGAGGAGCCGTTTCTCGACGCGCTGAGCACGACTCACACGGTCTATGCCCCGGAGTGGCCATCGTTCGGCGTCGAGGAAACCGAAACCTCGATCGAAGACATGCTCGACTTCACACTGCACGGTGCTGATCTGCTCACGTCGCTCGCGACAATGTACGGGTGGACGTCGGCCCCCATCGTGATCGGCAACGACATGGGCGCTATGATTGCGGCCGAGATGGCGAGTGTGAACCCGGCGTCGATGCGACACCTCGTGCTTCTTAGCCCGTTCGGTCTGTGGGACGGCGCAAACCCCATTCCCGATATCTTCAGTTGGCTTCCGTTCGAGTTCCCGGAGAAGCTCTTCCACGACGTCGAACTCGGGACGCGCCTCCTCACGAACGGACTCGACTTCGAGGACGTAAAGGCGATCGAGGCGTTTCAGATTCGCAACGCCCGACAACTCGGGACTGCGGGCAAAATCATGTTCCCGATCCCGAATCGGCGTCTGTCGAAGCGTCTCTACCGATGCGATACACCGACCGTGATTGCGTGGGGCGCACAGGATCGACTCACCATCACCAAACCGTACTCCGAGCTTTGGCAGAAGTCGTTGCCGCACGCGAAAACCGTGGTCCTTGAGAACGCGGGACATATGGTGCATCTCGAACAGCCCACCGAACTGGCGGCAAAGATACGCGCGCTTATCTAACCTTGGGAGCCTTCAGGGGCGAATGTCGACGTTGAAGTTGCGTTCGAATGCGTCGTAGTACTCGGCGTCGGACTCGTGCATCATCATCTCGACCCACTTCTCGTCGACCAGCACCTTGCGGGCCTCCGATATTTCCACGCCACCCCAAGAGCACGCATAACGCAGCTTCGGGGTGTTGGTCGTGATCGCGCCTTCGATGACCTTGCCGACCTCGAGCGGGTCGGTTGCGTTGTTGTAGCCCGCGGCATAGAACTGGAACAGCCGTCGGTAGTGGGCGTCATATGCGCCTGACTGATTCGGTGCATCGACGTTCTTGGCGAAGATCGCTGACTTGGTTACGCCGGGCTCCACGATGACCACTCGGATACCGAACGGCGCCACCTCCTGGGCGAGCGCCTCGCTCACCCCCTCGAAGGCCCACTTGGAGGCAACGTACGGTTGCTGGGCGAGGGCGGCGAGGCGTCCAGCGATCGAGGTAATGTTCACGATCGCACCCTTGGCCCGCTGGCGCATGCCCGGCAACACCGCCTGGGTGCAGCGCACTGCGCCGTAGACGTTGATGTTCATGACCTCTTCGTAGAGGCT
>JANOYY010000073.1:0-94702 GCA_031429095.1 Acidimicrobiia bacterium | reverse complement strand
GGCCGGTGCTTTTGTGGCGGCGGGCAAAGGGATCCGGCCCACCTGCGGCCTCAGCTCGTTGATCCGGCAGCGGCGTTGGCCAACGCCAACGCCAACTCGACCCCCGTCTACAGCCAACCTGGGGCTCCGAAACAACCAACTCGTCTATTCAGCACGATTTTCGACGCTGAAAGCCCGAGTTGGATGTTTTTGACCCCCGAGTTGGATGTTTTTGACCCCGAGTTGGATGTTTTTGACCCCGAGTTGGAGTTGGTGCCGCACAATCGGAGTGTCTAAGTAGCTGGCTAACCTGTGCCTTCGTTCCACCTCTCAGGAGACCGATTCAGCTATGACGAGATCTTTTCAGGACATAACGGTCGGCGTGGTCGGGACCGGCTTCATGGGTGTTGCACACTCCGAAGCCCTTCGACGCCTGGGCATCAACATCAAAGGCATTGTCGGGTCATCTCCCGAGCGCGCTCGCCAGAAGGCAGCTGCTGCCAACCTGCCCCCGGTCGTAGACACCTACGAAGCACTTGTCTCCGACCCCGACATCGAAGCTGTACACATCACGACTCCGAACCACCTGCACTACCCGCAGGTCGTTGCCGCCCTGGAAGCCGGTAAGCACGTGATCTGCGAAAAGCCGCTCGCCGTGAGCGTCGCCGAGGGTGCAGCTCTCGCTGCGCAGGCGGAGGCCGCAGGCCTCGTGCATGCCGTTTGCTTCAACCAGCGGTACTACCCGATTGTTCATCAGGCGCACACGATGGTCGCCCACGGCGGCCTTGGCGCTGTCCGGCTCGTCAGTGGCGGATACCACCAGGATTGGCTGCTGTTCGACACAGACTGGAACTGGCGATTGGTTTCGCAGAAGGGCGGGGCACTTCGAGCGGTGGCCGACATCGGTTCACACTGGTTCGACAACATCGAGTTCATCACGGGCCAAAAAGTCGTCGAAGTCACCGCCGACCTGCACACCTTCCACAAGCAGCGCAACCATCCTGTCGGCGAGGTGGAAACATTCAGCGCGCATAGGGTTGGCGACATCGAGCGTGTCACCGAGGAGATGTCCAGCGATGACGCCGCAGGGATCCTGTTTCGTCTCGCAAGCGGCGGCCGCGGAAGCTGCTCCATCTCGCAAGTTTCCGCTGGCCGGAAGAATTTCCTGAACTGGGAGATCGACTGCGCAGAGTCTGCGGTTGCGTGGAACACCGAGAACCCGGAGAATCTCTGGGTCGGGCATCGGGGCCGGCCCAACGAAATCTTCAAACGCGATCCCGGTCTTATGCATCCAATCGCTGCAGCTACTGCGGCGTACCCCGCCGGACACGTCGAGGGTTACCCGGACACATTTCGAGCGCTCTTCAGCGACGTGTACCAACACATTGCAAGCGGAGGCGACGGTCCTGCAAACTACCCAACGTTCGCCGACGGGCTCCGCTCCTTACGGGTTTGCGACGCAATCGGCCAAAGTTCGCGTTCGCGCTCGTGGGTTTCGATCGCCGAGGACTAGCCCTTAACCCACCCTTCTCCCCTTTGAACCGAGGAACCATGAAACTTGGACTGCTTACGGCACCCTTCCCCGAAACAAAACTCTCCGATGTGGCCGACTGGTCCGCCGCGCACGGATACTCGATGTTGGAGATCGCCTGTTGGCCTGCGTCGGGCGGCGAGGCCCGTCGGTACGCGGGTACGTCGCACATCGATGTCGCCAAACTCTCAAAAACACATGCCTCGGAACTCGTCGGCGATCTTCGCGAAAGGGGCATCGAAATATCAGGTCTCGGGTATTACCCGAACAACTTGCACCCGGATCCGGCGCATCGAAAGGCTGTCAACAACCATCTGAAGAAAGTCATTTCTGCAGCAGCGCTCCTCGGGGTCCCGGTCGTCAACACGTTCATCGGCGCCGACCAGACCAAGACGCAACTCGCGAACTACAGGGATGCACAGAAGAACTGGCCCGGATTGATCAAGTTCGCGGCTGACAAGGGCGTGAAAATCGCGATCGAGAACTGTCCGATGATCTTCTCCATCGACGAGTTCCCATCAGGTCACAACCTTGCCCATACGCCCGCGATCTGGCGTCAGATGTTTGAAGACTGGGGACCGAACATCGGCCTCAACCTGGATCCTTCGCATCTCGTGTGGCAAATGATTGACATCGAGCGCGTCGTACGGGAGTTCGCGTCACGAATATTTCATGTCCACGGCAAAGACCTTGAGATCGACCGAGAGGGGTTGTACAACCACGGCATTCTGTCGCTCGGAATGGGTTGGCAGATCCCGCGGATCCCCGGCCTCGGCGAAGTCCCGTGGAACCGGTTCATAAGTGCACTTTACAAAGTCGGCTATGACTACGTCGTGTGCGTCGAACACGAGGACCGTCAGTTCGAAGGTTCTGACGAGCGGGTGAAAGCCGGATTCGTGCTGGCGAAGAATACGCTGCAACCGCTTCTTGTCGTCTAGCGTCACAACACCCAGGCGCGCTCTCTCAGATGATCAACTCTGTTGCCACCGGAACGACTGTATTTGCTGCCGTAGTTGCCAGACCTTTTGAACCTGCAATACTCTCTCGCCGTGAACGTTCCCGTGAAC
Source organism: Acidimicrobiia bacterium (assembly GCA_031429095.1). Classification (GTDB taxonomy): domain Bacteria; phylum Actinomycetota; class Acidimicrobiia; order Acidimicrobiales; family JANYDT01; genus JANOYY01. The sequence continues at coordinate 92,125 of JANOYY010000073.1, read as the reverse complement.
GTTCACGGCCACCAGAAGTTTTCGCCTCGGCGAGGATTCTCGGAATCCATATCTGAAACGGCCGCCCACTCACTCTTAAGGGGATCTGCTCTATGAAACATCGCAAACTCGTGGCGATGGCCGGCGTCGTTGCCGTCGCCGTTCCATTCATCGCCAACTTCCCGGCTTCCGCCGCAACCAAGAAGAAGGCGAAGTCAGTTGACCTCCGCTGGCGCACTCGTCCTGACAACCAGGCCGAAATCGACGTCTACAGCGCGATCTCCAAAACAGTCGACGCCACACTCGCCAACATCACGTTGAAGTATGAGGCCGGCACTTCCGAGGGTTCGCCCTACCAGGATAAGCTTCGCACCGAAATCGCTGCGGGCACCGCTCCCGACGTGTTCTGGATTCCGGGCACCGACATCGCCGACTTTGCGAAGAAGGGCCTCATCCTCAACGTTCGTTCCTACGCCTCCAAGACCAAGGGCTACTCCGACAAGAACTACTACGCAGGCCCCATGGCTTCGCTCACGGTGAACCAGGCCAAGAAGGACAACTCAGCGTTATGGGGTCTGCCCCGTGACGTCTCGGCGTTCGCGATGTACCTGAACCTCGACCTCATCGCCAAAGCCGGCGCACCGGATCCCCGTCAACTTGCGAAGGAAGGCAAGTGGAACTGGGACACCATGCGTGACGTTGCCAAGAAGGTCACGGCGACCGGAACCGCAAGCAAGGGTCTCGGCCTGAGCAGCTGGTGGGCCAATTACGGCTACTTCATGAACGCCGCAGGCGGCGGCTTCTTCACCGCAGACCGCAAGGCCTGCGCTGCTGACTCCGACGCTTCTGTGAAAGGTCTGCAGTTCCTGAGCGATCTCGTCAATGTCGACAAGACAACCGTTGCGTGGGGCGAAGATCCCGAGAAGCCGTTCAATGCCGGTAACGTCGGCATGTTCATCAACGGTCGCTGGGCAACTCCCGGTGCTCGCGAGAACCTGAAGTTCAACTGGGACGTTGTGAAACTTCCCGATGGCCCGGGCGGACCAAGCAACTGGCTCTTCTGGGGCGCATACGTCGTCAACGCGAAGACCAAGAATCCGGCGCAGGCCTGGGCTCTCGTCGACACACTGACGCAAGACGACGTGCAGGCGTCGATCGCCAAGCTCGGCGCCAACATCCCGAGCCGTCAGACCGCGTCGGCCAAGGCCAGCTTCTTGACCTACACGCCGCCGGCGAACAACCAGGCATTCATCGACGGCATCTCGGAGAAGCCGGTTGCCGAGGGTCCACTCTGGGACGGCGACTGGCCGGCCTACGACAAGGTGCTCAACGACTCGGTCACCGCCGTGCTCACGGGCAAGAAGTCCATCGCTGATTACAAGTCGACAATCTGCAAGGACGAGGCCAAGAACTTCAACGGCTAGGCGTTCACTGCTGCAGTTATACCGATGGGCCGGGGCACACGCCCCGGCCTGTTTCGTAACCTCGGGTGCTGCCCGTGGAACTCCCTTCGCACACCAGTTTTGGTGTATCACCGAAACCCAATGAGGATCATGTCGGCCACCAACTCGTTCGCCACGCGAAACGGCTTGCTCACGTCGAGCAACGCCCCGGAGCCAGATCCGGTGAATGTAAAAAAGATGCTCCGTCTCCTGGGGTTCGTCCACCTCGTTTTGGGCATCGCATGTGGGCTGGGCTTTCTCGCTGCGGTGTTGCGCGGCGGTGACGTCATGGCGTTCATCGTGCGAGTGGTGCTCACCGTGATGTTGGGCCTGGGCGCGATGGCGCATCTCGCAGCAGCGGTCCAGGTTCCGCGCCGTTCGTGGGTCGGAAGATTCCTTTCGACGTTCACGCTCTATCTCAGCGTCGTGTTCCTGACGGTTGCGCTCACCCATCTTCTCGGCGTATTTGCCTCGTTCAACGCGTTTTCTGATGCCTTCCACGATGGCTTTTGGTGGCTTGGCGTAGTCACCGTCGCGATGATTTGGTTCGCCGTCGCGCGCAGTCGAGCCACCAAGGTGGCGTGGGCGCGAATCGTCGAGAAGTTCGGTCTCGTGTTCGCTGCCGCTGGCCTCCTCGGCTTCTTCGTCACCCAACGCGGCTGGCACCCTTTTGTGTTGGCCGCGACGCGCCTGGCCAAACCCTGGCCGCTGATGTGTGCCGTAGCACTCGTCGTATGTGCACTTGCTATGAGGCAGGCATTTGGCCAGCGTGCCGATTCGCTGTTCGGAACCACCCAATCACAGAACGAGACAATCGCCGGCTGGCTCTACCTTTCTCCGAATCTGATCGGTTTCACCCTGTTCTTCGCCGGTCCACTCGTGTTCTCTTTCATGATCAGCTTCTTCGATTGGGACTTCCTTGGTGAGAAGAACTTCGCCGGTCTGAAGAACTACGGATCGCTGTTCACCCTCGGGTATCACTCGATGCCGTCGGCAGGAGCCGCCCTCGACGGCGTGATCCCGAATGGGCAGTCGCTCCTGATGCATATCGATTGGTTTGGGTGGCACGCGATCCTCACGGCGAAGGACCCGGTGTTTTGGCTCTCGATCAAGAACATCATTCTCTTCCTCGTCTTGGCCGTTCCGCTCAGCGTCATACCCGCCTTGGTCATCGCTCAACTCCTTCAATTGAAGCTCCGGGGAACAAAAGTCTTCCGGGCCCTATACTTCATCCCCTCCGTCGCCGGAGTCGTTTCGATCACACTCATCTGGAAGCTGCTGCTCGATGCGAGCGTTGGGTTCCTGAACTATTTCCTCACCCGAATCAACGCGCTACTCGATGCGCTGCCCGCGATCGAGCGAGCGAGGGATCCGGTCCAGATCCAGTGGTTGTCGTCGCAATGGACGGCATTGTTTTCGATCGTGTTCGTGTTCGCTTGGATGACGTTCGGTTTCAACACCGTTCTGTTTTCGGCCGGACTCCAAGCGGTCCCGGCGGAACTCCAGGAGGCAGCATCGATCGACGGGGCAGGAGCGTTTCGTCGGTTTCGACACATCACGCTTCCCCTCCTGCGCCCCACCACTTTCTACGTGTTGGTCACAACCAGCGTGCTGGCTCTTCAGCTCTTCGATATCGTATGGGTACTTACTCCGGCACCAGGCGGCGGACCGGACAACGCAACGATGACGCCGGTCCTCTATCTGTACAGAACATCCTTTCAGGAGTCGAGGCCGGGCTACGCGTCAGCGGTTGCCTGGGTTCTCTTCCTCTTGATCTTCGCGTTCACGTTTTTGCAGTTCCGAGCCGAACAGCGAAAGGCGGTCTGAAATGAAAAGCAGCCGAAGCCGCCTTTCGACCGCCAGCACCTACCTCGTGCTGGTGATCGCTGCACTCGCGATCATCTTTCCATTTCTCATCACCCTTATGACGTCGGTCAAGGACTCGAAGGACGTTTTCAACTATCCGCCACGGATACTTCCGCACCTGCCCGTGGCTCGAGCTATCGCCGGTATCGAAGAACCAGTTCCTCTGTTCAAAGTCACGGTGGACGGGAAAGAGCGCGAGCTGGTGAAGATCGCCGACGGGGTATCTGCGTCGATTTTCCGCGACCCGGCCGATCCGTCGTCATCTGTCCTGGCAATACCCGACGATGCCAAAGACACCGGTCGAAAGGTGATGGTGAACGGCAAGGAGGAGTCGCTCTATACCGTCTCGGTCGAGGGCACCGTCCGCGACTTGTTTCTCGATCCCAGTTTTGCGATTGCCGGCCAGTTCGCCGATCCAACAGATCCCAAAAAGACCGTGCTTGCCCTCAACGAAGACACGAAACCCGTCGAACGCCTCGGAGCGAAACTCGGGAACTTCAAGGAAGTAAGTGCACTTCAGAATCTTGACCGCGCCCTAACGAACACTATTCTTGTCACGATCCTCGTCGTCGCCGGCCAACTCTTCACGTCAATTCTGGGAGGATATGCATTCAGCCGTGTTCGCTTCAAGGGTCGCAACGTACTATTTCTGGTCTACCTCGGATCGATCATGATTCCGTTCGTCGTGCTCATGGTGCCTCTGTTCCAAGAGGTTGTTGCGGTCGGGTGGAACAACCGGATGGTTGCTCTGGTGGTTCCGTTTGTTTTTTCGGCGTACGGCACGTTCCTCATGCGCCAATTCTTCTCGACTCTGCCCGTCGAACTCGAAGAGGCGGCGCTCATCGACGGAGCATCACGAGCCCGCATTGTCTGGCGGATCTTGGTTCCCCTCGCCAAACCGGCCCTTGCCACCCTGGCAAGTTTCTCGTTCCTTTACGCCTGGAACTCGTTCGTATGGCCACTTATCGCCAGTGACTCCGGCAACCTCGACGGCAACGTTCTTTCGATTGCGCTCTCCACCCTTGGCGGGCGAGCCGCCGACAAGCAAAATCTCGTCTTGGCCGGGGTAGTCATCGCCACCATTCCTCCCGTTGCGGTGTTCATCGCCGCCCAGCGCTACTTCGTAGAGAGCGTCGCATCAAGCTCCGTGAAAGGCTAGGAGCGGGTGGGAGTCTCGCAGCGACGTGACTACACCTCCGCCGCGATGCAGACCCTTATCGCTATGAGAACGGTGTGTGACGGCACAACGCGGGCTGAGGCGAGCGGAGGGACCTTACTTTTCCTTCTTCGCCCGGCTGGGCGCGACTCGGGGCGGCTCGTGCGGCATCTTGGGGTAGACCGGCGGCCACGGGGCATCAGGTAGACCCGAATCGAAGTCACGTCGAGACATCTCAAGAAGCGCAGCGATATCTTGGGGAGCGTCGTTCATCGGTGCCCAGGGATCGCCCAAATCGTGAACGCGTTGCGCCACGTTGTGCAGCGTGAGTTCGTCGGGCACCACGGAGTCGAGTTCCTCCCACCGAAAGGGCGTGCTGACTTGTGCGCCCACCCGCGGGCGCACTGCCCAGGCGCCGAAAACTGTCTTGTGCGGAGCGTTTTGATTGAAGTCAACGAACACCCGGGTACCGCGCTCCTCCTTCCACCACGACGCGGTCATGAGGTCGGGGCGCCGACATTCCAATTCCCGAGCGAGCGCAACGGCCGCCAAACGAACATCGTAGGAATCAAGCCCCGACAGTAGGCGAACATATATATGAATGCCGCGACTCCCCGTGGTTTTGGCATACGCCGAAACACCAATCTCCTCGAAGAGCTTGTTGACCTCACGCGCCGCCTCGCGAACTTGATCGAACGCCACACCGGGCTGCGGATCGAGATCGATGCGCAACTCATCCGTTGTTTCCGGAGTTGCGGCCTGACACGGCCAGGGATGGAACCCGAGGCACCCGAGGTTGACCGCCCACACCACGTGTGCGATGTCGGCACAGACCCAGGCCTCGGAGTCGGTCCCATTGGGTGTTGCCACAATCGTGGTTTGAACCCAGTCAGGCGTGCCCGCCGGAACTCGCTTCTGGAAGAACGACTTCCCGCTAGCGCCATCGGGATATCGGTCCATCAGAATCGGGCGTCCGCCCATCGCCCGCAAAAGCGGCTCCTCAACGGCGAGGTAGTAGTTGACAAGATCAAGCTTCGTGGCCCCGGTCCCGGTGAAGAACACTTTGTCGGGGTGCGACACCTTTACGTCATGCCCGCATAAATCGAAGGTGACTGCGTCGTCGGCCATGGAATGACCTTATCCTCGAGCGGCCAACACGTCAGCGAATGTGAAGGGGTTCGCCTCTTCCAACTGGTCATATGTACACGTTGTAACATCACGTTCTACACGCCAACGTCTGAAGGTCGTCGCATGACGGAACCGACCCGACTGCAAATGGTCGTAGGCGACCTCGACTACCCGTTCACAACGCAACGGCTCAAATGACAAGTCCTTGGTTGCGTTCCATCGGCTTTGTGCCCCGGGGAGGCGGTGACCTGCCTGTGCCGCCTCATTCGCGGCCTCGACCCAACCAGCCCAGGGATGATTCTCTAGGGCGTTCTTCCGAAGCGGTGCGAGCTCATCGATGAGTTCCGCTCGGCGCTTCGCCGTAAAACTCGCCGCAACACCAACACTATTCAAACGTCCGTCCGCGTCGTAGATGCCCAGAAGCATGGAGCCCAAGAGCGGCTCCCTTTCCGTCGAATTCTTGTGGAATCGGAATCCGGCGAGCACGCAATCAGCGGTTCGCTCATGTTTGATCTTGATCATCGTCCGCTTGTCCGGTTGATATGTGGACTGAAGGTCCTTTGCGATCATGCCATCGAGACCGGCGCCTTCAAACCGGACGAACCATTCCGCAGCCAATCTCCGGTCACGCGTCGCCGGGGTTACGTGGACCATTCCGCCGGAGGCGCTCGACGCGTCGGCCAAGGCATCCTCCAAACGCGCCCGACGTTCCACAAGCGGCGTCCTTATCAAGTTGTCGTCGCCGAGCGCGAGAAGGTCGAAGGCAACAAACATCGCCGGAGTCCTCTCCGAGAGCATCCGGACTCGCGAATCTGCAGGGTGAATCCGCTGCTGGAGCGCGTCGAAATCGAGAACCCCGTCCGCCGTGACCACTATTTCACCGTCAAGTACACATCGCTCAGGTGTCGAGGCTCGCAACGATTCAACGAGTTCGGGAAAGTATCGGGTGAGCGGCTTTTCATTTCGACTGCCCAGCACAATCTCGTCGCCGTCACGGAACACGATCGATCGGAAGCCGTCAAACTTTGGATCGAACAACCAGTTATCACCCGGCGGCAACCCACTGTGCGGCTTCGCAAGCATCGGTGAGAGGGGTGGCATGACGGGAAGGTCCACCCCCGAACCGTACCCCGCAGGATCGAGTCGCGTTCGCGTTTGGGTGGGCGTACGCTTGAGCCATGGAAAAGCGAGTCGAGACGTCGGACGGGCGAAACATCCGCATCCACGTCGACGATCAGTTGGTCGACGCCGGTGACGCTCCGCCGATCGCAAGTGACCCCGACGAGTTCGAGGAAGGCGCAACCGAGGCGATGGTCCTGGTCAACCCAAGTCCAAACACCATGACGGTCGAGGGAGCCATACTCGGGATCGGAAAGGTGGCTCGGCATCTCCGCGGCCACGGCCCGACGCCGGAGCCCGGCCACTGGTGGCACGACTGGGGAAAGTACGTCGTGGGCGGAGGAATCTTCCTCGCGTTTGTCATGTGGCGAGCGATCGCAGCCGGTGGTTGAGGTCGCACCGTCCACGCAGTACATGCCAACGACGGACCCACCCCATGACCTCGGTCCGATCGTCCGGATCGGCACCACCGACGTAAGGATTGGAACGTGTTCATGGGCTGATGCGTCTCTGACCAAGGACGCTTCGTGGTATCCACGAAAGTCCATGACGGCCGCCGAACGGCTGGCCTATTACGCGGCACGATTCCCCGTCGTCGAGGTCGACTCCACGTACTACTTTCCACCGACCCCCGAGTTGGCCGTCTCCTGGGTTGAACGCACACCCGAACACTTCGTGATGGATGTAAAGGCCTGGTCGCTGCTTACCGGGCATCCCACCTTCGCGCATTCCCTCTGGGAGGACTTGCACGATGAGGTGAAGCCGGAGTTTCGTGACAAGCGGAACCTCTATGCCAAACATCTTTCGCCGGACGCCGTCGATGAGTGCTGGAATCGATTTCGACACGCACTGGCACCATTGCATGAGGCGGACAAGCTGGGCGCTGTCTTGTTGCAGTATCCCGAGTGGTTTGGCCCAAAACCGGCGCATCGCGACATGATTCTCGATGCCGTCGAAATGCTGGTCCCCTACCCGTGCCTCATTGAATTTCGCAATGCGAAATGGCTGACCGGTCACGAGTGTGACTCGACCCTCTCGTTTCTCGAGGAGAACCGACTCACCTTTGTCTGTGTTGACGAACCGCAGGGTTTTGCGTCATCCATGCCACCAGTGCTCGCTGCAACCAACGGACTTGGGGTAATCAGATTCCACGGCCACAACGACGAGAACTGGAACCGGCGCGGAATTACGGCTGCGGAGCGCTTCATGTATCGCTATGACGACAGCGAGCTACAGCACTGGTCAAAACGCCTTCGGGAATTCGCGCCTTCGGTCGACACCTTACATATCTTGTTCAACAACTGTTGGCAGGACTACGGCGTGACCAATGCAGCGACGATGATCGACCTTCTTGGGCCCCATGGAGCATCACCTCATGACGACGGCCTAGGGCGCGTCGGCTCGAGCATGGACCAGCGAACCGGAGTGGGCCACGATCAACCATCCGTGGGTTGACTCCGGTGCTCGCACGAAAAAGTTCAATGCCGCGACCGTGGCCGATGTTGCCGAGTCGAGTATGTTTTCGTCACACGACACCCATGCACCATCGCCGGCCACTCCGACCTGCGTACCCGTCAAAATGAATTGCAGACGTTGTGCATTCGTGCAAAGCGCGAACCAACTTGCCGACACCGACGACCAGCCGTGCAAGGTCGACCAGCCAGGATGGGTGCAGAGCACCCGATCGCTGTGCTCCCAACAATCACTTATCGCATCGAAATCGCGACGCTCAAACGCTTCATAAAAGGCCTGATTTGCCGCCTCGACGGCGGCGGCGTCTTCATCTTGAGCGTTCACCGCACCTACGATGGCACACCGTGACCGCATCACCTTCCGCAGTGCCTCATTCGCCGCTCTACGTCCTTCCGTTTCCGGCGGAGTCATTCGAGGTTCCGTCGACTGACGGGGTGATTGCACGGGCGTACGATTTCGGAGGGACCGGTCGTCCGTTCGTGCTCGGCCACGCGACGGGACTTCACACCCGCGCCTATGCGCCGCTCATTGAAGCGCTCCGGCCCAAGTTTCATTGCTTTGCCGTCGACGTCCGGGCACAGGGCCAGGCGACTCCGCCGTCCAATCGCAACTTTTCGTGGGAGGGAATCTCCGAGGACTTCTGCCGCGGGCTCGACGTTCTGGAACTTTCCGGACGCGGCGATGTCTTCGGTGTCGGCCACAGCCAGGGAGGGTATTCGCTGATCTCGGGCGAGCGGAACCGTCCGGGAACATTCGCCGGGATCTTCGGCTTCGAACCGGTGATCTTTCCATCGACGTTCAGCAACGGCCCGGCCTCGAACAACGCCATGGCATTGGCCGCCCGACGCCGTCGAGATGTCTTCGGGTCGAGACAGGCGGCCTACGCGAATTACCGGACGAAGCCACCGTTCTCCGGCATCGATGATGCGTGTCTACGCGCCTACGTCGAGTTTGGCTTCGAAGAAAGCGCCGACCCATCGACCGGTGCTCCATGTGTACGCTTAGTATGTCGCCCAGAGGATGAGGCCGCGCTGTTCGAATGTTCGACCACAGACCTCGCTGACCACCTCGACGAGATCAAGACCCGGGTCATCATCGGATGTAGTGAGTTCACCGGGGATCACTTCAAGGCCCTCGCCCCGATTCAAGCGGAGCGGTTGCCCTATGGTGAACTGCGGATGTTTCCCGGTCGGACGCACTTCGGATTACTTGAGCGGTGCGATGAAATGGCTGCGCAGATCATCGAGATGTTCGATGATCCCTGCTAACGGCGATCCGAAGTGAAAACCACTCTCGTTGTCGTCGTCGTTCTGCTCGCGCTTGGCGTCTTGTTGGCCGAGCTACTGAAAAGGCGCAAACCGGAACCACCATCGCAGAGGAAGTGGGGAGTCCCCGAACAGCTGGACCGAAGCGACTTTTTTCGACCCGAGGCGCCCTGGCTCGTCGTGGCCTTCACCTCCGAGACGTGCGACTCCTGCGCATCCGTCGTGCCGAAGGTGCAGGTGTTGGAAAGTCAATCGGTGGCAACCGCAATTCTGCCGTTCCAGGAAAACAAGGCGCTCCATGAACGCTATGGCATTGATGCAGTTCCAACCGTCGTTATCGCCGATTCGGATGGCGTGGTCCGCTCCAACTTTGTGGGGCCGGCGTCGGCAGCGGATCTGTGGGCCGCAATCGCCGAACTGCGCGAGCCGGGCTCCACGCCGCCGCCCGAGGCCCACACCCCGATTCGGTAGCACTTCAGGCGGCCACCGATTCGCCGACTGAAAGTTTTCGTTTGTTGATCTAGGTTACGTATCGAACACCCGCACCATGAATATCTGTCGACCCGAGCTTTCCAGGAGTTATAGATGAACGAAGCGCTCGCGAACTATCTGAAGGCGGCACTTGACGATTGCACGGCGGTGTCAATCGAGAGTTTCGAACCGATCCCCGGAGGATTCTCACGAGAGACGTTTCGCTTCAATGCAACGGTGAGTTGTAATGGCAGCGAGGAGGTTCTGCCGCTCATCCTTCGCAAGGACCCGCCCGTCTCTGCTTCGATTCTGATCACAAGCCGTCAGGTCGAACATGAACTTATCGAAGCGATTCGCGCGCACACCGACATCCCCGTCAGTCGAAGCTACGGCGCCGAAATGGATCCCTCCGTCTTTGGTGAACCGGCCATGGTCCTGCACCGGATGCACGGCAGTGCACACACTTCGGACTTGTTCAATGACGGCCCCGACGCCCATCAGGCCGACGACGTGATGCGCCACCTTTGCGAGGTGCTGGCCAAGCTCCATACCAGCGACATCACCACACTCGATCCCCATCGAAACCTCGCCGATCCGCGTGGTGTCGGAATCGATTCCTCGTCATGGGATGCGTATATGGACTCGACGCACGAGTACTACATTTCAGCCTACCCTACGTATGCATATGATCCATCGGCGATGGTGATGCTCGACACAGCGCTTACGCTGCGAAGGAACAAACCGCGCCCCCTGCCGCTCGCGCTAGTCCACGGCGACTTCAACCCCGCCAACTTCCTATATCAGAATGGTCGAGTCACTGCGCTGATCGATTGGGAGAACTCACGCATCGGTGATCCTCGCGAAGATTTGGGCTGGATGGTTGCAATGGACAACATGAGCAACACGTCTGTGATGGCGCACCCTACCGATGAAGGTGGCTTCCTTGCGTATTACAACAAGCTCACCGGCTTCAATGTCACCCCGGAAGAACTCGGTTACTTCATCTTGTTCGGCACGATGAATATCGGAGTGCCGGTGGTTTCGGCAATCAAAGCCCGACTTGATGGCGAACACCAACAGTTCCTTCATCTTTACCTGCTGCAGCCAAGTAGCGCCTCACTGGTTGCCTTCACCCAACTACTCGGTTACCCCGGAGCACCATCATGAACGCAACGCCAGGTATCGACGGCCTCCTCGAAGGCGTCATCATTGGCATCGGAAACGAAATCATGCCGTTCCTCAGTAACGAAAAGGCGGCCGCCACGGCCGCCATGATGCAATCGATTCTCCAGGGGGTTCGCCAAACGTTCCCGATCTATCTGTCTGCACTGGTCGAGGAGCACAACTCAATGATCGCGACACTCGGCCAAATCGAAGCTGCGCTCAGCGGTGTAGAAGGTCCGGAGTCCAATCGCATCCGGACGCGGGTTGAATCACTCGGAAAGCTTCCAGATTTGCCCAGTCCGCCGGCACTCGACACAACGCTACGTGCACATACGGAACTATCGCGTGCTCTCGAATCGACCATCGGAGATCTTGATGCCGTACAGCGGGCAGGCGGGCCAAACGCAGCCGCAGCCGACGCCGCTCTCAACGCAATCCGGACGCACCTCGCACCCCGTTATGTTCGAGACCACCTCACGATCGTCGCCGGAAGCGGTTTTCTCGGCCGTGGGTAGCCCGGTGCGTCGGCTGTCGCTGAAGCTGATGCTCCTATGGTTGTCACAGGGGCCAGGTACCCTCTAGGTATGCCATTGCCCCTCCCCACGTCGTTGTCGCCGTCAAAGGTGGCATCGTTCAAAGACTGCGCGATGGCTTTCCGGTTTTCGGCCATCGACCATCTCCCCGAACCCCCCACGGTCTGGGCGGCAAAGGGCACCCTCGTGCACCGAGCGCTCGAACTCCTCTACCTGGAAGCACCGGCCGACCGAACGATCGAAGTTGCGTCGGCCCACCTTGCGGCGGCGACACCCGAGGTTCTCGGTTCTCGCGAATATGTCGACCTCACGTTCACCGATGAGGAGCGCGCAGCCTTCGATGCTGATGCACAGCGCCTGGTACGCAACGCCTTTCTGCTCGAAGACGTGAAGAAGGTGCGTCCAATCGGACTTGAGCTTCGTATGGAGGCCCACCTCGGCACCCTCAAGCTGCGGGGGATCATCGATCGTCTCGAACTCGACGAACATGGCGAACTCATCGTCACTGACTACAAGACGGGCAAGGTTCCGGGAGTTAACTTCGAACAGGGCAAACTCGGCGGCGTCCAGTTCTACGCGTTCCTTTGCGAGCAGATGCTCGGTCGACGTCCTGCGCGTGTTCAGCTTCTTTACCTGAGTGAACCCGTCGCCATCATTAGCGAACCGACTGAGCAATCCCTGCGCGGGTTGAAGATGCGGGCCTCAGCGATCTGGAAGGCTGTCGAAACGGCCTGCATGCGCGATGACTTTCGACCCAAGCCGTCGCGATTGTGCTCGTACTGTTCGTTTCAACAGTGGTGCCCGGCCTTCGGCGGCGACCCCACCACCGCGCCGAGTCGAAAGTGGATTTCCGATGCGCAACTGGCTGCCGAGCGTGCGGGGAGCGCGCCCCTAACGCCAACGCTGACCTTGGCGGAATCACTCGAAGACCAGCGCGCCGACCAGAACATCATCGATGAAACCGTGTCTGCGCACCTGTAGGTCTTGTGCAACCGCCGCTGCGAAGTTTGCCACGTGATCACTCGTTCGCGGTCTACGGTGCCTACGTGACTTTTCCGCGCATCGAGCTGCCGTTATGGTTCGACACGATTGATGAACGCTTCGACGCCCACTGGTCGCGGCTGCGTGGCAAGGTTCACTTGGACAGAGTGTTCTATACGGCGTCCGAAGTCGGTGATTTTGGCATGATCTGGTTGGCAATAGGGGCCTCCCAAGCCGCCTTTGGGCCAAATGCAAAGACTCACGACGCGATTCGCTTGGCGGCCGCACTCGGACTCGAGTCAATTCTCGTAAACGGTGCCATGAAGTCTCTGTTTCGACGTGAGCGTCCCGCGTGGGAACAAGAACGTCCACACCATCTTCGAAAACCTCGAACCAGCAGTTTCCCGAGCGGCCACGCCAGCTCCGCCATGACCGCCGCCATCTTGCTGTCGGACTCATTTCCAAAGCCAGTTGTTCCGCTGATTTGGGGAATGGCAGCCGTGGTGGCATTCAGCCGCGTGCACGTGAAAATTCATCACGTCACCGACGTTGCCGGAGGACTCTTGGTCGGCCTGGTGTACGGAGCCACGGTCCGTGCCCTCGTTCCGCTTTCCTAGATACGTCTCGACCGACGCACCAGCGCGAGGCTAGTGAGCGACCGATCGGGCCGGGTTCAGTTTTGCTTGCTGGCGACGAGCAGCGAACGAACGTCGAGCAGGAGGTCGGTCATTTCGGACGACGACACCAATTCACGCTGAACGAGTACGACCAGGTTCTTGTCGATCATCGCCATGGCTTCTGCGATTTCGTTTCGAGTCTCTCGCTCCAAAGTATCCACGAGTACCACGGTAGTCGAGAGTCGTTCGCAATCCATCGTCTTTCCGTGAGGAAGGTGTGAAGACCGTCGTTTTGAGTCGAACGACACAGGCCGAACGACTCACTCTCCACGAGGGCGTGGGACAAGTGGCAAAGTGGGAGATGCGTCAGATTCAGGACCAGTTCTCAGGATGCGCGGGCGTTTCAATTTTCTGGCAAGCGTGGTTACCCGACGAGGCCCCAAAAGCGACAGTGGTGATTGCTCACGGATTTGGCGAGCACTCGGACCGTTACGCGAACGTCGTCGATGCGCTCGTGCCGCGGGGGTATGCGATCTATGCGCCGGACCACCGCGGGCATGGTCGTTCGGGTGGGCATCGAGCACTCATCGATAAGCACGTCTATCTTCTCGATGACCTTGACCGAGTGTTGACAAAAGCAGCGGAGGACCATCCCGGCATCGCGCTGTTCCTCCTCGGGCACTCGATGGGAGGCAACATCGCTCTGGCCTCGGCTCTTGCGAATCAGGCTCGACTCGCCGGACTCGTGCTCTCCGGCCCAGCAATAACGACCGAGGGAATTCCTCGGCCACTGCAGCTCATCGCTCGGCTGCTCGGACGCATAGCTCCCAAGCTCCAGACGCAGAAGCTCTCAGCATCAGGCGTTTCGCGAGACCCCGCTGTCGTCGCCGCCTATGTCGCCGACCCGATGGTTCACCACGGAGGAATACCGGCGGGAACTGCACGCGCGCTTATTGCCTCATCTTTGTCGTTTCCTTCTCGACTCCCTTCGCTGCACATACCGCTACTCGTGGTGCACGGATCGGCCGACAGCCTTGTTCCGGTTGAATCAGGAAGGACTGCACTTCGATTGGCTGGCTCGAGCGACAAGTCGTTAAAGATCTACGAGGGTTTGTTCCACGAAGTCTTCAATGAGCCCGAACACGCAACGGTGTTGAATGACGTTGTGCAGTGGCTCGACGCGCGCTGCGCGCAACGGCCGAGCGACTCGGCCGTCGAAGTCTAACCGGCGAGTCCCCGGATGGCCTCTCGAAGGTCATATTTCGCCAACGGGAGCAGCGCGACTGCAGCCGTCGTTACCCCGTTGGCGCCGTAGCGCTGAAGGTGGTCACGACACTCATCGATGGATCCATGCACGATAAGCCGATCGACAATTTCGTCGGGAATCGCCGCCAGTGCAGCTTTTCGATCGCCCGCTTTCCAGGCATCCCACATCCCTTGGAGAAACGATCCGTTGCCGAGCCATTCGTGAAATGCCGCATAAACCGGGACATTCAAATATGCGGCGATTGCAAAGCGCGCTGATGATCGCACGGCTTCGGTGTCCTCACTTGGGCAGACAAAGATTCGGGCGACGATCTCCTTCGCTGACCCGTCCGGTGAGGCCCCTTGGACGATCTCATTGACTTTCACCACATCATCAGCGCTCAGCCAATTGATGATCGCACCATCGCTCTCGCGTCCTGCCAAGCGCAGCATGCCTTCACGAAGCCCTGCGATCATGATCTGGGGCTGTACCGGAACCTTCCGGCCAAGCTTGAAACCACGCACTCGAAAGGTGTCGTAGTCCTGGTCTACCTTCTCGCCAGTTAACGCAGTCCGCAGAAAGCGGACGCTGTCTCGCACGC
Organism: Acidimicrobiia bacterium; assembly: GCA_031429095.1. Classification (GTDB taxonomy): domain Bacteria; phylum Actinomycetota; class Acidimicrobiia; order Acidimicrobiales; family JANYDT01; genus JANOYY01. The sequence continues at coordinate 77,084 of JANOYY010000073.1, read as the reverse complement.
GCGCATAGGGCCTCTCGAAATCGATCCCGTTCCACTGTTCAACGATGACGTTGGACGATGAGCCAATACCTACAACGACACGACCGGGCGCAACCTCCGCAAGCGACGCGACACTCTGGGCCAGAAGCCCTGCCCCCCTTGTGTAGGCCGGAATGATCGCCGTGCCCAGACGCAGTTTTGGTGCCCACTGGGAGCCGAGTACGAGCGGGGTAAAGGCGTCGGTACCATTCGCTTCTGCCGACCAAAGATCGGTATAGCCAAGGTTTTGGAGTTCCTCGAACCATTCTCGCTGTTCACTGAGGGGGACTCCATCAAATGGCACTGTCATTCCAAGGCGCATCCGCCAATCCTACGACCTTTACCATTGTGACATAGGTCACATTTCGTGGCAGGGCAAAAACTGTCACACCCCCTCCACATACTTACCCCATGCGATCGAACCAACTGGTCCTCATCGAAACCAAATCCACCACCGACTTCCGAATCGACGAACACACGCGAGACCTTGGTCGCCAGGGCGTCGCTGCCGCTCGGCGGGCGCTCGAAGCCGCGACGGCACAAAAGAAGGCCGCGTAGTTTCACGATGGAGTGGTCGACGCCGAGAGAGCGGTTGAATCCGCACTCACGACTCCGCCCTCGCTCCGGCCGACATCTGCTCCAAGGACCGGTCCAAGAACCTGCGATCGAATCCTTTCGGAGACCACATCACCGGGCCGCGGTTTCACTTTCGAATAGAACGCGAATCGCGGCCCAACGAGATGCGCGAACACCTCAGCAAAGTCGCCGGCGCCGACCTCCAGGTCTCGGCACGAATCGCAGGCCCACCATTGCGTATCCAGTCCCAAACCTCGCAGCGCTAGATACTTTTCCCGCGCAGCCGTGCTGTTGTACGACACATCGAAGACATGACCAAGCTCGTGAGCCAAATCGTGAGCGATTCCTTCGATCGGGCGGTCGCTTCGAACATAGATTTCTACCCTCCGCTCGGTCACCAGGGTCAACCCCAGGAGACGGTCCCGTCGAGACTGAAAGGAGACGGTCCAGCCCGGAAAGACCTCGGCAGGGTCAAAATGCAGCAAGCGGAGCGCCGCTCGACCACGTTCCTCAAGGAGCGGGTCCGAGGCCTCGAATACGAAGCCTCGTGAAATCGACTGCGCCTCGGCCAACGCGACCTTCTTTCTTTCGATCGTTTTCGGACGCTGTGTCGCGTACTTTGCTTTGGTGGCGGCATCAACCGACCGTTCACCCATGGCGATCGCCCCGAAAACCACCAGAACCGCCACTCCCGCTCGCGCTGACCGTGTTTTCATTGAGCAACCCTCCACGACTCGGCGTTCGACGCTGAATTGTCGTTCACTCACAGTAGGAACATTCACCAGACAATGCCACTCTCCGCGATGAATTGGTCCCAATTACCTACAACTCGAGTTACGGTCGGCCGGCACGTTCTGATCTGGTTCGCAATTCCCGTTCTTGCCTCGTGCACGACGGCCCACACACCTGTCGTGCTCGACGGAGGTTCGACAACCGACGCCTCTCAGGCAACGCCCATCGCCAGCGCCGACGTGCGCGGGCCGTTGGACACCAACGCCCGGGTGGTTCACCTGACCGACGGCGATACCGTCACCGTGCGATTCACCAAACCGCCGGACCGACTCGAACCGAGCGCCGTTGAAGCAAACACCACCTTCGATTCGACGCAGACCACGGGCGTCTCCGTTCGCCTAATCGGGATCGACACACCGGAAAGCAAGCGGCCGAACACTCCCGTCGAGTGTTTCGCTCGGGAATCAGGTGCGGCCCTCGGGGCGTTGATCCCGGTGGGAACCGACGTGCGGATCGAACTCGACGTGGAACCCCGAGATCACTACGGCCGAGTTCTTGGGTACGTCTTTCGGTCCTCCGACGGATTGTTCGTCAATCACGAAATGGTCCGAGCCGGAATGGCGGCGGCGCTGACGTATCCCCCCAACGTCGCCCATTCCGATCAATTCACCCGTGCCGCACGCGGAGCCCGGGAGAACCGGGTAGGCCTGTGGTCGAAGTGTGAGAGCGAACACGAGCCCAGTGAGTCGTAGGCGACCTGTCCCGCACCCCGTCGAAATCCCCTAACGTTCCACAAATGACGTCGATGATGGAACTTCTCGCCGAAGACGCCACATTTGCAGCGACGACGAGCGACCGAGCGGTCTTGGTGACCTTTCGTGATCTCGGAATGACACATGCGGCCAATGTTGGGATTTATCACGCGCTCCGGACCACGCGAGCGAGCGCGTCGCTTGCTGTTCCTTGCCCGTGGGCACGAGAAGCAAGCAGTCGGTACCAACGCCAAGACATCGGAGTGCAGCTCACGCTCAACGCACAACATGACCTGTATCGGTGGGGGCCAATCACCCATGCACCATCCTTGGTTGATGGCAACGGTGGATTCCCGACCACGACGCACGACTTGTGGGAACACGCGGATCTCGACGAAGTTCGCCGCGAGTGTCGAGCGCAAATCGAACGTGCCGCTATCTGGGGTATCGACATCACTCATCTCGTGAGTCATCTCGACGTACTTGCGATGCGCGCGGAGTTCTTCGACGTCCTGCTTGAACTCGCCCACGAATTCTCCCTCCCGCTCGGGTTGCCAGATCCGGAGCAGTCAGAACTCGCCGGATTTCCACTTCGCTCGCTGGCCCGAGACGAGGGCGTTTACTTTCCTGATCAGACCGTCGACCTGATGCACTCCACGCCAACCGCTGAGACACTGTCCACCGTGCTCGCTGCGCTACCGACGGGCGTCACCGAATTACGGTTTTCACCGACTATTCCATCGCCGGAAATTGAAGCACTCTCCGCCGATTGGCACAATGAGGTTGCGCAATACGAGTTTCTCACGCAGGCCAGCCCGGTCACCCTCGACAGTTTGGCGAGGGACCACTCAATCGCGATGGTGACATTCGGTCAGATTCGCGACCTACAGAGACGAACTTCAACCTGACCCTATGGAAATTCGGTATGTGAACGTACTTTTTCCTGAACGGTTCGGTAATCCGCGCTCGTCGAAAGTGGAAGAACGGCGATGACCTTTCCCATGTTTCCTGCGATCTTTGCCCGGCCTTGCATCATGGCAACATTTGGATCGAGCTCACCCGTGTGCATCGCAACACCGTCGGCCCAAGAAACCGTCATGGTGATGTCGGGATCGGGGATCGTCCCGTTCGCTTGCCCGACAAGCCTTCCGTCCTCAATTACTTGGTAGTACTTGCAATCGCCGTTCGGTCCGCCGCTGACAACGAACGCGATCCGGATCGACACCCCGTCGCGGACCGGTAACTGATCGGCCACCTCGCGCACCATTGCGTGCCAGTCATCGGAAAGATAGAGAGCCATTCAATGTCCTTGGTGGTGCAAGTGAGGGTGTTACCCGCGAAGGCCGGCAAAAAGATCGTCTTCGAAAATCGGGGCAGCCGCCCCGGCCTCGACAGCAGTTCGCAGATCTTCTCCCGGATGGTTGGATAGTCGGGACCGGGCGAGCACGTAGTCGTCGTAAGGATGAACCTCCTTGGCAACTTCGTCGGGGAGACCGAACCACCATGGCGAAGTCGGATCAATTTGGGTTGCGTGGGCAAGCAGGGCATTGACTCGAACGTCGTAGTACTCCGCGACCGGCACCCGGGTCGTGATCCGGTGGTCCTCCCACGGGCGGTCCAGCCACCGCTCGTCGTAAGGAGATTTGAGTCCAAGCTCAAGAAACTTCGTGTGCATTTGCACGGTCCGCTCACGCGCCCACATCGAATAGTAGAGCTTTTGTGGTTGCCACACCGGCCCAGCGTCGTGATACCAGTCCCGATCACCGGCCCGGTCGAACGCAGGTCCAGAAACGGCATGAACCTTGAGATGGTCGGGGTGAGGGTATCCCTGCTGGTTGTCGCCGTAGGTGATCACGACGTGCGGTCGCAGCTCACGAATGATCTTGACCAAACGGTGCGCACACTCGTCGATTTCTGCTTGATGAAACGCTGCCGGGTCTTCGTTCCCAACATCTCCAGCCATTCCTGAGTCTCGGTAACCCAGCATGATCACGTGGTCGAAGCCGATGATCTTCGTGGCGGCAGCGAGTTCGTCGCGGCGAATCTCCGCGAGATTGTCCTTTATCCCCGGCCTGTCCATTGCCGGATTCGCGATGTCACCAAGTTCGCCGCCGGTACAGCAAACGAGCACCGTTCGAATTCCCTCGTCACGGTACCGGGCGATGGTCCCAGCACCTTTTGATGACTCGTCATCCGGGTGGGCATGAATAGTAAGCACACAGAGCGGTTCGCCGTTCGCTGCGAGTAGACCTGAAGTAGAACCCATATACCCAACGCTACCGTCCAGCTGAGCGATAGAGATGCACGCCGGGACTCATCGCAAAACGAAACGGCTGACGACCTCGACGTGTGGCGTCTGAGGAAACAGGTCCAACACCACCGAACCGATCAGTTCGTATCCAGCCTCGACCAACAACCGGGCATCTCGGCCAAGCGATCCCGCGTCACAACTCACCAGCACGACGACGACCGCCTTCGTCCTCGCAATCGTTTGGACAGCCTGGCGCCCGAGCCCTTTGCGGGAAGGGTCGGCAACGACACATACCCGGCGGCTTTCGAAAAGCTCACTCGGCGGACGCCAACGGTCAACGTCCTCACAAACCACGTATCCGTCCGGGTGCGAAGCCAGATTGACCATCGCATCATTGGACGCAGATTCGCTGGACTCCACGGATACGACGCTGCGGAACCGTCGCCCGACCGTTGCAGCGAAGAGCCCCACGCCTCCGTACAGATCCAACAGAAGGTCGCTCTCATCGGCCACAGCGCTCTCAACGAGCTCAATCAAACACTCTGCGCCGTCGGGCCTCGTTTGAAAGAACGAGTCGGCCGAGACCACAAAGGATGCCCCACCGACGGTCTCCTCGAAAAAGGCCTGATCTGCGTCGGGCTCAGATTCGGGTCGCACCTTTCGGTTGAGTTCATCCAAGCCGACCACGACGACGTCAACATCGGGTGCCAAGGCTTTGAGATCGGGGAGTATGACGTTGCGCCTCGTCGGTTCGACGACAACCAACACCTGCTGACTTGTCGTGCCATATCGGATGGAGACCTCGCGCGCGTTGGCGAAGCGACCGTCGGTGATGAGACGCTCGATCACCGGATGCGTCACCTCACACGACGAAACCGGCACGACCCGGCTGCTTCGCGCTGCCCGAAAACCGGCCTGACCGTCGACCACCGCAACCCGGACACCGGTCCGGTGGCCCCGCATCTCCAATGGTGGTCCGGCGATGACTCGTTCGGCGGCATCGCGAATCCGGCCCGTCCGGCGGAGAGCATCGGCAACCATCGCTACCTTCAATGGCGATTGCGCCTGGTCAGATACATGTTGCCACCCGCATCCGCCGCATCCGCTGACCACGTGCGGGCAGGTCGGAACTCGTCGCGACGGACTTGGTTCGATGATCTCGACAACGTGGCCCCGGGCAAAGTCTCGCCGATCCTCGTCGAGCTCGACCAGGAGAAGTTCCCCAGGAAGGCCACCCTCAACGAAGACAATTTTTCCTTCCTCGGTGCGACCGATGGCATCACCTCCAACGGCTACCGCATGCGTTCGAAGCCGTACTGGTGAAGCCATACCTGCGACTGTACGGCGTCAATCGCCCGACAGGGACATCTTCAGCCGACAAGGCTGCGCCAATCAGCCGGTAGCCCCATCGTTTCTGCGTCGACGACACCGCTTCGGGCGGCCAATGATTCCGGTGTTGTTGCCGGCCGGGGCAATACCGATTCCGTCTGCAGCCACGGCGGCAACTTTGCGACAACCTTCTTCGGTGGGGTCAAGGCCAAACCATCGTCCGCCACGACGGGAAGCTGCGGGGGAACGATCGGCGGTGACTGCCGTGCATGGTTGGACGGAACTCGTGACGCATCGGGCAACTGAAGCGCTCCCGGAATCTGGTGCTGAACCGTTGGCTCCGAAGAAGGCTTCGCGAGCGGAACTTGCAAGGCCTGCGGCATGGAGGGGGGCACTGCGATCTGAGGAGGAAGCGACGAAACCGCGATCTGAGGAGGAAGCGACGGAACCGCGATCTGAGGAGGACCAGGCTGAGGACCACCGATCGCAGCGAGCGATGCTTCCGAGGAGTTCGTCAGCGCCAGCGCGCTCCGCGGCAATACGGCCGAATTGTTCGCGTGCGCGCCGTTCGAGAGTGCGACGGGGACCGGCCCCGAACCGGCGGGGTCTACTCGGCGTTCGCCGACAATAGTCATTGCCTGGTTGGACGATGGTTCGCCGCGGAGTGCCGACAGGGTCAACATGTTCACCGAACTGACCGGCTCGGCACTTGGCACGGCAACGGCAACCTTCGAAGCCGAATCCGTCGAGCGCGAGCCAGCCTGCACGAGCACGCGACCAGATGCTGACCCAAACTTGCCTGGTGCAGCTTCGCCAAGTGGCGCCCCGGGAAAGATCAAGGCGAGCTTTCCTTCGATCATCCGGTGATCGAGATTGCTCAACCACTGTTTGAATTCTTCGCCCGGGAGCGGTTTGGAGATCACGTACCCCTGGGCGCGGTCGGCACCGAGGTCTCGAAGCGCAGCGAGCTGTTCGAAGGTTTCGGCACCTTCGGCCACGACCTCGAGGTCAAGGTTTCGGCCCAGATCGATGATCGAACGAACGATGACGCCATCTTGGGGATTCGCGAGCATCCCGTTGACGAAGGACTGATCGACCTTGATTTCGTCGATTGGAAGGAGTTGGAGTTGAGACAACGAGGAGAATCCCGTACCAAAGTCGTCGATCGAAACCTTCACACCGAGCGAACGAAACGCCGAGAGCGCAGTCCGGGCAAGTGCACGATCGGCCATAACTTCTCGTTCCGTTATCTCGAGCACCAGCTGATCGCCTGGCACATTGAAATCGGTCAGAAGTTGCGCAATGAACGACGGAAGGCCCTGGTCGAAGAAGTTTCGCACCGAAAGGTTGAGGGCAACCATGATCTCGTACCCTGCTTTGCGCCACTCGGCCAGGTCTCGGATTCCCTGCTCCACGATCCAGCGAGTCAACGGCTGGATCAAACCAGAGATTTCCGTGAGTTCGACGAACTCCGCAGGACTCAGCACACCAAATTGGCGATGCTGCCACCGAATGAGGCCTTCCGTCCCGACAATCGCACCGGTGCGAAGATCGATTTTCGGCTGGTGGTATAAGCGAAAGTCTCCGCTTGTTATCGACGCGCGAAGCTCGCCGAGAAGTTGCAGTCGGCGGACGTTCGCGTCATCGTCGTCGGGGGTCGCGAACATATGTGTACGTCCGGATTGCTTTGCCTCGTACATCGCGGCATCGGCTCGCCGAAGCAGTACTGCCGGCTGATCTCCATCCTGAGGAAACAGTGCAATACCCGTGGCTGCGCCCGCCTGAATTGTCATCGCGTCAACGGTGACCGGAGGTTGTAGGCACGCCGCAATACTCTCGGCGATCGCGGCGGCGGCTCGCGGGTTCGATGGGTGCACCATCACAGCGAACTCGTCGCCACCGAGCCGGGCGACCAGCGACCGTTCGGGCAAATAGGCAGCCAGTCGACCGGCGATCGCCTGCAACAGTTGATCGCCGACCGCGTGACCGAGTGTGTCGTTGACCTCCTTGAAGCCGTTGAGGTCAAGGAGCAGTACCGCCAGACCTTCCCCCGTGCGGCGGGTCTCGTCGAGCCGTCGCTTCAGTTGGTCATTGAACAAGCTTCGATTTGGCAGACCCGTCAGGCTGTCATATTGCGCCTGTTTGCGAATAGTGTTTTCTGCTTCCTGCTGACGGGTGATGTCGACGATTGCTCCCCGCACACGCTTGGCTCGTCCCGATCCGTCGTACTGGATGGAGTACGAGTTCCGAACGTAGACCGTCTCGCCATTGCGATGCACCATCCGGTGCTCAAGCGCAAACGACTCCTCGCCGGCATCAATGGCACCGCGCTGTTGTTGTTCGACCACTTCTTTGTCGTCCGGGTGGACGAAGTCAGACCACCGACGGATGAACAGCATTGGCGCCGTACCGAAAACGGATCTGGCCTGGGGTGAGGCAAAGGTGAGCTCCAGGGTCGACGGATCCGCTTCCCAGACGACGGCGTCAAGCTCCCCGAGCAGTTCAAGGTATTTCTTGCGTGTTGACCGCTCGATCATATGGGTGCGGCGGTGGAGATACCCGATGGCCGGAAGCGCGGCTGCAAACACGAAGAGCATGGGTCGATCAATCATCGGCTTGCGTGTGGTGACCAACGAGAGGGGCAGCACAAGCAGGAACAGCGCCGACGTCACGCATGCCGTCAGCGCTCCCGAAGAAACAATGGCGACACCGAACTGCGCCATCGCAACGACTACCACGGCAGGAAACAGCACCGGCGCGTATAGAACGAGAACGATGTTGACGAGGGCCTCGAGAACCGCCGGTACGGGCGAAAGAGTGCTTGACCGCTTGGGGAGGAGCGTCGAGAGCAACCCGCCTACGAACGTCGACACCGCAAGGCCGGAGATGAGCGCCGTACTCGACGGCCCCCTATAGAAGAGGAAGGCACCGAAGGTCATGACTACGTGAAGCACGTGCCGGACCATCAGGTTGTAGTGAGCTACACGGTGTTGCGCTTCGAAGATGAGGTCGTCATCGAGAACGTCGTCGCTCGGCATGGGCGGCGGGAGGCCGTCGTTGGTAATCCATTGAACGGTCGGCACCCACGGTTTCGCGGTGTTTCCGGGCGCGACAACCGGGACTTCCGATACGGCCTCCGAATCACCATTCCTGAATTTCATCGTGTCGGTCCGCTGTTGCCACCCGTCATCACGACTCCTTCATCGGCGACGACAACGCCAGTCTTGAGTTATCTGCCCGATCCTGGGCGACAGCATTCACCGCTAATCTCCAAGGTCGATGGCAAGAGGTCGCAACCGTCGGCGCTCGCGCTCGTCGCCCGTTGCCATGATCGCTTCGGCGGCCCTTCTCGCTGCGATCTCGGCGACGCTGATTTGGCAGGGCTGGCTGGTCTACGCCGAGCATCAACGTGAACGGGCGGCATGGAGACGTGTTGGCTCGTGCGAACCCGTAGGAATGACAGAGCGGATCACCTGTACGGGAGTGCACCTGGTGGACCTGGTTCTTCCACCAGAAATCGCCGGCTGTAGCGACGCTCACGTTTGCACCGTCAAGGTAAACCGAGAGGCACTCCCGTCATTTCAAGCGGCCCTCCTCGCAGTGGTGCAGGAGGACCTCGGGGAGTTTGTTCCCCAGTTTCAAACCGTCAACAGGCGAAGATGTCGAGATGGGCTCACCGGCGGTTGGATTCCGGACTGCGTCAGCAAGCACAGCTACGGAATTGCCGTCGATTTCCGTCCGTTCGCGGACAACGCCAACTGGGATTCTGTCGTGGACCTCAACCCAGGAATCTCGGAGGTCGTGGCAATCTTTCGGAGAAACGGCTTCCGATGGGGCGCCACGTTCGACAATTTCGACCCGCAGCATCTGGAGTGGATTCCTCGCTAGCGGTAGGTCGCGAACGTTCGGCGACACAGCACTTGAGGTGGGTCCCCTACGATTGGCGCGTGTTGGATCCAATCGCCAAGAAGCCGCGAAGCGGCCAAATCGTCTGGGGATCAGTTGTGACGGCGTTCCTTCTTGGTGGTTGCGTAGGGAGTGGGTCGAAAGCCGCGAACTCCACGGATGCCGCTGTACCCGGCACTACTGTGGCGACGTCGGGCGCAATTGACGCGATGTCTGCACCGACGGTCCCACCGGCTGTTGCTGTCGCGACAACCCAAGCGCCACTTCCGAAGGGCCTCGACACCATTGAGGCGACAAGCCAGAACCTATGGGACGCCTGGCGCGACGACGATCGGGCGCGTGCATTGCTCTATGCCACACCTGACGCTGTTGAGGCCCTCTTTCTGACGAAATGGGGTCCCGAGGTCCGAAATCAAGGGTGTGGCAGCATCGAGGGAGTAGCGCGCTGCGTGTATACCCTTCGAAGAAGTGCACGGGTCGTCGTCATGAGCAAGACTACGGGCGGATACTTCGCCCAGCGGATTGAATCCGTGGGCGATCTGCCCACTTCCAATCGGTTGCAAAGCGAAATTGTCGATGACACTGTCGTGTTCGACATATCACCGAACGAGAGCGGCACAGGCGGCGGTGGCGGCAGCGTTCTTGGAACCGATTCGTCGGGCATCGGTCTGGATTCAAACCAAATCGGTGCGAATCCTTCAGATGTTGCGACCGCCCCGACCGTTGCGGGGTCGGCCGGTTCCGAGAGCCCCGGAGCGAGCACTGCGTCAACGCGACGCCAACGATCCAAGACAACCAAAGACAAACGGAAACCGAAGACCACCGCATCGGCGAATGAATCCCCTGCCGATTCACCGGTCGAACAGGCACCAAGCCCGGCACCGGATCCGGCGCCTTCACCGGTCCCCGCGGCAGGGCCGGTACCGGTAGGTGGGCGAACGGTCGATACCGTCGCCCCCTAGCTTTATTGCCGTTGCGCAGCGCTTTCGCGTACTGCTCGACGCCACGCGTCTTCGACTGCGGCCTGGTTCCCAACAGATTCGTCGATGCCGGATCTCGCCCCGGCTACACCCGCTGGGGGAACGACGGATTCGATATGCAACGTCATGCGCCCAATTCGCTGGGCTAAATCTTCGACAATTGCCCGGGCCTCGAGCATACCGACAGCCGTATGTTCACGGATGATCTTGATCGCTTCGCTGTCGCGTCCTTCTCGCACGAGTTCTTGGGCGCGAAGTACATAGACGGGGACGGACTCATCGGCGTATTCCAGGCCGACATGACGATACATGTAGTCGACCTTTCGGGCGAGGCGGTCGAGAAGAACGCGAAGCTCGGCAGTGCTGTTTTCCTGTTCCATGACACTCCTTCACTTCGCGCGTTCACAACGTTTTTCGCGAACGCAAAACCAAAGCTTTTCTTTCTTCGGTCAAACCGCCACGGAACCTGAGGCTTTTCTGGGCGGGTGAGATCAGCGGAAATCTCGAGATCGGCCGGGTCGTACGTCGAGGCGAAGAGGGTCAATTCGATCCGCAACGACGTTGATCACCACCGGGTTCCCAAACTTGAGATCGCGTGCCGACGGACGAGATTCGGTACGCTCCAGAATCCCTCGCACGAGAAGTGCCCCTGCCCCTCGCGCCGTTGATCTGTATCGTGTCCAAACTCCTTTCGACACGATGACATTGATGAGCCCGGTTTCATCCTCAAGATTGATGAAGGTGGTTCCCCCCGCAGTCTGAGGACGCTGACGGTGCGTCACGATGCCTCCGACCCAAACTCGGGTCCCGTGTTCGACGGAGCGCAGCTTGCTGGAAGTCACGATTCCCAGAGCCTCGAGGCGGGTGCGGGCGAGTTCGGTGGGATAGCCATTCGGGGTTACCCCTGTCGCCCAAAGATCGGCCGCCATCTCCTCCACCGGTCCCATTCCGGGAAGCGCCGGAGCATGTTCGCCGGTGATGATCCCCGCGAGCCGATTGCTGGTTGCGTGTGCCAACGCTCCTGCGGCCCAAAGTGCCTTACGGCGTTCAAGACCGAAACATGAAAACCCATCGGCGGTGGCAAGAGCTTCCATCGCCTGTTCCCCAGGGTCAGTTCGTCGAGCAAAGTCGGCCAGACTCTCGAAGAGGCCGTTTGCGGATCGTTCTTTTACTATGCGCTCAGCGAGGGGCTCTCCTACCGAACGAACGTCGGCCAACCCCAGGCGGACGGCCGGCTGATGACGTGGATACCCGCGTTTATCGGCACGTACATTGTGATGATCTGAGCGCTGTTCATCGGTCCATTCACAGGTCGCGCCGACATCGCTGGCGTTGACTCCGGGAGCGAGAATCTGCACTCCGTGTCGCCGAGCATCAGCAGTGAGTGACTGTGGTGAATAGAAGCCCATCGGTTGGGCTTTCAATAAGGCCGCACAGAACGCCGACGGGTAGTGATGTTTCATCCAGCTGCTGGAATAGACGAGGTACGCGAAGCTCACCGAGTGACTTTCCGGGAAGCCGTAGTTAGCAAACGCAGCGAGCTTGTCGTAGATGATGTCGGCGGTTTCTTCGTTGACACCATTCGCGTACATACCCTCGAAGAGGCGCTGTTTCAAACGCTGCATTCGCTCCGTACTGCGCTTCGAGCCCATGGCCTGGCGGAGTTGATCGGCCTCCGACGGCGTGAAGTTCGCAATGTCGATAGCCATCTGCATCAGCTGCTCCTGAAACAGTGGAACACCCAGTGTCTTCTTCAGCGACTTCTCCAACAGAGGATGGAGATAGGTAACCGCTTCTTCACCGTTTCGACGTCTGATGTAGGGGTGCACTGATCCGCCTTGGATCGGGCCGGGTCGGATGAGTGCAATCTCGACAACAAGGTCGTAAAAAGTACGCGGTTTCAATCGAGGCAGCGTCGCCATCTGAGCGCGGCTTTCGATCTGAAACACGCCAACCGTGTCGGCGGCACAAATCATGTCGTAGACGTCGTCTTCCTGGTCGATGAGTGCAAGATCAACGGCGACCCCGTGGTGATCACGAATGAGATCAACGCCATAATGAAGCGCGCTTAACATCCCCAAGCCCAGTAGGTCGAATTTCACCAGACCCGCAGCAGCACAGTCCTCTTTGTCCCACTGCAATACCGTGCGCAGCGGCGTACCATTGGAACAGGTGCGGTTGCGACGCGACAGCACTCCGTCGGCCGTGGGCCCAATCTTGTTGGCCTTCCCTGATCCAGAGAAACTGTCGATGTCAGAGATGTTGTCGATGTCGGCATCATCGGGGTCATCGGCCTTCTTGTCGAGACCGCCGATGGCGAGTCGCCCCCACTCCACCGGACACACTTCGACGACCGGTCGATCGCAGATCACCATGCCGCCGGAGTGAATACCGAGATGACGCGGAAAGTCTTCGACAAGTGCCGCCATCTCCAGGACCGGGCCCGGAATGGTGGTCGTTGGATCGCTGGCGGTCGCGTGGATCCGAGACCATCCGTCGACCTGTTTCGACCACGCATCAAGTTGCCCGGGCGAATGCCCGAGGGCCTTCCCCATGTCTCGCACCGCCGAACGCGCCCGGTAGGTGATGACATTGGCTACCTGTGCAGCATTCTCACGCCCGTATCGCGCATAGACGTATTGAATAACCTCTTCACGCCGATCGCTCTCGATGTCGATGTCGATGTCGGGTGGTCCGTCGCGTTCCGGGGAAAGAAACCGTTCGAAGAGCAACCCGAGCGAGACCGCATCGGCGTTTGTAACGCCAAGCGCATAACAAACGGCGCTGTTCGCAGCGCTGCCGCGTCCTTGACAGAAGATGTTGGAACGGCGGCAAAACTCCACCAGGTCCCAGACCACCAAAAAGTAACCGGCGAACCTGAGGTGTTCGATGAGCTGTAGCTCATGATCGATCTGCGCATACGCCCCTGGCACCCGTTCGCTGTCACGACCGTCCGGGCCGCCCAGCCGTCGACCGTATCGACGTTCGGCACCGCGTTCAGTAAGTTCACGTAGGAATGCCATTTCGGTCATTCCACCCGGACACGGGTATGGCGGCAGGTTCGGGGCTACCAGCTTCAGATCGAATGCGCACTCGCTGGCAAGTTCGGCGGCTCTCTGTACTGCCCCGGGGTAGCGAGCAAATCGACGCGCCTGTTCGGCCCCACTACGAAGATGCGAACCAGCGGCCCCCGGCAACCACCCGTCGACTTCGTCGAGACTTCGACGCGCCCGCACCGCAGCGAGCGCCGTCGCCAGCGGGCGACGCGATGGATGTGCGTAATGAACGTTGTTCGTGGCTACCAGATCGACACCGGCGTGAGCAGCGAGTTGGGCCAGGCCATCGTTGCGGATGGCATCAAGCGGATCACCGTGATCCCATAGCTCCACCACGACTCGCTCCCGGCCAAAGATATCGATCAAGCGATCAAGTGCACGTGCCGCGCTCCGCGGACCGTCGTTGATAAGAGCCCGAGGAACAGCCCCTTTCCTGCAGCCGGTGAGCACCTTCCAGTGAGCCCCGGGATCGGGGTTTGTTCCCGCCCGGAAAGACGAATTAATATGCATACCTATGGATGAGGTCGCAAGCAGTCCCGCGGTCGACGCCGGGTGCCGGGCCATAGCCGCCTCGAGCGCGGCACGATCAGCCGTCGCCTCATGGAGTGGGATGACTTGGAGAGAGGCAAGTACCGTGTCGCCTCGAACAAGTCCTTCTGGGGACGGGCCACGACGCAGGGCCTCATGGAATGGCACCGTCGAACCCTCCCCGAGCGCACCAAGTTGTTCGAGCAACAGTTTTGGAGCGCTCTTCTCTCCCGCCGCAAGGTGACTCGACGACAGCGCTCGGGCGAGGCGGCCGTACCCAATGGGGTCAGTAGCCAACACCACCAGATGATCGCCTTCCGGGTCTGGAATGCCAACCCGCGCCGCCGCAGACGACGTTGCCTCCAAGGTGATCTCGGCACCGAAGATCGTAGGGAGACCGTAAGTACGTGCCGCTTCAGCAAAGCGAACAACGCCATAGAGGCCGTCGTGGTCGGTGACAGCGAGCCCGGTCAGTCCGAGACGGACTGCCTCCACCACGAGTTCTTCAGCGTGCGACGCTCCGTCAAGGAAAGAGAAGTTCGTGTGGCAATGAAGTTCGGCGTACGGGACACGGCCCTCGCCGACTGCACTCTGCTTCGTGAGCGGGTTCTCGGGTGGACTGGGATCTCCGGGGTGCTCGCTGCTCGGCAAGGCAGTGCGATTAGCGCGCACCCCAGAGTGAGGCCGAGGCCGATCAGACAGTCGGGCGTTGAGCTCCGACCAAGTCTTCGGTCCGTTCGACCATCCCATCCGTCCAGCATATCGAACATATGTTCGTTGTCAAACACACGTTCGGTCCGTTCAGCATCTCACAGTCCGCCATCCGAGAAAATCGCGCCTTTTCCGATCAGACCGGAACACGCCAGGAGACCGACGTTCCCTCGCTCGGCTCTGAACTCACCTCGAATGTCCCACCGAGTTCTTGTGCTCGCCCCAACAAACTCTTCAGCCCGTTTCCTGCTGAAAACCCCGGAACGAATCCTTCGCCATCGTCGCTCACCCGAAGCGTGACCGTTTTGGCGTCGTTGACGAACTCGACCTTCACCAGTGCGCACCTGGAATGGCGGTGCGCATTTACGACCGATTCGCTCAACACCGCCACGAGATGGTCGACCGTCACCCGACTCAGGCTGACATCGGGGCCGTCGGCAAAAAACTCAAGGTCAAAGCCCAAGCCCTCCTTCTCTGCAAGCGTGCGACGCAACAGACTTCGCACCGCCTCGATCCCCACATGCTCATCGGCATGCATCAAAGAGAAGATCGACTGACGCAGGTCGGTGATCGCAAGGTCAATCTCTTCGACGGCTCGGTTCGCCTCGTCTCGAACGACCGGATCGCCGATCGAGATCAAACCCTGCAATCGAATTCCAGTCGCAAAGAGCCGGCCAACAACCCGATCGTGGAGATCACGTGCAATTCGATGACGATCTTCCAAGATTGCGACACGGCGCTCGTTGCGTCGTCGTTCAGCAACCTCAATCACGAGCTGCGCCTGTTTCACGAATCGACTGAGAAGCTCACGTTCTTCCTCGTCAAACGATTGTCCAACCTCCGAACGAAGAACCGCCACAACAAACGACCCGTCGCCATCGTGAACGGGGGCCAAAAGAGCATGTCCACGCACAATCTCCTCCGTTGCTACGAACCATCTCGTATCCAACCTGATGGCATCGACGTTCCATGCTTCGCCTGTGGACGCCACCATTTGGAGGTCATGGAACAAACGTTGATCTTCCGCGTCATCGGGAAGGACAGGTCCATCCGACCCCCCTCCATTCCCGACCTGAATGAGACCGGAAACACCGCGCACATCGAGCACGGCCTTTTCATGCGGGCAAGCAACTACGAAGCTCGCATCGGCCTGAAATAGGTCGCGCACCTGCTCGGTGAGGAGCGCGAGCACATCGGCAAAGCGATCATCGAACAACGAGGTGGAGAAGGTGGCCAGCGACTCCCACAACCGCGACTGACGTTCTTTCGTCAGCTGGGACCGTTTTCGATCGGTGATGTCAACGATGTGGGCGACCATTCGAGATACGTGCCCTGAATCGTCGACGATGGCTACTGCGTGCAGCTCTCCCCACAGAGCCGATCCGTCGGCCTTCATGTAACGCTTTTCTCGAACCAGTGGTTTGCCTTCGAGGATCATCTCGTCGGCAAGCCTCTTATCGGCGGCCTGTTCGTCTGGATGAGTGAACCGGGCCAGTGCCGCTCCGCTCATCTCGTCGAGTGGCACACCAACTAAATTGGCCAACGATTCGTTCGCTCGGAGCACCGTTTGCTGACCAGACGACGACAGGGTCGTGAGTGCCATCGCAACCGGGGCCTGGTCAAACAGCGCTCGAAAGAGGTCACTGTTCCGTTTCCGTTCCGCAGAAACGCTGCGCTGCACCGTGACGTCGCGGACGATTGCCACAACGTTCGGCGACCGATCGCTTCCGAATGGACTCAACGACACCTCAACGGCCAGATGCTCGCCGTTCTTGCATTCGGCGACAAGTTCACGACCCGAACCCATCGGGCGAATAGTCGGTGAACGTACGAATCCGCTCCGCAATTCGACATGGTGATCACGGAGTTGCGCCGGTAGCAGCGTATCGACGCTCACGCCGATCAGCTCATCGCGCGAGTACCCGAGCATTTCCTCAACACGACGGTTCAAGAATTTGATCTCACCGCGATCGTCGACGATCAGCAGTCCGTCTGGCAACTGTTCAAGCAGCTCCAGGAAGTCAGCTGAGGAAAGCTCCCCGACGAACCGTGGCACGTCAAGACCGTATTCACTCATAGGGCTTCGTCAGTGCGCTTCTCGTGAGCGAATTGCGTAAACGGCCGCCTCGGTCCGACGCGAGAATCCGAGCTTGAACAACACCGAGGACATGTAGTTCTTCACTGTTTTTTCGGCGATGTGGAGTTGCGCTCCTATTTGGCGATTCGTGAGTCCTTCGGCGACGAGATCCAAGATGCTGCGCTCGAGCTTCGTCAAGGACTGAAGTCGTGGGTCCTCTTGCACATGAGGGTTACGAATACGGTCCAAAAGCTTCTTGGTCATCGCCGGATCAATAAGCGACTCTCCTGCCGCGACCCGTCGCACCGTTGTCGCCAAGTCGTTTCCCTTTACCTGCTTGAGCACAAACCCGGCGGCCCCCGCCAGGACGGCTTGAAACATCGCTTCGTCGTCGGAGAACGAAGTCAGCATGAGACATGCCACACCGGGAAACTCCGACCTCACGTCACGACATACTTCCACGCCGCTGCCATCGGGCAATTGAACATCAAGTACTGCGACATTTGGTGATGTGGCCGAAATCCGCGGTAGGGCGTCGGCGCACGACCCAGCCTCGCCGACCACGACGATTCCACCCGCAGCCTCCAAGACATGGCGCACTCCTTCTCGAACAACCTCATGGTCATCGAGCAGAAACACACGAAGCGGCGCAGAGGCAGGTTCCGTTGTCACCCGCCCAGTACAGCACGGCGCGCGTATGCAACCAAGGGACCTTTGTCCTTTCTCGTCGCTTCGGGAGCTGCGGTCGACCCCTGCCGGGACTTGAGTCCCTAGTCCCGGGGACCTGAAGCTCTGGGTCAGCCCTCGTCGATTTCGTCAAGATCGCCTCATGGATAATAGACCGATCGTGGTGGGCGTCGATGGTTCGACAGCAAGTGGTGCGGCATTGCGCTGGGCGCTGGACGAGGGGAAACTCCGTGACTGCGACGTGACGGCCGTTCATTGCTGGCATCTCTTCCCAGCTCGTGGAGGTCAGTACTCTATGGGCGCTTCCGAACTGGCCATGTTCGAGACGTCGGCGACCAAACTTCTCGATGACGTTCTTACCGATGCAAGTGCGTTGGACGACCCTCACGTCCGGAAGGTGATCCGCTACGGCGATGCCACGGCACTGTTGCTCGAGGAATCGGCCGATGCAGCGATGCTCGTTGTGGGGGCACGGGGCGCCGGAGGATTCACCGGGCTTCTCATTGGGTCCGTCACGAGCAAACTTGCGAAGCATGCACTCTGCCCGATTGTTGTGGTCCCTGGAAAGCGCGACTGATCGCAATGACGACCACCACGATCAACAAGGAAAGTGGCAGCGCAACCGACGGCTGGGGTAGTTGGACGATTGCTATCGCGCTCTCGGCGGTGGCATTCCTGTTTTCGATGGGAGCGGTCGCTATCGCAGCCGTGAAGGTCGGTGGAAGCAGTGGGGAGGCCACGTCCTCCGCAGCGACCGCCACGAAAGCAGTTCTGACGCTGTCCGACTACGAGATCGTCATGTCCAAGGACACCTTCGAGTCCGGTCCGATCGAATTCACGGTTCGAAATACCGCAGCGACAGAGCACAACGTTTCGCTTAAGGGCGTGGGCGAGATCGGCAAGCTGAAGAAAGGAGAAACGGCGACGCTGTCCTTACCGGCTCTTGAACCTGGTACGTACACATTGATTTGTACGGTGCCGGGACACAAAGATCTGGGAATGGTGACCAACTTCACCATTACGAAGTCCACCGGCGCAAAGCCGCTCGCGGGCACAACGCTGACAGCGTCGGCCGCGTCGGCCGCTTCCGACGATTCAGCGGATCCCAGCAAAGACTGGAAAGCGGTCGATGTCGCACACCAAGAGGTCGTGAAGTCATTCTTATCGGGCCCGCCCGCAAAGACTGCGGGCCTCGGAAATCAGCCCCTGGAGCCGACGATCGAGAACGGAATCCCGATTTACGATCTGACGACGAAAATCGTGCAGTGGGAAGTCTCGCCGGGAACTTCGTATGAAGCGTGGACGTACAACGCCACGATGCCCGGTCCAGAAATTCGTGTGAAGCAGGGTCAAACCGTTAAGGTCCGTGTGAAAAACGAACTGCCCGAGTCGACCTCGATCCACTGGCACGGACTCGAAATCGCCGACAACACCCAAGACGGCGTTACGTTCGTGACCCAGGATCCGATCCTGCCCGGGCAAACCTATGTGTACACATTAACGCCAATCAACTGTGGCTCACACATGTACCACTCCCACCACGCGGCCGACGCGCAGGTCCCGCTCGGACTACTCGGCGCATTCATCGTCGACTGCACCACCACGCCCGTGCCGCAGTTTGCCGCGCACGACAGCGAGTACACCGAGATATTGAGCGACGGACCGCTTGGCTTCACGATCAATGGCAAGGGCTTTCCAGCTACCGCACCAATCGCTGCGAAGGTTGGCGAGAAGACACTCATTCGGTTCATGAACGAAGGCCTCATCATCCACCCGATGCACTTGCACGGTCATCGAATGCTGGTCGTTGCCAAGGACGGGAACTACCTTCCCCAACCGTATGAGGCCGACACGCTCAACATCGCTCCGGGCGAACGCTACGACGTAATCGTGACGTCGCTCTACGCCGGCGCATGGGCGTTCCACTGCCACATCCTCACGCACGCTGAATCCGACAAGGGTCTCCACGGGATGACCACTGTGTGGCTCGTGAAGCCGTGAGCCGTTTCGCTGTACGCGTCCGCACCGTCTTTGCGACATTGGCTGGTGGTCTCTTGCTTCTCGGCGCCGTGGACGCAGCGACCGCGCATGGCACCACAGCGTCACCCTCGACGCCAAGGATTTCGGTACGCCTTCGGCGCGAATCGATCACGACGCAAGGCCAGGTGTTTGTGGCCGACGTGCTTGACTCGCAAAACCGGGCGATCACCGGTGCCGACCTTGACATCGGTGGTTTAGGAGACGACCCGGATCTACGCGTACGTACGACCGATATGCTTCCCGAAGGGCAGGCGTATCGAGCGACGCTGGACTTCCCGGCCGACGGCTCGTGGGTCCTTGTTGTGCGGGTTCACGCTCCTGCACAATTAGTTGAGTTGTTCACCGTCGATGTTCGAGGCGTTGCGGAGACGTCGTTCGTGAGTCCTTCGCGAACAGCGTTCCGCGCTCTCCAGGGTGACTCTGCAATGGCGCACGGAGATCAGGCGCACGGAGATCAGGCGTCGCTGCGCGGCGTTTCCGATCCGACGCTCGGCATCGGGGTGGCGAGCCACGAACCGGTCGGAAGGCTCGACCTTGGTGGGGTGCTTGCCATGATGGCGCATTCGTTCGGCGCAGTGGCATGGCTCTCTGCGACGCTATGCCTTGCGTTCGTCGGTCGGATCGGTCCGGGGGCCGATCGGCGTCGGATCACGACCAAGATCGCCCGCCACTATCCCCTGTTGGCGCTGGGGGGGCTCGCGCTGTTGTTGGCGACCGGATTCACCAACATCGATCGATCGTCACCGGGTCTGAGCACACCGAGTGAGCTCCTTTCCAGTTCTCTGGGGAGAATGTATCTCGGACTCTTTTTGTTCAAGATGTTCCTTGTCGTGGGCACCATCATCACGACCTGGAAGATTCGCGAAATGCTTCCGACTCGGGTGTCGCTGATACGTCAGGCAAACTTGGCCAGCGTTGGAGCACAGGCCAACGACGACATCGCCGATGGCACAGGCCCCGCACTTTTCCGTCTCGCCGAAGTCAACGCACTGTTCGGGGTTGCCATCATCGGGATCGTTGCTCTCCTGAACCAACTCAATCACGCACTTCACTGAGATTGCGGCTGACGGAATTCCCGGGGCTTGTGTTGCCCGACACGAGGCCCCGAGCCTCAGGCGGGCGAGACGGTTTAGAGGTACCCGCGGACCTCAAAGGACCAGGCCGCGTTTGGTTCGACGAGTTGGCGTCCTGAAAGCGCGGTTACCTCAAGGTAGATCCACGTGTCTCGCTCGATCACCCACGGTCGTGGATCCCATTCGTGGAGCCAGGGGGGTGCGTTTTCGTCGTCGACTCGATGCAGTACGCCTCGAGCGATCACGCTCCAGCCGATTTGTTGACAGAGGTCGAATTCGTCGATCTCAAAGCTCGCCATGGACCCAGGCTGGTCGATCGATCCGTCGCGCCTGACACGCATGATGACTGACATCGCTCCTCCCGGCGTAAACACCATTCGGTAGTTTACGGGAAAAGCAAGGGGAAAGCCGCCCTGGACAACGCAGATTCGTCCAACGCTGTGTGTACCTATGAGTTGGATACATTCGTCGTCGGTGAGTGCAACGATCTCAGTCGGGGTCTCCATCACTTAGTTGTCGCGCTTGCGTCGATTTTCAACCAGTCTCCAAGGCCCAGAAAGCTTGGGACCTAAGTCCCACCTTCACCGGAACGATGACTCTGTTGTCTTCGCGACCGAATAATAGAATCGAGATAGTCGCCACCGTGGCGGCGCAATCATTTCGGGAGGCCGTCAATGTATACGATCGTAGTGGGGGTCGACGGATCCACGGGAAGCATCGAAGCTCTTCGTTGGGCCGACTCGGAGGCGACACTTCACGAAGCAAAATTGCGTGCCGTGAATGCATGGGAGTTTCCGTATATGTACGGCGAAGGAGTAGTGGCACTGTCACTCGACATGCTTGAAGCCGAGACGAAAGCTCGATTGGACGAGGCAATCGAGAAGGCCATTGACGATCCTGAGCGGGCAGCACAAGTGGAACGGGTCGTCGTATGCGGACATCCGGCGGGTGCGTTGGAGATGGAATCGAAATCAGCCGACATGGTGGTTGTCGGAGCTCGCGGGCACGGCGGTTTTCTCGGACTTCTCCTGGGTTCGGTGTCGGATCAGATTGCGAAGCACTCGCATTGCCCCGTCGTTGTCGTACGCACCGCCAAGTCAGAAAAATAACTGAACAGCGTCGGTGGACACTACGGTGCCAATCGTGTGTGCAATCTCCACACACGCTGACCGAAACTGAGGAACAATGCCAGATTCCACCGAACCATCGCTGTGGTCGAAGCATCCCGTCGTAGCGACCGAGCACAATCTGACGACGGGCCAGAAGGCGGCCGATGCCCTCCGCAACGGCATGGGATCGTGGCCGTTCGTACTCGGCGCTATCGGATTTCTTGCCGCCTGGATCAGCTTCAATCGAAACACCGGATTTGATAAGTACCCATTCATTCTGTTAAACCTGGTGCTCTCGTGCGTCGCGGCTTTGCAGGGTGCCATCTTGTTGATTGCGGCAAAACGCCAAGATCAGATTGCATCGCAATTGGCGTTACACGACTACGAAACGAACATCGAGGCCGATGAGATCATCAAGAACGTGCATGCGCTTACGTTGGAGATTCACCGCATGATGCGCTCTCAGGTGGAGGCTGATGCTTCGAAGGACAGCTAGGCGTACTCACCTTCGAGCCACCAGCTTCCTCCCTCGGCTACGACAAGATAGGCACACGTAGTATCGGTTACGATTTGCATTCGAGCTTGGCGGCGGGCAGATTGCGGGTCCCACCACTTCTCTTCCAGCGGCCACGGCCCTGCCCAGTCGACGATCGGGTGGGATGTGAACGTATTTTTATCTGACTCAAGGACAAGTGAAGCGGGTGGCGCGGAAAGTTCCCCACGCCGTGTGACCTGAACGAGTTGCCCGTGGGTGTCGAGGATCTCCACATGGGGCGGAAGCAAATGCACGGTGGTAGGGAGCGGTGACGGGAGACGGCCCGGCCATGGTTGTTTCGCCGTTGGTGGCGTTGCGCGCTCGTCGCCCCATGGCACAAGAACCACGAGGTCTACCGGCCGACGCCCGCCGGTAAGAACCGGCGTGGTCACCGAGTCAGGACCAAGCAATCCCTGCACGCGGGCAAACGCACGCGACGCCCGTTCGTCGGCCGCGCTGGTTCCGCCCCACAGGCGGAGTTGACGCCCTTCGTCGGGCACCACCTCATCGGGAACAAGTCGCAGCACGGTGAGTCCACCGGTGAGCCGTTCCGGGAGGTCGGAGATGTCACGCAGCTTCATACCCTCTGCGCGCATATCTTTCTGATCGAGGAGGAAGCGTTGCTGCAACCAGCCGTCGATCTGCCACCGAACCCGATCGGCCAGGTTCTGCGCAGTCAGTCCACCGGTGACACCAGCTCGTTCATGACGCCACAGTCGAGCCAAGTGCACGCCATCCGTCGTTTCCGCTTCAATGCTGACCCGGGTGCAGGCAAGCCCGTTATGCGCTAGGCGTCCATGGAGTTCCTCAGCCATGGTTTTCGCGATGAATGCTGCCGTGTCAACGCGATCGACCGGTGGATCGAGTTCGGTTTGGATCGTCAACTCCGGTGGTGGAGTCCGAGTTTGGATTGGCCGAGCGTCGAGACCCCGGGCCAGCCTCCAGGCCCGCTCTCCCACTGGGCCGAACCGGGCAACCACATCGACATGTGGGAGGGCGGCAAAGGAACCGAGCGTTGTGATGCCAAGTCGTTGCAGCAACTCCACGAGATCGATCAGCGCCAGCGCGTCCGTAGGAGTGGAACGCGCTGATTGCGATCGACGCAACGTTGATGCAGCACGGGTGACCGAGCGTCCACCTTCCACCGCAACCAGGGCCGTGATGGGAAAGGTCGCCAGATACGTCGCGCTGGTGTTCGGAGAAACAATGCGATTCGAGATCGTGTCGGCCGGCCTGCTTGATTCGGCTGACACGGTTGATTCGGCTGACACGGTTGATTCGACCGTACGGGCGGCCAACGCCGCGGTGAACGCACCATCGGCCACCCCAATGTTGGCTTCGACCGCAATGCGAGCAAGTGCCAGGCGAAGCGCGTCGGCAAGCGCTGCGTCGCCACCGAAGTAGCGAGACGGTCCACGGGTTGGAAACTGGCACAGACCCGGGCGCACGACTTCGATACGGGGCGTGAACTCATCGATGACCTGGGCAACGTGTTCGAAAAGCCGGGCATCGCGGCCGGGATCATCGTCGAGCACCACAAGCTCCGGGCACCGTGACTGTGCCTCGCGTCGTCGCATGGCCCTGCGAACTCCTTCGGCTCGGGCACTTGATGATGCGGCGACCACTCGATTGGCACGGAACACCGCTGCGGGCTCACCCTCGACAAAGAGGTCGGCACGCGCTGCAGCGACGACTGGCCAATCGGGACACCACACCACCATGGTGCGAGTCGCTGACGCCGGGGAGCTCAACTGACCCGTTCCAGACTGAACTGCTCCTCTGCGGCCAGCGTCAGCGGCGACAACGGCGACAACGGCGACGGCATGGGAGCCGCAGCAAGTGGCATCAACGGCGTAAGTGGCGTCAACGGCGACAACGGCGACAACGGCGACAACGGCGCAACAGAAGGTGCGGGGGGCAGCGTGGCCAGACTCACCGTTCCACGTCGACTCTGTGCGGCCGCGCCTCGGCCACTTATGGCGACTTGCAATGACCACCCCCGCAGGTGTCCATGACCGCGATCGGTTCCTCCCCACGTCGAGGCCGTAACCGCCAACTTCAACTCTGCGTTGTCAGGCCACGAACCCATCGTGAAGAGCACGCCGTTACGTTCACGCAGTCGAGCACTCAGACGACGAGCATCGCAAGGCCGCATCGCCACGCTGGGGCCGAGCACGACCAGATCGATGGCATCGAGAAGTGCGGCGACGACGGCAGCCGTTTGGTCCGGGGGCGGTGTTGCGACAATCGCCAACCGTTCCACGGGAACACCGTGGTCCACCGCCGCAGCGAGACCCAACGACGGGGCACCGACGACAACCGCCCATGCCCCCTCCGACATAGCGTCGGCCAGCGCAGCATAGAGAAGCCCACCATGACTGATCTCGGCTACCGTGCCCCGCCGAATCCCCCCGAGCGGGAGGAGCGCAGCCAGATCAGCTCGGACCGCCAGCATGCGCTCGACGCCGACCCGGCCACCGGCGCGACCGACCAACGCCTGAAGCTCCGGCAGGGAGGCTCGTGAAGAAAGCGGGGAATCGATGGAATCGTCCACGGGTCGGAGTGCAAAAACCACCCCACCAACCTACACGAACACATGTTCGTAAACAACCAAGTATTCGGGGCACCCAAGCAACCAACTCGGGGCACCAAGCAACCAACTCAGGCCCCGCTTGCAACCAACTCACCGATTTGGCGAGAATTTTCGCACCAAAAGCCCGAGTTGGTTGCTTTGACCTCGAGTTCGGCGCGTCCGCAATATGCACCGCTTTTGCCGCAAGACGCCAGACGCCAGACCAGAGTGGGTTGTCGACTGAACCGCCGTGGAAACCGAGAGATGTCAGGATCACCAAGGGAGTCTTGTAACGCCACTGCGATTGCAAATTTCATATCCTCTCCGCCGGATTCGGTCGAGTTCTCGCTTGAGACACGGCAGAGGGGCCGAACCACTCTGACAAGTCGTCCACTGAGTCGAAAGGCAGACCGACTGCTTTGCGAATCGAATACTGCTCCTGAACTAATATGCGCACGTATTTACGCGACTTCCGTGTTGAGCGGTTGGATCAGCGACCTCGGACTGGTCGCTAACGCTCCGTGCGGACCATTGGTCGTATCAAACGAGCACTGAACACCGCCAGAAGTGCAACAACCGTTGCCACGGCAAAAGCGGAGTGGTAGCCCCGGTCTGTACGCAGGTCGCCGCCCGCAATCGTCGCCAGCACCTGCGTGCCGATCACCCCGCCCATCTGCACCACGAGTTGCTGGGCAGCGCCAATGGCCCCCAGCACTGACTCTGGAACCGCGTTGGCAACCGTCGACGAAAGCGATGGATTCGCAATACCCATGCCCAACCCGGAGAGCGCAATCAACACCACGAGAAACCCAAGCGTCTTCCCCGGTTCAATGATCGTGAAACCCATCATCGCCGCGAAGATGCAGACCATCCCAATGGTGGAAGTCAATCGCTCCCCGATCCGAATAGCGAGAAACCCAGCGAGCGGTGCCACCAAAGCAAAGGGAATCGGTCGGGCAATCGAATACCTACTCGCCTCGCTCAGCGACAGCCCGAATCGATCCTTGTCCACCAGCAGATCGTTCACGAGGAACAGCGAACCACCGAGATAGGAGAACTGGGCCAAAGCTTGAGAAACGCCACCGGCCACAACGTTACGCACACGTAGTAATCGAAGTGGCAGCAGCGGTGAGGCCGCTCGACGCTCCACGCGCACAAAGAGAAGAAGCAGCATGGGAACGAGTGAAAAACCGACCAGAATCCGGGGATCGCTCCACCCCCAGACCGGTCCTCGATTCACCGAGAGCAGCACAGCAAGCGTCGCCGCGCCCAGCGCCGATGCGCCCTTCCAGTCGAAACGGCTCACCGCTCGCTGCGGAGTCTCACGCAGCGAAGTCCAGGCCACGAGCCCCGAAATGACGAACAGCGGCACCTGCGCCAGGAACATCCAACGCCAACCGAATCGATCGACGATCGGGCCACCGATAAGTACTCCCACAACCGGTGACCCCGCGTTGACCAACGACCAGTACCCGAGCGCCTTGATTCGATCTTCACGTTCGAACGCAAGAAAGATGAGTGCAAGAGAGGACGGCCCGAGCGCAGCGCCCGCGATAGCAGACAGCGACCGGAAAAAAATAAGCGCATTTACATTTGGTGAGGCCGCAACAAGAACAGCGGTGATCATGCCGCCGACGAGCGAGAACAGAAACATCCGCTTGTGCCCGCGTAGGTCACCGAGGCGTCCCATGGCAGGAGCAACCACTGCCGCTACTAACGAGGGTCCCGTGAACGCCCATGTAAGTATCGACGGCGTCGAACCGATATCGGCTGCAATTGACTGCCGCGCTACCGACAAAAGGGTGAATACTATGCCCGCCGAAAAGTTCCCGAGCAACACCGCGCTGAGGGTCACCCATTTTGAATTGCCCTGCCCGGGCAGCCGTCGGGCCATCCAATCGCGAAGTACCGACTCCCACGGAAGTCCACCCGCCTCATCGAAGGATTCGTACTCTGCCCTCCACGACTCCGACGGCTGGTCGCAAGGAGTCGAGTCAGGCTCCGTCACGGAATCGACGGGGTGACACCGGGCTTGTAGTGAATGAAGATATCGCTGATGAGATCCGCCATCCCCGCTCCCGAACCGCCGGGACGGAGTTCCACGGTGATCTGGTTGCCATGTATATGTACTGCGGCGGCGTCGCCGTGTTCGAGCAGCAACCTCGCCACCATGTCAGGGGGCCGATTGCTGTGGATGTCAGCCACGCTGCGGTACCGCTCGTGACCCATCCCGGTCAACGCCCGGTTGGTTTCGAACCGAATGACGCCATGACGAGCGCTCAGCTTTTCCGTAACAGTGATCAACATGCCCATGAGGCTCTCTAGGTTAGCCCCGGCACACCTCCCAGACACACCTCCCAGAATCGAATCAACGATCGGGGTTTCCCCCCGATGTCATTGATCGCCGCTTCACTGCGTCCTCTAGGAGAGCCGGTTAGGGTGATCGGCGATGAAGACACCCGGCCCTGACGCCCGCTGGACTGCGGCAAATGTTCCAGCGCCGGCGCCTCAAGAACAGGTGCCGGTTTCCAACGTCGCAGCCCCACCGACCTCCGCAGCATCAAGCGCTCCACTACAGAAGCGACAATTTGAAGTATCCGTGCGCACCATCGCCACCGTGATCGCCATGGTGCTGACCACGCTTTTCGGCCTCTGGCTTCTTCGGGAGACCTCGCAAATCATCACCTGGATCGTCGTTTCGGGATTCTTCGCCATCGTCCTCAACCCGCTGGTCGACTTTCTCGTGAAACGACTCCGTATTCGCCGCGGTTTCGCCGTCACAATCGTGTCGCTCGGCACCCTCACCGTTCTTGCTCTTCTTGTCGTCACCTTCGTTGCTCCAATCGCGAAGCAGGGGTCTCAGTTCGCAACCGACTTTCCCACCTACGTTCAAGACGCCAGGGACGGCCGGGGCAGTATCGGGCGTTTCATCAAGGAGCGAAAACTCGACGAGTGGGTGGAGAAGAACACACCGAAGCTTCGCGAACGGGTTAGTTCGTTTTTCGAGCCGTCGAAGGCCTTCGGTTCTGCGGTCGGCGCCTTGGGGTCTGTCTTCAGCGGGGTTGCAGCGTTTCTCACCGTCGTTGTGATGACGATTCTCATGCTGATGCAGGGTCAACCTCTACTGGCGAGTTCGATACGACTGTTTTCGCCGCAGACCCAAGATCGCTTACGACGATTAGGACGGGAGTCTGCGCACGCGGCCACTGGGTATGTCGCCGGTAATCTGCTGATCAGCCTCATCGCGGGAGTTTCAACGTTCGTCTTCCTCACCATCGTACGCGTGCCTTACGCGGGTGTGCTTGCCCTCTGGGTGGCGTTCGCCGACCTTATTCCGCTCGTTGGAGCGACGCTCGGGGCCGTTCCCACGGTCATCGTTGCATTTCTCCATTCGACGACGGCGGGTATTGCGACTCTGATCTTTTACGTGCTGTATCAACAGTTCGAGAACCACGTGCTTCAGGTCTCGATCATGTCACGAACAGTTGCACTCCGTCCGGTGATCGTCTTAATAAGTGTACTTATCGGAGTTGAGCTATTCGGACTGCTCGGGGCGCTTCTTTCGATTCCCTTCGCGTCGGTCGTCAAAGTTATTGGGCTGGACCTGATCCAGCACCACCGCCCCGACCTGGCGCTGGCCAGTCGCCCGTCGGAGCCAAAGCGGCGCGGAAATGCGAGAACTTGACCGGACTGACCCATCGCGCTTGGGGTTTCACTCCGATAGTTGGGTAGTCTCACGTCTACAACCATGGTGCTTCACCTCTTCACGCCCCTCGGAGCAACGTATGACCTCGACCGCAATGACCTCGACCGCAATGACCTCGACCGCAATTCCCTCGACCGCAATTCCCTCGATCGAAGACTTTCAATCCGAAGCGAGGGCTTTTCTCACCGCAAACTGCAAACGCCGCGAAGCGAATGAGGCTCGCAAATGGGGCGAGGGCAGCGACCGCGTCGCCCTGTTCGAAGAGAAGAAGGCCGAAACCGAGGCTCGCGACGTTGCAGCAGCAAAGGCGTTTCGTCAGAAGTTGTTCGACGCCGGTTTCGGATGGATCACCGGACCCACCGAACTTGGGGGCCGCGGTTTGCCCGCTGCATACCAACGTGCCTTCAACGAAGAAGCATCGCAGTGCGCGATTCCGAACATGTCGCTCTTCGACATCGGACTCGGAATGGTTGCCCCCACGTTCCTGGCCCATGGCACCGAGGAAGCGAAACAGAAGTTCCTCCGTCCGATGTGGCGCGGCGAGATCGTGGGGTGCCAGTTGTTCAGTGAGCCCGGTGCCGGTTCGGACCTGGCGAGCCTGCAGACGAAAGCCGAGCGAGACGGTGATGAATGGGTCATCACGGGCCAAAAGGTCTGGACGACCGGTGCCCATCTGGCCGACGTCGGCGAAGTGATTTGTCGAACTGATCCGAACCTTCCGAAGCACAAAGGGCTCACCGGCTTCATTGTCGATATGAAAGCCCCCGGCGTCGAAGTGCGGCCCCTTCGCCAAATGACCGGCGGGTCAAGCTTCAATGAGGTGTTCTTCAACGAGGTTCGCGTTCCCGACAGCTACCGCCTTGGCGACGTCAACCAGGGTTGGACCGTGGCACTCACGACGCTGATGAACGAACGGGCGTCGATAGGCGGCGGCGCAAACCGCGATCGTGGAAGCGCGATGGACGTCAGCTTCCTTGCCCAAATGCTTCACTCCATGGGTCTCGGTGAATCGAAAGTGCATCGCGACGAACTCATGAAGATCTTCTGCGACATGGAGGTTGCTCGCTACTCAGGCATGCGGGCCATGGCGAAAATCAAGGCCGGCCAGCTTCCCGGACCGGAGATGTCGACGGGAAAGCTGGCCATTGCCACAACGATGAAGAATGTATCCGCCTGGGTATCGAGCGTTCTTGGACCACGGATGATTGCCGACTCGGGCCAGTGGGGCACCTACGGCTGGGGCGACTTTGTGCTGGGTGCGCCAGGTATGCGGATCGCCGGCGGCTCCGACGAAGTCATGCGCAACATTTTGGGCGAGCGTGTTCTGGGCCTCCCTAAGGACACCGGTATTGACTCCGTGACCCCGTTCAAGGACCTCAAGGTCGGAACCCAGAAGGCGTAGCCCCGATCCGCAACCATCGATACGCGTACGTATGATTAACTTCACCCGGCTCGATGTCGGAGTCGCTTATCGCGACGCCCGCACTCGAATCGTCGAGTGCGTCGCCGGGTTGACTCCGACACAGTGGGAGCAGCGCGTCCCCCACTGTCCCGCCTGGACCGTACGCGAAACGCTGGCCCACCTGGCTGGCGTCGCGGACGATGGCATCAACGGCAACATGGAAGGCGTCGCGTCTGATCCCTGGACTGCGGCGCAGGTCGCAAAGCGCGCCGACCTATCTGGCCCAGATATCGTGGCGGAGTGGCAATTCAGCGGACCCTTCGTCGACGGGCGAGCGACCGAATTGGGCTTGTCGCTCGCCCAGCTCATATTCGACACCGTGACGCATGAACACGACATGCGCTTCGCCCTCAACGCCCCTGGTGCCCGCGAGAGCGATGGCATGCTGGTTGCACTGGCCTTTGTCAGCCGTGTCCTCCCCACGAGCGCAGCGAACGCCGGAATCGGGTTGCAGGTGCTGATCCCCGACCCGTCGAGTACAGGTGTTGTTCATGCACTCCCCTCAGTTGCCTCCGCCAAATCCCTACGCCCACTTACCTTACGGACCACACTGTTCGACTTCGTACGCATGAGCGGGAGTCGTCGTAGCGAGGAGCAAGTACGCGCCATGAATTGGTCCGACGATCCAACGCCGATACTGTCGCTCCTTCCGTTTGCCCTTCCGAACATTTCGCTCCCGGAGTAGACCATGCCGAGTACAAACCGTCGCGTCGCTGTCAACGGAGTCGAGCTCGACGTTACCGAGGCAGGAGCGGGCGACCCGATCATCTGCGTGCACGGGTTCCCCGAGTCCGCCTATTCGTGGCGGCATCAGCTCCCGGCACTCGCCGCCGCTGGCTACCACGCTATTGCGCCTGATATGCGGGGCTATGCCTTCTCGTCGAAGCCGAAGGCGGTGACCGACTACGGCATCGAGAAGCTCTGCGGCGATCTCGTTGGCTTGCTCGACCATCTTGGCTACGAGAAGGCAATCTTTGTGGGTCACGATTGGGGCGCGCTGATCACATGGGACCTGACACGGCTTCACCCCGAACGAGTAAAGGCGGTCATCAATGTGAGCGTTCCGTTCGTCGACTGGCCGGCTGCCCCGACGTCGTTGTTCAAAGCAACATATGGCGACAACTTCTTCTACATGCTCTACTTCCAAGAAGTCGGCCCGGTCGAGCGCGAGCTCGACCCCCAGGCGAGCCGGTTCCTCAAGACCATTCTTCACGTGGCGAGCGGCGAAGGCTTCAATCCGGACACACCCAAGTTTCCGGCGGCTGGACACGGCTGGCTCGACACCGTCCCCGCTCCGCCCGACGCACTACCCGCGTGGCTCACGGCGAAGGACTTTGATCTGTACACACAGCAGTTCGAAGAATCGGGGTTCTTCGGACCGTGCTCGTACTACCGCAATCTCGATGCCAACTACGAGCATATGAAACGCTTTCCCGTCGATCGGATGACCATGCCAATCTGGTTCATCGGTGGCACCAAAGATGGGGTGATAGCTCGCGACCTCAACGGGATCGAACGCATGCGGACGCAACTCCCGAACTTCCGGGGCCATGCATTGATCGAGGGCGCTGGTCACTGGACGCAGCAGGAGCGTCCAGATGAGTTCAACGCTGCGTTGCTCGGGTTCCTCGCTGAGATCTAGTTGATCGGCGTCGGTGCAACGCCGCCCCGCAACACCGCAAGAGTGTTCGACGCGGCGAGCGTCGCCATCGCAGTTCGCGTCTCGACCGTTGCCGATCCGAGGTGCGGGAGCAGCACAACATCGTTTCGATCAAGGAGGCCGGGGTGAATCTCCGGTTCTTTCTCAAACACGTCAAGTCCTGCGCCGGCGATCTGGTTTTGTTCGAGTGCAGCGACCAATGCTGCCTCGTCGACAATTGGTCCACGCGCTGTGTTGATGAAATAGGCAGATCGCTTCATCGCAGCGAACTCATCGACGCCAATGAGGTGGTGGGTTTCCGGCGAGTAGGGGCAGTGCACGGACACGATGTCGCTGGTCGAGAGAAGCTCTTCCATTGAAAGGCGTTCACAGGACAGCTCGGCGGCGAGTTCCGGCGACACAGCATTTCGGTTCGAATACGCAACTGTCATTCCAAATGCTTTCGCACGGCGAGCGGTCGCTGCGCCGATTGCGCCCATACCGATGATCCCCAGGCGTCGACCCTGGATGCTCGAACCGAGGAGATAGAACATTCCCCACTGCCATCGCTCGCCCGATCGGATGATCCGTTCGCCTTCGCCAAGCCGTCTGGTTGTCATCAAGATGAGCGACATGGCGATATCAGCGGTTGCGTCGGTGAGCACACCGGGCGTGTTCGTCGCAATGACGCCGCGTGCGGTGCACGCTGCGACGTCGATGTTGTTGTACCCCACTGCGACATTGCTCACCACCTGGAGCTGCGAACCCGCAGTTGCCAAAAGCTCTTCGTCTACCTTTTCCGTAAGCAAGCTTACGATTGCATGTGCGCCCTGGGCCCGGTGAAGAAACTCCTCGCGCGAAATAGGCGTCGGTTCGTCCCAGGCATCGACATGATGGCCCGCCCCACGCAACATATCGATCCCGGCCAGGGGAATGCGGCCGGTGACAACGACCTTGCTTACGCTCATCTCAGGATGCCTCAATCCAGCTTTTCAGTCCGCCCAGGCCGGTTCGGATGTCGTCGACCCCGATGCCTGAGTAAGCAAAGCGTACATAATCTCGAGCCTCCCCTGCCTGCCGACGACCAAAGTGACGACGGGTGCAGAACGATGCTCCGGTGTTGTGAAGGGCCGAGGTAGCAAATTCGCCGACATCGGTGAAGCCTTTGTTTCGCATCGCTTCGGTCACATCGGCAAAGAGATAGAAGGTCGCCTCCGGCTTGGAAAGCGAAACACCCGTCGTCGGCTGAAGAATGTCGACTGCAATGTCGCGTCGTTCTCTGAGGATGCCCAACATCTTTGCGGTTCCGCTCTGATCGCCGCGGATGCCTTCGACGCCTGCGTGCTGAACGAAGTGGGTCGTGCACGATTCGTCGTTGGTATTGAGTTTGGCGATCGAGTCGGCGATCTCGCGCGGGCCGATCGCTGCGCCCAAGCGCCACCCGGTCATGGCGAACTTTTTCGAGAATGTGTAGAGGATGACTGTGCGTTCCTGCATCCCAGGGAGCGACGCAATCGATTTCGACGATCCCGAGTAACGCATCTCGAAGTACGCCTCATCCGACAACACCCACAGGTTGTGCTTGATTGCAAGTTCGGCAATCGCTTCGCGCTCGGCGTCGGTGGATTCGCAGCCCAGCGGGTTCTGCAGGTCGTTGTAGATGATCGCTCGCGTCTTGGAGCTGATAGACGCCTCGACCTGATCAAGGTCGATCGCGAAACCGCTGGAAGTTGGCAGGTACGCGTAGGGTTTTGCGACGCCGCCGAAATACTCGATCTGGCTCTCATAGATCGGATAGCCCGGGTTCGGATACAAGACCTCCTCGCCCGGATTCATCACCGTCTGTATGAACTTGGTGATCACCGGTTTTCCTCCAGGCTGCACGACGACGTTTCCCGGTTCGAACACCAGGCCGCGTCGAGCTCCTACGTCGTCGGCCAGTGCTTCTCGCAACGGCGCAATGCCCGCTGCGGCGCAATACCCCGTTTTTCCGTCGGCTATGGCGCGGTTCATGGCCGTCACGACGTTGTCGGGGGTCGCCAGGTTCAGGTCACCGAGGTGAAACGGAAACACCGTGTTGCCCTTTGCAGCCCAATCGGCTGCGGCGAGAGAAACCGCAAAAGCAGTTTCGGTACCAAGGTTGTCCAGCCGCGCTGCGAGTGCCATTTTCTCTCCTGATATATCTCCGACTTTACAAAGTGTAAACCTTTTCTGACTCGATTCGACCAGTTTTGTCAGACCACCGATGGATGCGTGTCCGTGCACATTCGGACACAGAGAGCGTTGTTGGGTACGTTTGCTACTCATCGTTGTGGCATTTCTCCCAGAGCCGGGGCGGCAGCTCTTGACGACTATCGCCGACCGGGCACTCGCACAGGTGGCGAACCGACCCGCTTGCGAACAGCGGGCGGTTAGCCTGAGTAATCCGAATTGTCTCGCTACCCACGATTGATCTGCTCCCATGACCGAAACCCCTGCCCTTGCGACCGCTGCCCCGACGGATTTCATTCGTGAGCAGGTCCAGCGTGATCGAAAGGCCGGGCTGAACGACGGTCATGTCGCAACCCGCTTTCCTCCCGAGCCCAACGGGTATCTGGGCATTGGGCATGCGAAGGCCATCTGCATCAACTTCGGCATTGCCGAGGAGTTCGGCGGTACCTGCAATCTCCGGATGGACGACACCAACCCGGAGAAGGAGAACACCGACTTCGTGACGGGAATCCAAGACGACATCCGCTGGCTCGGCTTCGAGTGGAACGGCGAGGTCCGTTATGCGTCGGATCGCTTCGGTGATTTGTATGCGTGGGCACAGGATCTGATCGGCAACGGTCTGGCCTACGTCGACGATCAATCCGCCGAGGAGATCGCAGCGACACGAGGTGCCATCGGCACTCCGGGCACGAACAGTCCGTGGCGCGATCGCAGCGTGGAGGAAAACCTCGACCTGTTCGAACGTATGCGCGCTGGTGAATTTCCTGACGGTGCGCGGGTGGTACGAGCCAAGATCGACATGGGACACGCCAATGGGCAGATGCGCGACCCCATCATGTATCGGATCCGACACGTGCCGCATCACCGCACCGGCGATGAATGGTGCGTCTACCCGACCTATGACTGGGCACACGGTCAGTGCGACGCTCTTGAGGGCATTACGCATTCCCTGTGTTCGTTGGAGTTCGACGCGCATCGTCCGCTCTACGACTGGTTCCTCGACAACCTCGATCTGCCGTCATGGCGTCCGCGTCAATATGAGTTCGCCCGCCTGAACCTCACGCACACCCTGATCTCAAAGCGGAAGTCGGCGGAGATTCTCAACGCCGGGACCGTGAGCGGATGGGACGATCCACGTATGCCGACCTTGCGCGGCCTTCGTCGCAAGGGTTATCCCGCTACGGCAATTCGCGCGTTCGCTTCCCACATCGGCGTGTCGAAAACGAATGCGACCCATGAGATCGAGCTTCTTGAGTCCTTCGTCCGTACGGAATTGAATCGGTCAGCACTCCGGCGGATGGCGGTGCTGCGTCCCATCAAGGTCGTCATCGAAAACTATCCCGAAGGTCAGGTTGAATGGCTCGAGGCGCTCAACAATCCAGAAGACGCCGGAGCGGGCACCCGACAGATCCCGTTCTCACGCGAGCTATGGATCGACGCCGAGGACTTTATGGAAGTTCCGGCTCCGAAGTATTATCGCCTGTCACCAGGAAAAGAAGTACGCTTACGATACGCATATTTCCTCACCTGCTCGTCGGTCGTGAAGGACCAGTCTGGCAACGTTGTCGAATTGCGCGCCATGTATGACCCCCTCACTGCAGGCGGACAATCGCCGGATGGCCGCAAGGTCAAGGCAACCATTCACTGGGTGTCCGCGCAATATGCTGTCGAACGCGAAGTGCGTCTCTACGACCACCTGTTTACGGACCCCCATCCGGCCGCCCATGAAGGCGTTGATCCCCTGACCTTCTTGAATCCGCACTCGCTCACCACGGTGACAGCGAAGCTGGAGCCGGCATTGGCGGCGGTCGAGCCGGGCTCGAGATTTCAGTTTGAGCGTCTCGGGTACTTCTGCGCCGACGAAGACGACCCCACCACCTTTCATCGGACGGTGTCGCTCAAGGACGAGTGGAGCCGCGTTCAGAAGCGGGGCTGAACCCTCTAAGCGGGTACATCATTCCTTTGGGCCTTTGGGACGAAATGAGGGAGTACGCGGCGAGGGGGAGGAGAGTTCAGGGTCGCCCACACAGGACTCAGTAACTGCGTGGCAGGCCAAGAACATGCTCGGCCACGTAGTTCATGACCATCTCCTGGGAAACAGGCGCGATCTTCATCAGGCGAGCTTCCTTCCAGTACCTTTCGATGTCGTACTCGCAGGCGTATCCAAACCCGCCGTGGGTCTGCATCGCACGGTCCGCGGCGAAGAACGCGGCCTCCGACGCCAAGTACTTGGCCAAGTTCGCCGCTTCGGCGCACGCCAAACCCTGGTCGTAGCGCCACGATGCCTCGCGAACCACGAGTTCCGCGGCATGGAGGTGGGCATGGGCTTCGGCGAGGGGAAACGCAATGCCCTGGTTCTTGCCGATCGGGCGACCGAACACAACTCGTTCGTTCGCATAGGCAACCGCGCGACTGATCGCAACCTTGCCGATACCGAGGGCTTCCCCGGCGATGAGAACGCGCTCGGGGTTGAGGCCGTCGAGGATGTAGTGAAATCCTCGCCCCTCCTCACCGACTCGGTCCTCCACCGACACTTCGAGGTCGTCGTAAATGGTTTCACACGACACCACTGCGTTGCGGCCTAACTTTTCGATCGGCCGGATCGTGACCGCCGGGCTTTGCAGATCGGCCAGGAGAAGCGTCATGCCATCAGTTCGCTTCGCACATTCCTCAATCGGTGTCGTCCGAACGAGCAACAGCACTTTCTCGCAATAC
This sequence comes from Acidimicrobiia bacterium, assembly GCA_031429095.1. Taxonomy (GTDB): domain Bacteria; phylum Actinomycetota; class Acidimicrobiia; order Acidimicrobiales; family JANYDT01; genus JANOYY01. Next base: position 40,419 of record JANOYY010000073.1, on the reverse strand, counting down.
GAGGCCTTCGACGTCCACACCTTCTGCCCGCGAACCACATAGACGTCACCGTCGCGCCGGGCTCGGGTTTGTATCGCCGTCGTGTCCGTCCCCGAACTCGGCTCGGTCACCCCGAAGGCCACATGGAGGTCACCTACCGCAACTCGCGGCAAATACTTTGTGCGCATAGCTTCAGAGCCATGCTTCACCACGGGGTTCATCCCAAAGATCGACAGGTGAATCGCCGAGCAGCCGTTCATGGCGGCACCAGAAGCCGCGACCTCCTCGAGCACAATGGAAGCTTCGGTGATCCCCTGGCCCCCGCCGCCATATTCCTCCGGGATTGCAATTCCGATCCATCCCCCATCGGCCATCGCCTGGTAGAAATCCCACGGAAACTCGTGATTCCGATCGCGGTCGCGCCAGTACGAATCGGGAAACTGTCGGCAGACATTTCGAACAGCCACGCGAATCTCGTCGTGGATCGGATTGGACGCAAACTCCATGAAAACCTCTGTTCGGCAAGTCGAGGGAACGGGACCAGAAACGGAAAAACGCAATTCCTAGATGGGTGCGGCTACTTTGCCCAGCCCAACGCAGCAACTCCAAATCCGATCCGCCCGGCCCACTCGCTACAACGGCTTGCGGGGGAACAGGGGGTCACCCTTCACCACGGGCAGCCCACCCGGGTAGCCGCCCCAGGCACACGCATCGGGAACCTGTTGGTCACCGATGTTGCCGGGAAGGCCAAGCCGCTCCCACAGGGTCTGACAGATTGTCGGCATGGCCGGCGTGGCCAGAATCGCAACGATCCGAAGCGCCTCCAGAGCATCGCCCATGACAGCGTCGAGGTCCGGACCCGGTTCGGACTTCCACGGCGCGTGAGTTTCTAAGTACGCATTGGTTTCTCGAATCAAACGCCAGGTCGCCTCGAGGGCTTCGGCGGGCGCAAGCCGCTCCCACGCATCGACAGTATCGGCGACAACGCCCGCTGACACGACGGCCAGAGTGGACGAGGGCGATGGAGCGGGGCCGATCCCTTCGCACTTCTTCCCGACAACCGTCGCGACGCGTGCCGCCAGGTTGCCGAAGTTATTGGCCAGGTCGGAGTTGAACCGACTCACCACTCCTTCATGGGAAAACTCGCCGTCATTGCCCAGCGGGACTTCACGGAGGAGGTGGTAGCGCACGGCGTCGACGCCAAACTCGGCAACCAGATCAGACGGATAGATCTGCGCGAGGCCAGTCTTGGAGAGTTTCTCACCACCGATCAACAAGAACCCATGCACCAACACCTTGGGCGGCTCCAGGCCCGCAGCCATGAGCATGGCCGGCCAGTAGATGCAGTGGAAGCGGAGGATGTCTTTCCCGACCATGTGGCGCACGGCCGGCCACCACGTGTCGAAACCCGGCTGATCCGTTCCCAGGCCGACGGCGGTGGTGTAGTTCGTGAGGGCGTCGAACCAGACGTAGGTCACATGCGCCGGGTCCCACGGCAACGGAATGCCCCACGTAAGTGACGTCCGGGAAATGGAGAAATCCTGGAGCCCGCCCTTGATGAAGCCGAGCACCTCGTTGCGCTTGCCCTGCGGTACCACCGCATCCGGGGTCGCCTCGAGCCACTCCAACAGGCGATCACCGAACGCCGAAAGTTTGAAGAAGTAGTTTTCCTCGACCACCGTCTCGACGGGCCGGCGGTGGATCGGGCAGCAGTTTGGCTTGCCGTCGGAACCGACCTCACCATCGCGACCGGCCACCAGATCATCAGGGGTGTAATACGCCTCACAGCCGACGCAATACAGCCCTTCGTACGTACCCTTCTCGATGTATCCGTTGTCGTACACCTTCTGCAGAAGCCACTGCACCGTCACCTTGTGACGTGGTTCGGTGGTCCGGATGAAATCGTCGTTCGAGATATTCATCAGCTCGAACGCTTCTCGGAACTGCTCGGAGATCTCGTCGGCCCACTGTTGCGGCGTGACACCCTTTTCCTCGGCAGCGCGCTGAATCTTGAGACCGTGCTCATCAGTCCCGGTCAGAAAGAACACATCGTCCCCACACAGGCGGTGCCAGCGTGCAATCGCATCGCAATTGACGGTGGTGTAGGTGTGGCCAACGTGGGGAATGGCATTGACGTAGTAGATCGGCGTGGTGATGTAGAGCCGGCCCATATGGTTTCCTATCGAGAGTGCGTCGACGCCCGAATGGGGACGAAGTCGCTTGGGTGGAGTTGCTGTCACGGCGAAGGTGGCAACGCCTCTACGTTAGGTGCGTGACGCGCGCCAAGGATGAACCTTTTTCCAACGAGGGGGCTCAGGGCGTCGCCCGTAAAATCGATCACCTCGGTCGAGTTGTGATCCCGGCGGAGTTCCGAAAAGTGTTTGGCATTCGAGAAGGGGACCTTCTCGACATGACCATCGAGGGCGACGGGCTCCTCCTGCGCAAATTGACCCAGGGCTGCGTCTTCTGCGAATCCACCGCAGAATTGGGCATGTTCCGCGCGAAGTTGGTCTGCAACGACTGTCATCGCGCCCTCGCCTCCGACGTCGACCGGTGATGGCAACCGACCCGTGCCGGTGGAACGCCGAGAACGCTCGGAGTAGGTCTTGCGAACCTTTCTCGTCGGAAACCGGCTGAACCGAGGTTCACTGCTCAAGTCGACTCCTCCGAACGCCGATTCTGGTTTCAGGAGACGCTCATGCCAACACAAGAATTCCGTCATCGCGAAGACAACGGCGTTGTCGGACGCGCCACGTGGAGCTTCAGCTACGACGAGATCTACATCACCTTTGATGACCGGACGTTTCAACTGCACAACGTCAACGAGCTGCGCACCGAGGGCGTTCACATCGGCGTCTCGGTATCGGACGAGCTTTTCGTGTACTTGGGATCGACCCGCGACGGGGAGCGCTTTCAGCTCAGTCTGAACGGAACGGCCCTCATCGGAGACCCGGTCGATTTCGCAACGAGCCCAACCGGCGCAGCTTCCTCGGCTCTGAAGATCACGGCACATGTCGCACAACCAGGCAAGGGTACGTGGAAGCAGCAAGCGAAGGTAGAAATGGCCCGGAGGTGGTGCCGCGCCCTTGCGTCGGCGTTTGCCGGGCTCGTGTTGTACTTCACGCTACAGTCCGACATTCCCGCCGACGATGCCCGCCAGAGCATTCTGATCGCTTTCGGGGGTGCCGCTGCAGCGTTGGTTCTGGTTGATCTCCTGTCCAAGTGGGACATGGGGGCCACCCTGATGATGCTCGTTCCGCCAGTCATCTTCGGATTCTGTGCATATCGAACATTCACCACGTACATGGATCTCAACGACAATCGGGTCGTGCTTCTGGCGCCGCAGACCTTCGCCACCGTAGCGATGATCCTGCTGTTGGTGACGGCCTCGTTCGTCTGCCTCGCTGCGCAAGGATCGGCGAAGCACCTTTACAGCGAAGCAAAAGAACACCGCAAGATCAATCCGCGTAGCGTCGGATAAATCAAACCGGGTCGCTAGGAGGTTCGCCGATACCCGGTGAACCAACCGCGAGGCTGTAGACGTGTCGCCGTGGCACGCCACATTCTCCCGCAACGGCGTCAACGACGTCACGGGTGCGCATGCCTGTTGAGCGCAGCTCGCTGATCCGCTGAAGGATCGACGCGTCGCTGCGCACCGGAGTCGCATCAGCGGGCCTTCCTGCAAGTACCACGACATATTCGCCCCGGGGTTCGGTTTCTCGAAGCGCTTCAACTGCTTCACCGAGGCTCAGCCGTAGGGTGGTCTCAAACCGTTTGGTCAATTCGCGGCTGATCGAAACACGACGCCCAGCTCCGCAGACGTTGGCAAGGTCCTCTACGAGTCGCAGCGATCGATGCGGAGCCTCGTACATCACCGTGGTGCGTTCGTCTTCGGCGATCTGTTCGATCCGGCGGGCACGCGCCGGGCCCTTGACCGGAAGAAATCCTTCGAACACAAAACGCTCGGTAGCAAGCCCGCTGACGGCCAGCGCAACAACAAATGCAGCTGCCCCGGGCAGACACTCCACCGGTAGTGACGCTTCGACAAACGCCCGGACGACACACGCCCCCGGATCGGAGATTGCGGGCGTGCCGGCATCGGTGACCAGGGCCACGGTGTTGCCTTCTTCGGCTAGCTTCACTAGACCGACAGCCGCCTGCATCTCGTTGTGTTCGTGAACGGCAAGCAACCGTTTTCCCGTGATGTTCTGTGAACTTAGTAGTTTGCGAGTATGTCTCGTATCTTCGCAGGCGATGACATCGGCCGAAGTTAGGACTTCGAGCGCCCGCGCCGTGATGTCTCCAAGGTTGCCAATCGGCGTCGGCACGAGAATCAAACCGCGCGAGCCGCTCATGAGGTCACCACAATGCTCGACCCTACGACCAAACCCCATGAGCCAAATGCACCAGCATTCGCCTCGAGAACCGCGCAGGCCCGAACGACTGGCCGATCAAGTCGATTCGCTGGCATCGTACGCGTACGGATGACCACGAACTCATCGCGCTTCTTACTGAATCCGAGATACGCGACGTCGACGGGGAACCTCATTCCGATCGTGTGAACATTGCGACAGGGTTCCAACAGCATCGACCCGTCCAGCCTCGATCGACCGAGTAAACCCCTCCGGCGCGCCGAGGCGTCCCTGGCGATCTCACACGTCCCTCGATACGCGCCGTCGACAAGAAGTTCACTCATAGGCGTCGATCGAGTCGTTGCTCGTGTCTCTACTTCGACACGTTGAACTTGAAGTCGACCACATCGCCATCTTGCATCTCGTAGTCCTTCCCTTCAAGACGCAGCTTCCCGACGTCGCGCGCCTTCGACCAAGAGCCGTGCTCAAGAAGGACGTCCCACTGTATCGTTTCAACCTTGATGAACCCACGCTGAATGTCGGAATGAATCTCGCCCGCGCACTCCGGCGCTTTCGCCCCGGCCCGAAACGTCCAGGCCCGAGTTTCCTTCTCACCAGTCGTAAGAAACGTGCGTCTACCGAGCATCTTGTACGCCGACGTCATCACCCGGGGAAGCGCACCTTCGCCGAGTCCAAAGCCATCGAGCATTTCCAAACGGCCTTCATCGTCGAGCATCGCTGCTTCGGCTTCGAGCTGCACACACATGCCGAGCACCTCGGCGTGCCCGGCCATCAGCTCCTCGATCGGTTTGGTGATTTCGCTCACCCGATCAAGGTCGTTGTCGGAGATGTTCACGACACCGAGAACCGGCTTGTTGGTCAGGAGGAAGTACTCCTTCAGCAGCGCCTTGTCGTCGGCGGTGAGTCCGGCCCGATACAGCGGCGTACCCTCGGCCAGAATCGGTTGGACCTTCTCCAGCGCAGCAACGCCGGGCAGCAGCGTCTTATCGAGTTTCGCGGCCCGAGCTCGCTTCGTGAGTTGGGTTTCGACGCTCTGGAGATCGGCCAGCGCCAATTCGATCTCGACCACGGCTAGGTGCTCAATCGGGTCTTGAGGGCCTGGGACATCGTCGCCGGTCGCACCCTTCGCGAATGCACGAAGAACAAACACAATGGCGTCGACTTCGCGGATGTTGGCGAGGAACTTGTTCCCCAAACCTTCGCCTTTGCTTGCACCTTCGACCAGACCACCGATGTCGACGAACTCACTCGTCGCATGAACAATCGTTTTCGTTTTCGACATCTCGGCGAGTAGGAGCAGTCGGTGATCGGGAACCTTTGCCCGTCCGATGTTCGGCTCCTTGGTCGCGAAGGGATAGGGCGCGGCGAGCGCACCTCCCCCGGCGAGAGCATTGAACAGCGAGGACTTCCCAGCGTTGGGGAGTCCGACGAACCCGAAGCGTTCCATAAGGGATACCACGTTAGTTGGCCGGGGACGGCTGACCGGGCCAGAGTCGCGCCGAGCGCTTAGATCAGCTGTTTCACATGCGGTGTCATCAACGCGATCGCGACCGTCGAACCGCCGCGCGCCGAGATGGCCATGATGCGGCGACCTCGTTGCACGGCGTCAATCGGAGGCTTCACCAGATCACCGAAAAAGTCTGCAGTGGCATCGAGGTCTTCACACACCAGCGCGATGCCGAAAAACGTCGATGGTTTGTCTTTCAACGCGCGATCCACGACTGATTGGCCAACCACCTCAAGTACCACGCGATCGTCGGGGTCGTTCGGTGACCCCAGCCAAAAGAAGGCTTGCTGCGTGATCGAGGACCCGTTGGAACCGGCGTCACGGCGACGCCGACACGCCATACCGAGCTCTTCGAACACGCGAATGGTGCGCTCAAGGTTGTGGGTCCGCAGTACGAGGTGATCGATTCCGGTCACCCCGTTCGGGTGAACCTGGGCCGCCGGTCTGTCGCGCCGCGCAACCTTTGAGGTTGGGATCCCGTCGATATCGATCGGCAACGAATCGCTTGGGTCGTACAACGTCCAGCCGGTCAGACCTTTGCCGCTTTCGGGCATGTCTTCATCGCTCCCCTGGAAGCGAAAGCGGACGCCGCCGATCGTGACAGATGCATCGGCGTCGACCACAAAGCCGAGACGAGCCCATGTGGAAGCGGAATCTGCGACGGAGAGCGAAACGAGCGACGTCATTTCAGGCTCCCACGGGGCTGCCCTGGACGGTGACTCGGTGGATTACTCGTCGATGGCCGTGATAGTCGTTCAACGCGTAGTGTTGGTGTAAACGAGTTACCCTCGCCCGCAGTTCGGCTTCTTCCCGTGATTGGCCTTCTTCTTGCGAGCGCGGTTGCGCTTCTTCTGGGTGCGCTTCGACATAGGGGTAAAAGTGTAGCCGCGCCAAACCTCCCGCTGTTCACGGTTGCGCGTTGGACTGTGCCGCATCGACCAACGATCGATATGGTGTCGCCATGGCCACAGTCACCACAACGCCGCCACCCGTTGGATCCAACGACGCCGACCTCGTAGTAATCGACGTGACGGATCGCATTGCCACGCTGACGCTCAATCGGCCGGCGATGCGCAACGCTCTGTCGAATGCGCTCTCCCGGACGCTTCGGTCCGCCGTTGCCCGGGCCGAAGCCGATGCCGACGTCGACGTCATCATCGTGACCGGTTCCGATCCTGCCTTCTGTGCGGGGCTCGACCTGAAAGAGCTTGGGTCCACGGGCGGCAATATCAATGTCCAAGCCAAGGCAAGTCCGGTCGAGGCGGTCGAGGCGGTCGAGGCGCAGCATCCGTGGGAGCCGACCACGAAGCCCGTCATCGGAGCGATTAACGGTGTTGCCATCACCGGCGGGTTCGAGCTGGCGCTGAACTGCGATTTCTTGATCGCCAGTGAGCGAGCCAGCTTCGGCGACACGCACACACGAGTCGGTGTCCTTCCCGGTTGGGGTCTGAGCGTTCTCCTCCCCCAGGCGATCGGCCTTCGACGTTCGATCGAAATGAGTCTGACGGGAAACTTCATTTCGGCTCGTGAGGCTCTCGCCCTTGGACTGGTCAATCACGTGGTGCCTCACGATGAGCTGCTTCCAACGACACGCAGGCTGGCTGGCGACATCGTGGCGAATTCGGCGGCCGCGGTTCGAGAACTTCTCCAGAGTTATCGGGCAATCCATCGGATGACGGTTGGTGATGGTGAGGTCCATGAGGCCGAGGTCGGCCGAGACTGGTTGCGACGAACGTTCGAACCGGGTGCGGTTGAGGCCCGTCGAGCGGCGATCTTGGCTCGCGGACGAACGCAGGTATAGGCGAAGCCGACCTGGCCCCCGACGGACCGGCCGGCAAACGGCTTGGGCCGATTCAGTTGTTCAGGTGCAACGCCATAGGGGATGAAAGTTCGCCAAGGTTTCACACCACCCACCTAGGACATCTACCAGCAGTTGATGTACACCTGCCCGTAGCCGCTAGCTTGCAACGAGGCGGCATTCGCTGCCTCTGTACGAAAGGAACCGGACGTGCTCGCTGTCGGCACCCATGCACCTGCCTTCTCGCTACCTGACCAGGATGGAACCACCGTGACGCTGGCCGATCAGGCCGGACACTGGGTTTTACTCTGGTGGTATCCGAAGGCATCCACACCCGGTTGAACGATTCAAGGACAGGCTCTGCGTGACAGGGCCAAGGACTTCGACGCTGCAGACTGTCGGGTCTTCGGGGCGTCGTTCGATTCAACCCAGGAAAACAAGGAGTTCAAGGAAGCGCAGGGTTTCACCTACCCGCTTTTGTCAGACGCCGACAAGTCGGTCGGGACCGCATACGAAGTCGTTCGCGACCCAGATCATAAGTATGCGAACTTCCCGGAACGCCACTCGTATCTGATCAACCCCCAGGGCGTCATCGTGGCAACCTATGACGTCAACGACGTCGCACAACACGCTGCGGATGTACTGACGACGCTCCGTGAGGCTTCGGCCTAGAACTCACCGAGTCCACCAAAGCAAGGATGGGTGATGTCGCGCGCTGGCGCGCGTCCTCACCCATTTCGGTGTGGAAAAAGGTTGGACCACGAGCACGCGTTCTACGAGCTACCCGTGAACGGCGGCAATCAAGCCCGACGTAGGACGCGCACCCAAGCGCGAGATGACCTCGGCAGCAGCAATGTTGCCGATGTCGGCGCACCGTGCAAGGGAGAGGCCTTCGCTGTAGCCGTACAGAAAACCCCCGGCGTAGGCATCGCCGGCGCCTGTCGTGTCGACGACTCTTTCGACATCGCACGCCGCCGATTCGATGACCTTGCCGTCGGCGATAACAAGCGATCCGTGAGCGCCCCGGGTAACGGTCGCGATCGGGCAGAGCGAGCCGATGAGTTCCACGGCCTTGTCGACATCGGATGTTTCGAAGAGCGAACAAATTTCCTGCTCGTTGGCGAACAAGATGTCGATACTCGATGGAATGAGTTCGAGAAACTCCGAGCGGAAGCGGTCGACCAGAAACGAGTCGGAAAGGGTGAACGAGAACTTGCGACCGGCGTTGCGGACCATCCTGATCGCGAGTAGGAGCGCCTCGTGGGCGAGCGGCTCATCCCACAGGTATCCCTCAACGTACGTTGCTGCGGCATTTGCGAAGACCGATTCGTCGATATCGCGAACCCGGATTCCACGCGCCGCGCCAAGGAAGGTGCACATAGTACGTTCGGCGTCTGGCGTGACATTAATCAGGCAGCGTCCGGTGGCAGGACCGTCGCCCGACTCCTTCTCCGTCGAGAATGAAACTCCCACGGCACCGAGGTCACGATCGAACTCTTGGCCGAGCTCGTCATCGCGAACCTTTCCGACGAAGGTAGTCGGTGCGCCAAGGACCGCGGCGACCACGGCCGTGTTCGCCGCGGACCCACCAGATTGGATAACGAACGTTCCACCGGTTGCTTCGGCCATCTTTTCGTACAGAGGAACGGCGCGCGCTTCGTCCACCAATTCCATCGAGCCTTTGACAAGCGCATGCTCGGCCAGAAAATCTTCAGTGGATTCGGCAAGGACATCAACAATTGCGTGGCCGATAGCCACGACACCGCGTACAGAAGTGGTCGTCACGTGAGACCACGATAGGTGAACAAGGCCGGGAAAGAAAGACCTCTTTGCGTGGTCGAAGCCAAATAGGTCACATGGCTCTACGCTCTACAGCAATGGGTGACACGATCGAATCGCAAATCATACCTAACGACTATCGGCTCGATCGAACGGTCTGCCCGCAACGCTATGACATCACGCTGTCGCCGAATCTGGGCCAGCGCGATTTTGTCGGATCGGTGACCATCGCGATCGACGTGCTCGAGGCAACCCGGCGAATCCAGATGAACGCCAACGAGCTCACGATTCGCGGCACCTGGCTCGTTGGTGCCGACGGCTCGCGCAACGACGCAGCGACGACCACCTTCGATGCGGCTCGGGAGCGGGTCACGTTTGTGTTTGAACGGCGAATCGAGGTCGGCGAAGCGAAACTGCACATCGAATTCTCCGGGATCTTGAACGACAAGCTGCGCGGCTTCTATGCCAGCACCTACACAGCGCTCGACGGGACGCCGAAGGTAATTGCGACCTCGCAGCTCCAGTCCACTGACGCCCGTCGGGCGTTCCCGTGCTGGGACGAACCCGACTTCAAGGCCGTCTTCGGCATCACGCTCATCGTCGACGACGGGTTGCTGGCGGTCTCGAACATGTCCGAGGTCGCACGCTCAGTAACAGCAACCGGCCGCAATGTGATCCGCTTCGCCGATACACCTCGTATGTCTACGTACCTTGTTGCCTTCGTCGTCGGCGAACTCGTCGCAACTGACCCCGCTGATGTCGACGGGATTCCGGTACGGATCATTTCCCGGCCCGGACAGGAAAAGCTGACCGCATTCGGGATCGAAGCCGCTGCATTTGCGCTTCGATACTTTCAAGACTGGTACGGAATTGCGTACCCCGGCACGAAGCTTGATCTCATTGCTACTCCGGACTTCGCATTTGGCGCGATGGAGAATCTCGGTGCGGTGACGTTTCGCGAGACTCTCCTGCTTGCAGACCCGGCAACAGCCACAAGACAAGACCTCGAGAACATTGCTGCGGTCGTCGCTCACGAGATCGCCCACATGTGGTTCGGTGATCTGGTGACGATGTCATGGTGGAACGGTATCTGGCTCAACGAAGCGTTCGCCACGTTTGCCGAAACCTCGTGTACGTCCGCATTCCGACCGGAGTGGGAAAAGTGGACAACCTTCTCCGTCGAGCGTGAATCCGCAGCGAGCGTCGACGGTCTCCATTCGACCCGACCCATCGAATTTCCCGTGATCTCGCCCTCCGACGCTGAGGGGATGTTCGATGTGCTCACCTATGAAAAGGGCGCATCAGTCATTCGACAGCTCGAACAGTATCTTGGAGAAGCGGAGTTTCGAAACGGGGTTCGGCACTATCTGGAAAAGCACCGATTCCAGAACACTGAAACCACTGACCTTTTCGACGCGCTCGAACACGTCACCGGCCAACCAGTACGAGCACTTATGGATTCATGGATCTTCCAAGGAGGGTACCCGGTAATCAAGGTCACACTGGATCAGGGTTCCTCTACCGCCACGTTCACACAAAGCCAGTTCACGTACCTTCCGATCACCGATGTGGACGCACCCCCGCGGCTTTGGTCGGTGCCCCTCCTCTATCGCACCGAAGATGAAGCTGGCCACAAACGAGAACACAAACTTCTCCTCGATACGGCGTCAAAGACCGTCGACGTTCCACCAGGCACAACGCTGGTGTTTGCCAACTCGGGTGGCCACGGTTTCTATCGAACAAACTACGACGCAGAGCTTCATGAACCACTGCGCCGAAAGCTTTCCTCCCTGCTCCCGATCGAACGGTTTCTCATCGTCTCCGATTTGTGGGCCTCGGTCGAACAGGGTTCTGCATCAGCCGAACAGTTCCTTGACCTCACTGATTCGCTTCTCACCGAACGCAATATCAGTGTGTGGCGGGCCGTCATCAGCGGCTGGCATGCCCTCTCCCTCGTGTTTGACGACGTCCGCCTTGAGAAGCTTCGAACTCGTGTTGCCGATACGTTGCATCCGATCGCAACGGAGTTGGGCTGGGTCGCCCCCGCCGACGAGTCTGGGCTCATCGGGCAGCTCCGCGGTCTGGTGTTGACCACGCTTGGCACGCTCGCCGAAGATCACACCACAATCGCCGGCGCAGCCGAACGAATCGACGACGTTCTCAATGAAACCTCAACACTTCCCGCCGACGTTGGAGCGTCGGTCATCGCAATCCAGGCGTCGCACGGCGACGAGCAGTTGTGGCAACGCTTTCACGACGCGAGGGACAAGGCCAGTTCACCACAGGGGAATGTTCGGTTGCTACGTGCACTTGGCATGTTTCCATCTGAGTCGCTCGTCACGCGAACGCTCCACCTGATGACAGGCCCCACCGTCCGAACACAGGACGCACCGTATTCGATCAACATGATGATCGGCTCGCGCTTCGCGGGTGCACACGCCTGGGCCTATGTACGCGACAACTGGGCACAGCTCACAAAGCTGTTTCCCGACAACTCCATCCCTCGAATGATCGCTACGGCGTCAAACCTCTCGGCACCGGAGTTGGCGGCAGAGGTTCGGGCCTTTTTTGCACCGAGTGCAGGGCACGATATCCCTCAAGCCAAAAAGCAGTTGGCCCAGATGCTCGAGCGGCTTGAAATCAGTGTCGCTCTTCGACAGCGCGAATCCCAGCTGGCAATCTGAGGCAACGTAGGGAGCTCGATGCGTGAGTCAGTGCGTCGACAAAAAGGCAGACGTAGCGGACAGTGCGACGATCTCCACGGGTTCGACGATTCCTCGCACATCAATCGCTCCGATTTCGGTGTGGGAGACCCCGTCAGGAGCCAATGCCGCGACGACGCGAGTCACAAAAAGCTGTCCCGGCCCGGCTTCGCTGCAGAGGCGACTGGCCAAATTGACGGGTGTGCCGATGTAGTCATCGCCTTCGAAGAGGATCACTTCACCGACCGTGATACCGGCGCGAAGACCGAGCGGAAAACCGTTCAGGCGCAGCCGATTCTCGATTTCGAGCAATGCAGCGATCAAGGGCTCCGTTTCGACACCCACGAACATTGCGCCGTCACCCAGCCACTTTGCGACTCGCACCCCAAGATGGCTCGATACATCGCGGACGACCAGTCGAAAGTCGGCCAACGCGTTGACCGACGCAGCGTCACCCTGCTGATCGGTGAATGCGGTAAACCCGGAGATATCAAGAAACGCGAACGATCGGAGTACGCGCGTGACGGTCGAGGCGGTTTCCATGACGTTGCGAGCGTAGCAATGCACAGCGAAAAACGACGGATCTTGATCAGTTCGCCTGTGACTTGGACGCATGCCAGAGGTCGCTGTAACGCCCACCTCGATGCAAAAGCTCCTCATGCGTACCTTGCGCGACGACGCGGCCGCCTTCGATGACGACGATCCGGTCGGCTCGCCGTGCCGTCTCGAGACGATGGGCGATAATGACAGTCGTGCGATTTGAAGCCAGGACGCCCATCGCGCGTTGCACTTCCGCTTCTGTTTCCAGATCAAGGTTCGCAGTCGCTTCATCAAGGAGCAGCACATCAGGTTTCACGAGCGCAGCGCGAGCGAGGGCGATGAGTTGGCGTTGGCCAGCCGACAGCGAAGATCCGCCGCGCGTCACTGGGGTGTCAATTCCCAGGGCGGAATCAAGGAGCGACGCTGCCCCGACAAGTCGAAGGGCCTCCGTGATCTCCTCACGGCTGGCCGACGGAGCGGCAAACGAGACGTTATCGGCGATCGTCCCGGAAAAAAGGACGCTCTCCTGAACCACAATGCCGATCCGACGACGCCAAGTTTGCACCGGGATCGATCGAAGATCTATGCCGTCGATCAGGATCTGCCCGCCGGTTGGTTCATAGAGCCGGGGGATCAACTTCATCACCGTTGACTTTCCAGCACCCGTCGACCCCACCAGAGCGACGCATTCTCCGGCTCCCAGCACAAGGTTGACGTGTTCGATCGCGTCTCGTTGAGCGCCACGGTACCGGAACGACACGTCACGAAACTCAACCACGGGTGATCCGCTTCGCAGCGTCTGGGGGTCTTCGGGCACGGTTCGAGACGCGTCTCGAATGCTCGGCTCTTGATCGAAGAGCGAACGAAGCTTCGCCAACGCCGCACCAGCCTGCTGCCATGTGTCAAGGACGACTGAGAGTTGTTGTACCGGGCCGAACAGAAGCGCAACCGAAAGGAGAAATGCGGTAAGTGCACCTATATCTAGCGTGCCGCTTCGCACGAGGCCCGCTCCAGCCCAGAGCACGACAAGCGACGCGGCTGCCGACACGAACTCGACGAACGGAAAGTACAGCGAAGTCTGACGCTGTGCGACTATTCGAGCCTCGCGATGGCGAGCTACCGCCTCGGCGAACCGTTCCCCGCATCGATCTCGACCGCCCAGCGACTGCACAACTCGTACTCCGCCAAATGTCTCGGCGAGTTCCGCGTTCACGACGGCGACACGGTCACGAACCTGTTCGTATGCCTTTGCTGAGACGGCCCGAAACCGCAGCGTCGCAAGAATGAGCGGCGGGAACGTCAGAATGATCATGACGCCAAGGTGAAGGTTGGACCGCAACAGAAACATCGAGAGGACGATAAACGTCATAACATTTACGATCAGGCTGACAACGCCCTGCTGCAAGACATTCCCTAACGCATCAACATCGCTTGTTACGCGCGTTAGCAGTCGGCCGCTGAGCTCTCGCTCATAGAAGTCGAGACCGAGATTTTGGAGGTGCGCAAAGACTCGGAGGCGCAATCGATACAACATGCGCTCACCCAGAAGTCCGACTAGGAGAGCGGAACAGTACGCAATGACGAGCGCACCAATAAGCGCACATATGAACAGTGCGATGTTACGATCAAGCGATGATCGACTTGCCTTGAGCACGCCGTTCTGGAGGCCCCGCTTCACGAACGCGGGGCTGATCACCGACGTGCTGGACTCACCGAGCAACAGTCCTCCAGCGGCGACGAGGAGCCATCGCTGTCGGCGAAGCGATCGCCAGATCGACCAGTCCCCGCGATCATCCAAGGCGCTTTGCACTGCCGCATCCCCGGTTTCGGGTGGCGCGTCCCGGACATCGGGCAAAACGGTCGACTCGCCGGCCAGGGCTGCGGCAAGGGGCGAGCCGGCCGTCATCTGGAAACCTCCGCCTCCGCCGATGCCGATTCCGCCACCGCCACCAAAGCCCGGGCGCGATGGGGCAGCGGGCGTCGCCGAGACACCGAACTGCGTGGGGTGGCTCACAAACCCGGGCAGCTCCTCGTCCGGAGCCCGATGGTGTTCTTCAAGGAGCGCGACGTAACCAGGACACCGCCGCTCCAGTTCAGCGGGCGTGCCAACGTCGATGAGCCGCCCGCCTTCAAGGAAAACGACACGATCGGCACGGGCAAGCGACGAGCGCCGTTGTGCGACGAGCACGGTCGTGCGACCCCGACGAAGCTGGTGAAGGTTTTCATGGACCGCTGCTTCTGTTATCGCGTCGAGGGCACTGGTGGCATCGTCGATAACCAGGATCGGCGGATCGACCAGCAGGGCGCGGGCGAGCGAGAGGCGCTGACGCTGGCCGCCGGAAAGGGTCAGCCCCTGCTCGCCAACAACGGTGTCCAAACCGTTCGGAAGTTCATCGACGAAGCCCTCGGCGATCGCCGCGCGAGCGGCGTTTCGGATCTCTTCGTCAGTCGCATCAGGACGGCCGACCGCGATGTTGTCACGCACCGATCGAGAGAACAGGAAGGAGTCGTCGAACACCACACCGACATTCGTACGGACGGACTCGATGGAGTATGAGGGCAACTCAATCCCATCGAGCCTCACGCAGCCCTTATAGGCATCCACGAAGCGGGCGAGGCTGAGCGCCAGCGTGCTCTTTCCAGAACCGCTGCGACCAACGATGGCGAACGTTTCACCAGGTTCCACAACCAGCGAGATGTCATCGAGGACGACGGCATCGCCGAAGCGGACGCTGAGATGCTGCACTTCGATGCGAGGGCTCACCACGACAGGAAGGGCGGCAGCATCAACCATCGGACGTGCATCCGGGGCGTCGGAAATATTCGGCTCCGTGTCCAGCAACTCAAAGACTCGCGTCGCCCCCGCCCGAGCCGTTTGGAGGACCGTAAACATGATGGCTGCGGTCCGTAACGGCGAGACCAACTGAGACAGATAGGTCGCAAACGCGATGAACGTTCCCACCGAAAGTTTCTTGTCAATTGCCAACCGACCGCCCCAGAGCAGCAGCACGACGACCGCAAGTTGGGGCACAAGCTGGAGCAATGGGGTGATCTGCGCACCGATGCGAACATTGCGCAGTCGTGACCCGTAGAGTTCGCGGCTGAGCCCCTCGAAGCGCGACGTGACATCGCGTTCGCGTCCGAAGCCTTTGATGACTCGCACGCCCCTGATCGTCTCGTCGGCGAAGGCCGCCAGTGCACCCTGGCGTTGCTGGACATCCAAACTCGCTGCGAACTGCAACCGCCGCGCCGGCCTGGCAATTGCAATGATGAGCGGAACCATTACGAGCACGACGCTGCTCAAACGCCACGAAAGCAAGACCATTGCGAAAACCGAAAGCACCACTTGGAACGCGTTGGCCAAAACGAAAGGTGCAAACGAAAGTACCTGTGCAACACTCGAGATGTCGCCGTTCGCACGACTAACCACCTGCCCAGGAGGAAAGCGATCGAGGGCGTTTCGGTCCAGCGTGCGAAGCCGATCGTGAACTGCTAAGCGTGCATTGGTTTCGAACTGGATCGATACCGACCCGACGAACGTTCGCCGAATAAACGTAAAGGCACTTCGAACCAAGGCAAGGGCAAAAAGAATCCACAGGCGCGTGGCGAGCTGACCGTCGTTGCCGACGATCGATCCGTCGATAATCCGCCGGGTCAGGTCTGGTGTGATGACCACGATGATTGCGCCGGCGAAGGCGGCGCTGAGTCCAACGAGAAGCGCCCAGCGTGCGCTCCCCAGCAGGCGGTAGACACGTCGCATCCAAGATGGCGATTCGCTTCCGACCTTTCCAGCGCTCCGCGTCACCGCTTAACTCGTCGCAAGGTCGAGGAGCGCTCGGAAGTGCTGCCCTCGTTCGGCATAGTTCCGGAACCGCCCAAAGCTAGGGGCCGCCGGAGAGAGCAACAGCACGCCGCCGTCGGGCACGACGGCGGCGGCATGGAGCACAGCGGCGTCGAAGTCGTCGAATGCAATCACGTTGACCAGGTTTCGATCGGTGCCGCGCTGCGCCATCGTTGCCTCGATGAGCGGGACGATCCGTTCACCGCTCAGCGGAACGCCGCATACCCACGTCGGCGTGGTTCGGGCGGCCAGCGCGTCGGCAAGGGGCTGGTAGTCGAGGCCGCGGTCATAGCCTCCGACGATGATCCCAACGGGTCGGTCATCGAACGCCGCGAGTGCTGCCACGGCGGCCTGAGGCGCTGTCGAAAGGGAGTCGTCGATCACCAGGCGACCACGATGGTGGCCAACGGGTTCTAACCGGTGTGCGAGCGGACGGAAGCTGCCGAGAGCCGCGGCGAGTGCCGGGCGGTTGGCAGCGAGGTCGAATCCGGCGAGGCGAAGCGCGGTCAGCGCTCCACATACATTGAGAGCATTGTGTCGACCGACAAGTAGGGAGTCGCCCAGGTCGACCAGCGTCGTTCCATCGATGTCGGTGACCACGGTGCCCACGACATGAATCCCTCCCCTTCTCCCGTAGGGCGTCGGGTTCGGGAGTCGCGCTACACGCGAGGCAACTGCATCGTTGTCGACGTTGGCCGCGACCCTGATGTCGGAGCGATGCGCAAACAGATTGCATTTATCGTCGTAGTACCGTTCGACCGAACCGTGCCAGTCGAGGTGTTCGGGGAACAAAGCAGTAAGCACACCTATTTCAGGCGAGTTCTCCAACTCAGCGGTCTGGAAGCTGGAGAGCTCAAGGACGTACCACTCTGCTGGCCGTTCTCTGGCGTCGAGTTGGTCGGCGAGCACGTCGAGGAGCGCCCGTCCGACGTTGCCGGCCAAGCGGGCGTCGACCCCTAGGCCGACAAGGAAGTGGGCGGTTAATGAGCTCGTCGTGCTCTTGCCTTTACTCCCGGTGACTGCGATCGTCCGATCACCATTTGATTCCCCGAACCAGATGGCCGTGCCTCCCGTAACAGGAATGGAGCGCGGGAGAACCGCCGACTCCATTACGGGGTGCAGCGGGCTCACTCCCGGGGACTTCACTATGACGTCGACGCGGTCAAAGTTGATGTCGTGAATGCGGAGACATTCGACGCCCGACGACGTGATGGCCGACGCCGGCTCTTCGTCCGTGCCCACGATGATCGACTGAACACGGGCGTAACGTCCGAGGATGTCGACCGCGGCTCGGCCTTCGGCTCCATAGCCCCACACCAGGACCCGCTTCCCGGAGAGGTCAGCCAGCTTCATTCACCCACCGGTACTATGTGCACATATTTTATCGGGATTTCAGGAGCGTGCCGTTCCTCGAACACGGCCCGGTGTTCTTCGATGGTCGGCCATTTTCCTGCGGCTCGAACAGCTGCGGCCAAGTCGACCACCACGTCATGGTCCCCCCATTCGGGCGACTCGCTCAGCATGGCCAAGGCGACTCGACATTCGCCGCTTTCACCCACACACTCGAAGGGCTTCCACTCGGTCAAACCGAGCAGCGCCAAGAAGCCTTCACGTGGTGAAGTGTCAAAGAGTTCCGCTCCCCAGATTCTTTGGAGGGCAGCACGAGAAAGGGATGTGGCCAGAGCGAGGTAGACGAACTGACACTTCGGACATTGTCCGCACCATCGCGAAACTCGGCGAGCGGGGTCGAGCCGAAACGCCGCGTTACATGAAGAGAAGGATTCAAGGTACCGTTCACACGTTTCAGCAAACGCACGAGCAATTGCCAATTCCGACAGCGGACGCAGCAGAGAGAAATACGCAAGTCCAGATACTTCAGATTGAATAAGTGAACGTAATATTTGCTCGGCATCAGCACTTTTCGACCACTGATGATTGATGTCATACCCCCGGTATGACACGTTGCCCTCCGATGCCGACCGCTCATTCGACATAACAACTGCGTCGTACCCGTTCAGCACCGCGGCGCATGCAACGGCAAGGGACACAATTGCCGTCGCTGGAACGTGCCCGTTTCGCGCCCCGCGTTCATTCAAGTCTCGCATCTGGGGATCGAGGATCCTTTGCACGGCGATGTCGTTCAAACCCGCATCGGCAATGACTTCGGCGATCACGGGATAGCGATTCACCGTAATCAGGGTGGGCGCAATCCCAAAACGTCGCAACGCTTCGATCGACACACACGAGTCCTTCCCACCACCGACTGGAACCAGCGATCCCTCGTCGAGGACCACGACGACCGGGGGCGGGGTTCGCACAGCCAGCGTCGCCGAGTACGTCGGTCGAAGGTTCGGGTCAAGGCCATTCACAAAACAGAACTCTCCGAGGCCGTTGGCGAGGATCTCCTGGTGGGCCGACAACTGCGCTGGCGTCCAGACCCCGACATCGACAAGAACCTGTGCGGGAGCAGCCAGCTTGTAGTAGCTCAGGCCAGCAATCAACCCGAGGTGATTCGTCAACCGGTCAAACGCTTCACGGCGATGCTCGTCGGGGGCACTCCGAATCGGAAACTCGAACCGCTCGACACAAACCAGAGGTTCGGACCTCCCGTCGGTCTCGAGTCGATACGCGAACTCCACGGTGACCGACGACGAACCCCAGTTGATCGATTTCGTCGTAAAGCGAAACGCGACATAGTGCTCCGGGACAAACGCCTCGGTCATCGCGTGTTACCGGCGAGGAAATGGTCGAACGTTCGACCCGAGAACGGCGGCTTCGATGCGTCTCCGGACGGGCCGAGAGGCCTGCGAGTCAACACGCAGACCATCACGGCGACGCTCCCACAGCCACATCGCAAAACTTTCGGCGGGAATCGGTCGGCTGATGTAGTAGCCCTGCGCGGTTTCAACTCCAAGTTCGTGAAGCAGAAGGAGCGTGCCGGCATCTTCAACGCCCTCGGCCACGGTGCGCATTCCGACTCGCGCACATAGCTCCACGACGGCACGCACGATCGCTTGTGAAACTTCGTCGTTCGGAAGTCCGATCACAAACGACTTATCGATCTTCACTTCATCGGCGGGGAGCCGAGCGAGATACGCAAGGGAGGAGTAGCCCGTTCCGAAGTCGTCGATGGAGATACTGACCCCCAATTCACGAAGACCTTCCAGAACCTGCATCGCCCCGATGCTGTCACTGACAATTTCTGTTTCGGTTACCTCGAGGGTCAACATTTTCGCGTCGACCCCGGCGCGCTCAAGGGACTTCGCCACATTGGCCACCAGATCGCTATCGCGCAGCGACCGTGCGGAAAGGTTGACCGAAACTCGGATCGGGAGACCCTGTTCATGCCATATCCGACACTGACGCAACGACTCATCGAGGACGAAGGTCGTGAGGCGTCCAACGAGACCGGCATGCTCGGCGAGTCCGACGAACTCATCAGGGGATACGAAGCCGTGTATCGGATGGATCCACCGTACGAGCGCCTCGGCCCCGACGATCGTTTCCGATTCGATGTCTGATTTGGGCTGAAAGTGCACGGCAAGAGCGTCGCGGTCCAGCGCATCGCGAAGGTCGTTCAGCAACTCAAGCTTGCGGGTCGAGACCTCCTCGAGGTCCGGGTCGAACACCTCGATGGCGGAATCGCGATGGAGTTTTGCCTGGTACATCGCAACCGCAGCACGGCGCATCAGTTCCCCGTGCTCACGACCGTGATTCGGAATCAAGGCGACGCCGATCGCTGCGTTCGTGGTAACCACGAGGTCTCCAATGCGATGATCGGCATCGACGGCAGACCGAATCGCGTTGGCGAGTGCTTTCGCCTGCTCAGGGTCACGGACGTTTCGAGCCAGGATCGCCATTTCGTCACCGCCCAATCGGGCGACTACGGAATTCCGGGGGGCCGCCTCAGAGATGCGGTTTGCCACCGCGATAACAAGGGAGTCGCCGACCGCATGACCCAGCGTCGAGTTCACGTCCTTGAAGCGGTTCAAGTCGAGCGTCAAGATGGCGCCGGCCGTCGGTCCGTCATCGGACATGTTGATCGTGAAGGCATCGATCGCCTCGTTCAATGCACCGCGATTTGCCAGACCGGTCAGAGAATCGAGTGTTGCCGCCCGGATGCGGGCCGCTTCCTCTGTGCGTATCTGGCGTTCGAGTTGGGCGGCATGAATTGCGACCGCGGCCTGCTCCGCCATCGTGGTGAACAGTTCGGTTTCTCCCGCGCTGAATACGTTGAGTTCCGGATCTCGATTTCGAACCGCGATCACCCCGAGCAGATCGGTGCCGTGAAGCAGGGGTGCGGCCATCGCATCGCGAACGCCGACGGTGGAGAGGTAGAGGGATTCTTTGTCGGATTCACCCACGCACACAACTGTCTTGCGCGGTCCCAGTGTTTCGTTCCAGAGCCAATCGTCGCTCGACGGCACGGGTGCGGCTTGATCGGCGCTGCCCGTCGCCGTCCTCCGGGCGACCCCTGTTTCAAACAATGTGATTTCGGCCCCTTCGACTTGGAGCACGGAACTCGCGAGGTCGATCGCACTGCTGATCACGTCGTCGAGCGCGACCGACCGCGTCAAGCCCGACGTGAAGCTATGGAGTGAGCGAAGACGAGCGTGTCGGTCACGCAGGTCGACGAGCGACCGATATGCGAACGCCACGAAGGCAATGAGGCCGATCACGAGCACAACCGCGGCATGGCTCTGGGTCGACACCATCGTGGCAACGAGTGACGCGGATGCGAAGGCAAGACAGCCGAACATAGCGACGAAGACTGTCGGGACAACAGTCTCGCGACGAATCCGCGTGCCGGAGAACGCGATAACGGCCAGGGCAACCACCAGGCGGAGGAAACGCACGCCAACCACCACGGCCAAGGTCGTCAACCACGTTGACGTGCGGAGTACGTAGAGTTCGTCGACTCGCTTCATGAGGGTCAAGACCACGCCGGTTTCGGCGCCGGTCAACGCAGCCTGGAACAAGAGTCGCCACCCAACCAGGCGATTCCTTCCCGTCCCGGACCCGAGCGCAGTACCCACGAGCGCTGCAGCCACAACGTGGAGTGGCCGAGCACCAAAAATGGCCGGGATCAGGATGATCTCCGGAGCGTTCAGCACCTGGACCGTTCCCGATATTCGCTCACGCAGGGAGAATCGGGCTGCTGCGAAGAAGCCCACCAGGATCAGCCACGGCGAGATCTCTAGTCCGAAGTCGGCCTGCACGATCATCCGGAGGTGGAACTGGGCAAGGACTTCCGTGAACGCCAGAAGCAGTGCGACGCAGGCAACGAGATACAGGTTGCTCTGTGCTTCGAACAGCACCGCACCGGACCATTGACTACGGCGGAGCCGTCGGCGGCGAGGAGAAATTTGTTGATCGACGCTCACTAGTGACTGGCTCCCCGACAAATACAGGATCGGCGCATAACTGAACGCCCGTCAGCGTTTCGCCTCCTAGGATACTTCGGCCACGGGCGAACACCTGCATTTGGTGAACAATTGCTGCTTTTTCATAAGTCTTTCGGCGGATACAGGCGGATGCAGACGTCGTTTGAACCCCTAACTGCCTAACTGCGGGCAGCGCGCTATGTGCACTGACGATTCCAACTCGGCGTTCTCGCGAAAAACCCGAAGATCGACACCCGGAAAGACCCAGGCCGCCATTCCCCGGGTGAGCGCCAGGGAAGGCGTGGGGTATGCCGATTCATGTGGACCTTCACGGAGAACGACCGATCCCGAGGTGCAAAGGACAATTCGAGGTCCGGCGTCGATACCCAACACGCTCGGCATGGTCGGGGCAGGCCTCACCAGGCTCAACTCAAAATCGGTACAAGCGGTCGCCCAGGTGATCTGGTCCGACGCCTTCAAGGGAACCACAAGTTCGGCGACCGACGGTTCCGGGTCACAAATACGAAGCAACTCCTCTATATCGATGTGTTTGGGAGTCAGACCTGCGCGAACCACGTTGTCGGAATTGGCAAGCAGTTCGATGCCGAACCCGTGAAGATAGGCATGCGTAGTACCTGCATCGAAGAACATTGCCTCTCCGGGCTGCAGTAAGCGGTAGTTCATCAATGCTGCGACGAGTACACCGGGATCCGTTGGATAGTGATCGGCGATCGCCTTGAGATGCTCGAGTTGAAGACTCGGCGCGGCGATTCGGATCGCCTCGATTACGTCCGGCATCGCCGTCGCGGAGAAGGAGAGGATGGTTCGAAGGATCTCGCGGCGTCGCATTGGCGACCCGTCGGACGCCGGAATCGAGTCCAAGGTTGCTCGGGCGCTCGGAGATGCTGCGTTTTGAATTGCCTGCAGCCGGGCGCGTGTTTGTTCGTCATCGGCGAAGCCGCACAGCAATGAGAACTCTGTCAGTGCACAAATGATTTCTGGCTTGTGGTTTTCGTCGCGGAAGTTTCGATTACCCGCGTTACGCGAAATGCCGGCGCGTTCTTCAGCCAAGAAGCCGGCCTCAGCCTGCGACTTCGATGGGTGGACTTGAATCGACAACGGTGTTTCGACGGCCATTACCTTTAGGAGGAACGGAAGCGAGTCTGCATTCGGCGACGCATAGGGCCCGAGGAATTCGCGGGGGTAGTCGGCGACGGCGCGTTCCAGACTCATCCCGACGATCGTCGAGGGGAGCACGGGGTGGGCGCCGAGCCAAAGTTCGGCCTGCGCAAGCCCATCAGGTTCGGTGCCGAGAAATGCCGGCAGGAGTGACACCGAGCCCCACGCATAGTTCTGGATACATCCGTCGAGAACGACAATGTTCGGCACAGGACGCATTCGAGACAATTCAATATCAAAATTCGGTTTCATGATATTATATCCGGCCTTCTGTCGGGGGCATCCGTAGGCTCGTCACCGAACGGCGTGGGTTCCTCGATGCCGAACTCCGCAAAGGCCTTCCTCTGCGCTTTCGTAAGTGGGGTGTGAAGTGCCCACAGATCCGGGCGACTGCGGGCCGTGCGCATCATCGCCTGAACCATTCGCCACCTCGCGATCTTCCCATGATTGCCGCAGCGGAGTACTTCAGGCACCTCCCAGCCCCGAAACGTGGAAGGACGGGTGTACTGGGGATACTCGAGGAGAGCATCGCCCAAGCCGCTACCGAATGACTCCTCCCGGGCCGAATCGTGGTTTCCCATGACCCCGGGAACAAGTCGAGCAACGGCTTCGATGATCGCCATTGCGGCGACTTCTCCGCCGCCGAGCACGAAGTCGCCGAGGGATATTTCCCCATCCGTAAGGTGGTCATGGACACGTTGGTCAAAACCCTCATAGCGGCCACAGAGCAGCGAAAAGCCCGCCGATTCGCTCAGGAGCGTCGCGAGTTCGCGTGCGTAGTGCTGATCGAATCGCCGTCCACCCGGCCCGAGGGCAAAGATCGGTCGATGGGCGCCACCTTCGTGTAGCCGAGCCTCCACGGCTCCAAAGACGGGTTCCGGGCTCAAGACCATGCCCGCCCCGCCGCCAAAGGGGGAGTCATCGACGCTTCGGTGAACCCCCACCCCGTGCGATCGCAGGTCGAAGGCGCAGACCTGTAACCGCGCTTGTTCTTGGGCCCGCCCGAGCACGCTCGTTTGCGCGTGCGCTTCGATCAGGGCGGGGAAGAGCGTGAACACCGAGATTCGCCCCATCAGTGTCGCCCGCTACTCATGCGGACGCACGACAACCTTGCCGACGGTACCGCGGTCCCCGAGTCGGCCAAGGGCCTCAGGAGCATCGTGAAGCGCAAGGACCTCGCTGACCAGTGGGTCAATCTTTCCCTCGGCATGCAGACGCATCAGGTCGTCGTGAACCACCGTGTTCAGTTCGGGTTGGTATTTGGCATACGCACCCCAGTGCAGCCCGACCACCGAATAGTTCTTGATCAAGATGTGGTTGGTTTTCGCCTCGGCGATCCGCCCGCCGGTAAATCCGACGATCAGGATTCGCCCCTCAAAGGCGATGACTTTCGTGCTTTTGTCGTACGTGTCACCACCGACGGGGTCGTAGATGACGTCGGCCCCGCGCCCATTGGTGAACGACTTCACGGCATCCACGAAATCGGTTGCGCGGTAATCAATGGCCAGGTCCGCGCCGAGTTTCTCGCACACCGACACTTTGTCCGGCCCACCGGCCGTCGCAATGACCGTGCATCCGAAAGCTTTCGCCAACTGAATGGCCGCGCTACCGACACCGCCCGCGCCGGCGTGGACCAATACAGTTTCGCCGGGCTGCAAGTTCGCTCGACGGTGGAGTCCGGCGTGACCGGTGTAGTACGTCACCCGGAGCGCCGCTGCTGAATCGAAGCCGATCGAGTCAGGAATCTTCGAAACGTCCGGGACCGACGCCATCGTGAATTCCGAGAGCCCACCATAGGCAAACATAGGTGCACCGAGGACCCGGTCTCCGGGCGCAAACGCAGTCACGCCCTCGCCGACCTCGTGAACAACCCCGGCCACTTCCATGCCTGGCGTAAACGGGAGCGGAGGCTTCTCCTGATACTGGCCCCGACACAGCAACACGTCAGGAAAGTTCAGCGCCGCAGCCTCGACCCGGACAACCACCGTGCCAGGCAGAGCCTGAGGAATCTCTCGTTCCTCGATCTTCAACACGTCGACGGGTTCACCGAGTTCATAGAGACGAAGCGAACGCATGCGTCGACGGTAGCGGGTCGCCACACCCTCGACAAACACTCTCCGACTGGAGTGCGGGTGGTGTCGTGGACCGCAGCTTCGTGTCTGGTCAGATGCGATCGCGGGAGACAGCCAGGCACCGAACAGTAGGACGACGCATCCAATGACCTCAAGGAGGTCGCTTGATTGGGTCGCCTAAATTGCGTCGTTTAAATCGAGCAAGCCGGCCGGCGGATCTATGGTGACGACTCCGCCGTGAACCGACGCCACAAAAACGAGCGGGACGAGGATCCCGGAATCCAGTACCAGTAGGTCACTCGCCGGATTCAACTCCAATTCCACGACCACGCCGACTTCGGTTCCATCGACGAGAACAACTTTGGAACCGACCAACTCGTGAACCCACAGCGCTTCGGGGTCGTCAAGCGGCGCGGCACGCAACTCCAACCGAGCAATCGACTCCGCTGCTGTGCGGTCGTCGATGCCTGCGAAGTGCACCCGCCAGCGGTCGCTTTGAGGGGAGCAAGACACGATGGTCATTGGACCACGCTCGCTACTGAAGACAGACCCGATCTGCATCCGCTCCGTCCGGTTGGAGATGAGATGGACCAGCACATCACCTTTCAGCCCGTGGGGCTTGGTGACATAGCCAATAATGAGTTCGGGAACAGCCAACTCGATGATCAGTCGACGATGTCGACGAAGGTGTCAACTCCGTCACGCGACCCAGCCGCTCGCACTACGGTGCGAATGGCCTGCGCGGTGCGTCCCTTGCGTCCAATCACTTTGCCCATGTCACCGGGAGACACACTCAAATTTAGGCTTACGCGGTTTCGCCATTGTGACGTCGTGATCTCGACGCCCTGGGCGTCTTCAACCAGTGTCTCGGCGAGGTACCGCAGAACGTTTTCGGCAGTGGCCGAGGCTTTGACGTTGGGGTCGCGATCGTCGGACATCGGCAGCGGTTACTTTGCGGCTTTGGATGTCTTGGTGGCCTGAAACTGGTCCCAGGCGCCGGTGATCTTCAAAATCTTTTCGACGGTCTCGGTCGGCTGAGCACCGTTTTGGAGGTACTTCACCGCCTTGTCGTTGTCGAGGAGAATCCGGCTCGGCTCCTGGCGGGGCTCGTAGGTCCCGAGGATCTCGATGAACGCGCCGTCGCGCTTTGATCGGGCATCAGCCGCGACAATGCGATACGTAGGCTGCTTGGTCTTGCCCTTGCGAGTAAGGCGGAGCTTGACGGACACGTAGTTCTCCTGAGTGGTACGAATGCGGATCGGGTAGACACCCGAAGCCGGACAAGGTTAGCAGCCGACCGATGCCCTCCGAAACACTGATGCCCGGGTCGATCTGGCCCGTTTGGCTCCGGGTTCGTTCCTTGTGCGAACATCACGTGATGGACTCCACCTCGTTCGTCGCGCAAGCCAGCTCCAAGATTGGGACCATGGGCTCGGCGTTCTACTTTCACCCCTCCACCATTGCGGTCGGGAAAGCGAACGGCCTGGATGGTTTTCGCTTTTACGTCCTTGGACGCGGAGGTGTGCTCGGCGACGTCGAGTCGGCGGTTGTTTCGAGTGCGTTCGGGTGGTGGAACAGCGAAAGCATCGACAAGATGTGGAATTCGGCTCGGACCATCATGGCCCCCCGAGACGCCGGTCGCCTTTACATGAAGTGCGCACAGGATTTCGGGCGCGCAACATTCAGTGGACTCAGCGGGCTCGCTGACTTCTGTGCCTCGGCGGCCAAGATCTCAGCCGCCATCGACAACGCAGGGCTTTCGCTCTACGCCGGCACGGCCGCCGAACCGCTGGCCGAGGATCTGCCGGCGCGGGCCATGCAGTACCTCGTGGCCCTTCGGGAGTATCGCGGATCGGCACACCTCGTTGCCGCGCTTGCCCATGGAGTGAGTCCTCGGGTTGCTCACCTGATTCGTCGGCCCGACATGTACAAGTCTTTCGGCTGGCCCGACCCTGCCCCGGAGGTAGCCGATGCGGACCGGAGCGCGCTGGCCGCGGCCGACAAGACCACGGACCAGATGGCCGCTTCTGTCTACGGGGTTCTTTCCGCGGACGAAGCCGCCCAGTTCCTGGCCACCCTGGAAGCCATGGAATCTGCACTCCAAGGCTGATCTCAACCGGGTCGTTGGCGTCCCCTTCAATCCTCCATTTTGCTGACGATAGCGATCAAACAGTTCGGGCGTCTGGGTCTGCACCATCGCACCGCCATGAACTGAGCGGACGCGGTCAGGGTTGATTGCGCAACGAGCGCGACAACATAAGCGTACCTAGGACAATGACGAGGCCGACAAGGCCAAACAGTCCGTGCGTGCGCTGAGGGCCCAAACTGGTTCCAGCGAGCGTGCCTGCGGCCAACGAACCCAACGGCGCAAAGCCGACGTTCGCCAATACCGACAGGCTCATGACGCGGCCCATCTTGTCGGCAGGAGTGGCGCTCTGGATAAGCGTCTGGTTCAGGTTCAGGTACCAACCTCCAGACAACCCCCACCACACCAGCAGCACCGCAAGCACGACGTAGTTCGGTGCCCACCCCTGCGCCACTTGACAGATGGTGCCCGACACCATCGCCAGCATGAACACCAGGCCTTTTCGGCTGATGTCCTTTTTCGCCATCAAGAACAGCGACGAAAGCATCATGCCCAGGCCCATGAACGCAAACAAGCGCGACGACAGCGCCGCGTCCTTGCCGAACTCGCCGTGGGCGATCTGTGGCAGCAGCAGGCTCGACGACCCCATCATGAAGAACCCGCCCACCATCAGAAGACCGAACAACGCCCGCAAGACCGGCTGTCGCCATACAAAGGTCAGACCGGCACGGATCGAAGCCACCAACTCCCGCGCACTCATCGAACCCGTCGCACTTTCCGCCGGCCGGTCGGGCAGACGCAAGCGCACAAGCGTGACGAAACCAGTCATGAACAGTGCGGCCTCGAGCGCAAACGCCGCACCAACACCCCACCGCCGGATGGCGAGGCCGCCTATCACGGGGCCTACAATCATCGCCACGTTCATCCCGACCGTGTTGGTGACGATCGCCCGCATCAAAAGGCTCGACGGCACAACAGAGGGTACGAGCGCCGAGCGGATCGGCATACCGAATGCCATCGCCGCGCCGAGTAGGACCGCGGGGAGAAGCGCCAATTGGAACGTCATGAGGTTGGTCCAGACCAGTACTGCCGACAGCAGCGTGATTGCGGCACCGGCCAACTGCGTGGTCATTAGGAGCCGTCGACGGTCGTACCGGTCAGCCATCGCTCCCGCCGGTAACACAAGGAGGAAGACCGGGAAGCCAAGGCAAAAAAGAACTGCACCCGACGCCCAGGAAGGACCGTCGAGCGTCTCGATGACGAGCCAGACAAAGGTGAATCGCTCCGCTGTGCTGATCAGCAGGAAACTGAACCCGTTGAGCCATAACAGCGGGAACATGGTGTCGCGCAACCTTTGCGCACCGACCTCGCGGCACGGGGCCTCCTGAAGTAGCACCATTTCGCTCACCCTAACCGAGCGGCGTACTTCGCCGCCAAGCCTTGATGGCACCGAGCACCAGGCGCGTACCTAACCCGCCTGAACGAAGGCCCGGACACCGTCGGCCGTCATTTGCACCGCAATGGCGGCCAGCAGTACACCGGCGACCCTCGTGACCAACAGGATTCCGGCGTCGCGGATGATCCGGCGAATGAATCCCGAGTAGCGAAGGGCGATGAACAACACAATGTGTACACCTACGATCCCCATGCCGAGGGAAACCCATTCGCCGCCGGAGTCGATACCTTGGGCGAACACGATCGTGGCAACGATCGCGCCCGGCCCGGCGAGCATTGGAGTTCCGAGAGGAACCATACCGATCGAGGTCCGCTGCTCGGGGGTGATCGCCGTGGGTTCCACTTGATTGTCCTGCAACAACTCCAAAGCGACAAGCAAAAGGAGTAGTCCACCGGCGATTTGCAAGGCGGGGACTGTCACATGCAGGTAGCTGAGAATCTGGCCGCCCGCCACAGCAAAGAGCGTGATCACGAAAAAGGCGGTAACAACCGCGATCAACGCTGCTCGCCGACGCTCCCCCGCGCTGAGATCGCGGGTGACGACCAAGAAGATTGGCACGGCACCCGGTGGATCCATGATCACCAGGAGCGTAACGAAGACCTCCAGGAGTAGACGCCGGTCCACTTAGACTAAGCGCACTTAGCGCTTCTTTTTCTTCTTGGAATTTTTCGAAGGTGCGCTCATCGTGCCCGGCTGCGTAACGCGGCCACCGGCCTTCGATTTTGACATACCGCTACTCGGCAATGAGGGCATCTGTGCCTTCGGGCCAGCCCCTGTAAGGCCGGGGATGCTGGGCAGACCAAGTGCCTGCAGCTGGGCAGGATCGATATCGCCGGCCTTCACGGCCTTCGATATGGCACGGGCTTGTTTGATCCGACCGCCCCCACCCTTCATGGCCGCAACCATCCCTGGACCCATCGACTTCATCATCTTCTGCATCTCGCCAAACTGTTTGAGCAGGTTGTTGACCTCACCAATCGGACGGCCTGAACCCCTCGCCACGCGCTGACGTCGTGACGCATTCATGATGTCGGGGTTCACTCGCTCCTCCTTGGTCATCGACAAGATGACTGCCTCGACACGATCGAGTTCCCGCTCGTCGATGTCGACGTCCTTGAGCTCCCTGCCCACACCCGGCATCAGGTTGAGAAGGTTCTTCAGCGGACCCATCTTGCGGACCTGGCGCATCTGGTCAAGGAAGTCCATGAGCGTGAATTGCCCGCTCATCATTGCGTTTGCGGCCTTCTCGGCCTCGTCCACATCGAACGCCGCCTCGGCCTGTTCGATCAGGGTGAGAACGTCGCCCATGCCGAGAATGCGACTCGCCATGCGATCGGGGTGGAAAAGGTCGAAGTCCTCGAGCTTCTCCCCCGTCGAGGCGAACGCGATCGGGCGACCGACGACTTCCTTCACGCTAAGTGCTGCGCCGCCGCGGGCGTCACCGTCGAGCTTGGTCATGATCACGCCGTCGATGTTCAGCGTCTGATGGAACGCTTCAGCAGTCGTTACCGCGTCTTGACCCGTCATGGCATCGATCACGAGGAACGTGTAGTCCGGTTGCACGGCGTCGGAGATGTCACGTACCTGCTGCATCAATTCAACGTCGATACTCAACCGACCGGCGGTGTCGACGATCAGGACATCGCGACCGGTCCGCCGAGCCTCCTCAAGACCCTCTCGAGCCACGGTTACAGGATCAGTCGCCGATGAGTAGACCGGCACATCGACTTGGCGACCGAGAACACGCAACTGCTCGACCGCGGCAGGACGCTGAAGGTCGGCACCGACCAACAACGGATTGCGGCCCTGGCTTTTGAACCATCGCGCGAGTTTGCCGGTGTTGGTGGTCTTTCCTGCACCTTGCAGACCGGCCATCAAGATCACCGTAGGACGCTTCTCGGCAAATCGGATCTCCAGGGTTTCTCCACCGAGCGTCTGGATCAGCTCAGTGTGCACGATCTTGATCACCTGCTGGGCAGGGTTGAGCACCTTCGAGAGTTCGGCTCCTAAACAGGCCTCGCGAATACGCCCGACGAGGTTGCGGACCACGACAAAGTTGACGTCGGCCTCGAGCAGTGCCACCCGGATCTCACGCAAGACTTCGTCGACCTCGGCATCGCCGAGGCGACCCCGAGTCTTGAGACGGCTGAAGATGGAGTCGAAACGGTCACTAAGGGAGTCAAACATGGCCTGACAAGTCTACGGTCCCCCTCCACTTCGGCGCACGACCCCCGAGGCTGGGCCCGCGCACGGCGCTCAACCCGATCCGGGTCAGGTACCGTCGAAGCCTATGAATGCATCCGGGTCCACGCTCCGTTCGTTTCGGGACACGTCATCGGCTGGTGTCTCACCGGTGTTTATCGGCATTCTGACGGCCTGGGCCGTGTCGGGATGGTTCTGCTGGACTGCCGACTTCGACACCACCAAAGCCAAGTACTCGGTGTTTGCATTCGTGTTCATCGGCTGGATTGCGTCGCTGTGCGTGCATGAGTTCAGCCATGCTCGGGCCGCACTGTGGGGCGGCGACGATTCCGTGGTCGGGCGCGGATACCTCACCCTGAACCCCATGAGGTATTTGCATCCCGGCCTATCGCTCGTGCTTCCGCTCGTGTTCCTTGCCATTGGAGGCATCGGTCTGCCGGGAGGAGCGGTGTGGATCAATCGAGCAGCCATTCGCGACAAACGCCGGCAGAGTCTGATGTCGCTGGCCGGCCCCGGTTCTAACCTGGCTATGGGAATGGCGCTGGCCAGCGTCGTACGTCTGATGAACCTCACCATCGACAATCGGGTCGTGTTCGGAAGTGCCCTCTCCTATCTCGCCGTGCTCCAGTTCATCGCTGCGATCCTGAACTTGTTGCCGGTGCCCGGTCTGGATGGATTCGGGGCGATCGAACCGTTCTTGAGCCGCGAGACGCTGATCAAACTCGCACCCGTGCGTCAATATGGGATCTTCATCCTGTTCTTTCTGTCGTTTCGCTTCCCGCTCTTTTCAGACCTCGTCTTCGGCAATGCCGATCGTCTCGCCGAATTGTTCGGTGTGCCGGGTCTGGGCGACGCCTTCAGAGGTGACTTCAACCTCGGTGATCTCGGCCGACTGATCTTTCGGTCGGTTATTACACTCACGTCATGAGCGCCCTGACGAACTCGGTACCAGGCACCCCAGATCTGGAGCGTGCCCAGCAGCTCGATCACGAAGATCGCGCGCCCGCCCGGGAGCTGTTCGAATATCCCCCTGCACCATCTGGCTCAGAATTTAATACGTGTGCTTATTTTGCCGGTAACTCCCTCGGGCTCCTTTCAAAGTCGGCTCGAGCGGCCATTGAAGAGGTAACCGACAGCTGGTCGAGACGCGCTGTGCACGGCCACTTCACCGGTCCCCACCCATGGGGGGAGGAGGCGGACCGCATCGCCGGGCCGCTTGCGAACCTCGTTGGAGCAAAAGCCCACGAAGTGATCCCTATGAACACACTGACCGTGAACCTGCACCTCCTTCTCGCCGCCCTTTACGTCCCGACTCCTAGAGGATCGCGAATCGCCATCGAGGGAGGCGCGTTTCCATCCGATGACTACGCGGTTGCATCGCAGGTTCGCTGGCACGGACTCGACCCGACGACGTTGGTTCGGATCGTTCCGAGCGAAGCGTCGGGTCTCTTCACCACCGAGTCGATCGTCGAACAGATCCGTGGACTCCGAAGTTCACTCGCCGCAGTGGTTTTGGGCGCCGTGAACTTTCGTACCGGCCAGTTGCTCGACGTGGCCACGATTACCGCCGCCGTCCATGACGTAGGTGCGGTCGCAATCTGGGACCTCGCACACGCCGCCGGGAACGTCACGCTGCGATTGCATGATTGGGACGTCGACGCCGCAATCTGGTGCAACTACAAGTATCTCAACGGTGGACCCGGTGCGATCGGTGCCGCCTACATTCACGAGCGACTGGCCGATCGGACCGATTTGCCACGCCTAAACGGATGGTACGGCAATGCTCGGTCCACGCGATTTGCCATGCCTACCGATATCGATCTGGCCCCCGGGGCATCGGGTTGGCAGTTGTCGACCCCACCGTCGCTAGCCCTCGCCCCCGTCCGCGCATCTGTCGACATGTTCGCGAGCATCGGATTCCAAGTGCTCCGTGAACGGTCTCTTCGTCTCACGGCCTATCTGGAATCGCTGTTCGATCGGCTCTGCGAGACACGGGCGATGGAACAACTCACGCCACGCCCGCCCAACGAACGCGGCGCACAATTGTCAATGGTCATCGACAATGCCCCAACGATTGCGGCAGCACTTGCCGATCTCGGCGTCATAGCCGATGAGAGGCCTCCCAACATCGTGCGGTTTGCACCAATTCCTCTGTATACGTCCTATGTCGATTGTTGGCGCGCCGCCCACGCGCTCATGCAGGTTGTACCGCTGCGCAGCGAAACCGCCGATCGAGTCAGCCGAGGCTGATAAGTTCGTCGGCGGCGCTGATGACCGAATCGTCGTGCGATGCCACGACGATGGCCACCCCGCAACGAGCGACCTGCTGGATCGCCATCACGGTTCGCGCAGACGAAACGTCATCGAGCTGCGATGTCGGCTCATCGATAAGCAGCAGCTCAGCAGTCGACAACAGCACACGGGCGACCCCGGCTCGTTGTCGTTCACCACCGGAAAGGGTTCGAACGGGCCGTTCGGCGAGATGTTCAATACCCAGTGTACATAGTATTTTCAAGACCTCGTCGTACCCAAGGGCTTCGCTTCGGAGGGCCGCCTGAAGAACCAGATTCGCGGCGACAGTCGCATCCTCGGCGAACCCCGGGGCCTGCGCGGCGAACGCAACCGAAGGTTCACCGTTGAAATATATGGAGCCCGTTGTCGGCTGCCGCAAACCTCCGAGCACGCTCAAGAGAGTGGTCTTTCCAGATCCCGACGGACCGGCGACGACATGGAGTCGTGCGGGTCGGATCGAGAACGAAGTCGGGGCCAGGATCTGGGAAGCTCCTTGCCGGTGGCGAAGTACGACCGAGACATTGTCGACACGAGCCAGGGTCGCTCCGGATAGGTGGGATTCACTTGATGTGAGTCGAAGTTCCGGCCCTTGTCCAGCTGACCGATCCCACACCGGATCGAAGCCGTGATCGGAGGTCCCGGTCGTACTTTGACGAAGGAGAATTCCCCGCGATTCGAGCGAGGCGACCGCTCGATCTACGACTCCTGCGGCGCGGCGCTGAGCCTCCGGAAGGCGCATCCAACCGCGAGAGTCCACGACGATCGAATGGGTTGTCTCTCCCGAATCGTGCACACCCTCAAATCGGCCATCGCGAATAGACACGACACGATCGGCAATTCGCTGCGCTCGATCGTCGTGGGACACCAGCAACAGCGCCGCTCCGCTTCTCAGCACATGTTCCGCAAGAAGGTCGTAGATCGTTTCGGCGCTGCGGCGGTCCAAATCGCCAGTCGGCTCATCAGCGACGACGATCGCCGGGCTCGACCCCAGAGCAGCGGCAAGTGCAACTTTCTGAGCTTCACCGCCGGAAAGATCAGTAGGCATACGACTTGCTAGCTCACCAACCCCGAACCGGTCCAACAACACTTCGGCGTCTCGACGCGCCGTCGCTTTGCTCACCCCCCGCAGCTCGGCGTTTAAGGCCACGTTGTGCAGGCAGCTGATTTCAGGAACCAGTTCGCGCCCACTCCCCTGCGTGACGACCGCAAGTCGACCGCTGCGTCGTAGCACCTCGCCTCCGATGGGCAGGCCCCTATCGAAGAACCGCACCACACCTGCCGAGGGTGCGACTTGACCGGTGACAACACTCACCAGCGTTGACTTGCCTGAGCCACTCGGGCCGCGAACAACGATCCGCTCGCCCTCTCTG
The DNA here is from genome assembly GCA_031429095.1 of Acidimicrobiia bacterium. Taxonomy (GTDB): domain Bacteria; phylum Actinomycetota; class Acidimicrobiia; order Acidimicrobiales; family JANYDT01; genus JANOYY01. Next base: position 5,859 of record JANOYY010000073.1, on the reverse strand, counting down.
ACATCGAGCGAAAGACCGCGTAGGGCAGCGACGGCATGACCAAACGTCGCAAGGACACCAGAGCGAACGCCTTGAGCGAATTCGTCCCTCGATTGGTAGAGCACGAATACATCGTCGAAGGAAATCGCCAAAGGTGGGTTTCGCATCACGGCCTACCTCGCAACAGGTCCTCAACGGGGATTGTGGGGGCTGAGCGAGAGCCGAAGTACGATGCGACGCCCAGGGCCGCCGACAACACCGCGACCGACGCAAGGGTCAACGGCCCCGCAACGATGAGCCGCAACGGGAGACCGTCCACTTCGTTGGATGCTCCCGATCCGATACTCGCCGCGGCAACCCTCACGAGCACCACCCCGGCAAGACCACCCAGGGGCACGGCAACAACGACACCGAGAATTGACCGCCAAGCAAAAGAGTTTGCAATTGCTCGATCCGGTACCAGCTGCAATCGCAGGGTCCGACGAAACAGGTCTTGGTCCATTACATCACTACGTGAACTTACGATATGGCCGACAAACGCCACCAACAGCGCCACGCCGAGAGAGGCACTCAGGAGAAGAGCTGAGGTGCGCCGAAACGGGTCGCGGACCAGCTGCCTTGCGATTGCCAAACGGTCTTCCACCAACAGCTGGTTTACCGGCTCGGACTGCATAGCATCTCGGAGCTGAGCGACGAGCTCACTGCTCGCACTCTCTCGACGCAGACCGACCCAGGCCTCGGTCGGCGTGCCAAAGCCGGGCTGCGCGAGGTTGAATTGACGCTCCACCGCGTCGAGGTCGGCGACCACGAAGCGGTCGGCAGCCGTGGGAAAACGATTCGCGAGAGCGACGACTCGGAAAGCGATACGACGCTGCAGCGTTTCGACAAAGAAGGTCGAGTCAATGCCACCGGCGAGCTTCGCAGTTGCTGAGTCGACGAGTGCCGGAATCGGATTCCCATCCTCGTCTGGCAAGAGAAGCGCCGAGGTGCCCTGGAGCGACACCCGGACGTCGAGCGAGTCATCGTCACGCAAGCGAAGCACCGCCCGATCGCTTCGCAACGTCGAGGCGGCGAGCGCAATCTTCTGAAGGTGGCGACCGTCCACAACGCCCATCTGTTCTCCATCTGGACCGATGTCGGCGCCAAGAAGAACCGAGTGGATACGAATTTCGGCAGCAGCCGCATCGTTGAACGTGTTGCCTTCTCCGATCTTGTGCTCAAGCTGTTGGGCAAAGAAGGCACTCACGCCAATGCGAAATCCAAGAAACCTGCCGCCGCGATCACCGCGCTCAAGTACGCCGCGAAGCATCGTGCGGTCCGACGTCGGGCCTACCTGTTCCTTCAGTGCAATTTCGTGCCACGTGCCGTCGACGCGCTCGAGCACAGCCGCTATGTCGAGCGCGGTGCGCTCACCGGAAATCTCCGCAAACAAATACGTGCCACCCTTGTCCATTCGTGCACCGACGACGCTGGGCGGCGTCGACTTCAACAATGCAGGCGCGTCAGCTGCTTTTGGCCCGTAATCAGATCGCCAGGCACGCGCAGCAGCGAGAGCCGGAGGCCGAACGCCAAGCACTTCGATGGACGCGTCGCCGGTCTCGCCCAGGAGCGTTGCGCTTCGGCGAACGACGTCTGTGTCGACGAGCTTGGATCGAAGTTGACGCCATGAAGCTGTGTTGCGAAGTTCATCGGGCCGCAGGAGCGAACTCCCGATCCGAAGCCGGTAATCGAGCGGCACCGCGAACCCCGCTTGATCACGAGTGTTTACCTCCAACGTCGTCGCCGTCGACACTGCAAACACGCTCATCGCTGCAGCCACGGATGTGAGGGCTGCGCTCGCCAGGGACAGATGCTGTCTCGACGCTGAACGGGTGCCGACCGTTGCGAAGAGGGGCATGCGCTTCAGTGCCCGATTCCGTACGATGCGACTAACGACGGGCAAGCATCGAACCACGACCCACACGAGGGCACACGTGACGACGATGAGCGAGAACCACGCACGCGAAAAACTCGTCTCCGACGCAGAGGTCTGCACGCCTCGAACGCCGTACAGCACCGCACCAATTGTGGGAATAGCGATCGCGTCGGTCATTCGGACGCGTCCCACTCGAAGTACGCGCCGCTCCCCCGGATCGTTCATCGTGAACAGCAGGATGAGGAACAACACGAACCCTGCGGCAACGAGGACGATGACGGACCCACTTCTCCATGGTTCGAGGATGACAGAACGGACGGCGACGTCTGAAGCGCTGGCGATAGCCGAGACAGCAACGAATCCCACAAGGACCCCACCGACCAGGCCAACGATAGTGACCAGTGCGGCTACGAAAACCCGATAGCTCGTCAGCACCGTGCGTCTAGCACCGCGCAGTTTCAGCCTCTCATATGCGAGCATATGATTGGTTCGCGCCGCTAGCCCGCCAACCGCACATCCCACGATGAGCAGGCAAAGTAGTTCAGCACCCGAAGTTGCAATCGTGGCCCCGGCGGAACGTGTCCTACGCAGCGCATCTTCGAGTTCATCGCTTGGGACGGTCACCGCCACTCCGGAGATATCGATCTTCTCGTTGATCTCGGCCGCGGCGTTCAGCAACTTCTCAACGGAGCGGCGTCCAACCTCAGACGCGACAATCGGAGCATCCCACCCGTCGATTCGTCGAATCAGGTCAAGCGTGCGTAGGTTCTGCACGGCGTCTGGTCCATCAGCGACGACCAATAGCTCACCCGTCGAAGGGGCGAGTGGGCCAACGAACGCAAACCTCGAACCAGGTGTTGCCCGACCGACGACGCGGATGTAGTCGACGTCGGGCAAATCAACGGTGCCGACCCCCCTGCCGCTTCGGGCAGGGCTCGCTGCGCCCACCGAGAGCACCTCACACCGCTCGGCGTCGCAGCGAGAAGGCCACCGCCCCGATGTGAGCGTCAGGGCGCTGCGGATATGTTCGGTCCCAACGAGTCGAAATACCGCTCCTGTCGGCGAGGAAAGCGAACGAAAGAAGGAGACCCGTGTGATCGGTCCGTATCCGGGTATCGAAAGCTGACGCCGCACGGTTTGATCGAAGCGCGTTCTCTCGTCCGCGTTCGGACGTCGCTCGGGCGAGATAACGATCGTGACCGAACGCTGGGCCGGTGGGAGCGTCTCGAGTTCATGTCGTATCGCCAGATCACCGGAAATGGCCGGAAGCATGAGCAAAACCACGAGCGACGCGAACGAAAGCGCCACGATCGACGAGGTGATCAAGGTGGTCGCTCGACGTGTCGCCAGTTGCGCTCGAGCGAGTCGAAGGGCTATTTGGATCTGAGCAATCACGTCAACAATCGCCGGCACAGCCACAGCAGTCGCGTGCGGCAATTGATGATCGTCATGGTCAAACTATAGAATGATCGTGATGACGACACAACATGGAACCGATGCGAGGGGCCTCGTGATCCCGCACAGTACATGGCCGGAGTCTCGAAACGCCCCCCCGAACCTCGAAATCGTCCGTCGGTTCATAAACACACGGAGCATCGAAACCGGCGCCGACCTGCTGGCCTCCAAGGCTGAGTTCTGCAGTTGGGCGGCGGGCGAAAACGTCGTCGAACTCGGGCATGTTTCGCGGGCGGAACTCGCCGCGATCCATGACCTTCGCGCACTCCTGCGGGGTGCAATTGAGTCACGATCAACCCCGACTGAACTTCATCGGTTTGCCCCTCGATTCCCGGTCGAACTGCGGTTCTCGACCACGCCCGAGATGTCATCGCCCGTAGGAGGGGTCGCTCAATTCTTCACAACAATTCTCGTCTCAACCTGGTTTGGCTTGCTCGACGAAACGTGGAATCGACTGACGGCATGCGCCAACGACCGCTGCCGATGGATCGTCTACGACAACTCCAAGAGCAAAACCGTGCAGTGGTGTTGCGATCAAGCCTGCGGCGGGCGAATGCGGGCGCAACGCTACCGGGATCGGCGAGCAGAGTTCGAACGAACGGCGACGAGATAGGTCGAGACGTCGCCCCGCAGAGCGTTCACTCCATCTCGATGCCGAACGCTTGGACGACTCCGCCGAGTCCGGAGGTATCAGACACCACTGGTGGGGGATTCCTTCGGTGGGACTTGTTCTCCACGGAGGGCAGCCTGTCGCTGGGCTTGGGTCGAAGGTAACCGCTTGACCCCACGCTCCGGATGCCGCATCGAAAGCTCCTGGCCGACAGCTAGAGCGACGAGACCAACGGAGAGCACCGCAAGGAATACTTCGGCTCCGACGGTCAGACCCCCCGTCACCGCCCACACGGCGAGTGCGGCACCTGCTACTGCGTTAAGCGAGCGCAACAGGGACAACCGATTCGCCAACATACCTTTCCCGAAGCCAGCAGCGCCCAGAAACACGGCGACGACGAGGAGCCCAACTCCAACCAGCATGACGAAATAACCGCTGATCTTCAGGTTCGGCCCAAAGAGCGGGTTACCCATGAGAACAAGACCGACCGTCATCACCAGACCCGCATTCAATTGAAAAACACTCCGTAGGCGAGAAGCGTTCATTGGCGCCATGCGCCCAGACTACCGAACCATTCGTTAGGCACCGTTTGTCAGGTAGCCGGTTATGTCGACGATCACATGCGAAGTCCCAAGGCTGTTGTTGACCACGCGGATCTTTCCATCAGCGCCCACCGGAACAATCGCGAGATTGGCAGCGTTTTCGTTGGCAGGGTGCGTGAACCACGGCAACGACGGCGCAACTCCGGAAGGACCGACATCGATCGAACCCGTTGTCGATGGACTGGCCGCCGCGAGATTGACAACGACCGCCTGCACGGTCGGCGAGTTGGGCACAACACCGAAGCCCCGAATTTGTACGTCCACATACGTGCCCGACGCCAGCGGCGCACCTCCCGGAAGCGCTCGCGTGTCAAGCGGCCGGATCGGGGTTACGGGCTTGAAGGAGAGACCAGTTGCGACATGGAAGTACCCGACCGTGTCCACTCGCCGGAAGCTTGACCAGCGCCTGATTCACGCTGGCGCCATCGACCGTCGACTTGGCGATCGCGTTGTTCCAGAAGTTTGTCCAATACAGAGACGTTCCATCGGTGGCCAAGTTCCACGGTCGGCTTCCGGTCGCGATGAACGTGTGGTTGACCGCTTCCATCAATATTCGAACGGCCGATGAAGTTGCTCTCCGAGTTCGTGCAATACAAATTTGTAGCTGTGGCCTCTATCCCGACAGTGCCGGTACCACCCGAGACGAAGTTCGCCACAACGCCGGTTCCATTGATATCGGCTCGCCCTATGGTTGAGGCGCCAGGTGCCGCATCGAAGCTCGACCAGTAGATGAAACCGCCTTCGATGTCGATGCCCAGTCATACGCGTACCGACCTCAGGTTGGATCGCTTGACAACTTAGAGAGCCGCTGGACGGGAAGCTGAAAGTCAGTCCAATTCAGATCTGCCTCATCCATCTCGGGGAGGTACGAGCATGCTGACTTGATCCGACGAACCATATCGGCGTCGGAATCGGACCGGACATCGGACTCAATTCCGTGAAACTCAATTAGCAGATAACTCGCAGCCCCGGCGTCGGTGTCCCAGTAGCGCTGAGTCGTCCAGACAACCCGAAAGAACTCCGCCCGCGCAACCGGAGATAGCCGCTGCCCACCGGGCCCTATCCAAAGTGCCAGTTCAGACCAAAATGCCTCCCGAAGGTCCACAGAAAGACTCAGCCAGTAGTCAAGCAACGGCCAAAGCCATCGAAAGGCTCCCTCCGTCGCAGATGCCTGTAGTAGCGACTCCGAAACCTCCGTCTTCACGGCGTATCTGCAATTTCGATGTCAGGGAGGTCGATGGTCGGCCATTTGAATGGCTTTCTCGCCGGAGGAGGCATGGATGCTCGCTGCACTGCGG
>JANOYY010000072.1:0-16428 GCA_031429095.1 Acidimicrobiia bacterium | reverse complement strand
GTCGGCCGAGCCGACCGACACCTGATCCGGGTTGAGATGCAGAAGCTCTCGCGGCACGGTGCCACGTCCGACGCCGAGGATGCCGCGGCCGCCCGACAGGTTGTGCATGGTTGAGAAATCTTCGGCGAGGCGAAGGGGATTCCACTGCGGCACGACATTGAACATCGAACCGAGCCGGATCCGTTCTGTGCGGGCCGCAATCCACGTGGAGATCAGAATCCCGTTCGGGATCACCTCGTAGCCCTCGTGTTGAAAGTGATGCTCCGTGGTCCAGAAGCTGTCGTACCCCAGTCGGTCGGCCGCAACGGCAGCATCGACGTACTGAAGCGTTGCCGCCCAGCAAGCTGCGTTGTCGGAGCGCCGATCCATAGGCATGGGCAGGCCCGCACCAGCATCCGGCATTTCGACGCCTCCGAAGAAGAACGCACCGATCTTCATCTCAGTCACCTTTTCGTTCGGGCGTCATCGCCAGGTAGTCCAACACAGACACACAAAATAGCCGCAGTATTGATTCCTTCAATACACATCACGACGGCCACACCGCAACGACGCGTTGGCCGAAGACCGCGCCAATCCTCACCGCAAGCCAGAGCACCCGCTGTTCTATCTCCTCGATCGTTGCGATGCTCGGACGGTGCGTCGGCGAAGCAGTGTTGAGCACGGACGACGTCATGGCCGAACGGTAGCAAGGATTGGGCAAGGATTGATGTCATCAATATGATCGTACGGACGAAGATCGTGTTCTTGCGGGCTCAAGAACGAAACCGACCGGCGTCACGCACTACGCGTTCCACGTCGTCCACCGGATTCACGTGGTTTTGAAAAGAATCGAAAGGCCATCATCGTGATCAACAAGACACCACGGGTCGGGATCTGGCTGTATCCGGACGCGCCGGTCAACGACCTCGTCGACGCGGTCGCATCAGCGGACCGAGCCGGAGTAGACGAGGTGTGGATTGCTGACGAAGGCGTGGCCCGCGAACCACTCGTGATCCTCAGCGCCGCCGCTGGGCGAACCAATTCCGTGAGGCTGGGCATTGGAATAACCACGCCGATGCTCCGACACCCCGGGGCCATGGCATCAAGCGTTGCGACACTTGACGAACTGAGCGGCGGTCGGGCAATCCTTGGGTTCGGGGTCGGCGGCGACCTGTCCCTCGGCCCGTTTGGGCTGCAACCAGAGCGTCCGGTGGCCCTGATCCGAGACGCGATCAGAACAGCACGCGATGTCTTTGAACGCCGACCGTCGCAACGCTACCGACCCCCCAGTCACGCAGCCCCTGCTCGGAGCGTCCCCATCTTCGTGGGAACGAAGGGAGAGCAGATAACCCGACTTGCCTCACGTGAAGCCGACGGAATTTTCCTGTCCGGGTTGCGCCTCGACGAACTCGAATCGCCGATTGGGTGGGCTCGTTCATCGCGCCCCATCCACGTCGCGCTCTACGCGTCGGCGCGCTTCGGTAACAATGCGCCGCACGACCCGACCTCGTTGCAGGGCAGCCCCGCAACAGTGGCCGCAGGGATGGTCGACCTGATGTTGCGTCACGACCCCGACAGCATCGGCCTGGCTCTGGTCGACGGTGACCCGATCGCCCAGATGATGGAATCAGCGCTGGAAACCATCCACCTTTTTCGCGTTGCCGTGGCTGCGTCGTGAACTACCGATGTGCGGGTCAGCCGGGAAAGTACCTCTACGACATGACGACGACCGACGACGTATCGCAAAAGGGGCCCGGCACATAATGCGGGTGCTCCTCATCTGCGCCCCCTCTGATGTCCCCCGAAGCGATGCAATGGTCCAACAAATGAGGGCCGCCGCTGTTGCCGGTCTCAGAGCAGGCGGTCATAGGGTACGCGAGCTTGACCTGCGTTCATTCGCGCCCGAAATGAGCCCGGCAGAGCGCCTTGCCTATGTCACCGACAAGCCAATCATCGATCCCCAAATCGCCGACTACGCCGAAGCCGTACTTTCGTGCGACGCACTCGTGTTTGTGTATGCAACGACGCTGTCCACCTTGCCCCCGACACTGAAGGGATGGCTCGATCGTGTGCTTGTACCTGGAGTGTCGTTCACTCTCGACGACTCGGGCGGCGCAACAGGTGGTCTGTCGCGAATTCGTCGGATTGTCGGAATATCCGTGTACGACGGCACCTGGTGGTCCACGAAACGCACGTTCGACAATGGCCGACGCATCCTTCTTCGCAATCTGCGTCTCTGCACGAGTTGGTCCACACGAACGAAATGGCTGGCGCGCTATCGCGCAACGGACGGCGATCAAACGAAGACCGACCACTTTCTAAGAACGGTCGAGCGGCGATTGGCGAAGCTCTGAGCGCGCTCGTTGTGTTCGTGCACCCGTTAGACGAGAGCCTTGGCTCTGCCGTTTTCGAACGAGTGAAGGGTGGGTTGGAGTCTGCCGGAATTGCGTTTGAGGTCATCGATCTCTACGTCGACGGCTTTCGACCCGGCACCGATTTGCCGGAGCGACACCGCGAAATGCTGGACCGCGCCTCGACCCTGATACTCGTCTACCCCACCTGGTGGACCACTCAGCCAGCGCTACTCCTCGCCTGGCTGACCGCCGTGCTGGTGAACGGAGTCGACTCAATATCGAGCCTTGTATGTGTCACGACGCACGGCGGCACCCGGGTAGCGAACCTCATCGCCGGGCGGTCCGGCTATCACACGGCAGCTCGGGTCGTGCGAGCCGGTTGCGCCGCGCGCGCAACGTTTCACTGGGTGGCGCTGTACGGTGTCGACAAGAGCGACGAACAGGGTCGACTGGCGTTTCTCCAACGAACGGAACGCGAGATCGGGAGGCTTGCGATTTGAACAGTTCCTAACGAGCCGACGGCATCTTCGCGCGAGCGCCAGTCGATCCGCGAGCGACAGTCGACCAGCGGCCGACCACGCGGTTGTTCAGCCAGCCGAACGTGACGAACACAAACACGCCGAGCAGGCACGACAGAATTACGGCGGCGAGCAATTGCTCACCCTGGAGGAGGTTCGCATAGCGCTTCAGGAGCTGACCAATCCCGACATCGCCCTGCCCGAAGAAGAAGTCGCCCACGATGGCACCGATGACGGACAGGCCAGCCGAGATCCGAAGTCCCGCGAAAATGGCCGGAAGTGCGGCCGGGAACATGACCTTGCTCAGCCGGGTCAGTCGGCTGGCGTTGTGCAGCGTCAACAGGTCGTGCATCCCCTGCTCGGCCGACGTGAGCCCGAAGAGGGTGTTCACCACGATGGGGAACAGCGCGATGAGGGCGGCAACGAATACGCGGGAATTGAAGCCGTAGCCGAACCAGAACCCAATCAATGGCGTGATCGCCAAGATTGGGGTGGCTTGGAGCATCACCTGGTAGGGAAAGACGGCTCGTTCGATGAGCTTGGACTGGCTCATGACAACAGCGAGCGTGAACCCGATCACGATGGCGATGCCCAAGCCCCAGAGGGCGACCTGGGTGCTGGACCAGAGTCCATGGCCCAACTCGGCCAGTACCTCGGTGTCGGCGAAGCCATTCTTGAATACCAGGTGCGGTGGCTGTAACAAGAACCTCCGCCTGGTATCGAGCAATACGTAGCTCACGAAGTACCAGACACCGATCGCCAAGAGGCCGAGAACGAACGGGGGGAGCACCAGCGCAAGCAGCCGTTCGCGCTGATGGCCGCGCGCGGGCGGTGCATCGTCACGAAGCACGCCGGGGGCCGGATCGAATCCGCCTGGGAGGGTCGCGTCGGCGTTCACGGCGGTGCTCATGTGTGTGCTCCTCGAAGTGACTGGTTGATGTGGCCCGAGAGCTCGGCAAACGCCGGATCGAATCGGAGTTGTGGGTCTCTCGGGTACGCGAACGGCACCTCGAACGATGCCACGATGCGCCCGGGTCGTGCCGACATCACCAGAACCCTCGTGGACAGAAAGACCGCTTCGCTGATGGAGTGCGTGATGAACAGCCCTGCGAACTGCTCCTGCTGGAATAGCTTCAGTGTCTCTTCGTTCAGGTACTCGCGGGTGATTTCATCGACGGCGCCGAACGGCTCGTCGAAGAGGAACAGTGGCGGTTTAAGCGTCAGTGCGCGAGCCAACGACGCCCTCATCTTCATGCCCCCCGACAGCGCCAGGGGGTAGTGATTCTCGAACCCGCTGAGTCCAACAAGATCGATCGCGGTCTGCGCAACGGTCGCCCGGTCTGCCTTAGAACTGCTGTGTAGTTCGAGAAGCAGCTCGACGTTTCGCCGTACCGTGCGCCATGGAAGGAGCGTTGCGTCTTGGAACACGTAACCGATGTTGCTCCGGTCGACTCCAACAACGCCGGAAGTCTGCTGGAGCAATCCGGAAGCGATCTTCAAGAGCGTCGACTTCCCACATCCTGACGGCCCGACGACAGTCACGAACTCGCCCTTGGCAACGTCGAAAGAGACATCATCGACTGCCCTGGTCCCATCGGGGAACTGCATCGAAATGTTCTGGAAGGAAAGCGTGCGTGCCTTATTTCCTGTTTTCGTCCCTGTTGTCGTCCCTATGGTCATCGCTGTTGTCGTCCCCGTTGTCATGGTCACCCTCTAAGTGTGGCGCGTCAGGCGTCGACGAAGCGAAGTTGCGCCTTCTTGATTGCTCGCCAGCGCGACTCATTGATAGTATCAATGACGTTCGTCACACGCGAGTCCCCTGGTGCGCCTGGGACCTGCCCGCCCCGAACGTCGTCGCAGACCCAATTCACCGAGGAGAACCCATGCGTAACCGAACGTCCGTCCTGCTGGGCAGCGCACTGATCGCTGCTGTAGCGGTGTCGCCGCTGACGACATCTGTCGCCTCCGCGGTAGCGAAGAAGAAAGTCGCTGTGTCGGGCACCTCGCTCAAGGCCGTCTGCCCGGCCACCATCGTTATCCAGACCGACTGGTTCCCGGAGGCCGAACACGGCGCCCTTTACCAACTCATCGGATCCGACTACAAGATCGACCTCAAAAAGAAGGTCGTGTCGGGCAGTCTCATCGACCATAAGGGTGCCAAGACAGGCATCAAAATCGAGGTCCGTACCGGTGGTCCGGCCATTGGCTTCGCTGGACCCTCGGCCGTTATGGCCACCGACCCCAGCATCACGATGGGCTACGACTACACCGGCTCGGCGAACCTGTGGAACAAGCTTCCGCTGATCCAAGTGGTGGCCCCTCTGGAGAAGAATCCACAGATGATCATGTGGGATCCAGCTACCTACCCAGATGTGAAGACCATTGCCGATCTGGCCAAGAAGGGCGTAACCATCAACGTGTTCGCCAAGTCGGTGATGTCGTTCTTCATCGCCGACCAGATCGTGCCTGACAATCTGGTCGATCCGTCGTATGACGGATCGCCCGCCCGGTTCGTTGCCGCCGCCGGCAAGATCGCACAGCAGGGCTTTGCATCAGCCGAGCCGTACTCGTACAAGAACGACATCAAGGCCTGGGGCAAGGATGTCGCCTTCCAACTCTTCTTTGACGCTGGATATCAGGACTACTCGCAGACACTCGGCGTGCGGCCGACTGAGCTCGCCAAACTGCGTCCTTGCCTGAAGAAGTTTGTGCCCATGGTGCAGCAGGCCGCCATCGACTTCATCAAGTCACCCGATCGTGCCAACGCAATCATCGTGGACGCAGTAGCCCAGTACAAGGATTTCTGGGTGTACTCGAAGGGAATCGCCGACTTCTCGGTTGCCAAGCAGAAGGAACTCGGTCTGGTGTCCAACGGACCGGACAAGACTCTCGGCAACTTCGACATCCCCCGGGTCCAGAAGTTCATCGACTTGATGGTCAAGACCGGCGACTACAAGGACATTCCGGCCGGTTTCAAGGCTACGACCATGGTGACCAACGAGTTCATCGATCCGAAGATCGGTCTGTAGCCGAGTAGGCGGACGAAACGGTGGGTCGGGTACAGAGGTGGTTCTGTACCTGGCCCACCGTTTTTCGTTCTCGGTCGGATGGTTCCGTCACAGCAGCCGAGCATTGATACGTTCAATATTTCGCAGCGCTAACATCTTCCGATGGTCATTGAATTCCTCACTTTCGACGTCATTGCTGAAGAGCGCGATGAATGGCTCGTCGTCGAGGAACACACCTGGAGCAGATTCCTGGAACGTCAACCCGGATTTGTCAGCAAGCACATTTGGTCCGAGCAGGGTAACCCGGGCCAGGTCCATGCCATCATTTGCTGGACCGACGAGGCGTCGTGGCACGCAATACCGGCGCACGAACTCGAAGCGGTTGACGAATCAATGGGCCGTTGGTTCCGTGACTGCACGATGAGGGTTTTTGACGTCGTGCGGGACTGCTGATGACCGACGGCGGTGCGGACCGATGTCCGAAGCAGATGCTCTTCGGACCCTGTGGAGGTGTTCTCCCGTCCGGCCGGTGCGAGGTTGAATCGTTCGGTCCATGCGTCTTTCTTGATCGTCCGCTGACGCCGTGGGTCCGCGGAAACGACAACAAAACCGCCAACGATCCCTCCCCCGGTGCAAACGCCCTGAGCGGGTTCGCGGCACCATCACACCCCGTCCCTCTCGTCGTGGTCGACATCGTGACGAACGTCCCCGACGTCGATGCGATCACACGAGATGCTCGGCGACTCGTTGGCGCGGTTGATGCGGTGCTCTACGGCGACCTCAGGTCGGGTCGACTCCAGTTCCCCCCTTCCTTTACCGCACGAATTCTCCTCGACGCCGGCGTCGAGCCGTGGCCGGGCATCAACTGTCGTGACCGCAATCGGGTCGCCCTGGAGTCGGAGTTGGTTGCCCTGCGCTCGCTCGGCGTGCGCCGCGTCCACTGTGTGACCGGGGACCATCCAGTGACTGGCGATCGAGGCGACGCGATGCCCGTTTTCGATCTGGAGTCCTTCACGCTCGCCGCATTGGCCGTTGATCTGGGTTTCGAGGTTTCAGTCGCTGAAACGCCGGGCGCACCGCCGTTCGAGGTCCGGCCGCACCGCATCGCCGAGAAGGCAAAGACTGGCGCCACCATCTGCGTCGTGAACCATGCCGGCGACGTCGCAGACGTCGCAGCGTTCGTGACGGCCGCGCAAGAAGCGTGCAGTGGGCAAATGGAGTTCATCGTGTGCGTCGCGGCAGCGTTCGACAGCGCGACCGCTGCGAGCCTCGACGCATATCCGAGTCACCGGGTTCCACACGGCTACTTCACGTCCGTCAGCGAGGGCGAGCACCCATGGGACGCTGGCGTCGAGGCCGCAACCGCATATGGACGACAGGTCTTGGCGATCCCCGGTGTGGTAGGGGTCGACATAGGCGCGTTCACTCCCGCCGGTGCGACCGAACGAGACCGATCAGCGACGGCCGACGGCCTCGCCGCCATAGCGAAGGAACTTCGACAGCCGTGACCGACACCGCATCACAACGCAACACGCGAGACACGCAGGACATCACATGGCTGCGCAACGCCACACTCCCCGACGGTCGCCTCGTGAATGTCTCCATCGATCACGTGACGGGCACGATTGCGGACGTAGTCGACCGACATCGAACCGGTTCAAGGTCGCCTGGACCAAAGAGTCCTCCTGCGCCGGGCGCCCTAGAGATCGACCTCACCGGTTACCTCCTCGTGCCAGCGCCCGCCGAACCGCATGCGCACCTCGACAAGGCACTTACGTCTGAGAAAGTTCCAAACCGTCGTGGCGATCTCATGGGGGCGATCGAGGCGTGGATTGACTTTATCCCGCACATCACGAAGGCAGGCATGATCGAGCGAGCCCGGCGTGCCGCCCTCGAACTCGTCGCGTCTGGGGCGACTGCCGTGCGCTCGCATGCCAACGTTCACGACGGGATTGGAACGGATGCCGTTGAGGCGCTGCTCACGGTCCGCAACGAATTGACCCGCGTGCTTGACCTACAAATTGTGGCACTGGTCGGCGGTCCGCTGGGGGGCGAGGAGGGGGCGAACAACCGAGCGATGTTGCGCGATGCGCTTCGAATGGACCCGTCGATCATCGTCGGGGGCTGCCCGCACATCGACAGCGATCCGTTCGGGGCGAGCGATGCCAGCCTTGAGGCGGCAGCAGAGTTCGGTCGTGCGATCGACCTCCACACCGATGAGACGCTCGACCCGTCGCACCTCGAACTGCGCTACCTCGCTGAGCGGGTTCGGATAACAGAGTTCCCGTACAGCGCGGCGGCCAGCCATTGCGTGAGCCTCGGCGTGCAACCGATCGACGTGCAGCGAGCGGTAGCGGAGGAGGTCGCCGCCGCGAACGTCGCCGTCATCACGCTACCGCAGACGAATCTGTTCCTGCAGGGCCGTGAGCATGCCGTTTCGCCCCCGCGTGGGCTCACCGCTCTGCGCCCGTTACTTAAGGCGGGCGTCGTGGTCGGCGCTGGCGCGGACAACGTGCGCGACCCATTCAACTCGATGGGTCGTAGCGATCCGCTGGAGACCGCTGCGTTGCTCGTGATGGCTGGTCACCTTTCGCCGGATGAAGCGTTTCACGCGGTGACCAACGGTGCGCGTATCGCCATGCGCCTTCCCGTCGTGCGGGTCGAACCGGGCTCGCCGGCGGAGCTTGTTGCGGTGCTCGGCACAAGCATCGAAGACGCGATTGCGCGGGCTGATCAGCAGCGGATGGTCTGGCACCGAGGGCGGCTCGTATCGTCGACGACTGTTGTGCGACGCGTCGATCTGTCCTGAACTTCCGCAGGTACTACGCGACTGCGGCTCGTAAGGGCGGACGCGCACGAGCACTCCGCACGAGCACTCCGCCCGAGCACTCCGCGCGTCGAATGTGCCCCCTGGAGTGATTGGAGTGATTGGAGTGATCGGAGTGATTGGAGTGATCGGAGTGATCGGCGACCTAACTGCTGTCGATGCCGAGCATGCGAACCAGCAATGGACCGCGATCATTCGCCAAACTCAGCGAAGTAATCCGTCATCGAGAGCTACGTCCGAGTTCGAACACGACATCCTCGGCACTGAGGCGGCGGCTGATCAGGTCGAACTCGAAATACGTTTCCAGGTTTCGTTGCCATTGCCCGATTTCAACAGAGCCGATTTGCTCGACGGGCAAGTGACCGGCGACGAGCGGAACCAGACGATCAAGCGATCGACGCTGTGCTCGATGCTGCTCTACGCCTTGCGACGAACCGTCCATCAATTGCGAAACGATGGTGGCCGCCTCATCGGGTTCGGCACACGCCGCCAGCCATCCCTCGGAGGATGCAGTCAAAAAGTCTGCGAATTGTTCACGGTGTCTGGCTAGGAGCGTCGTTTCGGAAAAGTACGTCTGCGCATAGGGTTTCAGCCTCCGATGTTTGATGGGCGTCACGTCGACGTCGACACCTAAATCGGCGAGTTGCACCGGCTCGGTCATGGTGTAGCCCTGCAGGGCGTCGAATCGATCCTGTCGAAGATGTTCAAGGTCGAACCCGACCTCCTCGAGATCGAGGGCGCAGACAGGAATCCCCTCAAGTGCCAGTACCAACTCCAGCGCCCGGATTCCATCAGCGTGCATACCAACGTGCTTCCCACGCAGATCCGCAACGCTACGGATGAACTGGCTCGGGCGACTCATCACCACCAACGGAGTTTCTTGCAGCATTGCCCCAAAGACCCGCACCGAATCATCAGCTGCGCATCGGCTCACGACCAGATTGTCTTCAGCGCACCCTGCGCACAATTCGCCGTTCGACGCGGCGCGCACGACCTTTTCGATCACGGAGCGACCGTCGTCGTGCCAGGGAACGACGTTGACATCAAGCCCGTGGGCTTCGTAGAACCCGTACTCCTTGGCACAGAAGATCCCCGCGAACTGGGCACAGACAATCCAGTCCAGATAGAACGTGAACGAGGTCTTTGACGCCATTGCGAGACTCTAAATCGCCAGTGGCGGGAGATGCGAACGGCAACGAAACGTTCAACTACGGGCGAATCTCCACCCATCCATCGACATCACGGGCCTCATGTACGCCGAGATCAACCGTCACGGGTCGACTCATAGCCTTTCCGGTTTCGATGTCGAATCGGCCGTTGTGCTTCGGACATTCGATCTGCCCGTCACGCACCGTGCCGTCGCAGAGGTGGAACTTGGCGTGGGTGCAGAGGCCGTCGGTTGCCCGGACCGTTCCGTCGTCGAGTCGGTAAATAGCGTACGTTGCCTCGCCGTGATCAAACCGGATTACGTCGTTTCTGGAGAGTTCCGCCGACGCTGTTACGGCGATCCAGCCACTGTTGGTAGGGACTGGATCGGCGGCCGGCTTCGCGATCTTCGGCGTTGCCGTGGTGTGGCGGTTCGAAGCGGGCAGCAACGCGGAACGGTCGACGAAGAAGTCGGGCTCCGTCTTCTGGCGCTGGTAGGTGGACCAGATCTCGCGGTATACAGATCGGAACCCGGGATACATCGGCGGGAAATCCGCCTTGGTCGCCAGGCTCAATGCCGGAAGTGCATGAAAGGGCACATTCGGAAACATGTGATGTTCGGTATGGAAATTCATGTTCCAGTACAGATATCGATGGAGCCGGTTCATCCGAATCGACCGACTGTTCAGACGATGATCAAGTGTGTCCTCGGCAAGACCTGCATGCTGCGTGATGCCGTAGGAAACAAGCAGCCACTTCCCGTAGAAGCTTGGCAGGATGATGAACATCAAGGGCTCGACGCTTCGCAGAGCAACGCACCCCAGAAGGACTGCGAACCAAACGACGACATAGACGCGGGCCGTACGCACGACACGTCGATGTTCATCCGCCGGTACGTACTCGAGTTCCTCAGGGGTGAATTTGCCGATCACGTTGAGGAATATCTTCCGAGTTTCGCCCGGGTTCGACGTCAGACCGAACAGCTCCTTCAGGGGAAATCGCGCCTTCATCGGGCGCTGAAACGCAATCTCGGGATCGCGGCCCACGACAATCGTGTCGCTGTGATGGCGAAAGTGACTCCACCTCCAAGACACGGCCTCGCGCCAGACCATGAACGACGCGAGACCGTAGAGCGCGTCGTTCATCCACGCGGTTCTAAAAGCCGTTCGGTGCCCACATTCATGCCAACGTGAATCACTGACGCTGCCGTAGAGCGTTCCGTACACGAAGAAGGTTGGGATCATCCACCAACTTCCCCACGAACGATGGGCGAGGAAACCCGACGCCCCCAGCAGGGCGAACCACAAAAGGGTGTCGCGGATGGCCGGTCCGTTTCGCCGCTGCACGAGGACACGCAGCTGGTCACGGTCGACGGGCGACGTATACCAGGTCGCGTCCACCAGGCCCTTTTCTAACGCAGCGAGGCGCTCGGGCCCCACGAGCGAATAGTCACGCGGCACAGTATTCACGCAATCAATATGCCACGACCCCGCGCGGAGAGGCAACGATCACCTACTATGCGATTGAGTCAAGCTCGCGGTGCGGAGACCAACCTTGCGGAAACGGCACAGGTTCGGTGTTGGCCGGGTGCATTGTCGTGATCAACATTTCTGTCGACGACGATATTCACCGAATCAATATTTGAGTTTGACTGGTACCTCGATCTGCACGAGTATTTCGCCACCTGCACGGTACGCAGTCCCAATTCCAATCCTTAGGGGGAACAATGAACGTTTTACGTCGACCAACCGCGTTGGTGATAGCAGCCGCATTCAGCGCAGCAGCTTTCTCACTCATCAATGCCCCGACCGCGCGAGCAGCCGGCTCGGGGTGGTGCTCGAAGGTCAAGATCAGCTACTTCAAGGGCGGTGCGTCCGATGCATTCTCCGACATCTTGGAAAAGGGGGCGCGTGCCGCAGCCGCCGACACCGGCGCCAACGTAACCATCATCGGCTCGGGCTGGGACTTCCCCAAAATGGTTCAAGGATTCCGCGAAGAAATCGCCAAGAAGCCCGACGCGATTTCCTTCATGGGACACCCAGGAGACGGAGCGATCCAACCACTGGCGATTCAGGCCAAGAAGGCCGGAATTCTCGTTGACTACTCCAACGTACCTCCCGCCGAGACACTGAAGAACGTCGGCGGTGGGTTCGTCGGTGCAAACCTCCGGTTCATGGGCGAGGCTCTCGCCGCCAGATCGATCAAAGACTTCGGCCTCGTGTCGGGCGACGAAGCGATCGTTGCCGGCACCTTCGGTGTACCCGGACGGTCCGACCGCGAAGACGGAACTGTCGCAGTTTTGGAAAAGGCAGGAATCAAGGTCAACAAGCTCAACTTGAACACGGTGGGCGATACCAACGCGAACCCTGATCTCGCCACGCCTTCGATGACGGCGAGCATCAAGAAGGCGACGAAGCTGAAACTTATAGTCGCCGCCGGCCCGGTGCTCGGAAACATGGCGAACTACTTCAAGGCCGCTGGACTTAAGCCCGGTGCCGTGAAAGTCTCGGGCTTTGACCTCGGAGCCACGGTGTTCGGGGCATTCGCCGGTGGCTTCGTCCAACTCAGCGCCGACCAGGAGCCCTTCAAGCAGGGCTACATGCCGGTCGTTTCGCTCTGCATGCAAAAGGTCTATGGATTGGCACCCTCCAGCGTGGACACATCGTCGGGCTTTGTCACCACCGACAACTACAAGCTGGTCTCGAGCCTTCCCAAGGGATTCCGCTAGCCGCACCGGGGGCCAGAGAACCCGATCGAATGACGATTGCTATGGAAACAACTAGTCATGGACAGCTCGACCCACTGGTCGAATTGATCAACATCAGCAAGTCATTCGGTCGGGTCTTTGCCCTGGAAGGAATCAACCTCAAGCTGTACCCAGGCGAAATCGTTTCGCTGGTCGGTGACAACGGCGCCGGCAAGTCCACCCTGACCAAGATCATTTCCGGCATTGAACGGCCGGATTCCGGTGGCCGCATCTTCGTTGACGGCCACGAAGCACGAGGGTGGAGCGCGTCGAAGGCTCGCAACCTCGGAATCGAAACTGTGCATCAGAGCCGAGCGCTGTCCGAACAGCAGACGATCTACAACAACGTATTCATGGGCCGTGAACGAACCAACGCCCTTGGCTTCGTGAAGCGAAAGGAGGAGATCGCCGAAACCGAGGCCCTGCTTCGGCGTATCGGATATACCTCGAAGGTGTGGACGCCGACTTCGACGGTCAACAAGCTTTCAGGCGGTGAACGCCAGGGAGTAGCGATCGCTCGGGCGATCTTGTTCAACAGCAGACTTGTGCTTCTCGACGAACCAACAACAGCCATGGCCCTCTCCGAAGTTGGCGAGGTCATGGAATTCATCGTCGGCCTGAAAGAGCAGGGAAAGTCCGTGATCTTCATCAGCCACAATCCTTGGGACGCCCATGCCGTTGCCGACCGTTTTGTTATTCTCGATCGGGGACGCATCGTGTTCGACGGACCGAAGGGAACCATGACTTCCGACGAATTTGTTGGACTGCTAAAGGATTCGGCCCGAGGGAAGATCCAGGCATGACCGTGAGCGAATCCTTGCCCGCGGTCGTCGTACCGGCGAAACGACGACTGCCCATCGTTGCCGAGAAGCTTCGACCCGTTGTTGGGGCCGCCGTGTTCTTCATCGTCATGATGGTGATCTTCATCATCGCGTCGCCACGCGTCTTCCTCGAAGACACGGGGATCTATTCCGCAGTGTTCCTATCGCTTCCGATCTTCATCATCCTTGGTCTTGGGCTCGTTTTCGTCACCGTCGCCGGGGAGAGCGACCTCTCGTTTCCATCGATTGTTCCGCTGGCCGGCCTTGCCTATTCGGTGACATTCAAAGCGCTCGGGATGAACTTTTTCGTTGCCCTGCTTGCTGCGTTGCTTGTGGGGGTCGTCTGCGGCTGGTTGAACGGGTTCCTTGTGACCAGGCTCGGATTGTCCTCCCTGATCACCACCCTCGGAATGAACTTCGCCCTGATCGGCCTCACCCACGTACTGAACAGAGGCGAAATTCGGATCTTCTCCGCCTACGACGATTCGGCGATCCGCCATGCCATCGTTGGAGCCTGGGGTCCAATTCCATCCCAGATGTTCTGGGCGGCAGGATTCGCACTCTTCTTGGGGATGATCTTCCACCGGCATAGATACGGAATCCATGCCCATATTGCCGGCGACAATCCCGAAGCAGGTCGGGCAATGGGAATCAACATCGAGCGAACAAAAACGATCGCCTTCGTTATCGTCGGGATCTGTAGCGCTATCGCGGCGGTAATCGCGATTCTTCTGAACTCTACGTATTACGCAACGATGGGTGAGGGACTGCTGCTCCCCGTCTTGGCGGGCGTGTTCGTCGGGGGCACGCCGGTCGGCGGAGGGCGGGGCACCATTGGGGGGCTGTTGATCGGCGCCGCTACGGTCGTATTCATCCAAACCGGCGTGGTCGCCGTCGGCCTCGACGGCTACTACACGAGTCTCGGCTTCGGCGTCGTAATCGTGTTGTCACTGCTCGGCCATCGACGATTTTCTGGTCGACTCACGAAGTAGGAAACATCGGCCTTCTTCGTGACGAGGGAGCCACCGTCTACGACCACGATCGATTCAGTCACAAAGATACTGCTGGAGAGGTCATCTATGCGCGAAGCCACCCGAAAACGCTGTTGCAGCCCAAGGGCCCAACAGGATTCGGCCATCAGCCAGCAGACGATAAACTGGATCGCCCGTTGCCGCATCGCCCGACACGCGAAACACGACCGTCGGGCCCGAGGGCGTCACCGGAGTGAACCGAGGCATCGACAGCGTCACCGGGTCGTCGGAAAAATTGACCAACACCGTTGTGCTCTCTGCGCCGAGCGAGCGGGTGATGCCGAACACCGCGTCGGGCACGTCATCAGCAATCCACCACGACACCGCGCCGTCTCGCCATTCGCGACGATGTTTCAGCGTCGCCAGAAGGGGGAGCAGATCTTCGATTCCCTGCTCGCCGCCGGTAAACATCATGAACGGGCCGGGAAGGCTCGCGAAGATAACCGTAAGCATTCGAAACTGCTCCGCATTGAACTGTTCGCGACGCCACTTCTTGCCCCATGTGGGCCACCAGAACGTGTCGTGCGAATCAATGTGGTGCGCGGTGAGCGAACCCTTCGGCAACAGCGCGTCGCGGTCGCTCATCCAGCGCGCCAAGCCCTTGGCACTGCGCACTCCCCACGGTTTCACCGCTGACGGATCGGTGATCGCAGTGACCAGCCACTGCTCGTCGTAGTTGTAGTTGAGATCCATTGACTTGCGAAGTGCATGGCCCGATGGCTCGGTGTACATCAACGAATCGGACCGAATTCCTTTGAGTACCGGCCGAAGCCGTTCGAACAAACCAACGCACGCCAACGCCGAAGAACCCGCGCGGCCTCTCGCCCAGGCCGCCCAGTTCGGAAAGTCGTTGTACGTCGGCGCGTCGAATCGGAAACCATCGATGCCAAGTTCGACCATAAGAAAGCTCATGGCCGCAGTGAAGTACGCCTGCCATTCGCGATTGCGGGGATCAAACGCCTTGGTGTAGACCCCAGCAACGTTGCCTGCCGAGTCCCGGGCAAACCAATCAGGATGCTGCGCGATCAACGGCGACACCGACGGGCTACCCGCTCGCCAATACGGCTCGAAGTCGAGGATATGACGCGACCACGCGATGAGATAGTTGTGCCAGTCGTTCACGTCGCTGCCGAAGCTGTCGGAGGTTTCGGCGCTGACGAGGTCAGCAAACGGTCCTGCCCGCACGCCGTCGGCTGCGGCACCGATCGATTCTTGATCCAGCACGCCGTGAAGCAGCACATCGAAGATGATGTGCATCCCTCTCCCATGACACTGCTCGACGAGTTCAATCAACATGGCGCGCGGACCGTAGGAAACGTCCACGTTCCAGTAGTCATGAATGTTGTAGCTGGGGTAGGGCTGGCGAGGCATGAGCTGAATCACGCTGAACCCGAGTCCGCGGATGCGGTCAAGATCGCCGGTGAGATCGTTCACCTCCGGATACGGGCTGTAGTGATTCGTCTGGGCGAACACCGAGAAGCCGATCTGCGCTTCGTAGATCATGGCGCCAGCGATCCAATCTGGTGCTGCCCCCGGAGAGGTGTGGCCGCGGGAGCGAAGCCACCCGTCGAAGAGCATTGGGAAGGACGACCACCGGGGGACGTCGATATCAACGGAGAAGAGTTGGAGTTCGTTGCTCGTGGTGTTGGCGAGGTCGGCCGCAAAGTTCGTCTTGAGCGAGAACTCGAGCGACGATGCAGAAGTTCCGCGCACATCGATCTCGGGGATCTCGACATCGTTGTCGAACCAGATGCCCACTGCGCTGTCGGCATGATTTGGCGGTTCGAGATGGACAAGGCCGCTCGACCCGCGCAGGCCACCGATTGGCGAGATACCGACAGCGGACGTGATGACCTCCAGAGGAGTGGCTCCGGCGATCCCGTTCCCGGGGGCAGTAATGGACCATTCGTCATCGCCGAGATGAAGGGAAGCACGCAACACCAGGTTCCGGATAACGATTGGCTGCGCGCCTACGAAATCAAACCCAAGAACGCACGC
>JANOYY010000071.1:0-2177 GCA_031429095.1 Acidimicrobiia bacterium | reverse complement strand
ACCGGTACAGCGTGACGTGATCAACCTCGATATTGCGTTCCGCGAGAAGTTCTTCAACGTCACGGTACGAGAGGTTGTATCGGAGATACCAGCGAACCGACAACATGATCACCTCCGGCGGAAACCGAAACCCGTCGAACGCTGATGGCAGCAGCACAGGAACGTTGCGGTGACGACGACTCATCGAAACAGCCTTCCACCTCCACGACAACGCAACAGACCCCCTGAAACGAGTTGCGCTTGTCAGTTTGGACGCTGTAATAGCCCACTCGGTACCACGTCCCACAAAACGCTGGATGGCCTTCGAAGGTTGTGCTTCCGTAAACGACCAAACCTCCATCTGTCCCGCGCGTGTCAACATCAGCGAAGAACGGAGCAATCAACGCCGTGCTGGTCTGCGTAAGCCAAAATCAGGGGTGTGTTTCAATGGCGGTCCAGCAAAGTTCGCATCGTGTCCATCTTGAGTCGCGAGTAATCGATAACGATGTGTTTCTTAGTCGCGTCGGCTTATTTATGGGTTTTTTGTTGGCTTTGTCTGCCATTGGAGCTGGAGTTTTTCTAATCAGTCTGGACTAGGATGCCGCAGGACTGACATCCATAATCACCGCCGTTGCTGGGCTTGGCGGGATCTTCGTCTACTCCGAACGGCAAAAACGAAGCGAACTTAAGCAAAACAAGAAGGCTCTTGAGGAAGCGCGCCAACTAGGCAGGTAGGTCGACTGTCGCG
Source organism: Acidimicrobiia bacterium (assembly GCA_031429095.1). Taxonomy (GTDB): domain Bacteria; phylum Actinomycetota; class Acidimicrobiia; order Acidimicrobiales; family JANYDT01; genus JANOYY01. The sequence goes on along the minus strand of JANOYY010000071.1, from coordinate 1,450 downwards.
ATCTAAACGATCCGCGTCGTGACCGGGTAGCACACGGTTGCGCTCAAAAAAAGAAAGCCCGAAATGATGGCGACCGGTTGCACAGCCGGGGCGAGGTCAAAAGTCGAACAAGCTCATCGAAGAGTGGAAACACCCGGCCAGTGCCTAGTACAACGCTGCCGTTCGTTGTACCGAAACGATCTTCACAACCCGATTCGAACCCACGGTGATCGTCGCACTGCATCGTCTTTGGCTTTGCCCCTGGCAGTCCCACACGCCATCGTTTCGTAGGCACACGTACGTTAACGGAAGCTTCGCAATGTCGCCTGTGTTTCAACGAACTCGCGGCATGACCTTTTGGGCGAAGTCGCGCAATCGGTCAAGCCCACCCGGCCCGGCGAACGCAAACGCTGGAACCACCGCTCGATCCACGCCTATTTCGACGAACTTCTCGGCGCTACCTGCCGGATCCGCGAACCCGGCAAACATCGCGTTGATCTCGATCGCCGTCGGATCACGGTCGTGCGCTGCCGCGGTGTCGTGAAGCTCAGCGATTCCAAGCTCGACCCGGCCTCCGCTCAGGCGATCAAGAGTGGCGAGTTCCTTCGCCAGCACGAGTGGATTGCGTTGGGGAACGATCAAGATGCATGTCCCCAGTCGAAGCGTCGGGACGGCCGCCGCGACGAACGCCAGCCAAATGAGTGGGTCGGGGATCGGGGTGTCGGGAAGCGCCGGAATCTTTCCGTCGACCGTATACGGGCAGGCGGCGTCGGACTGGCTGCACACCGCTGATCCCAAACTGAAGGCCGGTGACTCGCCAGTCTCCGGTGCGCCAGATCTCTTGATCTTCGACGTGATGATGCCGTATCTCGATGGGCTCACGCTCTGTCGACGTCTACGGGCCAAGGGTGTGTTGACGCCTATCCTCATGGTCACAGCCCGCACTGAAACGCTCGATCGGGTCTCGGGTCTCGACGCTGGTGCCGACGCCTATATCGCAAAGCCGTTTGAGGCCGATGAGCTGCTCGCCAACGTCCGAGCACTGATTCGTCGAGTTGCTATGCACACAGAGGTTTCTTCCGCGCTGAGTGTTGGCGACTTGCGCGTGGACGAGGCGGCTCGGCGCGCCTGGCGGAGCAATCGCGAACTGGAGCTCACCAGAACTGAGTTTGATCTGCTCGTAATGTTGGCCCGGAACGCAGGCATGGTGGTCACCCACACATCGATTTACGAAACCGTCTGGCAATTCGACTTTGGTGGGTCTTCGCGGTTAACGCGGCAGTGATCCCTTTTTGAGGGTCTGAGGTCCTCCAGGCTGGTGATTCCTACATCGCCCTCCGGAAGACCTCAGATGACTATTGACCCTATTGCTTTTGACGCGCTCACGCGTGTCTTGACCGGGCTGCACGAGTACACGATCGTCGCTGCTGACGACACACCAAACAGTCTTGTGGTGCGGGTAATCGCGACT
>JANOYY010000070.1:0-1864 GCA_031429095.1 Acidimicrobiia bacterium | reverse complement strand
ACGGCCTGTCGGTGCAAGCGTTTCGAGCGGTTCCCCAGGACGGCCACGTCACCCAACCGCTCGAAACTCACAGCACAACAGCACCCGAAGTGGGCAGATCAGGAATCGGGCCGAGAAAACTGAACGATGATCGCCCGCGATCAGCAGGATCACCGCAATCGATCAGCGCAACGGAATCGACATCGTGGTTGATGAGCGACCCGACTTCGGACCGCAACGCAAACACTTCCATCGGGCTGAGATCGCAAACAAACACGCTGTATTGCATCGCCCAACCGAAGCTCTTCATCTTCTTGTGTACCTTCCGCAAACGCACCGGATCCCGGATGTCGTAGCAAACCAGGTATCGCTTCCGAGACGCCATCGCATCACCTCGTAGTGAACGCCGTATAGCCGGGAACCTCACCGAGCACCGCCGCGGCCAGCAAACGCACCTGCACCTCCAGCACTCGCCGATACGTCACGGTGTACCCGAACATCGGGTGCGTGATCTCCTGATCCAATCGCCGCTCGTAAGCAGCGATCACCGAGCGACGACCTTCGGTTGTCATGGCCACTCCCCCGCCCCGGACCGTGAAGTCGCTCGGCTTCACCTCACCGTTGTTGATCACCGTCAGCACCACTGAGTCACCAACAATCGGCCGGAACTCTTCGGCCAGGTCCAACGCCAGAGCGGGCCGCCCGAACCGGGGCCGGTGATAGAAGCCGATGAACGGGTCGAACCCAACTGCAAAGCACGCGACTGTCAGATCTTTCACCAATAATCCGTACACATATGAAAGGAGACAGTTCACTGCATCTCGTGGTGGACGACGGTTGCGATGTTCGAACGAGAACGCCTCGCCAGGCAGCGACTCAACCCGGACCATCTTCGAGAACTCGGAGAAGTACTGCCGTGCCGCAGTCCCCTCGTATCCCAGCAACGACGCCGGCCCGCTCGCTGCCTCGGCCGAAGCGATCAAAAACTTCAACGACGACAACACTTCGGCCGACACGTTGCGTCCGTTTCGACGCAAGAGTGTCCGCGAGTTCCTGATCTTCCCGGCGATGCACGCGTTGGCAAACGCGGCACCCCGCTCTGGTGGCAGCCCGAACTGCCGACGCCGCAACTCCACATGCTTGCTGGGCAGCCCGTGCGCCATCCCCCGGAACCACCCGCCGTGGCTGAAGAACGCAACCGGGATCTCTCGATCGAAGCACGCAGTGAGCGCACCAGTGGTGACCTGCACGTGGCCAAAGACGTTCAGTTGCGACACGTCGAGCAGTCGCACCTCTTCGGTGACACCTTCTTTGTCCTTCATGCGAAGCCGCCCGCCGGTCACGCCCACGTTGAAACGCTGGTCGGTGACATACAACGGCCTCGCCGCATCTTCGGATGGCACAAGGCGACGCGGCGGACGGTTGGATCGCACTGCGAGCTGGTTCACTTCATCGGGAAGGCAGATCCCGACCAAGGAACACCGAGGGCACTTCGGGGAATCGATCAACGGGGGTGGGATCGCTTCAGACCGCGCAGTGGTGTGGAGGTCGAGCAGCAACTCCAGTGTCCGGATGACAAGCGCATCATCGAACGGTACCGTGACCCGTTCTTTGGTGGCGGCGAAGTACAGGACGCCTTCGTTGCAGATGTAACCGTTCTCGCGCAGGATCAAGCCAGCAGCGCACAACTGCACCCGTTCGGGTTCATACGCGCGATGTTCATTGTCGGGCGGCCGTCCCTTCTTGACGTCAAGCGGTCGCACCTCTTTGCCAAGGCCCTCAAGCACGTCGATCGTGGCAATGAGCCCCAGCCGTTCGCTCCCCATCCGCAACGACCGCGCCTCGCGCAACTCCTCGACCTCGTCGGCAATCGGAGCACGGCCCC
>JANOYY010000069.1:0-7874 GCA_031429095.1 Acidimicrobiia bacterium | reverse complement strand
ACGACACTGAAGCTCAGCAACACCACACAACCGACTATGGCTGGCACCTTCGCCATGACACGGCTGCCCGTGACTCGCGTGTACGTCTCCCGAATGAGGCGGGCAAGCCTTGGCTCCGGAGGTGACAGCGGCCTACTCCCGATAAGCAAGACGTTCAACGCGGGGACCAGGGCCGCCACCGCCACGGCAGACGCCACCAGCACGATGAGATACGAACGGAAAAGAGGTGGAACGAACGCCGCGCTGGTGAGACCGTCGATGACCAGAAGCGGTACGCAGATAACGATGGTTATCGCCAACGAATAGAACGCCGGGCTGCTGTGGTCGAACACGCCGTCGCGTATTTTCTCGGAAAGCGTGGTGATCTCGTCACTGTGGCGCCCGCTCGTGCGGAGTCGGCGAAACACAGAAACCGTCGCCGCGACGACGTCGTCGACCACAAAGGCCAAAGCGAGAAAAAATCCGGCGACGATCATCGAGTTGACGACGGTGTTGCGGAGAAGAAGCATTAGCCCGCCGGCAGCTCCAGCGACCAACACGGAGCTTGCGACGACCAGCGCGCCCCGCCAGGTCAAAAGTGCGAGGAGGACGAGCGCGGCAAGGACCGCGCCGATCGCCACCGAGTTCCTCAACTTTCCAGAAGCGCGCTTTACGTACTCAGCGGGCTGATAGATGTCCGTGTCGACTGTCACCTCGGTCAGACCCGGCGCCAGAAGCTCAAGCGCATCGCCGACATTCTCCGTAACCGCCGCAGTGGACTGACCGGGCGCCTTCTCAACGACAAGAAGCAAACCTGGGCCTTGCGTGAACACCGCCTCGCCGATCAGTGGTTGGTGGTCCTCGACAACGTTGGCGACGTCGCCCAACGTGAGGCCCTCGGCCCCGACGCCCTCCAGCGCAACTGCGGCGAGTTGCTTGGCATTGACAATGGGTGATTCGTGCTGGACCGTAAGCCGCTGGTTCGGCGTTTCGATGAAACCGCCGGCCCCCGGTGTCGAGGCTTCGATGTATGTAAGTGGAGACACCCACAACGCGTTGCCGGTGGACTCGATGACGGTGTCGAGTCCGACACCCTTTGCGGCCAGCCGTTCCGGATCGACCTGGACCTGCAACTGCCTTTCGCGCTGCCCGAAGATGGCGACGTTCGATACACCCTCAATGCCAAGCAAGTTCGGACGCAGGGTCCAACGAGCAAGGACGCCAAGCTCGATCGGCGAGAGCGTTTTCGATGACAGCCCGATCATCATCACTCGGCTCGTGGACGACTTGGGCTGGAGCATCTGGGGTGGTTTCGAAACGTTCGGCAGCGCGTGCGCTTGGGTGAGGCGTTCTTGGACGACCTGTCGAGCCTTGGCGATTGGTGTGCCCTGCTCGAAGATCAGCTCGATCGACGACAGACCCGGGACGGACTTCGAACGGAGCGACTTGAGGTAGGCGACGCCGTTCAAAAGGTCCTGCTCCATCGGAACAGTGATGAGCTGCTCGACTTCAGCGGCCGACAGACCAAGCGCCTCGGTCTGGACCTCGACCGTGGGAGGCGCGAATTCCGGGAGGACATCAGTTCTCATCCTCGGAAGCTGCCATCCCGCCAGAAGGACCAAAACCACTGCGAGCCCGACCACCGGTCGTCGGTTGCGAGCGCCCCATCCAATCAGCCAGCGCATGGAATCGCCCATTTCGTCTCCAGCGGTCGCTGGCCGGTGCGGCTCAAATCGGCAGCTGTGACCCCGGCTCGCAATGTCCAGGCAATGATCCGTCTCATTTCGGCGTCCTTCTCTTTTTGTGGGCTACTACGAACAAGATTTCGTGGGTTCGATGCACGATTCTCAGATCTGTATTTAAAATAAGAACAATCACACGAGGTGCAATATCTAAAAAGGCGCGTCGAATAGCATTTTCGGATAAGAAGACAAACCGAAGAATTGGAAAGGGCGCAAGCGACATACGCGAAAACTCAGGAGATCGATCCGGCTCAGGATCTCGCTTCTCAGCGAGGACTCAGCCGTTCGTCGTAGACTTCAATCACGTAAGCGACAACGGTTACGTCAAGCACGAATACGAAACATGCTTGCATTGGTGGCACGTTCGTGACGATCCTGTAACAACCGCGGGTTTTCCGCAGCTACCAGGTGTCAGTTCCAATTTGTAAATCCGAGGGACAACCAAGCATCAGGGGAAGTATGTGCCTGACGCTTCAGCAATAAAGAATCGTTACCGTCATGATTCGGGCCCCAGGGAAGAGCGCCTCGTCAATTTCGACTATAAACACAGTTTTACCCGGTGTCCAATTTTTGTTCGAACTTCAACTATTTGCAGTTCCACATGACTGAAGGAAAAAGATGAAGATCCACCTGCTTTCACCCGTGCGTCGAGCAATCACCGTTACCGGTATCGGAGTATCCGCGCTTTTTCTTTTGAGCGGATCTCTGTCTGGCTGCGGAAGCAACTCGAACGACGGTGCAACTGAGGCCGCAGCCGTCGACGCGCCGCTCGGACTCGACGACGCCGGGTTAGCCCTCAAACAATCCCGCGTGGAAGAACTCGTCAAAGCATGCATGAAAAAGGCGGGATTTGAGTACGTCCCCGTAGATCCCAACGCCACGAAGGCCGCCATCACGGGAACAAGTGGACTCACCGACGACGAATTCCGGCGGCAGTTCGGGTACGGGATCAGCACCGTTTTCGAAAAGGTCGTGGAAATCAGTCAATCCGCCCAGTCGGTCGACCCCAATGTGACCTACCGAAATCGTCTCGATACCACCGCCCAGCAAGCATTCGACGTTGCCCTCACAGGGGGAAAAGTCGATGTCTCCGTCTCCGGCGCAGTCGAGGCCGCAAAAGCGGGTGACCTCGGTGGACTCGGGGGATGTGTCGAAGTGGCGACGACCGCGGTGTTTGGAGGCGCGAACGTGATCTCGGCCCTCGCCAAGATCGAGGAACTCGACGCGCAGGCGGAGGCCGATGAACGTCTCATCACGGCGAGGGCTAACTGGTCGACCTGCATGAGAAAACAGGGTTTCGACTATGCGGAGCCGAACGCCGTCGACGGAGCAATTGTGGACAAGCTTGCGGCGATCGTAGGGCCTGCCGCCGCACATGTCCTCGGCGAAGATGCCCGCTTCAGTCCCCTGGTATTCGGTACTGGAGCGCTTCCCCCCTATGACAAGGCCGCCCTGGCTCGGCTCCAAGCCGAGGAACTGGCAACTGCCGAAGCCGATCTCGAATGCGAAGAGAAGTTCGTCATCGATATCGAGGACAAGGTGAAGGCCGAGTATGTGAAGAAGTTCGCCGAAGAAAACGCCGTACTGCTCTCGAAAGCGCAAACGGAATTGGGAAAGCCTAAGTGAAACGATCGATCGCAGCAGCCGGGATAGCAGCGGTGGTTGCGGTCTCGACCGGAGCGGGATGGCTTGCGGCCACGAGGGTCAAGTCACCCGCAAAACTGGCTGCCGAGGCCGCCCCGCCGCTCGCATCGCTGATCACCTATCCGGTCGAGAAGCGTGTTCTGAGTTCGGATCTGATTATCCGAGGCACGATGCGCTACAGCGACCCCATCGTGGTGGCGCTGGCATCTTCGACCCTGAGACCACTTCCCATTCTGGTTAGTGAGCCGCCCGTAAAGGGAGCAACTCTGAATGAGGGCAACGTGGCCCTCGTCGTGTCCGGTCGACCCGTTTTTGCAATCAGGGGAGCGACGCCGGGCTACCGCGACTTGGGACCGGGAAGTGTTGGCGCGGACGTCCGGCAACTAGAGGAATTCCTGACCCGAGCTGGCTTTGCGCCCGGGAAGGCAGATAGTCGCTACGACGGCGCAACGACTGCAGCAGTGACGAAATGGTACGCGAAGGCGGGCTATCAGGCGTTTGGACCCACGGAGTCCCAGCGCGCCTCCCTCCGGGTGGCGCAAACCGCTCTCAGCCAGGCGACGGACCGACTCCTTCAAGCGAAACAGGCTCAACTCGTCAATTCGTCGGGTGCCAAGCCTGCCGACGTCGTCGATGCGAAAGCCGGGATAGAAGCTGCAAACGCTTCCCTAGAAGTGGCAAGGAACGCGGCCCAGCGCGATGGCGCCCGAGGGCAGGCCGATCTCGCCCTGAAGAAGGCCGACCTCATAAACAAACGTGCCGACGTGACGACCAAGGAGGCGGCCCTCGAGACGGCAGCAATTAATCTCGATGATGCACGTCGACGTAGTGCACTTATCGCATCAGGCGCGAACATATCCACCGGCGTTGTCATCACCCCCCAGCAGCTATCTCTCCTCCAGGACACGGTGAACGATGCCGTAGCGTCGGTGTCCGCGACTGAGGCTGATCTCGCTGCGTCGGAAATGATTGCGACAAGTGTTCGGGTTGCCGGCGAGGCGTCAGTGACCGATGCACGCGTCAGACTCGCTTCCGCAACCGTGTTCGCGAGCGATGGACTCACCGCGCAGGAACAGCTGAATGCAGTTGCCGCAGCCAGGAACGCTCAAACCGCACTCGCACTGGCGGGGGCCAGCGCTGCGAAGGACAACAGCGTTGCCGCTGCAGATGTGACGACCAAGAAGGCATTGGTGACGGTTGCGAAGTCGCGCGTCGCACAGGCTCAACAGCGGCTTGAAACGGCCATGAGCGGAGTTGATCCGTCAACCGGCATTCAGGTTGCGACGGCTGGTGACCGCGCCAACAGCCAACTCGCGGTGAAGCAAGCCGAACTTGCGCAACGGCTGGCCCAGGTCGCCCTTCCTCCTGCCAACGCCATCCTTGCCGCGGCCGAGGGTGAAATCGATGCGCTCCAGCGAGCAAACGAACTGAGTGCGAAGGCCAACCAACAGGCGATTCGTGACGCACGAAATCGGGTCAAATCATCCAATGCCCGATTGTCGGCTCTTGGTCAACCAGGCCCCGGGGGGGAAACGCTCAGAAAGACCGTGGCGGTAGCCGAGGCCGAAGTGGCTCGTCTCCAGGCCGAACTCGACAAGATGGCGGCCACAATCGGGGTGCAGGTACCGGCCAACGAACTCGTCTTTTTCCCGAGCCTTCCACTCCGCATCGACGATACGAAGCTCAAGCGCGGCGATCCCGTGACTGCGGAAGCAATGACGGTCAGCGGAACCAGACTTGCCGTCGATGCAGCGCTGCTGACGACGGAGGCCCCGCTCACCGCGGTAGGCGCACAAGCAACGATTGACGCGCCCGAGTATTCCTACAGCAGCAAGGGCACCGTCACGTTTTTGGCCGACAAACCCGGACTGCGCGGTACCGATGCGCAGCACATCGCGATCGAGGTAACGCCTGAGGACAGTTTCACGCAGTTGGTGGGCGCTTCGGTTCGGATCACGATCCCGACCAAGAGCACAAGTGGCGATGCGTTGATTGTTCCTGTCAGTGCGTTGTCTGTGAGATCCGACGGAAGCACACAAATTCAGATCGAGAGCTCACCGGGGTCGGTCCGCACCGTGATCGTGTCAGCTGGCCTCTCCGCCCAGGGCTTCGTCGAGATCACCTCATCGTCGGGGTCGGTGGCGATAGGCGATCGGGTCGTTATCGGTGCCGACGGGCCCGCACCGCCCCCAGATGCTGTGTCGGGCGACCTCACTCCGCTTGATACCACCGGGGACGGGCCCAAAGACTCGAGCCCGCCAACGGTAGTTGGCCCCCTCGACACATTGGCCATGACGGTCACCTCACAGAGTCGCTGATCAACGTGTCGAGCACACCGATGTTCAGTGAAACACAGGAAAGCGACGACGCCTCCTCGCTTCGGCCCCAGGCGCTCCTCGAGCTCGTTCATCTCTCAAAAGTCTTTCCAACGATTCCACCTGTTCACGCATTGTCGGACGTGAACCTGCGAATCATGCCGGGCGAGTACGTGGCCATTGAAGGTCAGTCGGGTTCGGGAAAGTCGACGTTGCTCAACGTCCTCGGATGTCTCGATCGGCACACCAGCGGCACCTACTTCTTCGAAGGGATCGACACGGCGAGCCTCAGCGATTCCGAACGTACCGAGCTTCGCGGCAACCAAATTGGGTTCGTGTTTCAGGCCTTCCATCTTCTCGCCCATCGGAGCGTTCTGGAGAACGTCATGCTCGGCGAGTTGTACCTCGCGAACTCTCGATCGGAGCGAAAACGCGAAGCTCTGCGCTGCCTGGACCAGGTTGGTATGAGCCATCGAATTACGTTCTTGCCGACGCGTCTTTCCGGCGGCGAGCGACAACGGGTCGCAATCGCGCGGGCACTCATGGGCGACCCGAGGATGTTGCTGTGCGATGAGCCGACGGGGAATCTTGATACGCACAACACCCAAATCGTCCTCGATCTTCTGGATGCCTTGGTAGCACGAGGAATCACCGTCCTGGTCATAACCCACGAGGGTTCTGTTGCCGTTCGCGCCCAACGCAGGCTTCGCATCTCCGATGGGTTCCTCTCCGAGTTTTCGGCGTCCAAGCCGTGAGACCCTTGCGCAACCGGCGACGTTCGTCCGTCGGCAGTCCGCAGAAGAAGACCAAGCTCAAATTGGTTGACCTGGTCATCGAAGCCAGTTCGGGAGTCTTGTCACGACCTGGCCGAGCGGTACTGACCGTGCTTGGAACGGTGCTCGGAATTGGAGCCCTGGTTGCGACGCTTGGCATTTCGAAGACTGCCGGCAATCAAATCGTCGGTCGCTTCGACGCCCTCGCGGCAACGGAGATTATCGCGACACCACGAGCGGTTGGACGCCTCACCGTGAACGCGATCCCGTGGAACGCACAAGAACAACTTGAACGGCTGAACGGCGTTGTCGCAGCGGGCACACTGGCCGACATCGCGGTCAAGGGTGCCTTGGTCCGTGCGGTGCCGGTCAACGACCCGCAGGGCCAAAGCCAATTTCAAATGCCGATCAAGGCGGCTTCCCCAGGATTGTTCCGAGCGACACGGGCTCAACTCTCCTCAGGCCGATTTTTTGACATCGGACACTCGAACCGCGCAGAACGGGTGGTCGTGGTCGGCCGCGCTGCAGCGCGCAAACTCAATTTGGCCAGAGTCGACCAGCTCCCCGCGATCTTTGTCGGAGACCAGTTGTATACCGTCATCGGAATCATCGATTCCGTGGGCAGACAGCCCGATCTTATTTCCTCGATCATCATTCCGGAGGGAACGGCAAGGAAGGAGTTCCGACTCAGCGGCCCGTCATTGGTCGAGGTCGAGACACAACTCGGCGCTACGAGCCTTATCGCGAAGCAGATCCCACTCGCCCTGTCTCCGAACGACCCGTTGAGGATCAAAGTGGCGGCACCACCTGAGCCAAAGCTGGTGAAGGACGGCATCCAGAGCGACCTGAACTCGCTGTTTCTCGTGCTCGGCGCGGTTTCGCTTCTGGTGGGTGCGATCGGCATCGCAAATGTCACGCTGGTATCGGTGTTGGAGCGGACCGGCGAAATCGGCCTCCGGCGTGCACTGGGTGCCGGCCGCCGCCACATCGCATCGCAGTTTCTCGCAGAAAGCACCGTGCTGGGTTTGATCGGAGGCGTGCTCGGCGCATCGTTCGGACTGCTTGTCGTTGTGGGCATTGCGCTGACGCGTCAATGGACTGCGGTGATCGATCCGAAAATCCCTCTCGTCGCCCCCGTTCTCGGTGCCACAGTCGGTCTCATCGCTGGACTGTACCCGGCAATGCGCGCGGCGAAACTGGAACCGGTCGAGGCACTTCGTGCCGGTACATGATCGTATCGGAGCCCCTTAGAGGCATTGTGTGGCATGGCTCTCGGAGCATTTCGCCCCTCTAGTACGCGCGCATATCAAGTGAAGGTACAGTGGGTCTGTGGCTTCGCAGCCGGGGACGCAATAAGGCGGGAAGCGGCGGAATCCAGGGAGAGAGTCAGCTGCCAGCCGCTCCAACAGCGACTGAGAGCC
>JANOYY010000068.1:0-140621 GCA_031429095.1 Acidimicrobiia bacterium | reverse complement strand
AGTCGTGCCACTCGGCACCGACACTGTCGCCGTATTCACCAGCGACCCAGTCGCCGCCGCACTGACTGTCGCAGTAAGTGTGTACGTCGCCGTACCACCAACCGGCAACGACACCGTGTCACTGATACTACCCGTCCCACTTGCTGCACAACTCGCGCCACTCGACGCCACACACGACCACGACGCACCACTCAACGACCCAGGCAACGTATCGGCAACCGTCACACCCGACACGTTCGACGGACCAGCATTCGACACCACAACCGTATACGTCACCGACGTACCCGCAACCTCCCCAGGCGAACCATCCGTCTTCGTCACCGCAATATCGCCACTCCGGCTGAGCGAATCAGTATCGGTCGCCGAGTTATTCCCCGGAGTCGGATCAGTCGTGCCACTAGGCACCCCAACCATCGCCGTATTCGCAAGCGTGCCAGTCGCCGCAGCACTGACTGTCGCAGTAAGTGTGTACGTCGCAGTACCACCAACCGGCAGCGTCACCGTGTCACTAATACTGCCCACACCACTCGCCGCACAACTCGCACCCGAGCTGGCCACACACGACCACGACGCACCACTAAGCACACCTGGCAACGCATCCGAAACAGTTCCACCCACAACCGCCGACGGACCAGCATTCGACACCACAATCGTATACGTCACCGACGTACCCGCAACCTCCACCGAAGAACCATCAGTCTTCGTAATCAACAAATCAGCCGAACCAACCAGCGCATCGGTATCCGAGGCTGAGTTGTCGGCCGTGTTGGTGTCGCTCACTCCACTCGGCGGGGTCAAGGACGCGATGTTCACGAGCGAACCGGTCGCCGAAGCGCTCACGGTGCCGGAGACCGTATAGGTCACCGTTGCTGAAACGGGGAGGTTCACCGTGTCGCTGATGTTCCCGGACCCCGAAGCCGCACACGACCCGCCACCCGCCGCTACACACGTCCACGTTGCCCCGTTGAAGGTTGCCGGGAACGTATCGGTCACGACTACGCCCGACGCATTGGACGGCCCAGCGTTGGCGACGACAATCGTGTAGATGTTGGCGGTCCCCGGTGCAAGGCTGGTCTTGCCATCGGTCTTGGTAATTGACATCTCGGCGCGAGCACCGAGTGCGTCGGTGTCAGTTGCGGAGTTGTTCGCCGCAATTGGATCGGTTACGCCGGATGCGACGCTGATCGTCGCCGTGTTCACCAACGATCCCGTTGCGCTCGCACTGACGGTTCCCGTGATGGTGTACGTGACCGTCGAAGCGACAGGGAGGTTGACCGTTTGGCTGATCGAGCCTGAGCCCGATGACGTACATGTTGCGCCCCCCGCCGCCACGCAGGTCCACGTTGCACCGCTAATAGCTGCCGGAAGTGAATCGGTGACCGTTGCGCCGGTAACTGCGGACGGCCCGTTGTTGGTGGCGACGACGATATAGGTGACCGTGCCACCCGGGGTTGCCGATACGGAGCCATCGGTCTTGGTCACCGCGAGGTCTGCGGTCGGGACAAGTGTGTCGGTATCGGTCGATGAGTTGTTGCCCGGTGTCGGATCAGTCGTCCCACCCGGAGCTGCGATAGAGGCAGTGTTGGCCAGCGCACCCGTGGCCGTCGACGCGATGGTCGCGTTGAGCGTGTAGGTCGCAGTTGCGCCAACCGCAAGGTTGATCGTGTCAGTGATACTTCCTGAGCCGCTCGCCGCACACGTCGCCCCGGAGCCCGCCACACAGGTCCATGTCGCCGAGGTCAACGATGCCGGGATCGTGTCAGTAATCGTCGCTCCGATTACGTTCGACGGGCCGAGGTTGGTCGCAACGATGGTGTAGGTGATCGACGTGCCGGGGACTTCCGTCGCTGCGGAGTCGGACTTCGTGATTCGGAGGTCAGCCGAATTGGCAACGGTGTCTGTGTCAGTCGCCGTGTTGTTGGCGGCTGCAGGATCGGTGACGCCGCTCGGTACGGTAACCGTGGCGGTGTTCGCCAGCGAACCGGACGCATTCACCGCAAGAGTTGCAGTAAGTGTGTAGGTGGCCGTGCCGCCAACCGGCAGATTCACGGTGTCGCTGACGTTGCCCGTTCCGGTTGGTGCACAGGACGCGCCACCAGCAGCAACACACGACCACGTCGCACCACTAAGCGCACTTGGCAACGTGTCGCCAACCGTCGCACCGACAACCGCCGACGGACCAGCATTCGACGCAACAACCGTGTATGCGACGGAGCTTCCGGCTATTGCCGATGTGGCACCATCGGTCTTGGTGATCGAAAGATCCGCCGTGGTACTCAGGGTGTCGGTGTCGGTCGCGGCGTTGTTCGCCGCCGCGGGATCGGTGACGCCGCTCGGAACAGTGACGGTAGCCGTGTTGGCCAGCGAACCAGTCGCCGAGGCAGAGATGCCTGCAGTGAGCGTGTAGGTGGCCGTGCCGCCAACCGGCAGATTCACAGTGTCGCTGATGCTGCCCGTTCCGGTTGGCGCACAGGACGCGCCACCAGCAGCAACACACGACCACGCCGCACCACTAAGCGCACTTGGCAACGTGTCGCCAACCGTCGCGCCAACAACCGCCGACGGACCAGCATTCGACGCAACGACCGTGTATGTCACCGAAGTACCGGGAACCTCCGACGCCGCACCATCGGACTTCGCAATCGAAAGATCGGCCGTCGCCCCCAACGTGTCCGTATCAGTCGCACTGTTGTTCGTGGTGGTGGGATCGGTCGCCGACCCGCCAGGAGAAACGGTAGCGGTGTTGGCCAGCGTGCCGGTCGCCGACGCCGAGATCATGGCGGCCAGGGTGTACGTTGCGGTGCCACCGACAGGCAGGTTGACCGTGTCGGAGATGCTCCCGGTGCCGCTCGCCGCGCAGCTCGCGCCACCCGAAGCAACGCACGACCACGTCGCACCACTGAGCGCGCCTGGCATCGTGTCCGATACCGTCGCGCCGACCGCGGCCGACGGACCAGCATTCGACACCACGATCGTGTACGTCACTGGAGTACCGGGAACCTCGGTTGTCGCCCCGTCAGTCTTCGTAACCGAGAGATCGGTAACGGTGTTCAGCGTTGTGGTGTCGATGGAGCTGTTGTTTGCCGACGACGGATCAGTTACGCCGCTCGGTGCGGCAATTGTTGCGGTGTTCGACAAGATGCCGGATGCACTGGGAGAGATGTTTGCCGTAATCGTGTACGTCGCCGTCGATCCGACCGCAAGGTTGACGGTGTCGTTGATGTTGCCCGTGCCGGTTGCGGCACATGAAGCGCCCGCTGTTGCAACGCATGTCCAGGTTGCACCAGACAACGATCCAGGAAGGGCGTCGGCAACTGTCGCCCCGACGACGTTCGAAGGGCCGGCGTTGGAGGCAACGATCGTGTAAGTGGTCGAGGTTCCTGCCGAATCCGTCGTCTGGCCGTCGGTCTTCGTGATCGACAGGTCCGCATTGCCGCTGAGCGTGTCGGTGTCCGTCGCGGTGTTGTTCCCGGGCGTCGGATCGGTCATGCCGCTGGGCATCGTTGCCGTGGCCGTATTCGCCAGCGAACCTGTGGCGTTTGCCGCGATGTTGGCAGTCAGAGTGAACGTCACCGTCGCACCGACGGGGAGGTTCACTGATGCGCTGATGTTGCCGCTGCCACTGGCCGGGCACGATCCACCCCCCGCGCCGACACACGACCATGTTGCACCACTCAGCGCGCTTGGCAAGGTGTCGGCGACCGTAAGTCCCGTGACTGCGGACGGACCGGCGTTCGACGCCACGATCGTGTACGTAACTGGCGTGCCCGGGATCTCCGAGATCGAACCATCGTTCTTCGTGATCGAAAGGTCGGCGGTCGGGTTCGTACCATTGACATCGGACGCAGTGTTGTTTGCCGGTGTTGGGTCAGTGGTGCCCGAAGGTACCGCAACGTTGACCGTATTCGTGATGTTTCCCGAAGAACTCGACGACACTGTTGCATTCACCGTGTAGGTAAGAGTGCCTCCGACAAGCACCGAAACGGTGTGGTTCAGACTGCCCGTACCACTCGCCGGACACGACGAACCGGACGACGCAACGCACGTCCACGTCGGACCAACAAGGTCCGCGGGGAGCGTATCGGTCACGGTCGCGCCGGTCACATTGGATGGACCGTTGTTCGAAACGATCATCGTGTACGTGATCGGAGATCCCGGAACCACAGTCGTCGCACCATCGGTCTTCGTGACGCCAAGATCGGCCGACAGGTTCAGCGGATCGCTGTCTGTTGCAGTGTTGTTCGAGGGCGTTCCGTCCGTTGTGCCACTCGGTACGTCAATCGTTGCGGTGTTGCTCAAGGTGCCCGACGAACCCGCGCTCACCGTTGCGTTCACGGTGAAGGTCACTGTCGAACCGGGGGCAAGGTTCACCGGCTGGTTGATCGAACCGCTCCCCGACGCCGCGCAGCTCGCACCGGCGCTCGCCGAACAGGTCCAGGTCGCCGCAAGCAATCCAGCCGGGAAGGTGTCCGCAACAGTGGCACCGGTGACCGCCGACGGACCCGCGTTGGACGCGACGATCGTGTAGGTCGTGGTTGCGCCGGCAACCAGCGATGTGACTCCGTTTGTCTTTGTGATCGAAAGATCGGCGTCGGACGTGAGGGTATCGGTGTCAGTGGCCGAATTGTTCGTGCTCGTCGCGTCCGTTACTCCGGAGGGGACAGCGATTGTTGCGGTATTGACCAGAGAACCGGTTGCGCTTGGACTAATGGTTCCTGTCACCGTAAAGGTCGCAGTTCCACCGACGGCGAGGTTCACGAGCTGGTTAATCGAACCGCTGCCGCTTGCGGTACACGACGCCCCCGACGACGCGACGCACGTCCACGTCGCGCCGGTGATTGACGCCGGAATCGAGTCGGCAACTGTTGCGCCGGTAACCGCAGAAGGCCCGTTGTTCGAGGCGACAATCGTGTACGTCGCGGAAGTTCCGGCAACCTCGGTAGCCGATCCGTCGGTCTTTGAAATCGCAACGTCTGCCGAACCGGTGATTGCATCAACGTCGGTTGCCGAGTTGTCCGTGGCATTCGTCTCAGTAACGCCCGACGCCGCAGCCACCGTTGCGGTGTTCGACAACGCCGTCGCGCCAACCGGCGAATTCGACGCAATAGTTCCATTGAATGTGAAGGTAACGTTCCCGCCAACGGCCACGTTGACCAGTGCGCTTATGTTTCCCGTTCCGCTCGCCGGACATGACGAACCCGGTGAAGCAACGCATGTCCATGTTGTGCCGGTGAAGTTCGACGGCGCCAGGTCGGTCACCGTTGCACCAGTCGCATTTGAAGGTCCGGAGTTCGAGACAACGATCGTGTAGGTGTTGGCCGTGCCGGCAAACGCGGTGACCTTCGAGTCGGTCTTGGTGATCGAGAGGTTGACACTCGAGGTGACTGGTCCCGTGTCCGTGCTCGAATTGTTCGGAGTTACCGGGTCGTTCGCTGGTGTGGAAGCGGCAACGGTCGCGGTATTTGCGATCGACCCTGAGGCGCTTGCGGCCAGAGTCGCGGTGATTGTATAAGTCGCGGTTTGGTTGGGTGGGAGCGTGTACGTGGTATTGATTGCACCGCTACCGCTCGCCGCACCACAGGTACCGGCTCCTGATGCGGCGCAAGTCCACGTCCACGATGAGATGCCGGTCGCTATGGTGTCGGTCAACGTTGCGTTCACTGCCGTTGAGGGACCAAGGTTTGTAACCACAACCGAGTACGTGGCCGTTGCTCCGGCAACGAGGGTGCCGGAGTGAGTCTTGACGACCTGAAGGTCGGTTCGAACAGCGACAGGATCGCTGGCTGTTGAGGAGTTGTTCGACGAGTTTGGATCGGTCACACCACTAGGTGCACTTACTGAAGCGGTGTTCACGACGTTGCCCGTGGTGAACGACGGATCAACCGTGCCGGTCACGCTATAGGTGGCTGTTCCTCCAACCAGGACGTTGGCCGTTGTGGTGATATTCCCGCTACCCGACGCCGCCGCACACGACGAGCCAGCCGTTGCGGCGCAGGTCCACGTCGGAGTGAGGATCGAGGCTGCGATGGTGTCCGCAATTGATGCGCCAGTCACGTTCGATGGACCAGCGTTGGAAATCACGACGGAATAGGTGATCGTCTGGCCAGCGACGACCGGGCTAGCGCTGGTTCGGGTTTTGACGACACTCAGGTCAGCTCGTGGAGTGACATTGTCGGTATCCGTCGCCGCGTTGTTTGTGGTGACCGGGTCAGTTGTGCCGGAGCCAGCCGCCACGGTCGCCGTGTTGACGAGCGTGCCGGTTCCGGCGGTCGTCGATGGGTTCAGTGTACCGGTGACGGTGTAGGTCACACTTCCGGCCACCGCAACACCGGCCGTCGTCGAAATGCTGTTGCCGCTACCGCTTGGCGCCCCGCACGACGAACCAGAGGACGCGACACAACTCCAGACCACACCAGTGATCGCAGCTGGAACGGTATCGGTGATTGCAGTTGCGGTCGAGAACGACGGACCCACGTTCGAAGCCACGATCGTGTACGTAATCGCTGTGCCCGGGACCGCATTGCTGAAGCCGTCGGTCTTCGAAATTGAGAGGTCCGATTGAGGAGTGACATTGTCGGTATCGGTGCTGGAGTTGTTCCCCGGAACAGTTTCGGTAAAGCCGACTGGGGCACCGATCGTCACCGTATTGACGAGCGTGCCAGTCCCGGCGGCAGTCGTCGAACTCAGCGTGGCGGTGACGGTGTAGGTCACGGTTGTACCAGAAGGAATCGTTGCGGTCGTTGCGAGGTTGCCACTTCCGCTGGCCGCTCCACACGACGCGCCGACACCCGATGCAACGCAGGTCCAGGCGGCACCCGTAAGCGCGCTTGGCAATGTGTCGGTGATTGTCGCTCCTGTCACCGTCGATGGACCGGCATTCGAGGCCACAATCGCGTAGGTGATCGCGGATCCCGGAACGGCGTTGGTGATGCCATCGCTCTTCGTGACCGAAAGATCGCCCCGAGGAGTTACATCGTCGGTGTCAGTGGCTGAATTGTTCGTCGAGTTTGTATCCGTCGTCCCCGAAGCCGGTGCAACTGATGCCGTGTTCACGAGTGTGCCGGTTCCTGCCGGTGTGCTCGGGATCAGTGTTGCGGTCAAGGTGAACGTTGCTGACGTTCCTGACGGGAGCGTCACATTTGAGGAGATGTTCCCAGTTCCCGAAGCCGCCCCACAGGTCGCTCCTGACCCCGCCGGAGTACACGTCCAGGTCGCGCTCGTAAGTGCACTCGGCAATGTGTCTGTGACCGGGGAACTGGTGGCCTGCGAAGGACCCAAGTTGTTCACGGTGATCGTGTAGACAACGTTTGTGCCAGGAACTGCGGTGGTCGAACCATCAGTTTTCGTGATCGAAAGGTCGATGCGTGGCGTCACGTCGTTGGTGTCGGTGCCGGAGTTGTTTCCCGGAGTCGGGTCGGTGAACCCTACGGGTACCGCCACTGTTGCCGTGTTCACCAGGGTGCCGGTGCCGGCGGGGGTTGCCGGGTCCAGAATGGCGGTCAGCGTGTAGGTCGCAGTTCCCGATGGGCGAAGCGTTGCCGTAGTGGCAAGATTTCCCGAGCCACTCACTGCGCCGCAGGTCGATCCCGAGGACGCGACGCACGTCCATGTTGCTCCCGTAAGCGAACTTGGCAAAGTGTCAGTAATAGGTGCACTTATAACTGTCGATGGTCCCACATTCGATGCCACGATCGTGTAGGTGACCGTGGTACCCGGCACCGAATTGGGCTGGCCATCGGTCTTTGCAATTGTCAGATCGCCGGTTGGCGTGAGGGTATCGACGTCAGTCGAGGTGTTGTTCGCATTCGAAGCGTCCGGGAACCCGGAAGGCGCGGTAACTGTCGCGGTGTTGGAAAGCGTTCCGGTCGCATTCGGGTCGACGGTTCCGGTCACCGTATAGGTAACCGCCCCGCCAGGGGCGACCGTCGCCGTCGTTGCAATGTTGCCTGTGCCCGAAGCAGTCGCGCAACTCGAGCCAATTGTCGCGAGGCACGTCCATGTCGGCGAGAGAATTGCCGCGGGCATCGTGTCGGCAACCGGTGCGGCGACTGCCGTCGAGGGACCAGCGTTCGAGATCGTGATCGTGTAGGTGATTGCGGTGCCTGGGATCTTGGTGCCGACCCCGTCTGTCTTGCTGATCGACAGATCACCCGACGGGGAGAGCGAATCAACGTCCGTTGCGCTGTTGTTGGTGTTGTTGGTTTCAGTGACTCCGCTCGGTGCGGTCACCGTTGCAGTGTTCGACAGTGTCCCTGTTGCTCCAGGAGCGATCATCGCAACGAGGGTGTAGGTGACCGTGCCGCCCACCGCCAGGTTTACGGGCTGACTTATGTTGCCGGAACCGCTCACTACGCCACACGAGGAGCCCGGGCTCGCGACACAGGTCCATGTTGCTGACGTGATGGCCGACGCCAAAGTATCGGCGACCGTTGCACCGGTTACGGGATTTGGACCGCCGTTCGATGCGACGATGGTGTAGGTCACCGCGCTTCCTGGCGTCGCCGACGCAACTCCATCGGACTTTGTGATCGACAGGTCAACGGTTGAACCGACCGTCACATTTGCAACAGCAGAATCGTTGGCCGAGGAAGGGTCAGTAACACCACTAGGTGCACTTACGGATGCAATGTTCGCAATCGTTCCCGCCGGCGTACCTGCGACGATGGAGCCATTGATGGTATAGGTGACCGAGGTTCCCGGTGCAAGACTCGCAGTCGTCGAAATCGCGTTTCCACTGCCGCTTGCCGCCCCGCAGGCCGCCCCCGCCCCGCTCGCTGCGCAGGTCCAGGCAACACCGCCGATTGTCGCAGGAACGGTGTCGGCGATGGCTGCACCGTTCGCATTTGATGGACCGTTGTTCGTCACAACCACGGTGTACACAACTGCCGTTCCGGGCAGACCAGTGGTCGGGTTCGCGGTTTTGGTGATGGCGAGATCGGCTCGCGGCACGACATCGTCAGTATCAGTGGCCGAGTTGTTCGTCGAAGTCGGATCCGTTGTGCCGCTAGGTACACTTACAGTTGCGGTGTTTACCAGCGTCGCGGTACCTGCGGCCGTCCCGGGTGCCAGGGTGCCAGCGATTGTGTACGTAACGGAAGTCCCGGCTGCCATCGAGGCCGTGGTCGCTATCGCATTGCCGGAACCGCTTGCTGCGCCACAACTTGCACCGGCTACCGACGCACATGTCCAGGTGACTCCCGTAATCGATGCCGGAATCGTGTCGGATACCGGGGCGGCTGTCACTGTCGACGGACCGGCGTTGGCAACCACAACTGTGTAGGTGATGGTGGTACCCGGCACCGCGGCACCGACGCCGTCGGTCTTGGTGATCGACAGGTCGGCAACGGGCGTGACGTTGTCGGTATCGGTAGCTGCGTTGTTCGTCGCATTCGACTCGGTGACTCCGCTCGGCGCCGCTGCCGACGCCGTGTTCACCAATGTGCCAGTGCCCGCAGGAGTTGACGCAAGAAGCGTGCCGGAAACGGTATACGTGCCGTTGGAACCTGCGGCGAGCGTTGCTGTCGTGTTGATCGTGTTGCCGCTGCCACTCGGCGAACCGCACGAGGCACCGGCGCTTGCAGCACACGTCCATGTGACGCCCGTGATGCTTGCCGGAACCACATCGCTGATCACTGCGTTGGTTACGGTCGATGGCCCGGCGTTCGTTGCGGTAATTGTGTAGGTAACGGTCGTACCCGGGACCGCGTTGGGGAGCCCGTCGGTCTTTGTGATGGCGAGATCGGCCGTTGCGCGTACGTTGTCGGTGTCCGTAGAAGAGTTATTTGCGGTGACAGGGTCTACCGCTCCGGGGGGCGCGGCGACAGCCGCGGTGTTGACCAGAGTTCCTGTGCCTGTGGGGGTTGTTGGGTTCAACGTACCGGTGATCGTGTACGTGGCGCTGGCGCTGGTCGGAAGGGTCGCCGAGGTTGCAATTGCGTTGCCGCTCCCGCTTGCTGCTCCACACGATGCGCCCGAACCAGTCGCCACACAGCTCCACGAAACACCGGTGATTGCTGCGGGCACGGTGTCGGTAATCGATGCGCTCGTCGCCGTCGACGGGCCTGCGTTGGCAACGGTGACGGTGTAGGTAATCGTGGTACCCGGAACCGCGTCGGTGATGCCGTCGGTTTTGGTGATCGCCAGGTCGGTGCGCGGCGTCACGTTGTCGGTGTCGGTTGCCGAGTTGTTCGTCGTGTTGATTTCGGTAACACCAACGGGCAAGGTTGCCGTAGCAGTGTTCACCAGAGTTGCCGGTCCAGCGGGAGTTGCGGGGTTCAGGTTCCCATTGATCGTGTAGGTGGCAACGCCGTCTTTCACCAGCGTGGCGGAGGTGGCGATGGCGTTTCCGGACCCAGAAGCTGCGGTACAAGACGAGCCTGCCGTTGCAGCGCACGTCCAGGTAACTCCAGTTATCGCTGCGGGCACCGTGTCGGCCACCGTTACCATCCCCGCGTTCGATGGTCCGCTGTTCGTGACCGTGACCGCGTAGCTGAGGGCAGTCCCCGGAACGGCGTTTGTGATGCCGTCGGACTTCGTCACCACGATGTCGGCGCGTCGGTTGACGTCGTCGGTATCGGTCGCGGAATTGTTTGCCGTGTTGGTGTCTGTCACCCCCGTCGGCACCGTCGTTGTTGCGGTGTTGACGAGCGTCGCGGTACCCGACGGTGCCGCAGGATCAATGGTTGCGATAATGGTGTAAGTCGCGGTGTCGTTCACGCCGAGGTTGACCGTCGTCGAAATATCGCCTGAGCCCGACGCCACCCCACATGCTGCAGCGGCTGACTGACCCGCTACAGAGCAAGTCCAGGTCGGCGATTGAAGAAGCGCGGGCATCGTGTCCGAGACGCGAGCAGCGGTGACGGCCTGGGGGCCGTTGTTCTTGACCGTCACGGTGTAGCTGTGCGCCGCGCCTGCGCTGACCGCAGTCACCGAGTCCGTCTTCGTTACCTGCAGATCCGCTTGGATTGCGACAGGTGTCGTAGCGGGACTTGAGACCGGCGCAAGCACCTGCGTAGGAATCGTCGCTCCTCGATACGTAATCGTCGCCGAGTTGACAATCGTCGTCCCACCAGGAGTAGCGGCATTTATCTGCGCGCGTAGCTTTATTGATGTCGACGCTCCGGGGCTGATGCTGCCACCCGTTGAGTTGGTCGCACCGGTGCCCAAAAAAAAGGTTGCCGTCGAACCCGTGAAGTTTGCTTGGTCGAGGTCAGCAGACGAATCCGTCTTCGTTCCGCTGTTGGATCCGGTCGCAATCTGCAGCGACCCCGGAACGTACGTCATGTTCGTGGGCATCGGGTCGCCAAGCGTGACGTTCGTTGCAATGTCGTCGCCGGTGTTCTGCATGCTCACCGTGTACTCAATGATGTCGCCCGGATCGGCGTTGCCTCCATTGAGGTCTAAGCCGGTCTTGGTAGCGGTAAGCCGGGGCTGCGGCAGGTCGATCACCGTTACGACTGCATCGGCGTAATAGGTGTCGCCGGTTGTACCGAGCCGGATACACGCGTTCGTCGATCCATTCGTAAGGTACGAATTCGCCTGGATCATGTCGGCGTCGTATCCCCAGGTGTTGACGTTGGCGGGGTTTCGAGTCGTGACATTCGACCCGAGGTTGGTGATCGAAGAGTTGAAGATGTTGTCGGCTGCGTTCGCCGCATCCGTGATACGAGGTGGAGATGTAGCGGAGGAAGAGCACGAGCCCGAACCACCGGAGACGAGCGTGACGTTATCGGCGGTGATTCCGATGTCGCCGTCTTGGGCCACCAACCCAACTTTGGCGACCACGGGTCCGGTGCCGACCGCTGGCGTAATGAACGGTCCGATGAGGACATCCGCGCTCGTCGCGGCCGTTGAGCCAAACACACGCTCGAATCCGTTGAAGACGCTGAGATTGCGCAGCGACAGCGTCGGGTTGGAGTAAGCCACGGCCAAGGTCCAGCCCGCCCAGTCACCCAGCCCCGAGGATCCGGTGCCGGACTGAATGTCAGCGACGCCATAGGTTCCGTTGCCCGAGTTCGCCAGCCCGGTCAACATGCTGGTCACATCGAGGAAGGAGTGGTAGACCGGGAACGCGGCGCTCGAGTTGGTGTCAACGTCGGTGCTTGTCGCGATCACCTGCTGATACCCGGCCAAACCCGGTGTGCGGAAATACACGCGGTCTCGGTTGGCAGGAGTCGGCGCATTTGCCCCTCCAGACCCGCCGAGGGTGTTGCCACCCCAGAACAGGCCGGCGAACAAGATTGTCGACCCGGCCGGAATGGCCAGATCGGAAGTAGACGAGTTGAAGGTGGCCACGGTGCCGCCACCGTTCAGCGGGCTCGCCGCTCCTCCATCAACGTCGACCATGACCATGTTGGCACTGTTGGCAGTGGTGCAACCGGTCGGGCAGTCCATGTTTGCGTTGGCGACCAGGGTTACATCACCCTGGACGTTCTGAGAAAACACCGAGACGAAGGGCAGCACGGCGTTCGCTCGTGGCGTTGCGACGAACGTCGAGACGAACAGGATCGAAAGGGTCCCCAAGAGCGCGACGAATGCAGAAAACTTCTGCGAGAGCGCGCGGCTCTTCGTAGGCGAGGACGTGGACATCAGTTCTTCATTCGTCCGCTAGTGCGTGCGCCTTAATACGTAGACCCCGAAATGAGCGAAAAGCACTAGGGCCCAGCGTTTAGAGCACACCCTGAGTGCCCCGATTGCACTGAGGCAACGACTCGGATCGCCGGGTCGCGGGCGCGTTCTTGCCCCGGGGTTCTCGGTCGCGGGCGGCGTTCTCGCCCCGCGGGTTCTCGGCCGTGACAGGCAGTGGTCGACTCCACACTGATCGCGTGACCTCTTGCAAGATTGAGAGATCTGAGTTGTGTCGGGGTGCAGAACCGACATTTCGCCAGCGAAATCAACGGTCGCGTGAATGAATATTGACTTCGATCACGTCAGCAAGCCTCGCAACGACCTTTCCGCGTACAGATTGAAAGATGGAAAGATCGGAGGAGCAAATTTCACCGCACCCGACGAACACCGCGCGGTTTTCGACAGAAAACGCCCCATCCGAAACCGGTGGAATCGGGGTAAACCCAGCAATGACGTCCGTCGCTCGACGGCAGC
Source organism: Acidimicrobiia bacterium (assembly GCA_031429095.1). Lineage (GTDB taxonomy): Bacteria > Actinomycetota > Acidimicrobiia > Acidimicrobiales > JANYDT01 > JANOYY01. The sequence goes on along the minus strand of JANOYY010000068.1, from coordinate 127,520 downwards.
GATGAACAGAGGTAGCGAAACTCCCCTCGAGGGCGAAACCGCCATTTGACAGCAAACCGCGCCCTCAGGTGCGCCGCAGTCAAATGAGTCCGCAGTCAAAGGCGTAGCGGTCGAATCACTCCTGATGGCCATGAACGTCCATTCGTTCGAGCGCCGAGCCACTTCATCGTGGTGGGCGGCGGGGGCCCAGCCGGACACTGGTTCAGCTTCAACGGTGAGTCTGCGACGGTTGCCATTGCCAGCCAACAGAACCATTCACCCTACCCCGTGAGCGAAGCCGAATCCGCCACCGACAACGTGCCTGGCGAGACTGAACCGCCGTTTTCGCCAGGCATCGGAAGCCGAACGATTTCCATTCAACTTGGGAGTTACCGAAACGTGGTTATTTCCGACGCCACAGCGCCGGGCAAGGGACACATCGGGCGACAAGCCGCATTCTGTGCGCGGCACCCGGCCGACCCATGAATGCGTCTCCTTGGGAAAAAACAACGAAATCGTTGTTTCAGGTGTGAAGCTGCGCTCAATGTTGCCTAGGAACGCACACATGAACTCGGCTCCTGTAAGCACGATGCCCAATTTTGTGGCCGCGTTTCGAGGGCAAACGGGACCGATCGCGAAATGCCACTGCTTTGACTCTTGGGATTGCCGATGCCGCGAGATTCCCTGTCCGAAGCCAATTTCGCCCCGCATGGAGCGGGGTGAACAACCTTGGAACACGCGGGCGCTCGGTACGCGCCCTCTCCCCGAACACTCCTGGATTGATCAGTCCGGGCGGCATCGCCAACGCCTTGCGTCGTCTTCGGGCCGAGTTTCGGCGAGCGACGAGCTCCACCGCCCGCAAAGGGCCTCCGCACATCATCACCATCAACGGCTCCAGAGCTGTCTGGGCCACGGCCGCGTCGGTCACCGCGCTACAGGATTCGCTGACCACACGAGCGCACATTGGTCCGTCCCGTACGTGTTTTGGGGGAAAGATTGCAATCTTTCATTCTCCTCGAGGCATCGCAACCGTGCGACGTGCGGCCACCGGCAAGACGGCACGGGGTTGTGCCGGCGTCTCCCTGCTGACCCCGCATCGCGACAACTCGCTGCGGCGTTGTGCGACGCACATTCCAGGCGTTCGCGACCGTTTTCGGCCATTTTGGGCTGCGCAAATGGGGTCCGCAGGCTGAAGTGGCATCTGTCGCGCCCTGCGGCAAAATAGGGGCAAATGGCGTAATAGCCCCGATTTGACCGTCCAGAATTGGGCATTTTTTCCACGTTCTGCAATTTCCCTCGCCTGCCTCGGGCAAGCGAGGACGCCTGTATTCCACCACCTACCTCAGGCAGGCCAGGATGCCTGTATTCCACCGCCGCGACGCCCGTAACCCGGCGCTACGACGATCGGACATCCGCCACACGAAGTCCAACGACTCAAAGATGAGCAGCGATCCACAACGGAGTCCGAGCGGAGGGATTAGCGATCGCGGAACACTGATGTAGTCGGTTCGCAAAGACTTCGAATCAATGCTTTTCGATGGTGTTTCGGAGGGCAGACGTCGCGGAGATCTGCCGGCGCGGTCGCGCACGGTGGCCCGACTCGCAGTTTGCGTCGTTACATCGCGCATCGCGTATCGCGCACCGCGCATCGTCCGCTTCGCACCCCCCGCTTTTCGGCCTCGGTAACGTGATCAATTCCCGACCGCACGAGGCGTTCCGCATCGCCTTTGGCGGCGAACAGGAACCCCTTTTGCGGAACATTTGTCCCCTGGTTATATAGTTGACAGCGTTATCTTTCGTCATGACCGACAGGAAAGAACAGCTCTTGAAACGGTCCACGGGCCCGGACATCGAGACCGACGTTTCCATTTCCGTAGTCCAAGTTCGCCTCTGGCTCGCCCCTTCTATCCCTGGATCAGAAATGCAGACGTCCAATCGCTCCCGAACAAATACTCCTAAGAGGCATAGTATTCGGAGTCGCTGACCGCGATATTCAAATCGCTCGGTTTTCATGGACCGCTCGTGTTCAGTACGTCCCCGGCCAGCAGCCGACGTGTGCCATGATCGCCCCCAGCGCTCGGAGCACGGGAGGAATTCTGCAAAGCGCGCCAGAGAATCTCGTTTCGACCCGGACCGGATCCAACTCTCAGCAAGGATATTTATTATCGCTTGCAACTATACCCAAGCACGGGCGATAAAGATTCTCTTCGACCACGACAACGGATGTCGAACTCACGTTCAGCATTGTCGATCACATCGTCGTCGAGCAGGGACCAGCCGACGGCGAAATTGGTCACGGGCCTGACGGCCAAACCGGAGATTACGCCGATTGCCCAAGTGCGGTGCTGGGCGCTCTAGTAGATAGCGAAAGCTTCCCGGGCGGCCCAATGATCGCCAGGTCTCTTTCACCTCACCGCGACACCTATCCCACAGATAGATGAGGTTGCACACATTCATATCTACCAGAGGGATTCGACAGCTCAACATCGCCGAAAGATATGCCTGCTTCGAGGAAGCCCGCATGGTGTCCAAGAGCGGCGTCCGTCCACCGCCTGACCGGAGCACCACCCGCGTTAGGAGAGCGCCCTGCGAAGGAATGAGGGGGTAGGGGGCGCTGGCTGGACCGTCGAGCCCGTCAGCGCCAATGCCCATTGACCAGGCAAACTGTCTCTCGGAAGACCTGGTAAATTTTGGTAGATCGTGTCTCGTCAACGAATCCCATCAAGGGCCCGCGCCTTTTGGCTGGGCGGAGTTGCCCTGGTCAGACTCACCCTTGAACGGGAGAAGGCCCCCACCGGAGTGGGGGCCTCGTCAAAAAAAGGTTGCCGGGCTGGCCCGGCGTCGATTGGGCGCGCTGGTTTACGCAGCCGCAACGCTCGTCGACACCGTTGTCGGGGCAGGTGCGACCACGGATGTGGTCGCACCTGGCACCGTGCTCGGGGCAGCGGTGGTGGAAGGTGGAACCGTGGTCGATGCAGGATTTGCGCCGGTCCCGACGGGAGCGGCGGTGCTCGGTGCTGGCGCTATGGTCGACGACGCGCTGGGCTGACGCTTTGATTTCGCTCCACGTTCTGCCTTCAACTTGGCGCGTGCTGCCTCGGCCTTTGCCTTTGCCGCTTCTCGCTCTGCCTTCGCCTTCGCCTGGAACGCTTCTCGCTCGGCCTTGACCTTCGCCTCCATTGCTTCGCGTTCGGCTCGGGCCTTTGTCCGAGCGGCTTCGATTTCGGCGGCGGTAGTCTCGCGAGCGCTCTTTCGGGCCTCTTCGCCTGCTTTGCGGATCTCTTTCGGCGCTTCCGCACCCGGGACCGTGGAAGATCCTGATCCGGGGATCGTCAAAGAGGCCGAAGCTTTTGAAGCCTCAACGGCCGCCTTGACCTTGGCTTCGTTCGCCTCTCGGTCCGCCTTCGCCTTGTCGCGAATGGCATCGACTTCGCCCTTGAGCGACTGTTTCAGTGCATCGCGCTCCGCGTCGGCCCTGGCTCGTATGGCGTCGCGCTCGGCCCGTAGCTTTTCCTCAAGCTTCGCCCGTTCGGCATTTCGAGGCATTTCGCCCGATGCCTTCTGGGTCGGAGTCGGTGCAACGCCATACGCTCCCGGCGTACCCACGGACCCAAGGAGGGCGGCCACAACCGTGGCGGAGAGAAGTCCAGAACGGAAACGGCGAGAAGGTGCGTACACAGGAAGTTCCTTTGAGATAAGCCACTGATTGTGGTCTTTTAGTCATCGTCAAACGTTTTCTGTGACTTGAATTTTCCTCGTTGGCCGTTGAGTACAGGTCGAAAGGACCCCGTGCACCTAGCCCAGTGTCCGTCGAAACAGCGCATGGAGGCGCTCCCAATGCCGTTCTGCGGCATCTCGGTCATACACGGCACCTCGCCGTTGAAATGCGAAACCATGGTGGGTGCCCGGATACCACTCAACCCGAGCGTTGGCGCCAACCGCCTTGAGATGGGCCTCGAGTCGGTCAATCATTTCTCTCGGCGCATAGCCATCGTTCTCGGCACAGGCGAAGTAGAGCTCCCCCCGCACCTGTGTCGCAAGCCCTGCGGGCGAGTCGTCTCCAAACAATCGGACGCCGTATAGCGAAGCTGCGGACCTCATCCGATCCGGGAACATCGCAGCCATGGCGAAGGCGAAGGGCCCACTCATGCAATAGCCCATGCACCCAACTCGCGTCGAGTCCGCATTCGGGTCTGCGTCGACGAACGAAAACATCGCCTCCGTGTCGCTGGCCACAAGCGCATCCGTTAGCGTCCCCATGAGCGAAAACATCTTTTCCCGCGCTCCAGGTGCCGCCAGGTCCATGTTCTCCTCGGTGGAGGTTCGGTAATAAAGATTGGGTAGTACGACGTAGTAGCCAGCAGTGCCGAGTCGTCGAGCCATATCGTGCAACTCGTCTCGCATGCCCGGAGCGTCCATATAGAAGAACACCACCGGAAAAGGCCCACCCTCTTCGGGGTGAGTCACAAAGGTCGCCATGCTGGCGTCTCGCGTCGCGATTTCAACCTGTCTATCGAGCATGCGGAGACCGTACTCGTGCAGGCTCGTAGGATCCAATGAGTGATTACCACCCCGCCCGGTCCGCATGAGCAGTTTCTGACGGAATTTCAACGTCAACTGATCGACGGCGGCCTCAGCCGTGTGGTCTTCGCGAAGTATTCCGGTAACGAGGTCGGCCTGGTGCGAATCACGGTTCGACCCGTCATATTGCGCGATATCGCATCGCTGTCTGTCGTAACCAGTTATGCAACGAAGGACATCACCAAGAACTTCGAGCAGTCGGCCGGAGTGGAAGAGGTAAAGGCACTGATGACTTCGGGGTTCGCCCGAATCCATCTCCTCACGTCCACCGAAGACATCGAGCTCGCCGCGACACGCAAAGGTGCATGGACCCTGCGTCGAAGTCGAGTCGCCCGGGCAGTTGCTACCAATCCAACGCACGACCGGACAAGAATTCGCACGCTTTCCCTTGAGGAGCCATTCCTCGTCGAACTCGGTGTGACCGATCGCCAGCATCGACTCGTTCCTGCAATGTCACGCAAGTGGAAGCAAATTAATAAGTTCACCGAGATTATCGAGAAGGCAGTAGAGCAGTCGCCCCTCCATCAGCAAACAAAAATCACGGCTGTCGACTTCGGCTCCGGGAAGGCCTATCTCACCTTTGCGCTCTACGCCTTGCTGACCAAGACGCTGGCGAAGAACGCCACGGTTACGGGAGTAGAAGTTCGACCGGACTTGGTGTCGACAACAGAGTCAGTGGCTCGAGCAGCCGGGTTCGCCGAACTCTCCTTCGTCGAAGGTGATGTTGGAACATTCGCCGGCGCCGACGTGGACATCATGGTTGCTCTCCATGCCTGCGATACCGCAACCGACCACGCACTTCATTTCGGGATCCTCAACAACGCAAGCATCATCGTGGCTTCACCGTGCTGCCACAAGGAGCTTCGCCGGCAACTCACGTGGCCGACCGCATTGCAACCACTGTTGCGCCATGGCATACACCAAGGGATTCAGGCGGAGATGCTGACCGATGCCCTTCGTGCATTGCTCCTGGAATCGCACGGCTACGAGGCCAAGGTGTTCGAGTTCATCTCTCCGGAAGAGACGAGCAAGAACAAAATGATTCTGGCAACGAAGCGATCAACACCGCTCACGGAAACGGAGCGTGCGGTACTCGACGATCAGGTTTCGAACCTCAAGTCCTTCTACGGCATTACCGAGCACACGCTGGAAACGCTGCTTCGCACCGTCTAACCCCGGGCTATCGGTCAACTCGCTCCGCAATTTCGCCGAGCGTGCGACACCCGAGTTGATGCATCACTTCGACCAACCCGTTATGCAGAATCGTCGTCACGTGCTCAGCGCCGCGATCACCGAGGGCGGAGAGTCCAAACATGTACGCCCGTCCGCACAGGACGAAGTCGGCGCCGAGGCCGATAGCGCGAGCGACATCAAGTCCACTTCTGATACCACCGTCGAAAAGGACCTTGACACGACCATTGATCCGTTCCACCATCGCCGGAAGAGCATCGATCGAGCCCCGGGTACCGTCGAGTTGACGTCCACCATGATTCGATACCGAGATTCCATCGACCCCAATGTCGATCGCACGCGAAGCGTCATCGGGGTGAAGCAATCCCTTCACGACAAGCGCACCCCGCCATTGCTCTCGAACCTCAGCGAGGTATTCCCATGAGAGCGTGCCGCCAAACGAGCTTCCAACAACTCCTGCCGTGTTGGCCATCGTCGCCCTTGACGAGTACGCATCAAGAGTACGAAAGCGTGGTGCCCCATTGCGAAGAATGGCGAGCGACCAGGCCGGTCGAACTGCTGACCTCGCAACCAGAAGTGGACCGATTTTCGGTGGCACGGTGAGTTGCGCACGCTTTTGTCGTTCACGTGCGCTTGCCATCGGAATATCTGCCGTTACGACAAGCACCTTATAACCGCTATCGCGAACCCGCCCGATGAGGTCGTCTCGAATCGACGGGTCACGTGGTGGGTACAACTGGAACCAGCCCATATCGCCGGCCATTGGACCGTGAACTTCCGGCTTCTCCGTAGCAACCGTGCTGAGAACGTGCGGTACGCGTCGACGTGCCGCCATGGTCGCCAACGCCTTGTCGGCACCGGGCCAGATTCCCCCCGTAAGACCAATCGGTGCCACGCCGAACGGTGCCGAGTATGTCGTTCCGAACAGCTCGGTTCCGACTTTTGGCTCCATGAAGCCCTGCATGAACTTTGGGGTGAAGGTCACCGCCCGCATCGAGGCCAGGTTCCGCTCCACGGCCTCATCGAGCCCGGTTCCCGAATCGAGGTATTCCCATGAGAACTTCGGGATGCGATAGCGAGCACGTTTTTGCAGATAGTGAACACTCGGGTACTTGTTCATCAGCGTCACGTCGGACTTCTGGGGCCACGGCATGGTGTCGACTGTAGAACAACCGCGCCAAATCCCCACACGAGGCCCGGTTCGGACCGAGTGTGGACTACCCCCTCGCGCCGGAGAGCGACCAGACGCACACTCTCTCCGGATGGGCGAATTCTGATGCTTCACCGTATGATGCCAGTCCGCTCGTGCACCATTCCTCTACTGAACGCGAGGCTTCACCATGACCGCTACGAACTCCCCTGTTCTTCCCGGCCGACTCGGCAACCCGGACATGACGCTGAAGGACGATCCTCGTGCGGATCCTCGGATGCTCGCCGCAATGGCCCCGATCGGACTCGACGTCGTACCGGAGCCGCTCCCCTTTGACCACACGGCACCGCTTGACGCGCTCTACGAGTACTGCAACATGTCCGAGGCAGGATTTGGCGAACTCGGCGGCATCCTTGTTGGCGGTCTTCCCCCGGTTGCTGGCGTTACATCAACGGTGGAGGTCATCCGGGGCACCGATAACAACGACATAACGCTCTTCATCCATCGGCCGACAAACGCCGAAGGGCCACTGCCGGGAATCCTGCACCTTCACGGCGGTGGAATGGTGATCCTCGAAGCAGCGAGCGCAGGGTACGTACGTTGGCGCGACGAACTTGCAGCGACCGGAATGATTGTTGTCGGGGTGGAGTTCCGCAACGGCGGTGGAAAGCTTGGACCGCACCCCTTCCCAGCCGGTCTTAACGACTGTTCCGCCGCCTTGCAGTGGGTGACCGATAACAAAGCGAACTTAGGAATATCGAAGCTCGTCGTGTCAGGAGAATCTGGAGGAGGAAACCTCACCCTCGCCACAACCCTCAAGGCAAAGGCTGAGGGCAAGATCGATCAGATCGACGGCGTTTATGCCCAGTGCCCATACATTTCCGGGGTGTACGCAGAACGGGACCCGAACCTGACGTCGCTCTACGAAAATGACAACTATTTCCTGGCGTGTACCCAGATGGCGGTAATGGTTACGGTCTACGACCCCACCGGTGAGAACTCGAAGAATCCTCTGGCCTGGCCGTACCACGCAACATCAGACGACCTGACGGGGCTTCCGCCGCACGTCATTTCGGTGAATCAGTTGGACCCGCTCCGCGACGAAGGAATCGCGTACTACCGCAAGCTCACCGATGCCGGCGTGAGCGCCGTGTGTCGAACGGTCAACGGCACCTGCCATGCCGGGGACTGCCTGTTCCGCGAAGCCATGCCCGACGTCTACCTTTCGACAATTCGCGAGATCAAATCCTTCGCCGCGTCGCTCTAGCGGAACGGAAGAATGGCCGACCAAAAGGATATTGACGCGCTCTTCGCGTACGTCGCCGAGTTCGGTGACGTACACGCGGAGCCGGCCGACCGTGTCATCCATTCGCAGTGCGCCTGCGGTGGTTCGAGCTTCTGGATGCAGTGCAGCGAAGAAGACGGCGTCGCCATGCGCACCTGTACGGCCTGCAAGCAGCACGCCTACATCGGCGATAGCGATGAACACTGGGCCGATGCCGACACCGGCGATGCGATGTGTCCGTGCGGCAAGAAGATCTTCGATATAGCAGTCGGGTACTGCACGACCTCGACCGGGGACGTGTCCTGGATGATTGTCGGAGCGCTGTGCAGTGCCTGCGATCAGATCGGCGTCTACGCAGACTGGTCAATCGACTTCGAACCGAGCGCGTTCCTTCTCGAAAGGAGTTAGATCCTTTACTTTCCTTCCGCTCCAGAGGACCTCGCATCGCAAGGCCTTCGGTAGAATCGTGGCCATGACAACCGTTCAGGCCACAACCTCCATTTCCGGCTCGTCTGCGCAGTCAAACTCGGCTTGGCATGGCCGAGCGGCCAAGCTCACCCCGGCGGGGGTTCACTCCAACGCTCGACTCGTCGGCGCCGATGTCGTCTTCACCCACGGCGACGGTCCATGGCTCATCGACGTGGAGGGCAACCGCCATATCGACTACATGCTGGGGCGCGGACCGGCCTTCCTGGGTCACACGCCGCGTGTTGTGAACGACGCCGTGGCGGCAGCCGCAGCCCACGGCCTCACACTTGGCTCGGGAACCACGTTAGAAGTTGAGGCGGCCGCCGCCGCTCTTTCCGTGATCGAGTGGGCCGATCAGATTCGCTTTGTCAGCAGTGGAACCGAAGCAGTGCAGTCAGCCTTTCGTCTGGCGCGAGCAGCTACCGGCAAGTCGCTGGTCATGCAGTTCGAGGGGATTTACCACGGGTGGATCGACAACGTTTCGCTGATGGCCGGACTCGACCCCGAGCACGCCGTCGCAGCAACTGCGGGCCAGGTGCCTTCGAGCGGTGCTCACACGCTGCTTCTTCCGTGGAACGACCTGGCTGCGGTAGAAGAGGCCTTCGCCACGCATGGGCACGACGTCGCAGCGGTCATCACCGAAGCGTCAAATCTGTTCGGCGGCGTTCTTGCGGCACCCGGGTATCTCGAGGCGCTGCGAGCGATCACAAGACGCTACGGGGCAGCGCTGATCTTTGATGAGGTCGTAACCGGCTTTCGCTTGCGACCGGGAACCGCAGCTCCGTTGTTCGGCGTCACGCCTGACCTTGCGACCTATGCAAAAGCGTTGGGCTCGGGATGGCCGGTTGCCGCAGTGGTCGGTACGGCCGCAATGTTTGAAGGCGTGGCGAGCGATCGTGTTCGCCTCTCCGGCACGTACAATGGGAACTCCGCAGCGATGGCGGCGATCGTCGCCACTGTCGAGTCCATGCGTGACGGGACACTCCACCAAGGGGCGCGGGCCTTCGGCGAACGGTTACAGGCGGCTTTGGTCGACGCTGCCGCGACGGTCGGTGTCTCGTTACATGTGGAAGGTTTCCCCACGGCCTTTTGGTTGGTGTTCGACGCGGTCGATCGCCGGTCAAGCGATGCCGCAGCCGAGAACCTCGGGCTCGTTCTTCGCCGCCACCGCGTCATTCAGTATCACCACACCTGGTTGGTGTCGACCGCTCACGACGATGCCGCGCTGTCGTTTACGGTTGCTGCATTCATAGATGCACTTACGGAACTTGTGGCCGAAGACCCGTCGCTCGAGGGGTAGTTCAGATTCTATGTCAACTTAGGGAATGGAGCTCGGCGAGTCTCAGCGGCGTCGATCCCGAGCCAACCAGCACGCCCGATGCCAATGACGACGCAGATCTGGTGAATGGCGCGGAACCACAACGACATGGCTTGTCTTCGCCCATATTTCCTGATCGCACCCCGGGCAGCGATACGTCTTGAGTGCCCTCGAAGGTGGTACCGGTCGGACATCGTTTTCATCGTCTCCTTCAACAATGCGAACGCGAACGAAGTCAACCGCGAGATCTTTCTGCTCTTGCTTCTTCTTCGCGTAGGCAGACGGCACCCCTCAAGACTTACACACGGCCGTGCGACCTATTCCCGACCCGCATTACACCCCCGAACCCGACATGAAACCAACCCGGTGGACATAGCTCGACGAGTTCGAGCGCGAACTCGGTCCGCTCCCGCTCGTCGTCAGTCGACGTCCAACGTGCCAGGTCAACGATCGGAATTGACTTGAACCCGGACACAGCTAGCGAGCCTTCGCCTTCTTCGATGGCGGGGCAAGTGGGCGAAGCGTTGGCGCACCCTCCATCTCGTACAGCAGCAGTTGGCCAGGACGACTCCACAGTCCGGCACCGATCTGGGTAAAGCTCCGCCGCAACGCTGAGCGGTACCATGCGGCAGGTCTCCAGAATGCGTCGAGATCCGATCGCGAAAGATCGAGTGTTGCCAGGCGGTCCTCGACCGTCGGCACTTCAAGATACAGAAGCCGACTTGTGGCCGCCTTGAGATTTTCGAGCGCGCGAGACGCTGCCCGGTTGTCGAGGTACTGAAGGACTCCCTGACACACGACAAGATCGAACGGTTGCGATGGCGCCCAACTGCTGATGTCTTGTTGTATGTGCGCATATTTCTTGCACGCATACTCACTGATGTCCGTACTGACGTAGCGGACCTTCGGGTGGTTCGTAGCGAACCAGTCCCGCCAATACCCAGGTCCCGCCCCGATATCGAGCACCGATCGGATCGGCAGGCCCCACCATTTCGACAGGCCTAAGACCGCACCTGCGAGGTGGGCGACCGACGCTCGCGAATGCACCGCAGCGCGCCCGCTGTAGAACTTCCGGTAGTACTGCTGATCGAACACCCGTATCGGGGTACTCGCGTTCGAATCACTCATCCGAGAAGCATGGCATGGCGATCGCACGGTCCTCAGACACGGTGGAGGCCGCCGGCACGGCTGGAGTCTGGGGCCACAATGGGATCTGGGGGCACCAACCGTGCTCGAAACTCCACCGTGTCGCCACACTGCACTCGTGTCAGATCAGGTGGCGGTGCCGATTGCGACGTGCCCGAAGCGGTCGCTGAATCGCTGAACGAGCACCGATCCGTCAGCCTCGTCACCAAGAACGGTCGCGCGAATCGATCGCAGCGCAACGGCGTCGATATCACCTTCGATCATTCGCAGGGCTGTCTCGGAGTCCGCAAAGAAGACGGTTGCCCCCTCGCTCGCGATCAATTCGCAAACCCCTCGCGGCGACGCTGAGCGACCCGGTTCAAGTATCATCGTCGCCCCGGCTCCCAACGAAACGCCGAAGGCCCAAACAAGTCCGCTGGGCAGGTACAACTTTTCGAGGCCAAGCACGCGATCAGCCGACGACAGCCGATCTACGACGCGCCCATATCTCTCATACGTCGACTGCATTCGACCATGATCGCTGGCGACCCGTACGAGCCTTCCCGTCGAATCGTGCCTGCAGAACCAAAGCGCCGGCGACTCTTCCGTGGTAGCCCAACTCGGTGATTCCGAATCATCGGAGAAGTCGGACCACGAGACAACGGTCGGGCCACCGATCGTTGACGTCGCAACACGACCCGGACCATCGACAATGACCGCCTGAAAGAGGCGTGGTGTCCGGCGGACAGCGGCATCAATCAAGAAGCGAAACGAAGCCGAGACCACGAGCAGGCACGCCTCCGTTTCCCGAGCAATGTCCCCCACACGATCACCAGCAAGGTCGGTGGGGACCGGTACTGCCACCACAGCAGAACGCAAACAACCGAGCATCCAGGAGACCATGTCTGGACCATCGTTGGCCAGAATAAGTATTCGTTCTCCCGAACGCACGCCGAGTTGGCGAAGAGCGTTTTGCACCCGCCACGTTGAGCGCATCAATTCGCCATAGGTCACGTCGCGCTGTCGGCATCGAATTGCGATTGCGTCGCCGTTTCCGCGCTCGACGTGGCGATCAATCAGCCAGAGTGCAGCGTTGCCTGTCTTCATAGGGACCTCGAATCAACGTATGCGATTTGCACGATCTTGCTTGACGTCCCTCTGGCGGAAGTCCATACTCGCAATGCGAGCTTGTGAAAACTTTCACAAACTCACAAGCGATGAGGGGAATGATGAACCCTGCCCACAGCCGATGCCACCGGGTCCACAGTTGCTGCCGACCTTGTCGTGGCGGAGCTACTCACCACCGCCGGACTTGCCGACCCGTACACCCGCCTCGAACTACAGGGAATGGGCCGCGCTGTTCCTTCCACCCTCGGTCTGGTTCTCACTGGGTACGACGACTGCCAAAATGGCCCTGCGAAACCAATCGATTCGCAGCGATCCCGCAGCATCATTGCGACCGCTGCTCGGTGAGCGCTGGCACGAGAATCGTGCTCTGAAACTCCTCGCTGAAAGTCTGCTCTTTCTCGAAGGATCAGCCCACAACCGTGTTCGAAAGCTCGTTGCGGGTGCCTTCACTCCCGCCGCCGTTGCCGGGTGGCAACCGACCATCGGTGCGATTGCCGAGCAACTTCTCGCCAACGTGGCCGCGCGGCTCGAAGCCGGAGAAGAGGTCGACCTCGTTGAGGCCCTGGCCAGGCCGCCGCCCATCGCAGTCATGGCGGAACTTCTCGGACTTCCCCGCTCCGACGCCGCGCGTCTGCGTTCGATGATCGGCGCGATAGCCGACCTCAACGTGGGGCTGGCCGACTTTTCGAAACATCGCCGTTTACGGTGACCACCGAATGGCTGGCCCGAGTGATGAGGGACAACCTTCACCTTCGAGGGCGAGTACTCCGTAATTCGGAACAAGCTCTCGACACAAGCGACTTCTTCCTTCGTGACCGGACTACTGGGGCATGCTCGGAGTGCTGGCCGAACTCAACTCGACGGCCGACTGGCGACCACTCAACAACGAGTACCGCAAGGACGACCCGGCGTCGTCCGCTCTGGGTGAAGCCGAGAGCGCCTGGTACCGTGCGAAAGGCACCATCAGCGCATGACGGTGCCCGGGGCGGGACTCGAACCCGCACGGTCTTGCGACCTGGGCGGTTTAAGCGCCCTGCGTCTGCCATTTCGCCACCCGGGCTTCCTTCGACGCCAACGCTAGAGGTCTCACCAAGGTTCTTTGGTCATTTCCGGAACCATTTTTCATGCCGCAGGTTCGTGGCGTCGCGACCTCGCGCCTCCCAGTCGGGCCAGAAGTTCGAGACGTAGGTCGTTGCGAGCCTCCCCGACGAGGTGATTTGACTGGAGGACTCCCTCGACGACATCTCGCTCCACCGCCAGAGCGTTGCGACCCCGCACACGGACCGCAACGGTCGCTCGCCCGTCTTTTGACCACCGAATGGACCGATCCACATCGGAGCGGAGCGGCGGACTCCGAAACGACGGGACCTGAAGCCCCAACCGGCCAGCAGCACGCCCCACCTCGTTCGCGATGTCGGCAAAGCAAAGAAACGACGATGCCTCAAGTGACTTCTTCGGTGAAACGTCGGGTGATGTCTCAGCCGATCTCTCAGGTGATGTCTCAGGTGATGTCTCAGCTGATGTCTCAAAGGCCACACAGTTTCCCATGTACGTATGGTGTCTGACCGGTGTGACACTTTCGTAGGGCTCGCTCGCACCACAAAGAATCACTTTGCGTGACCGATTCAGAGCTTCACCCACCTACCCTCTTTCAGGTCGTAGGCTCTTGCGTTATGGCTGAACGTGATTCTGGGGCGAGACGCGGCCTGTTTCGCCGCGCCGCTCGCGAGCAGACGCCAGAACAAGCTCCGTTGGATTCTGCGCCGCGCCGTCGTGAGCGACGATCCACCGGCGAAATGTTCAGCCCACGTCAGTCGGCTGTCGATGACCCGTGGTCGTCCGACGCCTGGGCCGACGATGGTTGGAACGACGAATGGGATGATCCGTCACGTCGGGTCAGCATTAGACCAGCCGCCGCCCCAAGATCGGCGGCCGTCGATGCCTGGTTGGAATCGGACCAGGTGGAGTTCGCAGATGTCACCGCCGATATCGCCCGAAAGTGGGCCCCGGACCGTGGCGTCGACCGAGGCATCGACCGAGGCATCACGTGGGACGAGCCCGAACCCGTCGGTGCGCCATTCGCGCAACACGTGGTCGAACCCACACCGAAACCGCCCTCGTTCCTCACCCAACCGGCCTACCAGCCAATCGCCGAAGCGATCCCCGAACCCGTGTATCGGCAACGACCGGAACTGGCCTCCGAAATAGTCGCCGAGCAGTCCGACCTACCGCACGAGACAACGCCTGAACCGGCCCACGAAATCGCTCCCGAACCGGCCCACGAAATACTCCCCGAACCGGCCCACGAAATCGCTCCCGAACCGGCCCACGAAGAAACCAGCGAATCGCACGCCGCCGCGGCGATCGCTGCAGCGGTTCCCGCATCCGCTTTCGAAGGAATTGCGGCCCTCCACGAATCGCCGGCTCACGCGTCGCGCCCGTCGGTGCAGACAGAACCAATCTCGTGGGTACAAGCCCCTGAGGCACACGACGAACCCACATACGGCGAACCCACACACGACGAACCCACACACGACGAACCCGCACACGAACCCGCACACGACGAACCCGAATTCGCGGAGACCCCGGAGACCCCGGGGGTCGATGCGTCCGATTCGGTTATGGGGACCGGTTGGGACGACGAGCCAATCGACTGGAAAGACGACCCCGTCATTCGGTCTCTCGACGACGATTTCGTTGACACAATTCAGGAAACACCGGCCGAGATCATGGCTCCCGAGTTCGACAGGCGCAGCGTGCCTCGAGCGTTGAAACAGTCGCTGGTGCCAGCGGCATACGACGAACTTGATCGCAGCATCGACCTCGATCTCGCTGAAGAACTCGATCAGGAACTGCCGCCCTATGTCCGTCGCAGCAAACACAAAACGGTCGGTCGAACAACGCCACCAACGAAATCGAAGAAGCGATCTCCCCAACCCGCTTCGCCAAAACGGGCGGCCATCGGATCATCGGCGCCCCACGACCAACAACTCGCCACCAGCGTTGGTGACCTTCCGACGTCGGAGGCATCGGAGTTCAACGTCGACGACGAAGAGTTCTGGGACGACATCGACCCAAACGCACTCGCAACGAGCAAGCTCGACCTCCGATTGGCCGACGAATCTGCGGCCGCGGCCGCAGTTGGGCCGGAATCACCCGTGTACACCGGCGTCGCCATGTCTCACCAACCGGACTCGGCGGCCGACACGACCGCGATCCGAACGCGAGATGGCCAGGTGCGGCTTTCAGCGGAGTCGAGCGGATCTGCGAAGGCTCTCGTCCGACTGTTCCTCACCTCCGGCCTCGGACTCGCTGCACTCGCCGTCCTCCGCCTTGTTGTCGCAGTGGTCGCCACCGTGAAGGCCTCGACCGAAATCACGAGCTTCGGTGACCGCTTGGTCGATGCCGCCAACAATCTGGGACCGGAGCAGGGTGTCCTTCTCATCTTGTCGATATCGCTTGTAATCCTTGGAAAGTTCGCCTCGTTGGGCAAGGTGGAGTCAATCGCTCGACTGACCGGAAGGGTTTGTGGAATCGTGCTCGCCGCAGCGAGTGCGACCCTGTTGCTGGGGGTCGCCAAGCTCATGAACGCACTCGGAGCCGACGACTCGAACTTCGCCGGTTCTGCCCAGGCCGTAGTGGAGTTTCTCTCCTTCGGCGGAATGAGCCTCATCGCCATGTACGGAGCTTGGACCTCAGCGGCTGACTGAGAGGTGCATTTCCATGCACACCTACGATCTTTCGTTCGGGGCCCTAGGGCTCCGGCACAAAATATCGGCTGAGGAACTCGTCTCGGCGCTCAGTCCATTCTTCAGCAGTAATCGCATAACGGATGTGGTCTTCCCAGCTCCCGTTTATCTCGATGTAGCGCTCCGCAATCCCCTCCGATCGAAGGCCCAATTTGTCCACGACGCCACGTGATGCCGTGTTCCGCGGGATTATGGACACCTGGAGTCGATGCAGGCCGAGATCTTCAAAGGCGAATCGGAACACGGCGGCAACGCTCTCCCCCATGAACCCGTTGCCAGCACGAGATTCGTCGATCCAGTAACCCACGTATGCGCCCTGCATTGCGCCGCGTTGCACGTTGTTGACGTTGCATTCCCCGATAAAGCGGTTGCCCTCGAAGATTGCAAATCCGTAGGATGTTCCCATTGCACGTTCTCGGTCACGTTGCTCGCAACGCGCTTCGAAAGCGGAACGAGATGTCTCGGGGTTCGCGCCACTCGGGGGCCGCTGTGGCTCCCATGGAAGCAACCAGGAAGAGCAGCGCAACCGTACCTCTTGCCACGCAAAAGCATCCATCGGACGCAACGGCCGAAGCACCAATCGCTTCGTTACAAGTTCGGGACCCATTGCGTTGTGCAACAGCTTCTCGGTGAGTGCGAACCGCCACTTCGACGCTGACATGGGCACGATCGTAGGTGAAACGAGGTCTGGCGACCACGCGATCAAGCAGCAGCGAGCTGAACCTTGTTACGCCCCGAGGTCTTGGCGACGTACATCGCCCGGTCGGCGACGCGAAGGAGAGTCTCGCCGTCGACCGGCGTTCCCTCAGACCAAGCCACACCGATGCTCACCCCAACGACCAATTCGTTGCCGCCGATGGAGGTCGGTGCGACAACTGCGCTTCGGATACGCTCGGCAATTTCAAGCGCCTCGCGGACGCTGCTCAAGCCTTCGCACACCACACAAAACTCATCGCCGCCAATGCGCGCAATGAGATCGTCGGGCCGGACCGCAGTGCGGAGTCGCCGTGCCGTTTCGCGGAGGATCTCATCGCCAACGAGATGCCCGTGCTCATCGTTGATCGCTTTGAATTTATCCAGGTCACAGAAGATCACGGCGGTACTTCGGTCAAGTTGATCCCGCGCCGGGCTGGACGTAAGCATCTCGACGAAGCAGTAACGATTGGGAAGGCCAGTGAGCGGATCGTGATGCGCCCGGAACCGGAGTTCTTCTTCGACGCAGCGGCGTTCGTGAATGTCACGGGCGTGGAGAACGATCCCGCGCACCATCATGTCTTCAAGCAGATTGACGATCGTAAGGTCAACCCATCGCGCGCTGTCGTCGAAGGAGCGGGCGCGAACCTCGAGCCGGGAAGCAACACCGGGACGATCGATTGCATCGCGGAGCGCGTGAACGACGGCATCGCGGTCGGCGTGGGAGAACAACTCCGAAATAGCATGGTGGCGCACCGATTCGACGGTTCGACCAAGCATGCTCGTGATGGACGCGCTGACGTACACAGGCACGAATTCGGCATCGACCATTACCGTCAGATCTCCCGAGATGGTCGCCAGTCGTCGGAACAAGACGTCGTCGGCGGCAATCACCCGATCAGGAACACGTCGATCGCTCAAGGCTCGAAGACCGACAATCACGCTGCCCGACTCACTCGGTTCACGAACACCAAGCAATTCGACTTCCGTCCAGGAACCATTGCAGTGGAGCAGCCGAGCGACGCGCGCCGCCTTGCGCGGTAATTCTGCGGAACCGAGGCTCGCCAGCGCAGCAAAAAGGCTCGGTCGCTCCTCAGGATGAAGTAGTCGCGCCACGCGGGTCCCCTGAAGGTGTTGCGCCGGGTAGCCCAGAAGTCCGTGAACGGATTCACTGACAAACTCAACCCTACCCTCGCGGTCGACGACCACGACGACATCGTGGGCCTCGGAAAGAAAGGACCGCAATCGTGACTCCGTGGACACAGGTTCGGGTGAGTCGGCATCCGTCATGCCACTCATATCAATCATGAAAATAAGTATGACAGCCCGAAATGTGCGAAAGAGGTGAAATCGATCACTTCACACAGAATTCGCTCGGTGCATGGATTCGCTCACAAAGTGCTCACAAAGTGCTCACCAAATGCTCACCAAATGTCCGTGGGCACGTCAAATTTGTGAATACTCCCGAAAACGCCGGCGAGCCATGGCCAAACCGTGTCGCTGGTCCTACGATGAGTGGCACCGCAACGACACAAGCGGGAGAGCGTCGTGCGCCATCTGGCGTCGGCCGCCGAAGGAGCAACCACCCCGGAAACTCTCAGGCTCCCCTACCGCTTGGGTGATTGAGATGAATGTCTCAGCGGGAACGCTGGAGAGGAACCGCCAATCCACGGCGGGTACACCGAAGGTGGAACCTGAAGTTGGCCTTGCGTCGACGTCGGGGAAACTCTCAGGTAACAAGACAGCGGGGGCCAATCCAGGTAGTTCGCATCAATCCGGTCAATAGTCGACCTGATGACTGCGGCCAAAAACGGAAGGCCACGCCCATGTCACGTTCTCTGTCGAGTTTCAGGTCGGTTCCCCCAAGCGGGTCAGGGGAAGCGTTCGCGCAGCGTCATATCGGCCCGAAAACCGATGAAACCCGCAAAATGCTTGCCGACCTTGGCCTGCACGACATGGAGCAACTCATTGCCGAGGTTGTTCCGGCGGCGATTCGGCTCCGCGAACCGCTCACGCTGTCGTCGAGCTACACCGAGCCTGACGCACTCGCCCTCCTTCGAGAGCGAGCATCGAAGAACCGCGTGACGACATCGATGATTGGACTGGGCTACACAAACACGGTCACACCTCCGGTCATTCTGAGAAATATCCTGGAGAATCCAGCCTGGTACACGGCGTACACGCCCTATCAACCCGAGATCAGTCAGGGTCGCTTAGAGGCGCTCTTGAACTTCCAAACGATGGTCGCTGACCTCACGGGAATGGATTTGGCGAGCGCTTCACTGCTCGATGAGGCTTCGGCTGCAGCCGAAGCTATGGCTCTGGCCCACCGACAGTCGAGGTCGACGAGCCAGCGCTTCTTGGTGGATCGCAACTGCCACCCACAGGTAATTGACGTCATCGGTACCCGGGCAGAACCCCTTGGGTTCGAAGTCGTTCTGTGCGACGCCCACACGTTCGGCGATGAAGCCGCCAGAGGGACCTTCGGTGCGGTGATCGCATTTCCGGGGTCGACCGGGGCGCTCCACGACCATCGCGCTACGGTTGCATCGATACAGGCTGCAGGTGGACTTGTGTGTGCAGCGACCGATCTGTTGGCGTGCGCCGTCGTTGAACCTCCAGGTAGCTTCGGCGTCGACATGGTCGTGGGGAGCGCGCAGCGATTCGGGGTACCCCTTGGATTCGGCGGCCCACATGCCGGTTTCTTGGCCGTGCGCGATGCTCACAAACGAGCGATCCCCGGGCGCCTTGTTGGAGTAAGTGTCGACACCAAGGGCCGCAAGGCAATGCGACTTGCGCTCCAGACACGCGAACAGCACATCCGCCGAGAGAAGGCGACGAGCAATATCTGTACGGCACAGGTACTCCTCGCCGTTATGGCTGGTATGTACGCATGTTGGCATGGCCCTGACGGTCTTCGCAGAATAGCGAATCGGGTGCTCGGAACTACCGATCGCCTCGCTGCAACCCTACGAGGGAGCGGCTACCAACTCGTGAACGATTCTTGGTTCGATACCATAAGTGTGCATACATCGAACGCAACAGTGGTCATCGAGCGAGCACTTGAGAACGGGGTGAATGTTCGCCGTATTGACGACGCCACCGTGGGCATAACCATTGACGAAACGACTTCCGACGATCACCTTCTCGCCGTCGCAAAAGCCTTCGGAATCGACGTCCTGATCGACTCGAAGAGCAGCGGTGTTCTACCGGCCCTGGCCCGTACCTCGCCGTTCATGACTCACCCGGTGTTCTCGAGTTACCACTCAGAAACAGAAATGCTTCGTTACCTCCGCCGGCTCGCCGACAAAGATCTTGCGCTCGACCGAACAATGATTCCCCTCGGTTCATGCACGATGAAGCTCAACGCAACGTCGGAGATGATCCCCGTTACATGGCCGGAGTTCGGTGGCATCCACCCATTTGCCCCCCGAGACCAAGCTTCGGGCTATCTGCAGATGATTCAAGAACTTGAGGCAATGCTGGTCGAGATCACGGGCTACGACGCAGTTTCACTCCAGCCAAATGCTGGTTCGCAAGGTGAGTTCGCGGGGCTCTTGGCGATCCGCGCATACCACCGGTCGCGTGGCGATGCCCACCGAAATGTCTGCCTCATTCCAAGTTCCGCCCACGGGACGAACGCCGCCAGCGCGGCGATGTGCGGAATGAAGGTCGTAGTCATTGGTTGTGACGACAACGGCAACGTCGACACGGCCGATCTGCGGGCGAAGATTTCGGATCATCGAGAAAACATGTGTGCACTGATGATTACCTATCCCTCGACGCACGGTGTCTTTGAAGAATCAATTGTCGAAATCTGCGATCTGGTACATGATGCGGGTGGCCAGGTCTATCTCGATGGTGCAAACTTCAATGCCCTAGTAGGGGTCGCCAAGCCGGGCCAGTTCGGAGCCGACGTAAGCCACCTCAACCTCCACAAGACGTTCTGTATTCCCCATGGCGGAGGTGGACCGGGCGTCGGGCCGGTATGCGTGCGCGAGCACTTGGCACCCTTCCTTCCGGGTCATCCCTCGATCACCGGCACCAGTTCTGCTCTTGGCAGTTACGCTAACTCAGTCGTAGGTTCGCTTACTAGTGCACCCTACGGATCGGCTGGTATTCTCCCGATTCCATGGATGTACATCACAATGATGGGTCCTGACGGTCTCCGATCGGCCACCGAGATGGCGATCCTCAGCGCCAACTACATCGCCCATCGGCTCGACCCCCATTTCCCGGTCCTCTACCAAGGAAGAAACGGTCGCGTTGCCCACGAATGCATCGTGGACATTCGCCCGGTCACCGCAGCCACTGGCGTAAGTGTTGATGATGTGGCGAAACGCCTCATCGACTATGGATTCCATGCGCCGACCATGAGTTTCCCGGTCGCCGGGACTCTCATGATCGAACCGACCGAGAGCGAGTCCCTCGCCGAAATCGACCGATTTTGCGACGCCATGATTGCCATTCGAGCGGAGATCGATGAGATTGGAACCAATGGGTGGACCGTCGAAGATAATCCGTTGGCCAATGCGCCCCATACCGCCGAAGACGTAACGAGCGACGCCTGGTCACGCCCGTACGGCCGCGAACGCGCCGCGTACCCGCTTCCTTCGCTGCGGCAAAACAAATACTGGGCTCCGGTCAGCCGGATCGACGGGGCCTTTGGAGACCGCAACGTCGTATGCTCGTGTCCACCGATCGAGAGCTACGCCTAGCGTCGCGGCTCGAACCCATAGAATGGCCAAATGAAGCCCGTGGTCCCAGGCATCGACATCGGCAGCATCAGAGTCGATCCACCAGTTGTCCTCGCCCCCATGGCCGGGGTGACGAACGCGCCGTTTCGTTCGATGTGTCGTCGGTACGGCGCAGGCCTGTATGTAAGCGAAATGGTCATGGCTCGAGCGATCATCGGCGGCGGCCGTCGGACGATGCGGATGATGCATTTCGGCCCCGACGAAACGCCGCGAAGCATCCAGCTGTACGGCACCGAACCGGAGTCACTCGGTGAGGCGGTTCGTATGCTCGTCGGCGAAGGAACGGTCGACCACATCGACATGAACTTTGGCTGCCCGGCACCGAAGGTGACTCGCAACGGCGGGGGTGCTGCCGTCCCCCTGAAGAAGAATCTCTTCCGGTCCATTGTCCGGGCCGCGGTAGCCGCGGCACACGATGAGTCGGGGGGCAGAGTTCCCGTTACGATCAAGTTCCGCAAAGGCCTCAACGACGACCTCCTCACCTTTCTCGATGCCGGCCGTATCGGTGAGGAAGAGGGCGTAAAGGCAGTCGCACTCCACGCACGGACAGCCGAGCAGCTCTATTCCGGATCAGCTGACTGGAACGCAATCGCTGAATTAAAAGCACACGTACAATCGATTCCGGTCCTTGGAAATGGCGACATCTGGGAGGCGAGCGACGCTCTCAAGATGATGGATGAGACCGGTTGCGATGGCGTCGTGGTCGGACGGGGTTGTCTGGGGAAACCGTGGCTGTTCGGGGATCTTGCCAATGTCTTTGCGGGGAAAGAACCGGCACCGAGTCCTCGCCTCGGAGAAGTTGTGACAGCGATGCGAGAACACGCAACGATGCTCGTCGGGCATTTCGACAGTTACAACGCATACGACAAGGGAATTCGGGACTTTCGGAAACACGCAAGTTGGTACCTCGCCGGCTATCCGGTCGGACCGTCGATCCGACGCGAACTTGGTCTCGTCGAGTCGCTGAACCATCTCGACGACCTTCTTGCGACGTTGGATCCCACGCTCGAGTTGCCGGCCGAGAATCGACGTATTGCACGAGGACATACGAATGGGCCGCGCAAGGTCAGTCTTCCCTACGGATATCTCGACAACCTCGACGACGCCACACCTCCTTCGGCGGAGTCGGAACTTGTCGCGACCGACGGTGGGTAGCGTGCCGCGAATTGTCCTGGCGTCGGGTTCTCCTCGACGCCGAGAGTTTTTATCGGGCCTCGATCTCGCGTTCGAGGTGATCCCCGCCAACATTGACGAAACTCGACTCGACGACGAAGACCCCGATGTCTACGTGGCGCGACTATGCAACGCAAAGGCGGCCCATGTCGCGTCGTTCGTGAATGATGATTCGGCCGTCGTCATCGCTGCCGACACGACCGTTGCGATCGATGGGCGGGTTCTCGAAAAGCCCACCGACGCCGCCGACGCCATCACAATGCTGCGATTGCTGTCGGGCCGCACCCATCTGGCGCTGACCGGTGTCGCTGTGTGGTTTGCCGGTCGCTCGCTTCACACCGTCGTATCGACCGAGGTTGAGTTCGCGGAGCTCAGCGATGACGAGGTGCACTGGTACGTCGGCACCGGTGAGGGCCTCGATAAGGCTGGCGGCTACGGTCTTCAGGGACGAGCAGCCGTGTTCATTCGGCGGCTCAACGGCAGTGTATCGAACGTCATCGGACTTCCCTTGGCCGAACTCGCCGAACTCTTGGAGCGACAGGGAGTGCCACTGGGTACCCTACGGAGCGCACCCTAGGTCGTTGGACCCAGTTTTTTTCTCAAGTTTTCGACGACTCTTGCCGATGACATCACTTCAAGAGGAGAACTGAGATCACATGTATCGAATTGGTGGGTGGAAATTTTCAATTGCTGCCGCGGCGCCATTGAATGCATTTGCGATCGCGAAGTCCTCAAAGACCATGATGCTTCTGCGAATCGTGCTCTGGTCATTTCAAGCTCTTCTCCTGGTCTGGCTTCTCTCGATGGTCGTCGTCGCGGTGAGTGCCATGCTTATGAGGGGGAAGGTGGATGTGCGGGCGCCTCGCGTTGCTCGTCCACCACGGCGGACCGAGACCGGGCCCCACTCCTAGGCCATGCCCGCCTACAGCGAGAGGTCGCGGCGTTTCGCGCCCGTTTTCGCGGCCATCGTTGTGCTCGTGACCGTTCAGTTGCGCGTGCACCTGGCGACCGGCGCTCCTACCCCGATACGCGCCGGGACGCTGATCGTGTTCGAAACGGATCCGGCCTTCCCTGTATGGACTGAGTCGAATGCGGTGATGACCGCAAACCTTGTCGGCCACTTCAGCAAATGGACTGCGACCGACGCTGACTCGTACACACCCGGACTGGCCGACTCGTTTGCCTCGATCATCTACGTCGGTTCCTCATACCGGTCGACCGCGTTGGCGACGTCCTTCCTCGACGATGTTCTTGACTCTGGCATCCCGGTTCTTTGGATGGGGACCAACATTTGGGATCTAACCCAACGCCAGGATGCGCGCGGACCAACGTTCTCTGAGAGATTCGGTTTCACCTGGAGCAAGTACTCCACGACACAAGCATTCGATACGGTGACCTACAAGGGCAGAACGCTCACCCGCGAAGCCGCAAATTTCGGCCTTCCGCTTCTGCTCACGAACGCGACCACCGCCGAGGTGGTTGCCACGGCGTCGAGCACCACAGGATCCACTCCTTGGGCGCTGCGCTCCGGGAACCTTCGGTACATAGCGGAATTACCATATGCGTACGTATCAGAGTCCGATCGCTACCTCATTCTCGCGGACCTTCTCTTTGACCACTATGCAACGATTGCCCCCAACCGGCATCGGGCGATGATTCGCTTTGAGGACGTGAGTGCTGCAGCGGTGCCGTCAGAGATCATCGCCAGCGTCGACGTTTTGAAGGCACGCAGCATTCCGTTTGGAATCCACGTCATTCCGTTCTATGTGAACCCGGACGTGTCCAACCATGGAGCAAACCCAGTACGTACAGGAATTTCGGAAGCACCGGGGGTCGTTCGTGCGATCCAATACGCTCTGGCCAACGGCGGAGAGCTAATCATGCATGGCTCAACACATCAGTCAGGCACGACAGCAAATCCTTATGACGGGATCACCGGCAACGACTTCGAGTTTTTTCGCGCACACGTCGACGCGAACAATTCGGTGGTACTCGATGGCGAGATTGCCGGTCTGGACCAGACCCGAGCCGATCTCCTTCTCGATCAGGGGCTGGCCGAGATCGCAAAGGCCGGCCTTCCTCGACCAGCAATATGGACAACCCCGCACTATGCGGCGACCCCGGCAACGTATGCGTCGATTGGAAGTCACTTCAGCGCGCGCCTTGAGCGAGGAATGTATTTCAGCGGCACGCTTACAAACGCACCCCGTCGTTTGGACCAGCCGTTCGGGCAGTTCTTCCCGTATGTCGTTCGCGACGTGTACGACCAGGTAGTGCTTCCCGAGAACATCGGAAATCAGACCGAGGCCTACAATCAGCACCCGGCACGCACCCCTGCGAACATCGTGGCGAGCGCCGAAGCAGCAGCAGTCGTTCGAGACGGATTTGCGAGCGCATTCTGGCACCCCTACCTCGCATCCGCGCCGCAGGGCCTTCGTGATCTCGCAACCATCGTGGATGGCGTACGCGCCGCCGGGTATACCTACGTCGGTCCGAACTCGGTGATGAACGAAGCCGTCGGCGGTCCGAACAACCCACCGACCACTACAACCACCACCACCACAACCACCACCACAACGACGACCACCACAACCACCCCGACAACCAGCACCACAACCACCACGACGACCACCACCACCACCACGACACTCCCTGCACCAAGTTCGACCGGTGTCGCGCTCATCGCTGTCCCGGTACCGGTTGTCCCACCTCCGCCGGCCGACATCAGCGACCTGCTGGCGGCCAGACCGCCCCCCACGACGGATGGGACGCTGGTGCCCGACGCGACCACGCCAACCACGCAGTCATCATCGACGATGTCACCGAAGTCACCGAGTGCCACACCAACGACACGGGCCACACCAACGACACGTGCGGCGACGACGTCGCCGTCCAGAGCGCCCACGTCAGTTCCGAAGCGACTCGCGCTGGCGTCGCAATCTCGCCCCGAACGTCGGGGGCCAACATTGCCGCCAAGAGCACTTGGACCGACAGCGCCGAAGCCGACCGATCTAAAGGTGACAAAGGCACGGTCGTCCAAACCATAAAACCCACGGAAAGCTAGAAATCGGCTCAAGTAATCACTATTAGTGGCCGAAACTACTAAGGCCTCCGAACACGTTCCCTTCCATGACCTTTGCTCCCGACGACATAGAAATCAAAGAATTCGTGCCTACGATGCGGGGCTACGACCGCACCGAAGTTCGCTCGTTCCTACGCGCCGTCGCCGAAGATGTCCGACGCCTCGAAGAACGACTCGAAGATCAAAGCCGCCGCGCACTCGAAAATGCAACCAGCGCGGTCGCTGCGCCCGTCGCGCAGTCTCGCGTCGAGTCAGCACCGTCGGCGCTACAAGACGCCATTAGGGAACTCACCGAGGCGGTCCAGCTTTTGGCCCACCAAGCGAATGCATCCAAGACCGCGGAACCCACGGCGGTTCAAAGCACAGGCCGAGCGAACACCGGACCCCGGGGCTCCGTTCTTCTTGCCGGCCTTGGCCCGCAGCGCTCTTCGTCCTTCGCAGCCGAACGAACCGCGCCGGCCGCGTCGACCCCCTCCGTGCCGGCCACCTGGCCCAACGTGGAGCGAAGGAGTTCACAACGACCGTGGTCCGGCCGACCGAGGCGGCAGTCCACCGCCACGACGTCGCCAGCGCCTTCGCGGTCGAGCAGCACAACGAATTTGGCAGCCGAAGCTGTTGCGGTCCCTCGTGGAGAGAACCGTGAGCTGATCGCGGCGTTTCTTTCCCAAGCACTTCACCCGAACCAGGTTTCAGTCGATACCGATGCCGTGGACACTGACCAGTCATCGCTACGCTACGACGAAGTAGCGGAGGCACCAAAAACGAACGTGGTTCCGCTGATGCGAGCCGTCTGAACGATCCTCGACTTCAGCCATGAAGTTCGTCTCGTTCCTCAACGTTGTCTCGCTCAGTCTTGTAACCATCGCGAGTCTTTACGGTGCCTACATCACTGCGCAGGGCCGCAAACGCCTTCCCCAACCACTTCCCGCCGACGAAGACCTGTTCTACGTCTTCATGGTCCCCTGTCTGAATGAAGAAGAAGTCATTGCGAAGACCCTCGATCGTTTGACCTCGCTCCCCGGGCCCGACCGTGCTGTCCTCGTCATCGACGACGGATCCGAGGATCGAACAGGTGAGATCGTAAAGCAGCGCGCAGAAGCGAACCCAAATGTGTGGTTACTCCAGCGAGTCGCTCCGAATTGTCGCAAGGGAAAAGGCGCCGCTCTGAACAACGCCTTCCAGTACCTCCTTGATTCGGAGCTACTTGATGGTCGGCGACTCGACGACGTGATCGTCGGCGTGGTCGATGCTGACGGTCGCCCCGACCCGCAGACCCTCGCCGAAGTTGCACCCTTCTTTCGCGATCCAAAGGTCGGCGCCTGCCAAATAGGCGTTCGAATGTACAACCGCGACGACAACTTTCTTGCCCGGATGCAAGACATCGAATTCGTCGTGTTCACGGAGATGTTCCAAAAGGCCCGAAATCGCGTCGGTTCGGCGGGCCTTGGGGGAAACGGACAGTTCACTCGCCTTACGACGCTGATGTCGCTCGGCGATGAGCCGTGGTCGGACTATCTCACCGAAGACCTTGAGCTGGGAATCAACATGCTCTCCAAGGGTTGGCACAACACGTTTTGTCCAACTGCCTTCGTAAACCAGCAGGCGGTGACCGATTTCAAGCGATTGCTACGGCAACGAACCCGTTGGTTTCAGGGCCAGTTGCAGTGCTGGAATTGCATCCCAAACATTCTCCGGTCGCCGCTACCGGTGCGCGTGATCATTGACCTTTGCTATCACCTCCTCGGGGCGATCGTCATGGTGCTGATGTCCATGCTCACATTGTCGTTAGGCGCGATCACAATCGGTCTTGTCATCAAAGCAATGCTGGCTGGCGAACCCGGTTGGATTCTGGGTGCGTGGTGGCGATCCCTGTTCGGTTACGTGTTTGGCTTCTCCCTCGCGTGGATCTACGCGTATCTCTACTGGTTACGGACGCCTGACCGGAAGTTCTGGCGGATCCTGATCGACACGCACATTTTCAATTTGTATGTGTACTTTTGGTTGATCTCCGGGCTACGGGCACTAGGACGCATTGCCACGAAGCGCAACGGATGGGCGAAGACGGCCCGCACCGCTGACACTCCGGCGCCGGGTGCTCCACCCGCTACGGGGGCATCCGTAGCAAGCTCGTAGAATGCCGCAGATCCGAAGGAAATTCGCAGCTGCACTTTTCCTCGGTACCGCAACGATTGTGTCGCTACCGGTTCCCTCTAGCTCCCAGGTTCGAAGGGAAAATCGTTTCGTCGTGCACAACCGTGACGGCACAACAATGAGCTGTGAACAGTTCCGAACCATCCAACGCAATGGCAGCGAGGACCGCGGATTGAACGACGCGTTGTTGATCTCCTCCACTCTTGATGTCGTTGCCCTCAGCCCCTTGAATTGCGACGCCGGGGCCTTCACCGTCCGCGGCTCGGGGACAGCAGGACAGACACTCAGCTTTTCGTGGCCATCTGCGCGCGGTTACTCGATGGTGTTGCTCGACCTTCCTGTGATGTCAGCATTCGTATTCGAGGACACGCTCGCCGACCAGGCCTGCGCTGATTTGCTGGCGCAGCAAACGGACTTCGGGAAAACGCGCAAGCTCCCGTCAACGCTCGTGAACCTCATCCGCAGACGCAACGCCGCAACCGGGTCAGCGCGTGCCAACCAGAGTTGGCGAATCTTCGACCTCGCAACCGAGCTACAGCTGCAAATGTATGAGCGCGCACCAAATTCACTGCAAGCATGGCAGGGCGTCACCTTCGACTCATCCCACGTGACTGCAGAGCAATGGGCAACCACGCGGCAAGCCGTCGGAAGGGGCGGATGGATCCGGATCGTGCTCGATCGAGAACAACCGCTAGATTCGTACCGACCGATCATTGATCGTGCCCACACCTTGAACATGCGGGTACTCGGTCAAATACTCGACTCATCGGAGATGAAGGTCCTCGACCTCGAAGGGTGGAAGGAGCGGGTCAATTCAGTGCTGGCGGCACTCCCCCTCGTGGATGCGTGGGAGGTGGGCAACGAAGTAAACGGAAATTGGCTCGGCCCCGACGTAGAGAAAAAGGTTGCCTACGCAACCCATCGAACGAAACTGCTCGCCCCCGATAAACCACGTGTACTTACCGTATTGTGGAACCTCGGGGAAGATACCGAAGATGACTCCGTGTTTCGTTGGCTCACTCGATTCGACAAAGCGACGCTCTCGGACATCGATGTTCTCGGTTTGTCCCTCTATCCGGAAGACCACCCGATGGGAACCGCTTACAACCGCGTCGTGCGAACACTTCGCCGACTCGCCCCTCGCTCGCGAATCGGCGTGACTGAGTTGGGGTACGGAAACGATGATCTTGGCGGGACATGGTGGTGGGGTTCTCAACACGACAAAACGCTCGCCAAACGAAGTGTCGCCCGGTTCTATGACCGCGCCTCTCGAGCACATGCCTTCAGCGCCGGCGGCACATTCTGGTGGTACTTCCTCCAGGAGGTGACGTCCGTTAGCGTCTCGTGCCGCATGGCACACGAGTGCAGCCACCCGGTCAGGGGGCCTCCACCGTGGCGGCGGTCCGTGAGCACGTTGAAACGGTGGCCGCACCGGTGACGGAGCTGGCGTCACACACTCTTACACACTCAACTCCGGCGCCAGAGACGCCGAAGACCGACGACATGAACGGACTTTCTAGGAGTCGGTCGCGCTCGGCTCGCCGAGTCGTTGCGGCCATCTTGGCGGCGGCGATCGGCCTCGGCGCCGGCGCCGGCCTTACGGCCATAGTGCAACGCCACAACCGTCGGGCAACGAGTCGGTGGCAAACGGCCTCGGCAGCCCACGACCTCCTTATCGAGATTGCAACGCTCGAAGCAATTCGTGCCGAGATCGCGTCGGCCAACAGGTTCGACCATGATCGACTGGTCCAACTCTGGCGTGAACACCAATTTCGTGTTGACGAACTCCTGGGCAACACGGACTTGCGCGACCTCGACCCCGATGCAGTCGCGTATGCAGACCGAACGATGAGCATTTACAGCGCGGCCGCTGAGCAGCAGGTGGGCATGATCTACGCCAATCCGGACCTCGCCGCCGACATCTCCACGAACCGTGTCGTGCCTGCGTTTTTCAACCTGCAGGAGGCAATGACGGAACTTCGTGCCGGACTTGACCGTTTGGGCCCCGATGCGCAACGACGCGTCGACCGCGACCTTTGGTTCATTCTGCCAACCCTCGCGACCCTGTCCGCTGTTGTGATGGGGGCCATGGTTGCCTCTCGACGGCGCGCCGCAATCCAAGCCGCAGAGGCATCGCGCGATGCACGCTTCCGGGCGATCGTTCAGGGAGCCAGCGATGTGCTGAGCGTCGTGGACGCAAATGGAACCTTCAGCGAAGTGAGCGATTCTGCGTTGAGCCTCTTCGGAGTGCCCGCAGAGAAGTTGATCGGCGCAGACCCCCGCTCCTATCTCGATGCTTCAGCCCGTGGAGCTTTCGACGAGGTCCTGGAATCCATCCGATCAACCAAACGCCCGCGCACCCTCACGATGAAGTTGACGCACACCAATGGTCGATTGAAGACCGTAGAGGTCACCGGTTCGAGTCCAAACGAGCTTGATGGAACAGCGTGGGTCTGGCATGACGTAAGTGCACAGACTGAGTTGTCAGAGCAACTTCGCCGTCAAACGTTCCAGGACGACCTCACGGGCCTGGCCAACCGTGCACTCCTGCGCGATCGCACAACCATGGCTCTCGCCGAACCCACAAGTGTTGCGATGCTCCTCCTCGACATCGATCGTTTTCAAATCATCAACGATGCTCTCGGCCACGAAGCAGGCGACGAATTGCTCCGAGTAATTGCCGGTCGCATGCGTTCATGCGTTCGCCCCGGCGATACGGTGGCTCGCCTCGGTGGTGACGAGTTCGCAGCGCTCGTCTCCGGTGCGGATGCAAGATCGCTCGAAGCGGTGGTCGAACGTATGTTGGAGTCCTGTCGACAGCCTTTGACGATTGGCGGCCAAGAGGTACGAGCGACCGTGAGTATCGGAATCGCCGGGGCAAGACGAGATGGTGACGTCGAGGATCTCCTACGCCGAGCCGACACCGCACTCGCGATCGCAAAGTCAAACGGACGCGATCGCAGCCAGATGCATGTCGAAGAGATGGATCATCGAGCTCGTCAACGCGCATCGCTGGCCACCGACTTGCACTACGCCGTCGAACGAAACCAGCTTCTCGCAATGTACCAACCGATCGTGTCGTTGGGCGACGGAACTGTTTCAGGTTTCGAATCGCTCCTTCGTTGGCGCCATCCCGAACACGGCCTCGTGTCCCCGGTCGACTTCATTCCCATCGCCGAAGACAACGGCACGATCATTCAGGTTGGGCGTTGGATTCTCAACGAAGCCGTTCGCCAGGCTGTGCTGCTACCTGGAAAACTTCGGATGAACGTCAATCTGTCGGCACGCCAACTTGAGGATCCGACGCTGGTTGACGATGTGCGCAATGCGCTTGCCCGTACGGGATTAGAGCCTTCTCGCCTCGTCCTCGAAATCACCGAAAGCCTTCTTCTTGCCGACCCCGAAGCAACGATCGACACCCTTCAGAAATTCCGCGACCTCGGATGTCTTCTCGCCATCGATGACTTCGGAACCGGCTACTCCTCGTTGGGATACCTCAAGCGCCTGCCGGTAAACATCGTCAAACTCGACAAGTCATTCCTCGACGCTCGGCTCGCCACCAACGACGGAGAACGTGCATTTCTCGATTCCGTTCTGCAAATTGGGCGGACCCTCGGCTTGGAGACTGTGGCGGAGGGAATCGAAGACCTGGGCACCTCCGATACTCTGCGCTCAATCGGCTGCGACAAGGGTCAGGGTTACCTCTTCTCGAAACCGGTCGAGGCCGCCCTCGTATCTCAGGTCGCAGCGACCCAGTACCAAACGGCGATTGCCGCGCATAGGAGCTAACCCTTTTCCTAACCGTTGAAGCCGCTCTAGTCTGCGAGCATGGCTGCGAAAGCGAAACGATCAGCGCGAACGCTGAACCACCAGTCAATCATTGGACTGGGGGAGCTCTACCGTAACGGAGACGTTTCAATAGCCGAAGTCGTCAAGCACTATCTCGATCGGATTGAGCGGCTTGATCATGCAGGGAAACATCCGATCAATAGCGTCATCGAAGTCAACCCCCAGGCAAAAGGGATCGCCAGACAACTCGACCGCGAAGCGAAAGAAGGTGGGTGGCGCGGCCCTTTGCATGGGGTCCCGATTCTTTTGAAGGACAACATCGACACCGGTGATCGCATGCAGACGACCGCGGGGTCGATTGCCCTCGTCGGCTCACCGGCTTCGCACGATGCGTTTATCGTGTCCCGCCTTCGCGACGCCGGCGCCGTTATCCTCGGCAAGACGAACCTGAGCGAATGGGCGAACTTCCGCGGGACCCGTTCCGTCAGCGGTTGGTCCAGCCGCGGTGGCCTGACCCGCAACCCACACGATCGGACGCGAACCGCATCGGGATCATCGTCCGGTTCGGGCGCTGCTATCGCCGCCGACTTCGCGATTGCGGCGATCGGCACGGAAACCGA
Source organism: Acidimicrobiia bacterium (assembly GCA_031429095.1). GTDB lineage: Bacteria > Actinomycetota > Acidimicrobiia > Acidimicrobiales > JANYDT01 > JANOYY01. The sequence goes on along the minus strand of JANOYY010000068.1, from coordinate 95,281 downwards.
CGGGTCCATCACCTGTCCGGCGAACGCGTGCGGCATTGTCGGTCTGAAGCCGACGCTCGGTTCGTTGAGTCGGACCGGTATCATCCCGATCGCGCACAGCCAAGATACCGCCGGCCCGATGACGAGCAGCGTCGAGGATGCCGCGTTGGTCTTTGCCGCCATGCGTGGCGTTGATGCCTCCGATTCCGCAACACGGGCGAGTCGACCACACCTTTCGGCGCCGATTGCCTTGCAAGGAGAAGGGCTTCGCGGCATCCGCATTGGGGTGGCCCGTCAACTTGCGGGATCACAACCACGAGTTCTCGCGGTATTCGAACGTTCACTTACTACCCTGGAAGATCTTGGGGCGACACTCGTAGACGACATCGACTTCGCCGAATGCGCAAAAGCTCGATCGGCCGAATTCACCGTGTTGACCTATGAGTTCAAGACAGATCTCAACCGATATCTGAGCCGCCGCCGACATCGCACGATTCGGTCAATGACGGACATCGTCCGGTTCAACACCGATCACGCCGACGAAGTCCTCAAGTACTTCGGACAGGAGTGGTGCATTGATGCCCTGGCAAGCGGATCGCTTCGTTCGACCGCGTACCTAGAGGCCCGACGCCTCTGTCTCAACGCAACCCGAACCGTCATTGACCGGGAAATGGCGAAGCGTCAACTCGATGCCGTGGTCGCCCCAACCGACGGTCCGGCCCACGTTATCGATACGGTAAACGGCGACGGAAACTACCACGACATCTCGACCACCATGCCCGCCGCAGTAGCGGGCTATCCGCACATTACGGTCCCCTGCGGGTCGATCGAACACCTGCCGGTTGGACTCTCATTCTTTGGCCGAGCGTGGAGTGAGCCAGCACTTCTCAACATGGCATATGCCTACGAACAGGCATCGAGCGCGTTACGACCACCCTCGCTGTAGGGCAGCAACGACTCCGTCAAGGATGTCGCTCTCACTTACGAGGCATTCGTCGAAGTCGTAGTGCCGCATCACCGAGACCAGTATCGCCGCACCGGCCACGATGGTATCTACCCGATCGGCCGGAAGACCCGGATTGAACGCTCGATCCGCCCGAGACTCGGTGGCCAACGTGCGAAAGACATCTTCGGCAGCAGCCTTCGTCAAAACGAAGTGGTGAATGCGGTCCCGATCATAGGCGTGCAGACCAATCTCAACCGCAGACAGGGTCGTGATCGAACCGGCGAGGCCAATGAGGCGCGTCGCTTTCTTCGCCATGGGCAAGTCGCGATCGACGTCATCGATATGCGCACGCATCACCGTTACGACACCACTCAGAGCTTCCGGCCCGGGTGGGTCGAGTTCCGACAGAAACTTCTCTGTGAACCGGACACACCCCGCGTCGACCGAAACCGAACCTACCGGGTCCATCCCAGGGACACCAACAACGAACTCCGTGGAGCCGCCGCCGATATCGAGAACCATATCAAGCTCGTCTTCGCCGAACGGTGACTTCCGGGCTGGCAAACCAGCAGTCGCTCCCGCAAAAGAGAGTCGGCCCTCTTCCTCTCCACTCAGCAGCTGAGGGCGAATACCCAGCGCCGACTCGCACGCATCGAAGAACTCGTGTTGGTTCGATGCATCACGTGCTGCAGAAGTCGCAATAGCTCGAACGTGAGCATCATCGAGTGCAACGCCGGCGTCGTCGAGAATTACTTTATATGTGCGCAGACAATCAACCGTTCGTTTGATTGCTTCGAGTCCCAGCTTTCGGTCAATGTCGAGTCCTCGACCGAGGCCCGTAACCGATGCACGGCGAATGTCGGGCTCCGATTCACCTAGGAACTGAATCAGCAATCGGGTCGAATTCGTACCCAGATCAACGACAGCGAACGGAACGGACGCCATCATGCACAAAACCGTTCTGCGCGAATATCGCGCTCGTCGGTAGTGAGCTGCTGGGAGACCCACTCGCCTACGGCGTCGTCGCTCCCCGAAAGCCAGTACGCATAGTGCGCATGCAGACACTTGAGTCCCCGCCGAGTTCCGCCGACTCCGCCGACCGGGCGAGGGCCCGCCCACCCCTCAGGTATCTCCGAATTTCGTTCGAGCGCATAACGGTGATGTGCGTCGGCAACGTCCTCCGCAGAAACCTCCTGCTCGGCCCGACGAACGCCACCTGAGGATTCGAGTCGCCCGATCGCGGCAGCCGCTCGAGACGATGGCAACAACCAGTATCTGGTCGGCATCGGCGTGCCGTCCTTTTCGAACGGAGCGTTGCGCGTCACCACCGGCGTGCCATCGGGCGATCGGACCACTACCTCGAACTCTGCTTTCGGTACGCGACCCAGGAGAGCGGCAACCGCTTCACGATCGGCGGGTTGCGCCGACGTGATCACTTCCGTGCGCGACGCAACAGCCACAGCAGTAGCAAGACAACCACCGCGATCGGCACCGCCCGCTTGAGTATCGGAGTGCCGGCAGTCTCCAGAAGGTCAACCGGTTCCGCTTCCCTGTACTCAATCTTTCGCACGGTGGGTTTGGCTGGCTCCTCGGCGGGGGATGAATCCGAACCGGGAACGCCCTGCGTGGCACCTGCTTCGGGGGCCGCTGCGCCGACAGCAGCTGCGACTCCAGCCCCACCGGCGCCAGCAGCAGACGCGGCCGCCACCTCGGCGATTGTTTCGTCCGGGCTCGCCAGGACACTGTGCTCGAGGCATTCCACAAACTGACCGAGAAGCTTGTTCGAAATCTCGGTAACTACATTCATTCGAGCGAACTGTGCGACTTTGCCCGAGATCGACAGCTGATTGTGAATGGTGACCTTGGTCGACGTGGGCGACTGCTCAACGAGCGTCATCGTAACGATAACGGAGGCATTTCCCTGGCCCTTGGAGTCGCGTCCCTCACCCTTGAGTTTCGCCACCTTGGCGACGGGGTCCTGCTCAAGAAAGGTGGCGGCACCCTTGTATTGGGCCGAGATCGGGCCGACCTTGATCTTCACCGAGCCGCGGTACTCATTGCCTTCGATTTCCTCGAGTTGCGCGCCGGGCATGCATGGAGCAATCCGTTCAACGTCGGTCAACACCTGCCACGCCCGGTCGATTGAAACGGGAACAAAGAATTCGTTGGTCAGCTCAAGTGCCATTGGAGTAAATCCTCTACGGAATCAATATCGTCGGAGTTGCCTGTACACGGTACTTCGGTCACAAGGCTCGGGTGAGCGCGCATCGCGCTGCGCGCACCCTCATCACTGTTGGACGGGAGAAGAGGCCACACCGATCGAGCAAGTCCTACCGGATTGCGGCGACGCCCGTCGTAGGTCGCCACCCCGATCGATGCGCCCGAAGTCATCGCATTGCGCAATGCAGTCCAGTCGCCGGGCGCAATCCTCGGCTGGTCCCCGAGGCCGACCACGACGGCTTCGCAGTTCAACCGGACCGCAATGTCGATAGCGGTCCAAAGTGAGGTGGATTGCCCTTCAGCCCATTTCGGGTTGTGCAATTGCGTTGCGTTGGGGAGTTCAGGGAGCTCGACCGCTCCCGAGACGACGATGAGCGGGCCGTCGCCTGATCCTGCCGCCATCGCTGCGAAAGCATGCTCCACGACGCTACGACCGTCGGCACCCACGGCCAGAAGCTTGTGGGTTTTCGGGACTCCGGACTTGGCAGCGTCGAGGGATGCTCGATACCGCGTACCTCCGCCTGCGGCAAGCAATACGGAGGCAACCCTCATAGTATGCACACGTACATATACGCTACGCAGTTGCCCGTGTTTTACGGAGCAACGGATCTGCCACGCCAAGAACTTTGTCGGCAAGCCGCAATACCCGACCCGACGCGCCTGGGGTGTCGCTGTCAATCAGATTCCCCATCACTGCAAGGGTGAGATCGGCCGCTGCTTGCGTGCCTACAGCGAGCTTCAGGCCAGTACGGAGGAGGAACGGGTGCCCGATTACGAAACTGAACCGGCGCCCGGTACGTAGGAACGAATCAAAGCGCGCCCCGACTTCACGGTCGTACTCCGAGGGCGCCGCAACGGGGTTTCGGAGAAAGGCGTCGGCGGCCAGGATTCCCGACTCGAGCCCGTAATCGATTCCCTCGCCGTTCATGGGGTTAACGAGGCCCGCGGCATCCCCGATGGCAAGCCACCCCGACCCGTGGCGCTTCTGTGAACTCATCGGCAAGCGCCAGGCACGCGGTTTTTCGGCGAACTCGCCAAGGCCCCAAGGACCACGAACTACGCGCGCGTAGGACTCTATGAGCTTGTTGAGGTTCAGCTGCTTGAAACCTTTCATCGTGGACAGCGCGCCAACGCCGATGTTCACGGTGCCATCACCGGCCGGAAACATCCACCCGTACCCGGGAATCGGCGTTCCGTATTCGTCAGAAAGGCTGAGGCACGCCTCAAGGTGCCGGTCGAGGTGACGAGGCGAGGTGGCATACGCTCGGATCGCCAGACCAAACGGTTCTTCGTTCACCCGGTCCGCGCCGACCAAGCGGGCAGCAGCGCCAGGTGCTCCCGAGGCCAACACGGTAAGCGGCGCGGAGTAACGCTGCGACCCGGAAAGAACCCCGAGCACGGACCCGGACTGGTCAACGTCGGGAAGTGCTTCACGTTCAAAGAAGACCGTTGCGCCAGCCTCTTGAGCGGCGCTAATGAGCTGGGCATCAAGATGCTTGCGCGGCAACACCGCCCCATGGCGGGGGTACTTTGTCGTCGTCGGCCACAGAAGTTCTCGGGTTTTCTTCCCCGCAATCATGCGCAGCCCGTCGATTCGGTGCGCACCTTCGAGGTCGATCTTCAACTCCTCCAACGCCGCCATCGCCCGCGGCGTGAGGCCGTCGCCACACACTTTGTCGCGCCCAAATGGGGCTTTTTCGAACACGATGACCTTCGCTCCTGCCCGGGCGGCTCGGATGGCGGCAGCAGCGCCTGCGGGTCCGCCCCCGATCACGATGAGGTCTGCCTGCTCGTTCGAATGCACCCTTCCAGCCTGCCAGGGCGTGAGCCCTACCTGTGCGCGGTGCTTCCGGAGTACGGGTATTTCTGGATTCCCTCAAAACCCGATGGGATTCATCGGGATTTGGCGGTAATGTGTTTCCGTGGCACTTTCGTTTCGCCCTTCGTTTCCAGAAACCGTCGACGATATTTCGGCGCGCCTCGTCGGCTTTGGTGTTGTCGTCCAGTCGGCGATCTACCTGTGGCTCCGTTCACCGATCAGCTTGGTCGTTCTGGTGTTCGGGTTTGGCGCCCGTGTGTACTCCGGCCCGAGGTTCTCGCCGCTCGGTCTCCTCGTGACTCGCGTTGTCCGCCCCCGCCTCACCTCGATCCAGCCCAAGATCGTTCCCGGGCCACCGAAACGATTTGCGCAGAGTATCGGACTTGTGACCTCACTTGCCGCCCTGGCCACAACTCTCTCCGGTGCCTCTACCGGTGCCGTCGTGTTGATCTGCGCGCTTATTGCTGCTGCCTCACTCGAGGCCTTCGCCGGTGTCTGCCTGGGGTGCATTGCCTTTCGCTGGCTCATGCGAGTCGGCGTCATTCCGAGCACGGTCTGTGCGGCATGCAACGACATTTCTGCGCACCTGGCCTCGCGTTCTGCCGCACTGAAGCAGTCGTAGGAACCCTAATGGCGTTGGCGCGAAAAACGAGCCAACATGGGTGTCATGAGCCTTTTACCTCTCGACCCTGACCAACTCCTTTCCACGACCCGTGCGGTCCGCAAGCGGCTTGATTTCGATCGACCCGTGCCACGCGCACTTATCGAGGAGTGCATCCAGATGGCCGTGCAGGCCCCCTCGGGCTCGAACGCCCAGGGGTGGCACTTCCTCGTCATCGAAGACCAGACCAAGCGAACGGCAATCGCCGACATCTACCGGCGAGCATTCGCGCTCTATCGAGACATGCCCATGGCGGCAGGAAACATCGTTACCGGGAGCGACGAGCGAGACGCTCAGCAACAGCGCGTCATGGATTCGGCCGAATACCTCGCCGCCACAATGGACAAGGCCCCCTACATGGTCATTCCATGTATCGAAGGTCGTGTCGACGGCACGAACAACATGATTGCGTCGAGCATTCTCGGCTCCATTCTTCCTTCGGCGTGGAGCTTTATGCTCGCCGCACGCGCCCGAGGCCTGGGAACGAGTTGGACCACGCTGCACCTGATGTTCGAAGAGGAAGCAGCCGGCGTGCTCGGCATCCCCTTTGCCGAGTTTTCACAGGTCTGCCTCACCCCGGTCGCCTATACCAGGGGAACTGATTTCAAGGCTGCAGCACGCGAGCCCTTGACCGGCATCCTCCATTGGGACTCCTGGTAATTCCCGGCGCCTTGCACTGGTGTTGCGCCAGGCGCAACGCCATGTGCAACGAGACACCTAGCGCCGGTGTATCGGACCGTCGCCGTCACGCAACGAAGCGACGGCACGTCCGGTGCGCAGGGCGATTATCTCGGCGACGATGGAGATCGCCGTTTCCTCCGGTGTCCGCGCGCCGACATCGATCCCGATCGGCGCCATGACGCGAGCAATTTCCGCCTCTGTCACCCCAGCTTCGATGAGACGCTGCGAGCGGGTGAGGTGGGTCTTGCGGCTGCCCATCGCTCCGATGTAACCGACGTTCGTCGCCACGGCCGCCTTGATAGCAGGCACGTCGAACTTCGGATCATGTGTAAGTACACATATGACATCCTGAGGACCGAGGGTGCTTCCGACGTTCGCCAGGTGTCGATCCGGCCAATCATTCACCACTTCATCAGCCAGGGGAAAACGTTGTTTGGTGGCAAACACCGGACGAGCGTCGCATACGGTGACGCGATAGCCAAGCAACTTTCCGGCCCGCACCAACGCAGCGGTGAAATCCACCGCACCAAAGATGATCATCCGAGGCGGCGGCGCGAACGTCTCGATGAACACGGCCACGCCCTCTTGACGCGCTTCGCCGTTGGGCCCGTAGTGACGTGTGCTCGTGAGTCCCGAAACCAACTCACCTGTGGCATCGCGGGTAACGATACGGTCGAGCTCCGCATTGCCAAGCGATCCCATCGGCTCGCTATCACCTCGTATGAGCAGTTTGCGGCCCACGATGGATTCGTCGTCGGCCCGCACGACCGTGGCGAGAACCGCAGGGAGCTCATCACGAATGGCGTCGCGAAGTGATTCATACAGAGAAGACACGTGCGCTTACCAGTTCAATTCTTCGACGAAGAGGTGAATGGTGCCCCCGCAGGTGAGGCCTACCGCGAACGCCTCGTCGTCGGAGTACCCGAACGTCACCACGCCTGGCTTGCGTTTCCCGTCCAGGATCTCCAACGCCTCGTGCAACACGGCACCTTCCACACAACCGCCGCTAACGGAACCAGCGACTTCACCATCGGAACTAACGGCCATCGTCGCCCCCGGGTCTCGAGGACCGGAGCCCTCAATCTCCACAACACGGGCCACCGCAACACGCTTGCCCTGTTTGCGCCACCGCTCAATATCGTTCAGCACTTCGCGCATGGTGGATCACACTTCCTGAGTCGGGCGCCGCTTGCGCCATATGAAAAACCGCCACAGGACCATCGTGACGAAGAGAAAGAGCGTCGCCACCATCACGAACGGGATCGCCGTACCACCCCCGAAAACGGCCTTGCGAAGGACTATGCCACCGATCAGGGTAATCAGCCATGTTCCGAGCCCCGACTTGCCGGCATAGGGCTCGCGGAGAGCTCCCGAGAACAGCCACCCGAACGGCAAAGCGATGAGAAACGGTGCCGCGGTCTTGATAATCCCCGCAAGTTCCGTTCCCTCGTCGTGGTTACGGCGACCGATGATCACGAAGACTGCGACGGCCAAGACGTCGCGCCAGAGCAGCGAAAGCTCCGGGGAAAGTTGAAGGTCCCGTTTGAGATTTTGTGCATTCGTTCCCATTATTCAGCCAGCACCTTTGCGAGTTCTTCAAGCGAGGCTAGCGAATGGCCCTCAATGAAGGTATCAACATGCGCGAGGGCGGCGGCCATTCCCCGAGCCAGCGGTTGATACCCGGGCGCGGCCTTCAACGGGTTTACCCAAACCACCCGATGGGCTACCCGATGGAGGCGTTGCATCTGCTCCCCCAACTGTTTGGGGTCACCCCGATCCCAGCCATCGGAGAGAATCACCACAATCGACTGCCTGGCCATGCCGCGGACACCCCATTGATCGTTAAACGCCCGCATGCCTTCACCAAGACGCGTACCACCCGACCAGTCGAGAACCCGCAACGAAGCGCGTCGCAATGCCTCGTCGGGATTACGATTAGTAAGCTCACGTGTGATTCGTGTGAGACGAGTACCAAGTGCAAACACCTCCACCCGCCCACGGCCGACTACGGCAGCCTGACTGAACCGAAGTAGTGCACGCGCATACGACTCCATCGACCCGCTCACGTCAAGAATGAGCACGATTCGGCGCGGCCGCTGCGACGGTTCCAGAAAGGCACGGTGAACCGCAAGGCCGTCCGTTCGAAGCGCCCGGCGAACCGTCCGCCGAACATCGGGGCGCCTCGCCGTTCGCGAACCGACAACACGACGCAGTCGTCGAGAACGGCGGGGCGAACCCAGTATGCGAAGTGTCTGCATCGCAGTACGAGCTTCGGCAAACTCCTCTGTCGTATATTCCGAAAAATCCTTGTTCCGTAGGGTTTCTGCGGCGCTGAACCGAACGGTTATGACGTCGCCCGGGTCTTGCGAATCCTCGGTGTTCGGCTCATCTTCGTCGTCGCCTTCTTCATCGTCGATGGCAAGGGTGACCGGGTTTTCAACCAACGCCTCCGCCTTCTCACCCATTTGACCCAGCCAAAACGCCGAGAAGGCGACGTTGTACAGCGCAAGGTCTTCGAGACGCCGGACCAGAACCGCTCGTCCGGCCCAGTACACCCGACTGCCCGATTCCACACCGACTGCCGCAAGGGCCTCCGCGTACAGAACGACGGTTCCTACTGGCACGGGGAGCCCATTGCGTCGCAGTACCCGGGCGAAGGCCACGGCCATTTGATCGACGTCGGTGTTTGGAAATCCCGCACCCTTGCGACCCCGGTCACGAATCACATCGTCGGGAGGGCGCACGATCCCGCGGTTCATCAACACCAGGGTCTCGGTGAGGGTGAGGCCTTTTGGATCGATGTACCTGTCGCCGTTGGCCGACGACGGCTGTTCGCTCACTGACACCGCGCGGCCACTTTCCGGGGAAATGTCATCCGCTCGTGGTGGCGCGAGCAACTGCCCCCTGCACCAACGCATTAAGCCCAGACTCCTGCACGCGTTGCGCGTCTTCGCGGTACTTCAAAACGGTGCCAAGCGTTGCACTGACCGTCTTCTCATCGAGTGTCGTGCGACCGAGCGCGCCAAGCGCAGATGCCCAGTCGATTGTTTCGGCGACACCGGGAGGCTTGTACAGATCCATGGTCCGCATGGCGGCCACGGCGGACGCTACCTCTTTTGCGAGACGGAGGGAGACCTGTGGTGCGCGCAGCCGAACGATCTCCACCTCGCGTTGGAATCCGGGATGCTCCACCCAGTGATACAGGCAGCGTCGTTTCAAAGCATCGTGGACATCGCGCGTGCGATTCGACGTGAGTATCACCAGCGGTGGCGTCTTGGCGGTGAACGTTCCGAGTTCCGGAATCGTAATCGTGTAGTCCGAGAGCACCTCGAGAAGGAACGCTTCGAACTCGTCATCGGCGCGATCCACCTCATCGATCAACAAGATCGGCGGCGGACCGTCCCCGTTGGCGATCGCCTTGAGCAGCGGACGTCGGATAAGGAAACGCTCGGAATACAGCTCATTCTCCGCAGCAGTGACGCTTCCGGCGCCAACCTCGGCGGCCCGAAGATGGAGGAGTTGGCGAGAGTAGTCCCATTCGTAAACGGCTTGCGCCGAGTCGATACCTTCGTAACACTGCAGTCGCAGCAGTTCACCTCCCGTCCACCGTGAGAGCACCTTTGCGACCTCGGTCTTTCCGACGCCCGCTTCCCCCTCGAGGAGCAAGGGTCGGCGCAATGTCATAGCAAGGAATACCACGGTGGCCAGGCCCTCATCGGCGAGGTACCCATTGGCTTCGAGACCGGCCAGTACCCCCTCAACCGTTGAAAAGTCGGGCCGCCCCCCGGTTGTCGCGCCTGTGCCTGCACCCTCGGTAAATGTCACCACGGAAATGATCGTAAGCGCTCTTGGTGCAAGACTGATCACATGCTGACCGTTTCCGAGTTGTGGCGTCATCCGGTGAAGTCCCTGCAGGGAATCCGGGTCGACGAAATCTCGATCGATTATCGCGGTGTCGTCGGCGATCGGCGCTGGGGGCTACGAGACCTGGCGACTGACAATGTGCTCACGGGGCGCCGGGTGCCGGAGTTGCTGCTTGCCACGGGGGGCGACGGTTCGGTAACGCTTCCGTCGGGGCGCACCACTTCCGACAACGCTGAGCTCTCCGAGTGGCTTCAACGCGACGTTGAATTGATCGGGACCGCCGACGGTCTACGCAGTACCTACGAGGTGCCCCTGGACCCACTGGACGGCGAGACGAACTGGGTGAGTTGGCAGGGGCCTGCGTCCAGTTTCGTCGATTCAACGAAGGCGGCCGTGAGCATGATCTCGGCCCCAATGATGCGCGGCTGGGATCACCGCCGCTTTCGTATGAACGTCGTGTTCCATAGTGCTGGCGACACGACGCTCGTCGGGCAGCGGGTGCGGTTGGGTACGGCTGTTCTCGATGTCGTCAGGGAGGTAGACCGCTGCGTTATGGTGACCCGACCCCAGCCGAACCTCGATCGCGATCTTGAGGTCCTTCGGTCGATTCTTCATGACCATTCCGGCATGCTTGGAGTCGGGGCACTCGTCGTGGAACCGGGAGTGGTCAGGATTGGCGACACCGTTGAGCCATTCAACTAATATGCTCACATAGAGTTATTTCAGGCGCACACGTTCGTCGTAAGCCCCGAACTTGACGAATCCTTCCCGACGTGCGCGAGTAGGTCGGGAGTAGCCGGGCACCACACAGTTCTTTCGAGGTGTTAGGCCGCCACCAACTCCATCTTGCGGTTTCGCCGAACGCTGAGGATCACCGCGGTGGTGAGCATTGTCACGATGACGGCCAGCGAAACATATGTGTTCATGTGATACCAACGTGACGCGGTCATCTTCAGACCCACGAACACCAGTACGCCGCCGAGCGCATGGGAGAGGTAGTAGAACTTCTCCTTTGCGTTCGCCAGCAAGAAGTACATCGCCCGCAGACCCAGGATTGCAAACGCGTTCGATGCAAACACAAGGAACGGCTCATGGGAGACCGCCAGGATTGCCGGTACTGAATCGACGGCAAAAATCACGTCCGTTATTTCGATAACGATCAGGGCAGCGAACAACGGCGTGGCCGCACGCTTGCCATTCAGCTTTGTGAAGAACTTTTGGCCGTCGAGTTCATCGGCCACCGGCAAGAACTTGCGTAGAAGACCCAGACCGCGCGTTGCCCCTTCTTCATCGTGATCGTTGCGGTGCCGGAAGATCTTGATGCCGGTGTACACAAGAAACAGGCCGAATACGAGCAGGAGCCACCAGAACTTCGTAATAAGCGCGCTTCCTAGTCCGATGAAGATTGCACGGAGAGTCAGCGCACCGAAGATGCCCCAGAACAAAACACGGTGTTGGTACTTCAGCGGAATCGAAAGGCTGCCAAAGAGCATGGCCCATACGAACACGTTGTCGATGCTGAGCGACTTCTCGATGAGATAGCCGCTTATGTATTCACCAAACGCGGCGCCCCCGAAACTGACGGCAATGACTCCGGCAAACGCCAAACCGCAGGCGACCCAAACCAGCGTTTCGCCCAGCGCCTCCTTCGGGCTGGGCTCGTGGGCTTCGCGGTGACGATAGAGATCGACGGCGAGCATGAGGGCGATGACCGCCGCCAAGGCGATCCACGCACCAATTGGAACGCTGAGGTCTACGAAGTCTGATTTCGATGAAGCTGCAGCAAGCATGTATTCCTTTCGACTGCCACAAAATTGGACAGTCGAAGGTCTTGCTCATGCCACCGGCATGTCAGGGAACCGGGTGGCTATTGCCACCGTATTGACGGCTCTCCCGAAAGGGCTACTCCCCCTCGACGGTCAAACCCTAACACAGGGCATCAATTTGTCCTTCCGACGTTGGGACGACCGGCTCGCCACCCGATGAACTTTGACCCAACCTCGGTGAGCTGAGCTACGTTTCGCAGTACTCGTCGTCGAATCAAAGGACACCGCTCATGACCACACCGAGTTCCATCGTCCGGGCCGCACTTCTGCAAACGTCGTGGCAGGGATCCAAAGAGGCAATGATCGTCGAGCACGAGCGACAGACCCATGAGGCGGCCAAGCAGGGCGCTCGGGTAATGTGCTACCAGGAGCTCTTCTACGGCCCGTACTTCTGCCAGGCGCAGGACACGGCGTACTACACCTACGCCGAGGAGATCCCGAACGGTCCGACGACGAAACGGTTTCAGGCGCTCGCCAAAGAATTGGGCATGGTGCTGATCCTGCCCATGTACGAGCAGGAGATGGCTGGCGTCTTGTACAACACCGCAGCCATCATCGACGCCGATGGCACCTATCGCGGCAAGTACCGCAAGCAACACATCCCGCAGGTCAAAGGGTTCCTGGAGAAGTTCTACTTCCGACCTGGGACGGGCGGTTACCCCGTGTTCGACACCGCAGTCGGAAAGGTCGGGATCTACATTTGCTACGACCGCCACTTCCCGGAAGGCTGGCGAGCCTTGGGCCTCAACGGCGCACAAATCGTCTTCAATCCATCGGCCACTTCGCGTGGGCTGTCGTCATATCTTTGGAAGCTGGAGCAGCCGGCGTCGGCCGTCGCCAACGAATACTTCATCGGAGCGATCAACCGGGTCGGAATCGAGGAGCAGGGCGACAACGATTTCTACGGCACCAGCTATTTCGTGGACCCCGAAGGAAAGTTCGTCGGCGAAGTCGGTGACGCGTACAAACCGGAGCTGATCGTGCGCGACCTCGACCTTTCACTCATCCAAACCGTGCGCGACCGCTGGCCCTTCTACCGTGACCGTCGCCCCGATGCGTACGAAGAACTCACCCGGCCGTAGGCGCTTCGCTGACGACGTCAGCGCTGCAACTCGCGGTCGAACATGATCTTGATTCGCTCGTACGACTGCGCTGCGGCGGCCTCATGGTACGCAGCACCGAACACACCGAAACCATGGTCGGCACCGTCGTGGATCTCCGCCTCGCCTTTCGTCAAAGCGTTCGTCGCATCGATCAGCGCCATGTTCGCCGACGCTGGCTGCATCGTGTCCGCCGCCCCGAAACCGATGTAGAGCGACCCCGTGTACGACGCAACCCCGAGGTGGGGTGAATCAGCAGCGTCCGTCGTGCAAAACGATGGGTGCAGGCCGACGCCCGCACGAAACACATCACCATGGTCGCGGATCGCGCACAGGGCGGAGCGCGCACCGATGCAGTAGCCGATGCACCCCATGGCTCCCCTCTCGGCGGCGGAGTCAGACGGCAGCCACCCGAGCACCGCACTGAGATCTTCGGCGACCTCCGCCTCGGTGGTTCCCAACACCAGGCCAAACATCTTCTTGATCTCGTCGTCGGCACGGCTCTTCATCGTGTACCAGGGCTCGCTACGGTGGTATCGGTCGTGGGTGACCACGAAATAGCCCCACCCGGCGATCCGGGCCATTGTCTGCTTCGATCCTTCGTCCAACCCGGGGCCATGGTGGAAAAACACCACGACGGGGAACGGCCCGTCACCATCGGGTCGCACGACATGGATACCTAGAGGGCCGCTCGGTGTTGAGATCGTTTCTGTATGCGTGGTCATGGCCCACACTTTGCTTTGTGACGGGCACACCTGCCAAATGCGCGCACTATTCCCCCACGCCGCGCTGGTCATTCGCACCGCTCTGGCGCACGAACGTGCAGAGACCGCAAATTTCTTCAGAAACGCCGCCCTAGTGCCGATGACCTACCGTGATGGTCGCTATTGGTAGCCCCGAGGCACTCGTTGCCCACGTCCTACGGCGATTGGCAATCGCTCCCGACCCCGGCCGGGTCGCTCGATTCGCACAGGGCGCAGCGTCGCCCCAGGCCGCGGCAAACGCCGCAATCGACTGGGCGCTCTCTGCGCCAGCGCGACCGATCCTACCCGCTCAGGCCCAACCCGATAAGTGGGACGCCGCGCTCATTGGGTGGACCGACAACCTTCGGTCACCCGATGCAGGCCTGCACGAACGGATGACGTGGTTCTGGCATGGCCACTTCGCGACCAGTAGCGACAAAATCGGCAACCAGTCGATGCTGCACGTGCAACAGCAGTTACTACGTACACATGCGATAGGAAACTTCGCAACATTGGTACGAGGCATGGCCACCGATCCGGCCATGATGTTCTACCTCGACATGGCGGGCTCCACCATCGAAGCCCCAAACGAAAATTTCGCACGTGAACTTATGGAGTTGTACACCATCGGTCCCGGGAACTATACCGAAGCCGACGTCAAAGCCGGCGCACTCGCGCTCGCCGGCTTCGAGGTCGACTACAACACCGGCAAGACCACAAAGAAGGCTGACCGATCGCTCGGTGGGGAGGTGGTGTTTCTGGGTAAACGCGGACGGCTCGGCGTTGATGAAGTCGTCGAAACGGTATTGGCACAAGAGGCCACCGGCCCGTTCGTCGCGAGCAAGCTCCACCATCAACTGGTCGGCGTACGACCGACACCCGAACGCGCTTCCGCGCTCGGTGCGGTTTTTCGGTCCGCCAAGTACGAGATCCGTCCTCTCGTGGAAGCGATCGTCCGCAGCGAAGACTTTTTGAAGGCTCGTCTGAATCGTCCGCGGCTCCCGATCGAGTGGTGGGTGGCAGCGGTCAACGCCATGCAACCCTTCCGGGCCGACCAGGACACGAACATCAATCCATGGATTCTGAACGACCTTGGCCAGTTGCCCCATCGTCCACCCAACGCTGCCGGGTGGCCGATCAGCACACGCTGGCTGGCGTCGGACCAGTACGTCACTCGCGCGGCGTACGCCCGCAGTCTTTCTTGGCGCATGCAGCCGATCGTGGCTCCGCCCGGGGGCGATCTCGTCGCCGGCGCACTCGGGCGATGCTGTCTGTATGAAGTGTCCGGCCGGACCATGAACGTGTTGCGAGAATCGGCACTTGCCGTCGCTGGAAACGCCGACGAACTCACGATCTCACGTCGCCTCATCACCGCTGCACTACTCGCTCCGGAGTTCTCCCTCGCATGAGCAACATGAAAAACGATCCCAACCTGCGCCCGCCCGCCGCGCTGTCGCGACGTCAGTTTCTTTCCCTGTTGGGGATCACGAGTTCGGCGTCGGTGCTTCCCAGTTTGCTCGACGACACTGCAGCAGAAGCCGCAAAACGCAAGGTCGTCAAAAAGGCAGCCGCCCAGAAGGGTGCGAACGCCGAGGGGCCAATTCCGCTGCTTCCGAGCAAGCCGACGTCGGGCCCCCATGTCCTCGTGATGCTTGAACTGCAGGGAGGCAACGACGGCTTTTCGATGCTCGTTCCCTCGGGCGATGCGCGATTTCGAAAGCTGCGGGAGCGCGCTTGGCTCAACACCAAAGATCTCACCCAGTATGGCGAGCGATACTCCATCGCGACAGGCCTTGCGCCGCTCGCCTCACAACTCGCGTTCGTGGAAGGCGTCGGCGTCGCAAGGCCCGACTTCTCACACACCGCTATGTCGACCCGTTGGTGGCAGGGCGACCCCGACGGCACCAATACTATGCGTACTGGCTTTCTTGGACGCTGCTGCGACACGATCGGGACGAACGTGGCGGTGCTCGGGGTCAGCGTTGGTGGCGGAGCAACGCCCGCTCTCATAAGCGCCAGGGCACCGACCGTTGCGCTCCCGAATCTCGACTCGTTGCGAGAGCTCACCCAAGATCGCGATGGACGCATGCGGTCCACGATGACGGCGCTGACCGATGGAGGCGGCGATATCGGCGGCATCGAGTTTGCCGACGCCGACCTCATGGCGCGCGCTCGGCTCGGGCTGTCCTCGGGCTTGACGTTGCTCGGCGGCCTGGGCGGCATCAACGGAAAAGCCGCTGGGTATCCCAAAGACAATCGTCTGGCCCAAAGTTTCGCGCTCGCCCGCGAGCTCATTTCGCTCAACGTCGGTATCCAAGTGATCCACATTCCGTGGGGTTCATTCGATACCCATACCGGGCATCAATGGTCGCACCCCGATCAGATGCGTCAGATGGGCGCCGCGCTTACTGCGTTCCATAACGATCTCGCCCGAACTGGATTGTCGAACCGAGTGCTCGTGGCGACATCGAGTGAGTTCGGACGCCGCCCCGAAGCGAATGCCGGTGGCACCGACCACGGCGCAGCGTCGACGATGTTGCTCATGGGCCCGGTCCAGCCGGGCCACCATGGAGGACCGGTCAACTTCGACCAACTCGATCCGTCGGGCAATGTTGCGGCCACCGTCGGCCTCGGCGACTACTTCGCCACCCTCGCGAAATGGCTCAGCGTGCCGACCAGCGAAGTCTTGTCGAGCGGCACCCCCATCGCTTCGCTCGGCCTGTAGCTCCGCCCATCGACGACTACTGGCGAATTCGCTGAAACTGGGGCTTGGACGTTGGACAGATGATCCGCAAGACCCTTTGCCGTTCGGAAGTTCGACACCCTTCTC
Organism: Acidimicrobiia bacterium; assembly: GCA_031429095.1. Classification (GTDB taxonomy): domain Bacteria; phylum Actinomycetota; class Acidimicrobiia; order Acidimicrobiales; family JANYDT01; genus JANOYY01. The sequence goes on along the minus strand of JANOYY010000068.1, from coordinate 78,612 downwards.
GACACAACCGCGGTTCGCTGTTGCGCACGTTCGTGTCTCAGACCTCGGTACCGATGGGCAGCGTCAATGACACCGACGCACCGCCGCTCGCCCGATTCGACGCTGTAACGGTGCCGTGATGCATCTCGACAATGCGCTTGGCGATCGCCATGCCAAGACCGACACTGCCCTTCGTGTCGCCGCGGCGAAAGCGGTCAAACACGACAGGGAGCAACTCTTCGGGAATTCCCGGACCATCGTCGTTGATTACTATGCGCGCTGATTTCCCTTCGGTGACGACAGAAACCTCAACGTTGTCGGCACGGACGGCTGCATTGCGTACCAGGGTGTCGAGAGCCTGACGCACGAGACCGTAGTCAGCGTCGACCGAAACGGGAACGCCACTTCCGCCGAGATGAGTCACCTCGCAACCCTCTTCGCGAACGCCCGAGACGACTTCTTCGACTAGGAAGTCCAGCCGGAGGGGTCCGGTGCGCAACGTCACCTGGCCCGCTTCAAGCCGAGCCAACTCCAACAATTCGTCGACCCCCTGACGGGCGCGCGATGACGCATCGAGGATCTCCTGGAGCGACTCGCGATACGACGACGCATCGCGATCGCGTAGCAGGGCCTGTGAAGCCGAGGCGCGGATCGTGGCCAGCGGCGTTCGCATCTCGTGGGCGGCGTCGGCGATGAAATCGCGCTGCTGTCGCAGCGCGCGGCGTGCCGGTCGAAGGAAACGCCCCGCGACCCACCAACTCGCGCCGAGCGCGAGGAGCCACGAACCAAAACCAGCGAGCGAAATGTCGCGCCGGGCCTTTGATTGCAACCGACGAGATTCGGTGAGATCGACAGCCACGACAACCGACTGCGAGTCGCTCACCCTGCGCGCTACCGCAAAGAATGCACTCTTCCCCTCGCCGATTCGTTCGCGAACCGGGTATTCCAATGACTGCTTGGCGAGGCGTCCCAGCGGCGGTTCGAGCCACACTTCGCCCAGCGGTTCCGCCGACGAGCGTTCGCCGTCGAGTGAAACCAGCCAGGTGTTCTGGCTCTTGCCGCGCGCCGCATCAATGCTTGGAAGAATCTCGCTGATGCGGGTCTCCGCCTCACGTTCGGCCGACGTTTCGATTTGCGAAGAAGCTGAACGAATTGCAAGCACACTTACCAAAGCGAGCGCGATCGCGAACATCAATCCGTTCAGTATTGTGAGCCGAACCCGTACTCTCCGGAGGTCCATTACCGCACTCCCTCGTTCGCCTTGTCGAAGGCCTCATCGTCACCGGGTAGCCAGTCGTCGCTTCGCAACCGGTAGCCTGCCCCCCGCACCGTCTCCAGCGGCAACGGTCGCCCCGGTCGGTCAAGCTTGCGGCGAAGATTGCGAATGTGGACGTCGACAACATTGGACATCCCGTCGTAATTGGAATCCCACAGTGACTCGATGAGCTCCGTTCGGCTCACCACGTTGTCGAGCTGGGTACCGAGATGGTGCAGAAGCGAAAACTCGCGGGTCGTGAGCGGCACCACGGATCCTTCGAGCAGCACTCGACGAGTCGGCGAATCAATAACGAGCGAACCGAGGGTGATCTGCGGTGCGTGCACGTCGCGAGGGCGACGAAGCAGCGCTCGGACCCGCGCACCGAGTTCGCCAAAGTCAAACGGTTTCGGAAGGTAGTCGTCGGCGCCCGCATCGAGGCCGGCGATCCGCTCGGCAACCCCGTCGCGGGCGGTCAACATGAGGATCGCCACGGAGTTGCCCCCGTCACGCAGCTCCCGACAGAAATCGATCCCGCTCCCATCTGGCAACCCGAGATCGAGCACAATCAGCGAGACCTCACTAATAGCCAACACGTGACGAGCCGCCTTCAGCGTGGAGGCACTTTCCACCGCGTACCCCTCCTCCGCCAGCCCGCGGGAGATCACCCGGGCAAGGGCTCGATCATCTTCAGCCACCAATATGCGCATAGAGCACCCCAACGGAGAGAAACACCCGCGACCGACACGATAACGCCAGCCCAACAGACTCGCGAGTGTTGCACGCCGAAGATGAAGCTCTGGTGAAGTCGTCGAGTGCGCGACTTCATGTTCGCTTCACCGCGCTCCCAATACGTTTCGAGTCATGGCTCAAGATTCAGCGCAGACGCTCGTCGCTCACGTCCTTCGTCGCCTTACCTTCAGTCCGAACGCGGCAATGATCGACCGGTTCGCAAACGGTGCATCAAACCCTGCAGACGCCGCCAAGGCTGCCATCGACTGGGCCGTCGCAGCCACTCCCCTACCTTTGAACCCAGCGACGCTTCCCGAAGAAGGTTGGGACCCCGCACTACGAGGGTGGATCGACAACATGCGATCACCCGGGGCCGGGCTGCACGAAAAGATGACCTGGTTCTGGCACGGTCACTTTGCGACGTCGAGCGAGAAGGTGGGAAACCAGCGCCTCCTTCACGCGCAGCAGGGCCTGTTGCGCAAACACGCAACCGGGAGCTTCTCCAGTCTGCTCCGAGAAATCACTACGGAGCCAGCGATGCTGCTGTATCTCGACGGGGCCGGATCGAGCGTCGAGGCACCGAACGAGAACTATGCGCGCGAATCAATGGAGCTTTTCACGATTGGGCGGGGGAGTTTCACCGAGGCCGACGTGAAGGCGGGAGCACTAGCGCTCGCCGGTTGGCAGGTGGACTATGAAAGCGGAAAGGTCACCTTCGACGAAGCTCAGGCCCTCGGTGGCGCAATCCGCTTCCTGGGCCGCCAGGGCCGACTCGGCGTCGACGACTTCGTCGCCACACTTTTAGCCCATCCGAACTGCGCACCATTCGTTGCGTCCAAGATATACGCGTACATAGTTGGTGTTCCACCACCGAGGGAACGCGCCATTGCTATCGGCGACATTTTCCGATCGTCAAAGTACGAGATCGCTCCCCTCCTCAATGCCATCGTGAGCGACCCGGAGTTTCTCAGCGAACGATTGAACCGTCCCCGTTACCCAATCGAGTGGTTCGTGGCCGCCGTTGGCGCTCTTGGAGAACCACGCGAGGGAGAAGACGCAGACATCGGCCCATGGAGCCTTGAGCAGCTCGATCAGCTTCCGTACAAGCCACCGAATGTCGCTGGTTGGCCAGCCGGGCCGAAGTGGCTCTCCGCGAGTCAGCAACTCGCCCGCGCCGCCTATGCCTGGGGAAACTCGTGGAAGATGCGGCCGATCGAAGGGAAGAACATGGTCGGTGCTGCATTGAAACGATGCGGCATTTTTGAGTGTTCCGACACCACGAAAGCTGCGCTCCAGGACGCAGCTTTGGCCACCGCTGGCAGCGCTGATGCGCTCTCGGTTTCTCGACGCCTTATTACCGCGGCGCTTCTCTCGCCCGAGTTCGCACTCGCCTGACTGGAAACGGAATTCCTATGAGCACATCAGATGGTCCGCGGTTGCCTCTTGAGCTGAACCGACGCCAGCTACTCCAACTCCTGGGGGTTGCCAGCATCGCCGCCGTTGGAGCCGCGTGTAGCGCAACGTCGACTGCGGACGGAAACGAGGCAACGCCGGACACGGCAAAAGCTGGTGCAGCAAAAGCTGGTGCGGCATCGACGATCAAAGGTTCGAATCGCGTGCTGGTCGTCGTGGAAATGCAGGGCGGACACGACGGCTTTGCGATGCTCGTGCCGTATGGCGATGATCGCTTCCGCAGACTCCGCGATCGAGTGTGGATCGACCCAAAGGAACTCCATACGATCGACGACCGCTATGCGATCTCCAAGGGACTCGAACCCGTCGCGAACCGGCTGGCATTCGTCGAAGGCGTCGGCGTTGCCAAACCAGACCTCTCTCACTTCGCGATGCTGCAACGGTGGTGGCAGGGCGACCCCGACGGGACTGCGGGAGCGCTTACCGGTTTCCTCGGACGGTGCTGCGACGCAGCTGCGGGCGCGGAGCCGGTCACGGGCGTGTCACTCGGCGGAGGTACGACACCGGCGCTAATCAGCGGATCGGCGACGACCGTTTCCCTGCCCGCCATCGACATGGTGCGCGAACTCTCCAGGGACGAAGAGGAGCAACGACGCCTGAAGCAAGTCCTCCAGTCAATGGCGAACTCCTCAGGGCGAAGCTCCGCACTGGGTGCCGAGGGGACAAGCAACATGATGGGCATGGCCCGCAGGGGCCTCGGGTCGAGTCTCGATCTGTCGACCATGGTAGGACGCATCGGTGACCCGCCAAAGGGGTATCCCGATTCCGACATAGGCCGATCGCTCTCCATGACTCGCCAATTGATCTCCCTCGGAGCCGGTATGAAGGTCTTCCACAGTCCCTGGGGCAGCTTCGATACCCACACCAACCTGGTGGGAACCCATGTCGACCACATGAACCGCCTGGGCAGTGCACTCGATGCTTTTGCCAACGACCTGAAGGCAAACGGACTCAGCGACAACGTGCTTCTCGCGACTACGAGCGAGTTCGGTCGCCGCCCCGAGGCCAACCAGAACGGGACCGACCACGGAACGGCATCGACCATGTTGCTCATGGGTCCGATGAAGACGGGTCGTCACGGGCAACCGGTCAACTTCAAGTCACTCGACGATTCCGGCAACGTCAAAGCGACGACGTCGATGACGGACTACTACGCAACGCTTGCACAGTGGATCGGCGTCCGCCCCGATGAGGTCCTCGGGAAAGGCGCGCATACCATACGTACACTTGGTATCTAGAGATGGGCGACAGGGCCACCCTGTCACGCGGTCCTTGAGGAGGTAGCCGACACTGCCCGCGAAGTCGGTCCTGATGCGCCGTGCATGGCACCGTGAACAATCGGTCACCAAGTCGCTCCCAGAGCAACTTGGTGACCCGACTGCTGACCGCAGTACATCTGAACCCACAACACTTATTCGCATGTGTGATCGGCGTTACAGACAGATGGTCGAGGAGAGCAGACCGTAGAACTGTCGTCGGGCGCAGCGCCTGGTGACGATAAAGCAGCGACCGCTCGACCGCCCCCATCCGACCGATCATCGCCGCCGTCTGAAGTCCCACTTCCACTACACACAACAAGGAGCACTCACATGTACCTATTCAGTCGCACTGCCACCTCCGTCCCCGGAAAAAACGTCGCCGCCATCACCTTCGCCGTCGAGGTGGCCGCAAAGGTCACCTCTATCACGGGCATTCCCGTCAACGTCTATCGGGCCAACTTCGGTGCCCCGCTGGGCTCGGTCCTGTGGTCGGCCCGCTACGACAGCCACGCGCAGCTTGGCGAGTGCGAAGCGAAGCTGTTCGCGGATGCTGGCTATAAGGCCATGGAAGCCTCCGCTGCCGACCTGTTCCACCCCACCGTCGCCAACGGACTCACCGAGGTCGTGTCGACGACCATGGCTGGACCCGCGGCGATCGTGTCGGTGACCCAGGCGGTCATCGCCAACGGCAAAATCGCCCAGGCCATGGAACTCGGCGTCGCCATCCAGCAGGCGGTCGCCAAGGCGACGGGCCTCGGCACCGCGTTCTGCGCCGACGTGTACGGTGCCTATGGCGGCGTCCGCTGGCTGATCGGAGCCGCTTCGATGGCCGACGTCGACGCAGGCCGGGCGGCCATGAACGCCGACCCGACGTTCCAGTCCCTGGTGACGCAGGCGGGCGACGTTTACCTCGCAGGCTCGGGACAGATCGGGCTAATCACCAAGATGAACTGAGGGGCTGGCGGCGGCGCGGGCGTGCATCCATGAGAATGTCGGAACGAACGCTGACCTGCGCCACTCGCTTTGCGCCGGTTCGCGAGCGCTCATGGGTCGCACTCGCGTTGCGGCAGGCGGCCAAGGCCCTTGGGCGTCACGCTACGTGGCTCATCGTTGTGACTGACGTCGTCGATTGATGCCTAAATCGTGAACGTGCCTAGGCTTATGCCATGAGTTCCGGAAACGACGCGACGCTGCATTACGCCGACACCAACGTCGAGGTCACGAAACTGGTGGTCGGACCGTATGAAAACAATGTCTTCATCATTCGATGCCGCCAGACCGGCGAAGCTGTTTTGCTCGATGCTGCCAACGAGCACGAGAAATTGCTCGAATTATGCCGGACGCTCCACGTGCGTCGGGTGCTTGAGACGCACGGACATTGGGACCACATCCAGGCCGTTCCACAATTGCGAGACGCCGGCTACTCGGTGAGTGTCACTGCAGCCGACGCTGCGATGTTGCCGAGCTACGACGAAATCCTCAACCACGACGAAAAGATCGCGGTAGGAAAGCTACGTCTGCATACTATCGCCACACCGGGACATACCCCTGGCTCAATGTGCTTCCTGCTCGAAGGCTCACCACTGTTGTTCAGTGGCGACACCCTCTTCCCTGGCGGTCCAGGGGCAACAAAGTTCGAAGGCTCAAGCTTCGAGACGATCATCGAGTCGATCGATCGTCTGCTGTTCACGCTCGCGCCGAACACCCAGGTACTGCCGGGCCACGGCACCGACACGACCATCGCGACCGAACGTCCGGGCTTACAGTCCTGGATCGACCGGGGTTGGTAGCGACCACGAGCGGTCGCTTCCACAACTAGCTGGCGAGACGCTGGCGGCGCACCTCGGCACGCCACTGTCGACGCAGAACTCGTCGCTCATCTTCGGTTGTACCGCCCCACACGCCATATTCCTGGTTCGTCGTGATCGCGAACTCCAGACAGGCGTCTTGTGCGGGACAACCCCTGCAAAACGATTTGGCGGCTTCGATCTGTTCGACGGCGTATCCGGTGACTCCAACCGGAAAGAAGAGATCTGGGTTGAGGTCTCGGCAGGTGGCGTCGGCGCGCCATGCGAGATCGGTGACCTGAGAACGGACTGTGGTGAGCATTTATCTCCAAGGCTGCGGTTCGGTTGATACCACGCCAGCGGTGCCTTCTGGTGCCCGTCTCGCACCAAGTTCCCCCGGCTACTGCGTCACGCCCAAGAACTTTCATCCGAGAATTTCGGGGGTCGAACGAAAGGTTTTGGTGGCCCAAAAGATTTGTTTTCCGGTGCCGTCAGACACACTAACGACGAACCCTCCTCCTGACTAGACCGCTCGGTCAATTTTTTACCAGAAAGCGCTTTTTTCTAGTCCGGAGGAACTATTTCGAGTTTCGTATCCCCGGAGGCGACCGACGCCGGATCGATCAGCCAGAATGCACGACGTGTCCTCGTCCGACCTCCCGTTACCGCTTCGAACAGAGGACCGTCCCCTCGACACCACCCGGCGCGCCACGTCTGGGTTGCCCCCCACGCCTCAGCGTGACCGTCGAATTGAGTCCCGGTCATGGAACACGGCGCCATCGGCCCTTCACGAGTTGGGCGCAGATATCGGACAGCCCGCGGTGATCTATATTCGTCGGCTGGGCGAACGCTGGTCCCTATGGCGCGCGGGGCCCGCCGTCGATGCCAATACGAGATACGGCGCGGTCGACCTCCTCGACGAAACCACGATCTACACGTTTCGGCTGTACCCCGACGGGCATGGGACCGGCATCGGCCCCGACGGCATCGAATACGACCGGTTTCGGACGTGGAAGGAAAGCCTCCGTGACACCGTCTAGCTCCGATGGCTTGTCAGGCCGCTCGTGTTCGGATGAGAATCGGTACCACGCTCCGTTCGCCTCAGTTCGCCTCAGTTCGCCTCAGTTCGCCTCAGTGCGTCGTAGCTCGTCGTAGCTCGTCGGAGCTCGTCGGAGTTCGCCTCAGTGCGTCGTAGTTCGTCGGAGTTCGTCGGAGTTCGCCTCAGTTCGCCGACACGTCGTCGGGGAAGGTCGAGGTCCCGTGCGACGTTGCTGCCCGGGCATGAACCCGGCGAAGGACTCGACCCCGCATCGTTGCAACGTCATCCGTAAAGGGATCGTCGAACTCTGCATCGGTGACGATCCAGGCCCCAAGGGCAACTTCACCCTCCAACTGGCCCGGACCCCAACCGGCGTAGCCGATGAACAGCCGAAGGGCCGCATAGTCGGACGCGTCCGCGTCGGCACGAACGTCGACAACGCCCAGCCCGCCGAGCGCCGAAGTGAACTCCTGATAGTTCCCGGGGCTGCGGCCAGGGGCCGGGCGCACCAGCGGAACGAGCCGCTCCTGTTCGCAGGGTCCGCCCTCCCACAGCGCCCCGTCGAACAGCGGGGCCCAGTCGACGTCGAGGCCCACCTCCGCGTCGACACGGCGATCAAGAACCAGACCGAACGCCCCGTCGATGTTGTGGACCAACACGAGCGTCACCGCATTCACGAAGTTCACATCGACCATCGCTGCCGGTGCGACGAGAAGCTTCCCCGTAAGAAAACGAGGATCGGGCGCGCTCATCTCAGTGCTGCTGCGGCCTCTTCGGCGGCGCGCAGCGTTGTGTCGATAAGCGAAAGCCCGTCGCTCCAAAAATTGGGATCACGCAGATCGCAACCGACCATCGCCGCAAGGTCCTCGGGAGATTTCGACCCACCGGCGGCGAGCATGGACTCATACTGCGGCACAAACGACGCGCCGGCCGTGAGAAAGCGCTGATAGACCGACGTGGCAAGAAGTTGGCCGAAGGCGTAGGCGTAGACGTAGCCGGGGACGTGCACGAAGTGATGAACGTAACTCCACCATGACTCATATCCGGTGGTGTCTACGGTGTCGCCGAACAACTCCTGCTGAGAACTCAACCATCGGTCGTTGATGTCATCGACGCTCAACTCGCCCTCGGTGCGCCTAGCACGATGGCAAAGATCCTCGAATTGATACATCGAGACTTGACGGAACACCGTGGCGATCGCCGCGTCGAGTGATGATGCGAGCAGGTTCAACCGAGCGGCCGGATCGCTTTCCTTTTCGAGTATTCGCGAAAACGTGACTGTTTCCCCGAAGACCGACGCGGTTTCGGCGACCGTCAACGGCATCTGGATTTGGAATACCGGTTGGTGCGCCTGAGCAAGGCTGAAGTGAACGCCGTGACCAAGTTCGTGGGCGAGGGTTAAAACGTCGCTGCGCGTTCCGGTGTAGTTCACAAACACGTATGGGTTCGAGTTCGGGACGGTGGGCATACAGAAGGCTCCTCCCTGTTTGCCAGCGGAGGCGGGCGCATGAATCCAGTTTCGGTCAAAGAATTTCCGTGCGAGTCCGCCGACCAACGGCGAAAACGACTCGAACGAATCGACAACGGTCTCCTTGGCCTCCGGCCACCGAATCATTTCCCCACTCGCGCCGATGGACAGCTGCGCGTTCCGATCGGAGAAGTGCAGCTTCTCAATACCCAACAAGCTGGACTTTAGGGTGTACCAGCGGCGCACGATGTCGTAGCGGTTACGCACCGCCTGCACGAGAGTAGCTACCGATTCGTCGCTCGCCTGATTCGCCAAATTCCGACTTGACGACCATTCGGGAAAGCCGCGCAACCCGTCGTCTGAGGCTTTATCGGCCAGTACCGTGTTGTAAATATATGCACGCGTACGAAGACCCGGTTTCAAGCCTTCTTGAATCGCTGCAGCGGCAGCAAGACGCGACGAGCGATCCGGGTTTTGCAGCTCGGCCAACGCAACCTCCAGTTGGCTTGAGCTTCGGTCACCACCAAGGTTTACGGTGACGGCGCCCAGTTGTTCGTCGAACAGGCGTGTCCAGGCACTGATTCCAGTGACGTTCTTGACCGCCGACAGCTTTTCCTCCGGTTCACCCAGAAGGTACGGCCGACCCAGGCGCTTTGTCTTCAGCCAGTGACGGCAGAACTCTGACGCCGTATCATTGGCCAGCGTCTCGGCACGCGCTTCTTCGAGACCCGCCCACTCGAGCTCGAAGAAGACGAGTCGATTTCCGATGGCCGTACTTCGCTCCTGCAATTTGGCGAGCGCGGCACCCGAAGCAGGAACCGTGACGTCGACCGCGTAGTCGAGGTACACCGAAGCTCCCGCCCGTTCGAGCAACTCGAAAATGACTGCAAGCTCGCGAAGCAATTCACCGAACGCCGTCGGTTCGATCGTCGGCAGCGTTTCGCGATGCCTCTCGAAACTCATGGCCAGCTCTTCCGCCCGATCGAGCAGGCCGTCGGCTGTTGAAACCGATAGCTCGGAGAGAAGGCCCGAGTGGTCGAAGCGAACGTCCGCCACGCCGAGCGCAGCAGCCAGCCGATCAGCGGGGTCAACGAGGGACATGAGAGGCGCAGCAGTCACGGCGTTCATGTTAGGAGCCTATGGCCCCCGTTTCTTCTTGCTCGTCCGATCAGGGTGCGATCGTCGTTTCCGTCGGACTCCTCGGCCGCCCCCTCTGGGCGTACTTTCTCGGTTTCGGGCTGTACGGCGAAGCGAACCTCAAAGGCCCGATGGTCCGAGCCCGGGACGTCAAAGTCGACGACCGACACCGGATACAGCCGATCGTTGAACAACGCGTGATCGAGTCGAGTGAAGCGAGGGAACCTTCCCGTCACCGGCCATGACATCGAAAGGCCCTTTCCAACGGCCTCGTGCGCATCATGGAACTCTTTCAGGAGCCCACCGAAACGGGGTTGCCACCGTGTCCCGTTGAAGTCGCCAACGGCCGCGAACGCAATCTCGCGTTCATCCTTCGCTCGAAGCTTCAATCGAGTGAGGTCGCGATTCCAAGCCTTCGACCGCCGATCATCAAGGGGCGGAAGCGGATGAATCGAAAGTACGCGTACTAGTTGACCATTCGGAAGTTCGACGTCAACATCCGGAAACTTGTCTGTACCCCATCGTCTCGTTTCGTGAAGCGGCAACTTCGAGAAAACGCCCGCTCCGTTCGACACCGACGCCATCACCGTCGACCGGTGCGGATATTTGGTGGAAAACCCTTGGTCGTCCAGGATTCGCAGGAACGGCTCGGTGAGTTCGGTCACCACCACCACGTCAGCGTTTCTAGCGACCAGCGTGCGCGCCGCGTCCGAGGCTTCGGAGTTTTCGAAGTACACGTTGGACGACGTCAGCGACAATTCGGCTGCCCCCTGAACCCACGTCGGACGGGGCAACGTCTTTCGCGCTGGCGCCACACTGAACCACCCCGAGATGGCCACGCCGCCGCCGAGCAGTACGAGAATGGCCCTGCGCCGAACAAGTGAGATGAACAACACCACGGCCGAGGAAACGACAAGAAACGGAAACACTGCGTGCAGCATGTGCAGGAAAACCGGTGCGTCGCCGGAGAACTTGCGCGAGGCGGCGGTGAGTACGGCCACGAGCACATGGACGTATGCCCCGAGATCCCAGATCGATCCCAACAACAAGGAGAACCGACGGGCCGGACCGTGTTTCGCGGGATTGATGTCCGCACTTCTCAACGGGCGCAAGAACCGCCGCAATCGTCGAAGACCATCGGCCCTCGCTGGCTCAGGCGATGCATTCGGCCGACGTGCTGATTCGAATGCCACTGATCAAGACTGTCAGTTCTTCGGGCCGCAGAGGTGGACGGCTCGTTCACTGCTGGGAACGACTCGTTCCGGTCAGGAGGTTTCTCCTACCGCCATAGGAGAAACTATGATGGAGCATGTGAGTAGTCCACTGTTCGAGATAAATGACCTGAGCGTGCGGGTCGCTGTCGCCAGCGATTCAGAACGCGCCGCAGACCAGGCCGCGGAAGGCGCACCCATATTGAACGGCGTGTCGCTGCGGATCGGGCCTGGGGAAGTTCACGCCATCATGGGTCCCAACGGATCGGGAAAGTCGACACTCGCATCGTCGCTCATGGGCAACGAGGAATACGAGATCACCGGCGGCTCGATCGAGTTCAGGGGCGACGACATCACGGCGTGGGCGACCGAAGACCGAGCCCGGGCCGGCCTGTTCCTCGCATTTCAGTATCCCGAAGAGATCCCCGGCGTCACGGTCGTGAACTTTTTGCGTCAGGCACTCTCGGCTCGCCGAGGCATCGACCTGTCGATTCTGGAGCTTCGTCTCACGATCATGGAGTGGATGCAAAAGCTCGGGATGGACCCGGACTTTGCGAACCGCTACCTGAACGAGGGCTTCTCCGGGGGCGAAAAGAAGCGCAACGAGATCCTGCAAATGGCGATTCTCGAGCCGGACTTCGCAATCCTCGACGAAACCGACTCCGGTCTCGACATCGACGCGCTTCAGATCGTTGCGAAGGGCGTCCACGAGGTCCGTCGAGCACGGCCAGATCTAGGCGTGCTTATGATTACGCACTACCAACGCCTTCTAGAACTCATCAAGCCCGACTATGTGCACATCCTGATCGACGGACGAATCGTCAGATCCGGCGGCATGGAGCTCGTTCACGAACTCGAGGCCAACGGCTACGAGTCTTTCCGAATACCGTCCGGGGCCGGGGCGCCATGAGCATCGACGTTGCCGCCATACGACGCCACTTTCCCTTGTTGAGCCGAATGGTCAACGGCCGCGACATGGTGTACCTCGATTCGGCCAATTCGTCACAGAAGCCACAAGCGGTCATCGACGCGATGTCGAATTTCATGGCGACGAGTTACGCGCCGGTGAGCCGCAGCTCGTATTTGCTGGCGACGGAGTCGACCGACGCGTACGAGGGAGCCCGAGCGAAGGTCGCTGCCTTCATCAACGCCCCTTCTGCAAACGAAGTCGTCTTTACCAAGAACGCAACCGAAGCTCTCAACCTCGTTGCCTATGCATGGGGCCGCAAGCACCTCAAGCGCGGCGATGTCGTCGTGCTCACCCACATGGAGCACCACTCCAACATCGTGCCGTGGCAGATCCTCGCCGCGGAACTCGACCTTCAGCTCCGGTGGGTTCCGATCACGGCCGACGGCCACCTCGATCTGGAGACCCTTCCCCAGCTGCTCGACGGCGCCAAGGTGTTTTCGTTCACGGCAATGTCGAATGTCCTGGGAACCCTTACACCCGTGCGTGCACTTACTGATGCGGCACATGCCGCCGGCGCAATCGCAGTCGTCGACGGGTGCCAATACGTTCCCCACAATGTCACCGACGTGGTGGAGATGGGTGCTGACTTCATGGCGTTCTCGTCGCACAAGATGTGCGGACCGACAGGCATAGGTGTGCTCTGGGGTCATGCCGAAATGCTCGACGCCACTCCTCCGTTCCTCGGTGGTGGCTCTATGATCGACGATGTCACCCTCGATGGCTTCATCACCGCACCGATCCCTTTGAAGTTTGAGGCCGGCACGCCGCCGATCATCGAAGCGGTCGGACTCGGAGCCGCCGTCGACTACCTCAGTGGGATTGGTATGCGCAACATCCGGAACCACGAGATGAGCCTCACCCGCTACGCGCTCGACACGCTCCATGCCCGCTTCGGCGATGACATTGTGATCTACGGACCGGACAACATCGAATTGCGCGGGGCAACACTTTCGTTCAAGTTCCGTGACGTGCACCCCCACGACGTGTCACAGATACTCGACGACAAGAACGTGTACGTGCGAGCGGGACACCATTGCGCGAAGCCACTGATGCGAATTCTGGGTGCCGGTGCAACAGCGCGGGCCAGCTTCTACCTGTACAACGACGAATCCGAGGTCGACTTGCTCTGCGACGCCCTCGACTCGGTTACCGATATCTTTGGCTGAGGGAAGGAAACGCTCAATGGCCGGACTCGAAGATCTGTACCGCGAGGTGATTCAGGATCACTACCGCTATCCACGTAACAAAGGCACGCTCGAACCGCCCGCCACGAAGACCCAAGGCGTCAATCCCTCGTGCGGCGACGAGATAGACGTATACCTTCTCGTCAATGGCCCCGGCGACGACGCAATCATCGACGACATCTCAATAGGCGGCCAGGGATGCTCGATCAGCCAGTCGTCGGCGTCGATGATGACGGCGCTCGTCAAAGGGAAGACCGTCGCAGAAGCGCGCCGGTACCTTCGGCGTTTCAAACTGATGATGGGCATCGAAGATACCGAAGCAGACGGGGCCGATGATCTTGGCGACCTCAAACTCGGCGACATCGAAGCACTTCAGGGCGTCATGAAGTTCCCTGTTCGAATCAAGTGCGCGACCCTTGCTTGGAACACGATGGCCCGGGGCCTCAACGAGCGGGTCTCCTAGCATCGACCAGGAACAGCCATTTGCATTTCGATCACTGCAGACAGAATGCGAAACTACGTGTACCTACTTTCGTGCAACGTGGCGAACAGCAGGCAACGCTAGAGCCGGGATACACAATTCCCGAATAGGCAGAGATCTGCCGCGCATGGACGGGCGGAGTTCTCCCAGCCCAACACCCGATTCGGACGCTCGCAAGGTGGAAGGAACTTCCGCGGCGACGCACTAACGCCGTGGTTTCGCCCCGATCGACACCTTCGTGGACTTCACGGCCTTCGCAAGTTTCGACGCTGCGGCGCCGCGACGATCCTTCGCCCGCTTCGTGAGATGCGCCGCAAGAATGTCATAGGTCGGTGCACCGATCATCTCCGTGAGCTCCTCGCCCATGGTTTGCCACACGCTTCGCTCGTCGCGAAATGCGTCCGTCGCCTCGGTGCACCACCAATGGAACTCCGCGCCACCGTCACCCCAATCACGACGCTTCCATTCTCGAATCGTCGAGGTCACGTGATCATTGGGGTCAACGTCATCGAGTCGGCGTAGTGGAAGCTGCCAACAGACTTCGGGTTTCCAGTCGAGGGGACGCTCTCCCGCCTCGACTGCGGCAACGTGCAGCGCACACCCGGCGCCAAGGTGGAAATCCGGACGATTCAGGAAGACACATGCTCCGTCGACGACGCGGGTGACGTGCACTCCGTCCTCGTTTTTCTTCGTAAGGCCTTTTTTCTCGCCTATCTCAATGTGTTGCCACTGATCGGCGCGCAGACGGCTGGCGTGAGCTTTCAGGTTTTCGCGATCTGCCTTGTCCACGAGATGAGCGCCGTGAGAGCAGCAGCCTTCCGATAGCTCGGTGGCATCCTCGGCATACACACCCTTGCAGCCACTCCCGAAAATACATGTCCAGTTCGACTCCAAGAACGTGAGGTCGAACACCCAGGTGCGGTCTTCCCCCGGATCATCGAAAGAGATGAGATCATGAAGGTCTTCGGGGGTGAACGGCGATCTTGACACGGCTGCACTTTAGGAGACGCTGACCGAACGCCGATACGAAGCGGACTCCCGAAGAATTTCTTGAATCTCAGGAACCAGCCGTAGCGCAGCGAACGTCGAAGAAGCACATCCCCACCAAACCCCGACAGGAGCAATCCGATGAGCGCATTTTCAGCCCTTCGCAGGACTCGAACGAAGATCTCGGCGTCAGCGACCGCCTTGGCGATGACAGCGGTGGGCTCCACGATGATCTTCGGCGGCTCAGTATCTGCTGAGTCGAGACGCGTTGCATTCGCGAACTTCTCGTCGTGCCCGAAGCTCATGGCGTATCTCCAGTCGCAGGCCCTGGCAACCGTTGGTCCGAACGGCATCGGCTCCGTTGGCACTCAACCCTTCCCCGGCGGCGCGGTGATAAGAACAACGACCGTTGCGCGACGCTCGACCAAGAAGGCAACGACATCGGGCACCCCGAACACCGAAGCCGCGTCGCTAGCGCGCCCGGCAACAACGGCCGCCCCGGCTGTCGCGGCCGCACCCGCTGCACCCGTGGAGGCGACTCCGTCCTTCACCGACGGAGCCGCAGCCGGGGGAACGTCGACGACGAACGTCCAAGAGGTCGGCGTCGACGAGGGCGATGAGGTCGAAACCGACGGACGCTACGTGTACTCCGCGATCGGGCAGGGGGGTGTACGGATCGTGGATACAACCACTGGAGCCGTGGCGGCGAACATTCCAAACTACGGAAACGGCGCCGAACCCCAACTCATTCTCGACGGCACCCGGCTGGCGGTGACCCGGACCCTTTATGACCAGTACGGGCCCGAGACCATCGTGGAGTTGTGGTCCGTGCTCAATCCGACACGACCCGAGTTGCTCAATCGCACGCACCTCGAAGGCAACGCACTCGCCGTACGCAGCGTCAATCACCGGGCCCGAATCGTCCTCACCACCGCGATCGGGGCTCGAATCCCCCGTATTGAACCGGCGAGTGGCAGTTCACGCGATTTCGATCGTGCGACGACCGCCAATCGGGCATACGTGAAACGGGCCAAGGTGATTGACTGGCTGCCGAGGATCTACGACGAAAGCCCAACTGGTCAGATCGGTCCAGTTCGCCAAGCGCTCGATTGCCGTGAGATCGGAAAGCCCGCTGATCCCTCCGGTCTTGGTCTGGTCTGGGTCGCCACCCTTGACCTCGACACAGCGGGCTCGCGCATCGGGGCACGCGGTTCGGGTGGGGTCGTCACCAACGGCGGCACCGTGTACTCATCGGCCGGTACCCTGTACGTTGCGACCATGAAGTGGCAATTCGGCGGCCCCATTGTCCTGCCGGCGGCCACGACAGGCGGTGTTGCTCGGGTGGCCCGTCCCCAAGGCAACGTTGCAACGACCACATACCTTCATGCCTTCGATCTCTCCCCGGCCGATGGTGCGACCTATCTGGCCAGCGGTTCGGTGCGAGGCAACCTGCTCAACCAGTTCTCCATGAGCGAGTTCGCAGGCGTGCTGAGGGTTGCAACAACGACGCCGAATGAAGGGTTTGGAACCAGACAGGAATCAGCGGTTCATCTCCTGGTCCGTGACGGCCGTTCTCTCACCGAGATCTCCAGCGTGGGAGGCCTCGGACGCAACGAACTGATCTACGGCGTTCGATTCCTCGGCGAACTGGGCTACGTGGTGACGTTTCGTCAAACTGACCCGCTCTATGTCCTCGACCTTCGAAATCCCCGAGCACCACGAGTGGCTGGCGAGCTCAAGATACCGGGATACTCCGCGTACTTACATCCCATGCAGCCGGGGTACCTCCTAGCCGTCGGACAGGACGCCACCGACGCCGGACGTCGCCTGGGCAGCATGCTCCAGGTGTTTGATGTGCGTGACCCGAACAACCCGCAACAGGTCGCCAAGCTTCGAGTGGGCGGGAGCAGCGAGGCCGAATACAACCATCACGCATTCCTCTGGTGGCCGGAGTCGGCCGACGCCATCGTGCCAAACCAGAACTACGAACCTTCCACCGGTCAGGTGTTCTCGGGTCTCGTGGTTGCGAACGTGACGACGTCGAGGATCACCGAACGCGGACGCATTGTTCACGAGATGCCGTTCCCCGGCGGTTCCGGTGTCGGGCAGCCGGGCATCGCAATTGCTCCGACGGTGAGCCCGATTCCACCTGCGACTACCGCCCAGATCCCGCCCGTGACAGCGGTGGTCCGCCCACCACAGGTCTTCCAGGATCAGATCCGTCGGGCACTCATCGTCAGCGGCAAGTTGGTCAGCGTGAGCAACGGCGCAGTGAAGGTCAGCGAACTCGGCTCGCTCCAGCAACGTTTCTTCACGACCTTCCAGTAGTCCGTTAGCCGCGAGGGATTCTCGCGACCTTTCACGAATCCACCAGCCGAGCGCGGAGCGGCTGTGACGGACAACCGCCGCAAAAACTTCAGGACGACCGACGAGGCGCCGTAGTTTGGAAGCTATGCGCGCCGGCCTCCTCCCCCTGAAGCGACGCGTCTTTGCGTTGTTCTGGGGAGCCGGGCTCGTCTCCGATGCGGGGACTTGGCTGCAGCTTGTCACCATTGGTTCGCTGGTGGCCTACGACAGTGGCAAAGCCAGCCAGACCGTCCTCATCGCGGCCGCCACATTTGCACCGCAGGGGATTGGATCCCCGATCGGCGGTCTACTGGCTGATCGCTACGATCGTCGGCGATTGCTTCTGTGGACACTGGGTCTGCAGACGTTGGTCAGCCTCATCTTGACCGGTGCCCTGGCGAGCGGGGTGCGAGACGCTGGCGTGCTGGCGTTGATCGTAATGGTTCAGTCGTTTTCGGGTTCGCTCGGTCAGCCGTCATTTCAAGCCGTGATCCCGGACCTCGTTCCCCGCGAGGAAGTACAGGCCGCAGTTTCCCTCGGTCTGACCGCGTGGAACACCGGGCGCGTGGTTGGTCCAGCAGTAGCGGGCCTGTTCATTGCTTTCGGGCTGGGACCCTCCTGGGCGGTCGGATTCAACGCTCTGTCGTTCGTGGTGCTTTGGATGGCGGTCGCTCGGGTCCGGGGGTCATTTCCACCGGCTCGACTCGTTGCTCCTTGCCAAGCACCACGGCGCAGCCTCTGGAAAGATGCTTCAACCGAGTTGAGTGGTGGAGCCCGTGTGCTCTGGCGTACGCCGGGATGCCGGTTCGCCGTGCTGACCTTGGTCGGCCTTCACTTCACCCTGATCCCCTTTATGGGACTCATCCCCCAGATGGTTCGCACCGTGCTCAAACGAGACAAAGAAACCGTAAGTGTGCTTACATCCGTCCAGGGAATCGCCGCAATCGCTGCCGCGCTGTTGGCCACAAGCCTGTTGCAGCGATGGCCGAGATCATCCCTTCTCAAGTGGTCCCTTCTGGCATCGGCGGCCTCAAGTGTTCTCTACGTGACGTCACACACGGTGCTCCAGGCGACCATAGGCATCCTGTGCCTCGGCGCCACTGTTGCAACGGTGTTTTCGATGACCAATGGGCTCACGCAACGCGACGCCCCGCCGGCGCACCGCGGACGCGTTCTCTCCCTGGTGAGCGCGGCCGGCGGCACCACCTACGGGATCGGTTTGCTCCTCCTCGGATGGATGGTCGACCGTTACTCCATGGCCGGGGTATTCGTGGTTGGCGCAGCGATCCAGTCGACGGGTGCGGTGGCTTTTGGGGCGTCGCCGCGACTACGTGCGATTGTGGACGGACGAACCGTCGTCGAGCCTCGCCGTGTTCCTTCGTCGGCGGCTGGGTCGCTCGAAACCCGGTGACCGCCCCACCGTGCCCGAATCAAAGCGGAACATCGGTGAACAAGACGACTGGCTGGAGCCCCCCAGCACCAACCAGTCGTCGTCTTCACGCCGGACCGCACGCCGTTTCGAACAATTACGATTGTACCGACGTTTTCGACCCCTGGAAAAAGACCGGTTGGGGCGTCGCCACGCTCCGTACGATGACCGGAGCAACCCACGCGCTGAGCGATAATGTGTACTAGTCAGTCGCCCCGAACTGACCCGAAGGAGCCCGTTGTGCGAAGTTCAAGAATTGCCGGGAGAGGCGCGATCGCCCGCCAGCTGAACTGGAAACGGGCGAGTCAGTTCATTTCCGGCGCGGTGTTTGCGGCTTTGATTCTGGCGCCATCGGCGCAGGGACAGACATCGTCATCTGGCCAGGCGCTCGGACCAGCCCTTCCACCGACAACCGTAAAGCCTGCTTCCGCCCCAACAGTCAGGCCGACGACTCGCGCCACCTCACGCCCGACCCCCAAGGTCACGAAGCGAGTCGTGCGCACAACCGCCCGACCGAAGAGCTCATCGAGTTCGACAAGATCACGCTCGAGTTCATCGAGCGGCATCGGCCAAGGAGCTCGGGGCGATCAGGTGCTCGCCATTCAGCAAAAACTTCAAGAACTTCGCTACGACATCTCCAATCCCGACGGAAGGTTCGGAAGCGAAACCTGGCACGCCGTACTCGCGTTTCAAAAGGCCAACAACTTGTCGCGGACTGCTCGTGTGAATACCAAGATGCTCGAACTCCTGGAGGCTGGAGCGGAGCCGGCACCGATGGTGCCAGAGGGTGGAGCCGACCGGATCGAGGTCGACCTCAAACGACAAATTCTTTCGCTCTACCGCGAGGGAACACTGAATCGAATTGTGTCGATCTCGTCGGGAACGGGGAAGCCCTACTGCGACTACAACCCCGACACCAAGAAGCAGGAATGCGACATCGCCAAAACGCCATTGGGTTCGTTTCGGGTCCAAAGCCGCATCGCCGGCTACCGCGAATCAAAACTCGGCCTTCTCTATAATCCGCTGTACTTCACCGGTGGCTACGCAATACACGGTTCCAACTCCGTACCGGGATACCCGGCCTCACACGGCTGCGTCCGTATTCCCAACAAGACCTCGGAATGGTTCGTCACCGACATCCCCGACAAGATTGCGGTCTACGTCTTCGATGGCTCCTCGACCCCAAAGCCGCTCACGGGAGGCGCAAACCCGTTGCCTCGCGCCCCCGGAACCGGCACAGCCTCGTCTACCCCCACAACGACGACAACGACACCCGGTATTGCGCGTGTCTTGACCACGCTCCCCGGTCAGCCCACCACGGCGACCTCCGTTGCTCCAACGAGCGCCCCAGGCACCACGACTACCACCGTCACCACGGCGACGTCCACGTCAATCGCCGGAGTCACAACGACCGCTGCGCCGCCTTCGTCGATCGCTCCCGAGACGACAACAACGCAAGGCACGATCCCGATTCAACGCTAACCACGACACCACAGCGACGTTGGCGTCGGTTCCGAAGAGCCCAGGAGAAGGGTTAGTCGAAGGGATCGGCAAACGGATCGTCAGCGTCGTTCTTCGATGCCGCCAAATACGGCTCGTAACCCGTTTTTTCGAGTTCAAGAGCCAACTCGGGCCCGGCGGTGTGCACGACTCGTCCCTCGACAAAGACGTGGACGACGTCGGGAGTCAACTCGGCCAGCAGCCGGTTGTAGTGCGTGATGACCAAAACGCCCATCGATTGTTCGCGGACCGCATCGAGCACTCGCTTGCTGACGGCACGCAACGCGTCGACGTCGAGACCAGAGTCGATCTCGTCAAGAATCGCGTACTTCGACTCCAGGACAGCCAACTGCACTGTTTCGTTGCGCTTTTTCTCGCCGCCCGATAAATCGGTGTTCATCGACCTATCGAGCAACGCCAGGTTCAGACCAATGCGGTTCGCTTCCTCAACCATACGTGCACGTATGGATTGGGTTGTCGCTTCTTCTCCACGCGCCTTCACAGCCGCTTCCAAGACGTCGCCCATCGCAACACCCGGGACCTCAATTGGATATTGCATCCCGAGAAACAGCCCCGCTTGGACACGCTGCCAGGTGGGCAACGTAAGCAACTCCGCGCCATTCAGGGTGACAGAACCGGTGACACATTCGTAACCGGTGCGTCCCATCAGGACATGACCGAGCGTCGATTTCCCGGAACCGTTCGGTCCCATCAACGCATGGACCTCTCCGGCGGGCACGACCAAATCAACGCCCCGCAGGATTTCCCGGCCCGGAATGGATGCATGGAGATCGCGGATAGTGAGCTGATTCATGGAAGCTCCAACAGCAATTGTTCACCGGCAACAGTGATGACATAGGTCGGGACCGGCTGTGTGGCCGGAAACGTGGATGGCTCACCGGTTTCCAGAGAGAACAGGCTCCCGTGCTTCGGACACTCGATGGCACAGTCTTCGGGCCAAAGCTCGCCGCCCAGCATAGAGACGTCGGCATGTGAGCACATCTCACCCAGCGCGTAGAACGCGTCGTCCATCCGAATGACCAATACGCGATGCTCGACGCCGAGTGAATCAACCACGGTATAGGCAGCCATCCCCAACGAGGCGATTTCGGATGCGGGGCCAAGCTCTGCGATCACGACGCTCGCCTGCGATCAAAGGCCTCGGAAATCGTCGTAATCAAACGCGCACGTAACTCTTCGTCGGGAATCCGAACCAAGAGTTCGTTAAAGAACCCAAGGACGATCAACCGATCGGCGACATCGGAGGGCACCCCGCGACTCTCAAGATAATAACGCTCATCCTCGTCGATCGGTCCGATCGCCGACGCATGGGAGCACTTCACATCGTTGTTCTCGATCTCAAGGTTCGGTACCGACTCCGCAGACGCCTCGGGTGACAGCAAGAGGTTCCGGTTCGTCTGGTTTGCTGACGTGCCTCGCGCGTTCTCACCGATCTTAATCAAACCCGAATAGACCGATCGGGCGCGTCCGGCGACCGCTCCCTTGAAGACCAGATCGCTGGTCGTTCGTGGCGCGATGTGATGCTGTACCGTCCGAAAATCGTGCATCTGATCTTGTTCGGCGAAATAGACGGCAAGAAGTTCGTTGTGGCCGCCACGGTCGACCATTGCTGCATCAAAGCGTGTGCGCGCATATGAACCACCAAGGGACACCGTCATCGACGACAGGGTCGCGTCTCGTCCGATTCGAGCGGACTGGGTTCCGATCTGGATCATCCGGGGACCAAGTTCTTGAACCACCAGATAGCGGATATTTGATCCGTTGCCCAAGTGCAGCTCGACCTCGGGAATGTACAGCGAATGGACATCGGCCGAACGAACCCGGTGAATGATCGTCGCTTGGGAGTTTTCACCGGCCGTGATCACGACCCGTGAGACCACAGCAAAACCGTCGAGACTCGCCGAGATGTCCGTTGAGAAGTTGATCGGGTCGGCGATGGCCTGCCCCGGAGCAATGACAAACTGCTGGGGCTGCGCAGCGGCATCAACCAACGCACTGAAGACGTCACGATCGGCTGGGATCAACCGAGTGTCAAAGCCCGGGGCGGTGGATCGCCACGGCATCGTCGTCTCTGGAGCCAACGAGACAACCTTGGCAAAATCGGCAAATTTCACCGAAGAGATGCGCGAGTACCGCCAGATCTCCTCGGCCTCGGTCGGGACCTCAGGCGTGGCTAACCCGCCAACGAGGTCAGCGAACAGCAATGGAGAAGCCAGCGAAATCAGTCCTTTAGTGTCCGGACGGCACACGGCCGCAGTGCCCATTCTACTGTGCCGTTCGAAGAACCAACGCCGAAGAACGAGTGGCACGCCCTCGAATCGGTAAAGGTGAACGGATATTCGGCCGAAAAGACAACGATGACCCAATGGTCGGACAAGGCGTCAAAAAGAAGGCCCGATGAAACTCTTTAAGAACGAACCTGATGCGGCGAACCGTGGCAATCTCGACGCGCCCGGTCCGCCTCCGCCCTTCACGTCGAAGCCCGATACGATGCAACAAAACCCTGATCATCGATTGGATATGGGAATGGGCCAGTCCTCGGAGAATCCCGCACCAAAGTCGCGCCTCGGCCGGGCCAAGCGCGCCCTCCAGGAAACCACTCCCGAGCCGAAAAGCGCTGAGCCGTCCTGGGCCGGATTTCAGTCAGTGGATCCAACGGAGTTCGTCGGGCCAGACGAATCTGTCGACACAGCTGACCAGATCATTCTTCCAAACGCGCCGTTCACCCCGTCGATCACCGCGCCGTTCACCCCGTCGTTCACCGCGTCGATCACCGCGTCGTTCACCCCGTCGTTCACCCAAGGCCAAGCAGACCCTGCGCCCGATTTTGCCCTTGATGAACCAAGCGGTCCGTTGTTGTCGCCGAGTGCACCGTCGCTCGAATTGCCCACGTTGCCCCCTTTCGTGCCGCTCACCTCGGTCGACCACGACGCTGGTGCACCCGACTTCGAGGTGTTGAGCGCGCCGACCAAGGACGTAAGCCTCGACGAACTGCGGGCGATCCTCACCGGCGCACCCGACCGTTTCGCAAGCATCGAACATGCGACCTGGGACCCGGCAGCGGCAGCCGCAAAGATCGCTACCCCGAACCTTGAAACTGCCGAAGGGTTTCGCCTCGCCGCCGCCGAGCATCTGTCCGGGGCGGGCGAGCCAGGCGTGGTTGCTATGGAATCGGAGTCGGCGCTCGACAGTCCGACATATTCCAATGCCGGCGTTGCTGCCCGGCCACTCCCCGATCTGAGTGAATTCGACCGAGTTACGGCCGCTGCGCGGGCGCCGGAGACGAAGGGACGGATCCGGTCAAGGAAGGGACGCCTCGCTTCCGTGTTCGCGAAGCAAGAAGTGCCAGACGCTCCGTTAACGCAAAGCCTGAGCGCGCGCTCGACCAAGGTACTGAGAATCGGAGCGGGGGCGCTTCTCCTCCTCGGTCTTGCGCTCGTCGGGGTTTTGCAATTCCGCGATGAAACCCCGTCACCGACAATTCCCTCGGTGACGGTCGAGAACACAGTTGCGTCGGTCACGACGTCGCCGGGCCAACCGCTTGACATTCCAATTGCCGGCCAGACGACCAAACCGGCGGCAACGTCGCCCGACGCCGTCGAAGACGACTTCTTCTCCGAAGGACAAGACTTCAGTTTTTCCGAAGGTGAAGACTTTACGGTGAAGTAGCGCCGGTCGGAATCATCCGACCGAACCCTCCATCTGCAACTCGACGAGTCGGCTCCACTCAACGGCGAACTCCATCGGGAGCGTCCGAGTGACGGGCTCCATAAAACCGTTCACGATCATCGCTGTTGCGCGCTCTTTCGAGAGACCGCGGCTTTGCAAATAGAACAACTGATCGTCGCCCACCTTCGAAACCGTGGCTTCGTGGCCGATGTGCGCTACTTCAACGCCGGGATTTCGTTCGATATATGGGTACGTATCACTTCGAGACTGGTCGTCGAGGATCAAGGCGTCGCATTGCACGTGTGACTTCACGTTCTCTGCACCCTCCTCAACTCGAACGAGGCCGCGGTAGCTGGTGCGTCCGCCGTCTTTCGAAATCGACTTTGAGACGACCTGACTGGTTGTCTCTGGAGCAGCATGCACCATCTTCGCTCCGGTGTCTTGATGCTGACCTTCGCCCGCATAGGCAACGCTCAACACCTCACCATGCGCCTTTGGACCCATAAGGTAAATGGCCGGGTACTTCATCGTGAGACGGCTACCGATGTTGCCATCAATCCAACTGACGCGTGCCTCAGCATCAGCCCGGGCACGTTTCGTCACAAGATTGAAGACGTTGTTCGACCAGTTTTGAATCGTGGAATAGGTGATGTGCGCGCCTTCGAGAGCGACAAGCTCGACGACGGCAGAGTGCAGCGAGTCGGATGTGTAGACCGGTGCCGAACATCCTTCGATGTAGTGAACCTTCGAACCCTTGTCGGCAATGATAAGTGTGCGTTCGAACTGACCCATGTTCTCTTTGTTGATTCGGAAGTACGCCTGAAGCGGCATGTCTACTTCTACGCCCGGCGGCACATAGATGAACGAGCCGCCGGACCAAACAGCGCTGTTCAACGCGCTGAATTTGTTGTCCGCGATAGGAATGATCGTGGAGAAGTATCGCTTGACGATTTCGGGATACTCCCGCAGCGCCGTGTCCATGTCGGTGAAGATGATCCCCTTTGCCTCAAGGTCCTCACGATTGCGGTGAAACACAACTTCAGACTCGTATTGGGCCGTGACGCCAGCAAGGTACTTCTGCTCGGCCTCCGGAATGCCCAGTTTCTCGTAGGTTTTGCGAACTGCTTCGGGGAGCGCTTCCCACGAGTCGACCTGCTTGTCGGTCGGTTTGATGTAATAGAAGATGTCGTTGAAGTAGATCTCTGACATATCCCCACCCCAGTTCGGCATGGGCTTGCGATTAAAGACGTCAAGGGCCCGAAGCCGGAATTTTCGCATCCACTCCGGCTCGCCCTTCATCCACGACATTTCCTCCACGATTTCGCGGCTGAGCCCTCGCTTGGGAGTAAAGACGTAGTCAACCTCGTCGTTCCAGCCCAACTTGTATTTTCCAAGGTCGAGATCGTCGATGGTGTTCGGCATCTTTGCTCCAGTGCTGCGAAACGGCGAAAGTCCGGGGTGGAGTTTCTCCTATCCAGATAGTAACAACTCCCCGGGCCTATGGGATAGCCCCTGTTCATGCCGCTGAATAGACGCCGCGGCCTGCGAATGCTTGCCGTCAGCACAGTTCGACCCACTCGCCATGAAAGCCGGCGGTTGCCAGTTCGACCGGCGTCGCGACAAGCGTTGTACCGTCCCAAAGTTGAAGGGTCAATGCCGCACAGGATCGGTCGGGTTGACGCGGTTCGAACTGCAGCCAGGCCAGTGGCGACTCCAGTCCCGCCCGCTGGCCCGCCCGCTCCAGAGTCGCTCGTATCCTCTCGCGTTCGGCTTTGTCGATGTACTGCCAAACGATTGAATGGAACACCACGGTCACGACTCCCGATCGAGTGTGCGCCAACTCCGCTTCCAGCCAGCTGTCGGCATTGGCTCGTTCGATGCGGACCGGCGTGTTGATCGCGATTTCGATTGCGGCCGACGTCCGTTCATTTCTCTCGGTCTGGTCGGGCCAAAGAAACCCCAGAAGGGTCGCTCGTCCCTCATGTGAAATCGGGTCAATGGGACTTGGATCGCAGCCTGCGCGGTCAACGATGTTGAGCGGGGAGAAGGACGGCCGAACCGGGCCCCGCCAGCGATCCACTATTTGCAGCGCACTCGCTGGATCGCCACCGACGCGCTCACCGTCGATATAGGCAAACCGGTCCATTCGAAGGTTCAGACCGCCGCTTGTCCCGATCTCACGTAGCGAAATGGGAAGACCCGTTCTCGTCTGAATTGCCCGAAGGCCCTCGCTTAACGCCGAGGTGCGCACAACTTCGTTCGTCTGTACGTCCCGGCCGAGGGCCGCAACCACCTCGGCGCGTTCGCGGTGTAGCACTGCCAGAAAGGCCGGCCAGAGCAACTCCGACGGGGTGCCTCCCGTGGATGGATACTGCTCGGCGAGTTCAGGAGCACGGCCTAGGTGCACGAGTCGATGTACCCCTCCGAGGAATCGAAGTGGCAGGGCCAGCCCAAATCGAAGGTGCGCATGCGATTCGAGTACCGACCAGCAAGGACCGCGAGATTCGATGTCGTGCGCCACAAACTCGCACAGTTCGGCGTAGAGGGCTGACCCGATCTGAGCACAAGCCTGCCCCTGATGTCGGAACTCCGCCGCTACTTTGTCCTGCAGGTCGTTGCCCATGGGCCAAGTCTCAGCCTCTCGCGCTTTGGACACAATCTTGATATTGATCAATATTGACTACAATCAACCTTGTCACCTCACTGGAACGGACCGATGCTCGTCGTATGGCAACCAAAGAATGGATCACGACCGACGAAGCGGCGGCCCGTCTTGGCGTCAAGACAGAAACTCTGTACGCCTACGTAAGTCGGGGAATTGTCTCGAGGAGACTCGCCGACTCGGGGAAAGGAAGTGAGTTCGCGCGCAAGGAGATCGAGCGTCTCGCCCTTACCCGAGGGTCGCGGCCCGGGCGTCGCGGCGCGTTCGACGTAACGGTGGCGACCCGTGTGTCGTCTATCGACGGTGACCAACTCTTCTTCCGCGGCGTACCAATCGCCGAACTCGTGGCCGCGTCGACGTTCGAGGAAACCGCTGACCTTGTTTGGGACGGCGCCGACGGTCCGTGGCCGACCGCCCCGGCAACGCGGGTGCCCGGCCTGCAGAAAATGCGCTGTCCCGACCGCATGCGCATCGTCGTGGCCCACGACGCTGCCCGTTCACCTGCCCGGACAGCAACCCATCCTCCACTTGTCCGGGCGACGGCTCGATCCCTCATCGTTTCGGTCGCATCGGCCGTCGGCGATGGCGCGCCTACATCGATCGCCTCGATCCTCGCCGGGGCGGGCGCGGACCCGAAAATGGTCCGACTCTTCGACATCGCGTTACTTACGATGACCGATCATGAGATGGCCACCTCGACGCTTGCCGCGCGGGTTGCGGCCAGCACCCGAGCGGGCGCACACGACGTGGTTCTCGCCGGACTCGGCACGCTCGCAGGGCCGCTCCACGGATCGGCGGGACGATTGGCGCACGACCTGTTCGTTCGCGCATCGAACGTCGGCGTCGATGAAGCCATCGAAGAAACGATCCGAAACGGTCAACGTCTGCCCGGGCTCGGCCATCAGGTGTACCGAAGCGCCGACCCACGAACTCAGCCAATGCTCGACGCGCTGTATGCGGTGACCAGCCCGCAGAAGCGACGACTCATCACCGACCTCCTCGGCGCCATGCTCGCTCGCGTTCCCAAGCTTGCGAACTGCGACCTTGCACTCGGGGCGATGAGCTTTGCTCTCGACCGTTCACCCGATCTTGCCGAGATCATTTTCTCAACGTCGCGTATGGCGGGTTGGGTCGCCCATGCGCTAGAAGAATACGAAGAGAAGCCCCTTCGGTACCGGGGCCGTGCCATTTCCCTCTAAGTCATTTGCTACGTAGACGTAGCAACGCCAGCTTGGCGATTCAGTCGATCCGACGGAGATTCGCCCGATAGTTACGCCCGTTCTCGACATACACGGCAGCAGATGTGCGGATCATCTCCGGATCCACGCAGTCGAGCTTTATCTTCGCCGGAACTCCCAATGCCATTGCGCCGCTCGGAACTTCCAAGTCGTTGGTGACAACTGCATTAGAACCAACCAACGCGCCGGTCCTCACGATGGCCCGATGAAGCACCACGCTCGCATTCCCGACAAGCGCCCCGGATTCAATTGTGCAGCCTTCGAGGTGGACGAGGTGACCCACGACGCAGTCATCTCCCACGGTCGTCGGGGCATGGGGCGTGGTGTGAATCACACAACCGTCTTGAATCGAAGTGCGCGCTCCGATCGTGATGTAGCCATGATCACCGCGCAGCACCGCCTGTGGCCAGATCGTGCTTTCCGGGCCGATCGTGACGTTCCCGATGACCGTGGCATCGGGATGAACGAAAGCGGTGGGGTCGATGTGGGGAACGAGGTCGCCAAGGGCGTAAATGGCCATCCGGTCAATGTAGTGAGGCCCACGGTCGCGGAGCGAACCGACTTCGCCGTTGGGTGGCGCAAACCCCGGCCGACCCGCACCGGTACCCTGGGATGATCATGTCGGCCTCCTCACCGCCCAATACACCCTTCGAATCTGTGGCATCACCGCCAATTGCCGATCAACGTCCAGTCGCCGCCACTCTCCACGGCGACACACGGATCGACGAGTACGCCTGGTTTCGCGAGAAGGACAACCCAGAAGTCCTCGAACACCTTCGGGCCGAGAACGCCTACACAGACGCAATGCTTGCCCACCTCGAGCCGTTACGGGAGGAGCTGTTCGCGGAATTTAAGGCCCGCATCCTCGAAACCGACCTGAGCGTGCCTACGAGCAAGGGCCCATGGGATTACTTCGGAAGGACCGTCGAAGGACAGCAGTACGGTATTCACTCTCGCCGACCCCGCGGTTGCGAACCCGACAACGCGACCGATCAGGTTCTGCTTGATGAAAATCTCCTTGCCGACGGTCACGACTTCTTTGCGCTCGGCACATTCGAGATGAGTCCCGACCACGGCCTTCTCGCGTACGCGTTCGACACCAGCGGCGACGAGGTCTACGAATTGCATGTTCGCGACCTCGCGTCCAACGTCGACCTGAACGATGTGCTCGCTGAAACCGGTCCCGGCGTCGTGTGGGCGACAGACAACACCACGATCTTCTACACAGCTCTCGACGACATGATGCGCCCGTGGCAGCTATGGCGCCACGTTCTCGGTACGGGTCAGGCCGATGACGCTCTCGTGTATCAAGAAGACGACGACCGCTTCTTCCTCGGCTTGAGCACGAGTGCGACCGATCAGTACCTCATCTTGTCGATCGCCTCGCAGGTAACCGCAGAAATACGTGTACTTACCGCTGGCACCCCGAATGGCGAATGGGAAGTCGTGATGCCACGTCGCCAAGACATCGAATACGGCGTCGATCATCACGTGGCCCCAGATGGTACGCAGCGATGGTTCGTCCTCACGAACGATGGCGCCGAGAACTTCCGCCTCGCGGTCGCCGACGTCGCAGGAACTGATCTGAAACCGGTCCTCTTTCTCGATGGAACCGAGGTCACCGAAGCAGGGGCGAAACTCGATGCGTTTGATCTCTTCCGGAATCACGTGGCGCTTTATGAGCGCTACGACGCGATGGAGCGGATTCGGATCGTGACCCTTGACGACAGTGGAAATCCGTCCGGCCAACGAGTCCTTTCCCATCACGATCCTGTCCACAGCGTGTGGGGTACGAGCAACGTGGAGTTCGACTCCCCCACAATCCGATTCGGCTACACCTCAATGACAACCCCCGGAAGTACGTACGACGAGGATCTCATCACGGGCGAACGCACCTTGAGGAAACAACAACCGGTCCTTGGTGGGTTTGACCCGACGCACTACCTGAGCGAACGACTGTGGGCAATAGCCGACGACGGAGTCCAAGTGCCGATCAGCCTCGTGCGCCATCGCGATACTCCGCTCGACGGTTCCGCCCCGGGAGTCCTCTACGGCTACGGCTCCTACGAGATTTCGATCGATCCAACGTTTAGCGTCATGCGCCTCTCGCTCTTGGACCGAGGCATGGTGTTCGCAATTGCGCACGTCAGGGGAGGCGGTGAGCTCGGTCGACGCTGGTACCTCGACGGCAAGTTTCTGAAAAAGCGCAATAGCTTCACCGACTTCATAGCGTGCGCTCGACACTTGGTGGCCCAGAAATATGTACACGTAGATAAGCTCGCAGCCCGTGGGGGCAGCGCCGGCGGACTCCTTATGGGCGTCGTGACAAACCTTGAGCCGCTTTTCTGGAATGGGATCGTCGCCGAAGTGCCTTTCGTCGATTCGCTCACCACCATGCTCGATGATTCGCTGCCACTGACGGAGATCGAAAAGGAGGAATGGGGAAACCCGAACGACCCCGAGTTCTACTCGTACATGAAGTCCTACGCGCCTTTCGAAAATGTTGCGCCGGTCGACTATCCAGCGATGCTCGTTACGGCCGGATTGAACGATCCGAGGGTCAGCTACTTCGAACCCGCCAAGTGGGTTCAACGAATTCGATGTCGAGCGACCGGTGGCGGCCCCGTGATGCTCCGGACCGAACTCGGCGCCGGACACGGCGGGCCGAGCGGCCGTTACGAAAGTTGGCGTGACGAGGCTTTTACCCTCGCGTTTCTACTTCACGCGACCAGAACGCCTCGCCAGCGTCAGAGTTGACAGAACTTCAGCCGAACATGCGCTGTACGTCACGCAACCCTTTTACTATGTACCCACTCACCAGCGAGAACCCGTCAACCCCGGAGTATCGCCACCGAAAGGAACCAATGAGCCGTCTTCGATCAATTGCCGTTGCGACTGGCCTCGCAATTGCGGCCAGCTTTGCAGTTACTGCGCCGAGCGCATCCGCCGCCACTGCTGGACAGCTGTGCTCAAGTGCAAAGGTCGGAACCAAGGATGCCAACCTGACCTGCACGAAAGATGGCTCGCGTTACCGTTGGGCCGCTTCGGGAGCATCGGCGCCGACCACGAAGGCGGCCAAGACCACGAAGGCGAGCTCCTCAGCGGCAAAGTCGTCGCCTGCACCAGCGTCTGCGCCGGGCCAACCGACCAACGGTCGTTTCTGCTCAAAAGCAGAAAGCGGAAAACGTGGGAAAGACAACAAGGGTCAGTCGCTGACCTGCAAGGCCGACAAAAACGGCCGATTCCGTTGGACCAAGTGATCGTCGACGAGATCACATGATCAACGTAAGGGGCGTCGCCTATGTGGCGGCGCTCTTTTTCGTTCTTCTGGCGTTTCGCGTCGCTCGCCAGAGATGGTGGGCGTTTCGCAAACGGTGGCAAAGTCGGCGAAACCGCGAGTAAGCCGAGATTGCGGCTCTACGGCTCGTAGACAAAGCCGTGATCACAGTCTTGCAACCACGGCTGAACCAAATCCTTTGCGGAGAGGATCGGCTCGTAATCGATCGGCCAGGCCACGGCAAGTGCCGGGTCATCCCATCGGATACCCCCATCGTGAGGTTGGGAGTATTCGTTCGTGCACTTGTAACGGACAACGGCTGTCTCGCTTCCGAGCACGCAGAATCCGTGAGCGAAGCCGGGCGGGATGTAGAGGAAGCGCCCGTCGTCGGCATGGAGTTCTACCCCAACCCACTTCCCAAACGTTGGTGAACCGACGCGAAGATCAACGCCGACATCCCAGATAGCGCCCGAGGACACCGACACCAGCTTGCCCTGAGCGTATGGGTTGCGTTGGAAGTGCAAACCTCGTAACACCCCGGGGACCGACGATGACTGATTGTCCTGTCGAAACGCCCCGGGCAGGCCGGCAGCCTCGAACCCCGAGGCTTTGAAACCCTCGAAGAAACGGCCTCGATCGTCGCCGAAGGAAACAGACTCCACAAGCACGATGCCTGGGACGTCGAGATCAGTAAAGGAAAAGGGCATGGCGAGTCGGTGGCGTCTTCAGACGGTTTCCTGGCTACGGCTGGAATCGGCCGTAGCCGCCGCGATAGTACGCGAGCGGACCGTTTGCTTCGCGGGTTCCAAGATCGAGCACCCGTCCAATTGCAACCACATGGTCCCCCGCATCGACCTCGTTGTCCATCACGCAGTCGATCCACGCAAGGGCGGTGCCAAGAATAGGCGAGCCTGAACGTCCCTTCTCCCACGCGACTCCCGCAAACTTGTCCGTGCTCTTCGACGCAAACGTTCGACACAGGGCCTCGTCGTCTGCCCCGAGGACGTTCACACAGTACGAGCCCGCTGCCTTGATCTTGGCCCAGCTCGACGACGACTTTCCCGCACAGAACAAGATCAGCGCAGGCTCCATCGACACCGAAGTGAAGGAACTGGCGGCCAGCCCGACCGGCAGCCCCGACTCTGGGTCAATGGCCGTTATGATCGTGACGCCGGTAAGGAAATGCCCCATAACGTGTCGGTACTCTTCGCCATCGATGGCAGGAAATTTCGATCCGGTCATAGCAATCAGTCTTCCACGACTCGCCGTTCGAACATCGGCAGTCCGGCCATCAATAGTTCGAGCTGAACATCGGTCCGACGGCGACCGACTTTGCGATCTGGGGTCCAACCGGCTTGCCAACAGCGATCGTCAGACCCTCTGCGGCGGCAAACACTTCGACATCATGGGCCTTGGCTCGCTCCTTCAAGGAAGCGGTCAGTTTGTCGATCTCGTTGTCGGTGCGAGACGGATCGTGGTGAAAAAGGCAGAGCGTCTTGACCCGGGCAGCTATGGCTACGTCTAACGCATAGTCAACTGTGCAATGCCCCCAGTGACTCTTCGTTTCCCAATCCGCCTTGGTGTACTGAGCATCATGGATCAAGAGGTCGACGCCATCGCAAAGCTCCAACACCGACGGCGCGATTGAGTCGAGCTCAAGCGGCGCCTGGTGATCGCTCACGTAGGCGACGGAAAGGCCGTTCCAGTCCAGTCGATAGCCGACCGTCAGGCCGACATGAGGGACGGGGCGAACTTTCACCTTCACCTCGCCGAGCACGAAGTCTTCGTGGACGACATCGTGAAGTTCGTACGTGCCGCGGAGTTGGTCAATTCCCACCGGAAAATACGGAGGACGCACGAACCCGGTGAAGAGGTCTTTTACCGTCGATCCGGTCTGGCCAGGCCCGTACACCGAGAACTTTGCGCCGGGGCGATCGGCGGCAGCAAGAAACGGAAGGCCCTGCACGTGATCGAAATGGAAATGGGTCACGAATGCCGTGGCACTGAAGGTTCCATCGAGGGGTTGATGGCGGCCCCAGCTTTGTAAACCGGTACCGAGATCGAAAACGATGGGGTCTTCGCCCGGGACATTTACGGCGACGCACGACGTATTGCCGCCGTAGCGAGCGTTTGGACCCGTTGGACACGGCGTCGAACCTCGCACGCCAAAAAACGTGACCCTCAACGGATTCCCCCTGGAACGGACTGCTCGGCCCGGCGCCGGTAAAGCGCTCAAGCACCCTGTCGAATTACACAGCGCCTATGAACAATAAGGGCGACTGACCTCCACGGCTAGGGGCTGTGACCAACTACACACCCATCGACAAATGCAGGTCGAGAGACTCAATCTGGGCGCAAAACAGGCCCGTTTCGTCAAGTTGCGCCTCAAACTACCCGAAGTGAAAGGGTGATCTCTGCCGGCATCTTCGACCTTGCGGTTCGATCATGACCGATCGACCCCGAACGCCTATTCGCAAGATTTGGGCCTTCGTTGCTGTCCTCGTTTTCGCGGCCTGCTGGGCCGTGAGCGTTGTTGCCCATCACCCAGTCGCCATCAAACTCGGCGTACCCATTCCCTTCGTGCTTGTCGTCATCGGGACCGGTCTGTGTGAGTGGCTCATGTTCGAGGTTCGCTATCGGGTGGATTCACAGACCTTTACGCTCTCAGAACTCGCGATCGCGCTCGGAATTGCCTATGTTTCGCCGACGCAATTCGTCTTCGCACAGCTCCTCGGACTTGGAGTCGTGTTCGCAATGCGAAAGTCGACGCCCGTTCGTGCCGCGTTCAATTTGGCGAACTCAACGCTGACGACGGCCGTCGCATTCGGGATCGCTCGGTCGCTACAGGGCCCCGCACCATCCCCCGAGCGTCCGGGGATGTGGCTCGCCACGCTGGTTTCCCTCGTTGTCGCCTCGTTCCTGGCCTCGTCCATGATTTCGCTGGTTCGTTCGGTGGCGGAGGGCCGCTGGCTCATCCGAGACCTGTGGCGAATGTCGTTCTTCTCCGTCCTGAATGCGCTGGCCACGGGCACAATCGGAATCATCGTCGCCACCACCGCTCATTTCATCCCCGCTCTCACCGTCTTGGTGCTGGTCCCCCTCCTCCTCACGTACACCGCGTTCCGCCTCTACGTTGACGAACATACGAACCGAACGAACGTCGAGTTCCTCTACGAGGCGACGAAGACCTTGCACCGCACCACCGATACCGATCGAGCCCTGCTCGATCTGCTGGAGGGCACTCGGACCGTCTTTCGAGCCAAATTCGCAATGGTCGCCATTGCTCGACCCGACCGTGACTCCTGGCTGCGGTTCACAAGCAGCGACACCGAGGCCGCGGCGAACAACGACTCAACCCCGGCGTGGATCCCCGAGAATGATGAATCGCGGGTTCTCAAAGCGACCGACGGGCAGTATGCGCAGGCTCTGCTCGCGGAGTTCGGCGTTGAACATGCGATGGTTCGCCGGATCCGCGGCGAGGCCGGCCGCCTCGGACTGGTGGTCGTCGCTGACCGCCTCGGGGGCGTGCATGCGTTCTCCAAGAAGGATCGCTATCTCTTCGACGTGCTTGCCAACCAAATTGCGGTTGGTCTCGAAAACACCCATCTCGAGCGTTCTCTGTCGGAGTTGACACGACTTGAGGAACAGCTGCGCCATCAAGCGAACCACGACACGCTTACGGGACTCGCCAATAGGGCGCTCCTCAGCGAGGTGCTCGCCGCAGGCAGCGGAGTCCGCCGCACGGTACTCCTCATCGATCTTGATGACTTCAAGACGATCAACGACAGCCTCGGACACGCCGCTGGCGACTGCGTCCTCATAGAGGTTGCGAATCGGCTGCGATCGTGTGTTCGCAGCGGCGACCTGATCGCCCGCTTGGGTGGCGACGAATTCGCTGTTCTGCTGCAAACGGACAACATGGACATTGCAATTCAGACGGCGAAGCGAATCGCCGCTGAACTGGACCCGCCTATGCGCATCGGCGATAACGATCTGGTCGTTCGGGGAAGTGTCGGGGTCGCACACGCCGAACCTGGCGAACTGTTGAGCGACGCACTCCGAGACGCCGACGTCGCCATGTACGAAGCCAAACGAAACGGCAAGGGCGTACATCGCGTCTTCGAATCCGCCATGGTCGAAAGCGCGCATGAGCGGCTGCTTCTTGTGACGAGGCTGCGCCAGGCCATCGACAACGGCGAGTTTTCGCTCCGATACCAACCGATCGTCGAACTTACGACTCGTCAGGCGCTCAGCGTCGAGACACTCCTGCGATGGGATCATCCCGAACTTGGACTGTTGATGCCCGACCGTTTCATATCAATCGCCGAAGAAAGCGGACTGATCGTCGAAATCGGAATCTGGGTATTGCGCCGAGCGTGCCTCGACATCCGCGATTTTCTATCCGAGTCGGGCAGTCCGCTGTGTCTCAGCGTAAACATCGCAGTCCGACAACTAATGGAGACAGACTTCGTTACACGATTGCAGGAAGTTCTCGCCGAAACGGATTTCTCGCCAGAGCGTCTTGTCCTCGAGATCACCGAATCTGCGGCGCTCATCGACGAAGAATCGGTTCGCTCAGCAGTCGCCGAAGTGCAGGCAATGGGCATCCGTCTGGCACTGGATGACTTCGGAACCGGGTACTCGTCGTTGGCCGTTGCCCACGGCTTTCCGCTGGACTATCTCAAGATCGACAAGCTGTTCATCCAGGGCGGCGACATGTCTTTGGCCCGAGCAATCGTGGCGCTCGCCGGATCGCTCGGCCTCGTAGCCATCGCCGAAGGTATCGAAAACGAGGAGCAAATCACCGAACTCCTTCACACCGGATGTGAGCTCGGCCAGGGGTACGCCTTTTCCCGGCCACTGCGCATCGAAGAACTCACATCGTTCATGCGGCTCGACCCGACCTTGGTCTGAAGCGCCCGGGTCGAACGTCTCACGTTTGCGTCCCGGGCGCAATGCTGCACGTACGAAAAAGGTCAGCACCGCCACATTCGGCGGTGCTGACCTTTTTATAGCTTTATAGCCGTGGCCCCGAAGGGCGACTTTGCTGGTTAGCGGCGCGGTCCTCGGGCCGCGCCAGGTCGACGGTTCCGGCGGGGACCGCCACCAGTCGAGCCTTCCTCGCGCAGCTCGTCGCCTTCGGCCGGCGCGGGTCCAAGGTCACCAAACTCAGCGGCGATCTCTGCGTCGAACGACTCATCGAAGCTCACGGCACCTTCGGGCTTCGCTGCTCGCGACGCACCGCCAGAAGATCCGCCCTCTCGACCACCTTCTCGGCCACCTTCTCGACCGCCTTCTCGCCGTGGTGCGCGATCGCGATCTCGAGGCCCACGCTCGCTACGCTCGCCGCGTTCACCGGTCGAACGCTCCGCTCGCTCGCCCGGGGCCTCCGGCGGAGCATCGGCATAGTTCAACGAAACCTTGCCCTGGGCGTCGATGTCGTCGACGCGAACCTCGATCGAATCACCGAGGTTCAGCACCTCTTCGATCGTGGCGATTCGCTTGCCTTTTCCGGCCTTCGAGATGTGCAACAGTCCATCGCGACCAGGCAAGATGTTGATGAACGCACCGAACTTGGTGGTCGACACAACCTTGCCCATGTACACCGCACCGACTTCAGCCTTCGGCGGATCAAGAATCAACTCGATACGGCGACGGGCTTCGCTAACAGCGGCACCGTTCGTGGAACCAATCGACACGATGCCAACCCGGCCGTCGTCGTCAATGGTGATGTCGGCGCCGGTCTCTTGCTGCATCGCATTGATGACCTTGCCCTTCGGTCCGATCACCTCACCGATCTTGTCCATCGGGATCTCGAAGCTGACGATCTTCGGTGCAGTCTCGTTGACTTCCGCCCGCGGCGTGGCAATGGCTGCGTTCATGACATCGAGAATCTTCAGCCGGGCTTCTTTCGCCTGCTGAAGCGCCGCACCGAGCACATCGGCGGGAATCCCGTCGATCTTGGTGTCGAGCTGCAACGCGGTGACGAACTCACTCGTGCCGGCAACTTTGAAGTCCATGTCGCCAAAAGCGTCTTCCGCGCCGAGAATATCGGTAAGCGTTGTGTACTTACCTTCGGCAAAGATCAGACCCATCGCGATACCGGCCACGGCCGCCTTGACCGGAACACCTGCGTCCATCAGCGACATCGATGCCGAGCAGACGGAACCCATCGATGTGGAGCCGTTCGACGCAAGGACTTCGCTGACCAGTCGGATGGCGTAGGAAAACTCTTCCTGGCTCGGGACAACAGGAAGAAGCGCTCGCTCGGCCAACTTGCCATGTCCGATCTCGCGACGCTTCGGCGAACCGACACGCCCCGTTTCGCCATTGGCCGAAGGCGGCATGTTGTAGTGGTGCATGAAGTACTTCTTGTCAACCGGCTCAAGCGTGTCGAGCATCTGGTTCATCTTCGGCATAGCAAGTGTGCATACGTTCATCACCTGCGTTTCACCTCGCTGGAACAAGCCGGTGCCGTGGGCGGTCGCAATGACGCCGACTTCTGCGCTGATGGGGCGAAGATCGCGTGGGCCTCGACCATCGATGCGCTCACCGGTTTCGACGACACGCTTGCGAACAATCTTCTTCTGAAGGCTGCGGGCAGCTTCTTTGATTTCCTTCTCGCGTCCGGCGAACTCACCGGGCTTTTCCGCGGTTCCGACTAGGGCGGCCACGATCTGACTGGTCGCAGCCGAAAGGGCGGCTTCCCGCTCGGCCTTGATCACGATCTTCGTGGCCGGCTCCATTGTCTTGGTGCCGACCTTCTCCACGGCGGCGAAGACATCGTCGCCGTAATCGAGAACCGCGACGTACGACAGCGCCGGTCGGCTACCGGCCGCCTTGACCAACTCCTGCTGCAGGGCGATCGATTCTTTGATCCATGTCTTCGCTGCTTCGAGGCCATCGGCGATGACTTCCTCGGTCACCTTTGGCGCGCCCTCTTCGTAGTACTTCCACGACTTCTCGGTGCCACCGGCCTCCACCATCATGATGGCGACGTCACCGTCGTCGAGCTGACGGCCCGCAACCACGAGTTCGAAGGTGGACTCTGCGCCCTCTTCGAAGGTGGGATGGGGAATCCAGTCACCCTCGGTCGAATAGGCAATGCGTACTGCACCAATTGGACCGTCGAACGGGATGCCCGAGATCATGAGTGCTGCGGACGCAGCGTTGATCGACAAGATGTCGTGGGGGTTCTCCTGATCGGCTCCGATTACGGTGGTCACGATCTGGGTCTCGTTGCGATAGCCGTCGGGGAACGACGGACGCAGCGGTCGGTCGGTCAAACGACACGTAAGAATCGCCGCATCGGTGGGGCGGCCTTCACGACGGAAGAATGAGCCCGGGATCTTGCCAGCGGCATAGGCACGCTCTTCAACGTCCACGGTCAGTGGGAAAAAGTCGATGCCCTCGCGCACGCCTTTCGCGGCATTGGCGGTGGTAAGGACGCTGGTGCGTCCGATCATCGCAACGACGGCACCCTGGCTCTGCTGAGCGAGCTTGCCGGTCGAAAACGAAAGGGTCTTGGTCGTGCCCGCAATGGGGGACGACACGGTGGTTTGTTCTGCCATTTGTTTCTCCTATGGAACCCCCGGCGCGTCTGCCCGTGTGGCAGCGCCGAAGAGAGTCCGGGTTAAGGAGCCCACGTGGTCAGTTCCCAGTGGTCGATCACCGGCGACGCCAGGGCGCTACTCGGTGATTCACCACTGGACACTGACCGCCCGTGCGGGCTCAGAATCGTTCAGGAAGTCCTGAACGCGGTGTTGTCCTGGGTTTCGTGCGGGTAATTCTTTCTCCAGTTTGCCCTGTCACAAGGCGAAGTGCGCGGACCGGAGGCCGCTTGCGTCGAGGGCGGCCTTTCGGCCGCCCCGTCGTTCGAATCGTTTAGCGGCGCAAGCCGTGTTTGGCGATAATCGCTCGGTACCGCTCGATGTTGATACCT
Source organism: Acidimicrobiia bacterium (assembly GCA_031429095.1). Lineage (GTDB taxonomy): Bacteria > Actinomycetota > Acidimicrobiia > Acidimicrobiales > JANYDT01 > JANOYY01. The sequence goes on along the minus strand of JANOYY010000068.1, from coordinate 39,566 downwards.
GCGACGTAGTCGAGAAGTCGGCGACGACGACCAACCATCTGGAGCAAGCCGCGACGGGTGTGGTGGTCGTGCTTGTGCATCTTGAGATGCTCATTCAGGTGGTTGATGCGCTCGGTGAGAATCGCAATCTGCACTTCTGGAGATCCGGTATCGGTCTCGTGCTTGCGGTTTTCAGTAATAGTTTTGGCCTTGTCAGGCATGATCTTTCCTTATCTGTGACACCGTTTGGCCCGTCGAAACCGGCCAAGGGAACCGGACAAGGCTAGCAGGGTCAGCGGTCAGGCCGGTTCGGCGGCGAGAATTGCACGGGCCCGCCTGACGTCAGCGTTCATTTGGGCAATGAGTCCGTCGAGTGAATCAAACTTGGCCTCGGCGCGTAGTCGCTCCACAAACTGAACCCGGGCGGGCTCGTCGTAGAGGTCACCGGAGAAATCGAGCACGTAGGCCTCGAGCAGCGAGTGCGGCTGAGCCTCGTAGAACATTGGCCGGCGTCCGAAGTTGACGGCGGCCGGGAGGCGAATGCCATCGGGCCGGATGTACCAACACGCATAAATGCCGTCCGCCGGCGTGCACATGTCGTTAGAGATCGCCACGTTTGCCGTCGGAAATCCCAGCGTGCGTCCGCGAGCATCGCCATGGACCACGATGCCGCGCAATTCGTGGTGTCGGCCGAGAAGCGATGAAGCGGTCCGGAGGTCGCCCTCCCCGATGAGTTGGCGGATGTGGGTGCTCGACACCTTGGTGGCGGCTTCGAGTCCCGCCCCGGCGACAAGATCTAATCCGACCACATCGAAATCGTGGTCGACACCCATGTCCTTCAGAAGCCCGACGTTGCCGCGTCGTCCTTTGCCAAAGTGAAAATCGTCTCCCACCACCACCACTGACGCTCGAAGTCTGTCGACAATGACCGATCGCACGAACTCTTCGGCTGACTCCGAAGCTCGGTCGGTATCGAAAACAATCTGCCAGGTGGCGTCGACGCCCGTCAGGGCCAGAAGTTCGAGCTTTTGCTCGGGGTCACAGATCAGCTTGGGGGCCGATTCGGGACGGACGACAGAAGCCGGGTGGCGGTCGAAGGTAACCACCGCGCTGGCCAGGCCACGGCTCTCGGCGAGACGTCGCACTTCGGCAATGACTGCCTGATGGCCGACGTGGACGCCGTCGTAGGCCCCGATCGTGACAATGGTGCGTTTCGCACTCGGCAGAGCCGATCCCACGTCGCGAATGATATGCACGGTGATCCACGATACCGCCCGTCGGCAACTCACCGAAACGCGGAGATTGCGTCCGCTTGAGGCTGGTGCCCGAACGCACCACAGGCTTCGGACCGGAGGCGAGGGACCAAACCCTGCCGCCTACTCGCGTCTTGGCAAGACCACCAACGGTCGGAATCGTTGACCGGCGGATTCATACACCGCGAGGAGTTCGCCGGAGGATTCAAGGACTCGTTGTGGGCCGACGGTTTTTCCCGTCCCGAACTGGTCCCGATCGAACACCACGCCGTTGCGGATTCGTGCAGCGATGTCGTCGTCGATCGTGACGGCCGGATAGTCGCGAAGCGTCTCTGCTGGCGAAACCAGCGGGCGATCACCGAAACCCTCCCGAAGCGGAGAGTCGCCCCCATCGGCAAGAAACGACCCCACGGCAGTTCGGCGAAGGTTTCGCAGATGTGCTCCACCGCCCATGGCCCGACCGAGATCATCAACAAGTGTGCGGACGTATGTTCCACTTCCACAGACAATTTCAGCGCCGAACACGTTATTATCAAGTGTGCTTACTACATCGTATCGATACACAGTGACCGGCCGAGGCGCACGCTCGATCTCAATGCCCTGACGGGCTAGCTCGTGGAGACGGACGCCGCCGACCTGGACTGCTGAGACCATCGGCGGGATCTGCAGAATGTTCCCAACGAACTGCTGCGCGGTCGACTGCAACCGTTCGAGGGACAACGAGGGCATAGCAAACCGCTGAACTACCTCACCGCTGTCGTCCAAAGTTTTGGTGGTCGAACCCATCACCATGTCGGTTGTGTAGGTCTTTGGAAGGTCCGTGAGGAACGTAAGGAGTTTGGTTACGTTCCCGAAACCGATCAACAAGACGCCCGTGGCATCTGGATCAAGGGTCCCTGCGTGCCCACATCGGCGTTGCCCATAGACACCTCGACACTTCGCGACGACGTCGTGACTCGTCCATCCTGCTGGTTTGTCGATTAGCAACAGGCCATCGACACCGGAGTCTTTCGTCTTTCGTCCCACAGGTTCATTCTTGTCGCGCCGCAATCGCTTCGGCGACGTGTTGCTTCACAATTCGAACCGCTTCTTCGAGCGGCATACGCATCGTGAACCCGGCGGCGAGGCGGTGCCCTCCGCCCCCGAGGGCGTGAGCGATGCTTCCTACATCCACTGCGTCGATGCTCCGCAACGACACGCGGAATCCATCCTCGGTTTCTTTCAGCACGCAGGCCACTTCGGCTTCCGCTGTCGAACGAACCCATTCAATGAGGCCTTCGACTTCGTCGTACGTGACATCATATGTACGCTGATCTTCTAATAGAACCGCTGCGTGAACAAATCGGAGGTCCGAATCGAGTTCGGCACGTGCCAGCGCCACAGACGCCAGTTGCAGGTATGCGAACCGATGCTCCGAAAAGAGCTGTCGTGACAGGGCGGCGATCGGCAGATCGAAGGATGCCAGTTCCTCGGCGAGCGCAAACACCGATGAGGTCGTCGAGGAGTACTGAAAACGGCCCGTGTCTGCGACAAGCCCGACATAAAGACACATCGCCGCATCTCGATTCAACTCCCAACCGAGGTCACGAGCGATCGAGCGCACAACGACCGCGGTCGCTGCAGCACGCGCGTCAATCACGTTTACGGTGCCGAACCGGTCATTCGTGACATGGTGATCGACAACCACGAGTTCGCTATGTTTTGCCGCCCACGACGCGGGCGATGCGAGCTCAGCGAGGCGACCCAGGGCTGCGCAGTCGAAGGTAACCATGACTTCGGGTGTCGGAGGAAAGTCCGACGCCGGTACGCATTGATCAAGTCCGGGAAGCGATCGATACGTGGAGGCCACAACAAACGGGTCGGGCCATGAACTCACCACGTCTCGGCCGTAGGCCCTCGCCAGGTGGTGCAATGCCATCATCGAACCAAGGGCGTCGCCGTCGGGGGTGATGTGACAGGCCAACGACAACCGAGGCGCGGCGCCAATCACGGCCACGGCACGTGCGCGTTCGGAATCAGCTGGGGTTTGAAGCGACAAGATCAGTCCATTCGACCCGAGCAGCGGGTCACTACCACTCGTAACGGGAACCGAAAGCTTTCCATAGCCGCAAAGAGCGGGCAATGGGCCGTCCGGCACACCGCCGTTACTTCGACGGGCCTTCGACGTTTTCCGCCTTTCGATTGTCGTCGTGATCGTCGTGATCGTCGTGATCGTCGTGGTTGTCGCGGATGTCCTCAGGGCCTGTGGCTTCAAGGTCCGGGGCTTCAACATCTTCGGGGTCCTCGGGGTGGATCCGACGGGGCGGGAGTGCCCGGATAACGTCCTCAATTCGTTGGCCGTTGGTTATTGCGGGGTCGGCGGCGAATTGGAGCAGCGGTGTCCGCTTCATCCGGACCTGACGGTTGATTGCCGCCTGGAGGGCGCTGCGATGCTCCCCAACTACCGCAAGCATCGAACCGACGCCGCCCGTGGCCATCAACGCTGACAGCCACACCGTGGCGTGACGAAGATCCGGGTCCACGGTCACACCGGTAACCGTTAACAACCCGAGCCGGTCGTCATCGATGCGCTCAAGTTCGTCGGCGACGACTTCGCGCATCACCTCATTGATGCGGGCCACCCGTGGAAACCCACGACTTGCTCCGCGTGGCGACTGCCCGCGATTTGATTGTCGATTGCGCGTGGAGCGGCCAGCCATCCCTCCATCCTCGCATGTCCATCGGAGAAGGCGGTATGAATTGCGGCTCACTCGAGCCAGGAGCGGGCGATGTTCGAGATCTCCAGTTCGGGAAAGCTCCACACGAAACGTTCGCACTCATCGAGCATGTGCTCCACCTGTGACGCTGAGGAGCCAACGCATGCGACCCCGAGCTCGCAGCGCTGCCACAAATCCTGGAATCCCGTTTCCGCAGCGGACACGCGATACCGGTTGCTCAGACCTGAAACGAGCGGCGCGACGATTCCCCGCTTCTCTTTCAGCGAATGGACCATGGGAAAGAACAGTTCGATTCGAAGTGCACAGACAAACATGGGCTCCATGTTGGCTCAGGCGCAGACCGTTACGTCCACCTGCACGCCGCCGTTGGCAACCACAGACACGTTCGATCCCAATGGGTGATTCGCCGCCCAGCGATTCAGGGCCGTGAGTCCGGCGGCTCGACCGTTGGCGTCGATGAACTCAACCCGGTCGAACAAACACACCGCACTATCGACGGAACGTTCGTAGACCACCGCTGCATCTCCGATCCAGGCGTCGCGGAAGGCACGGGCCGATGTTTGTTCTTGATTTCGCGATCCGATGCTGGCGCTCCACAGGAGTGGGCCAATCGCAAATCGCTTACGGGTGTAGCGCTTCCCCGCGAACGTACCCAGTTTCGGCTTCTTCCCTCTGCCCACCCCGTCCGACGTCGGATTCATGATGTCCCAGGTCGAAGCCGGAGGACTTTTGAGGAGGTCCCGGATCTGTTCCTTCGAGCGGGTACCGAGGAACGCTGGCCCGGCATCGTAGGGCCAAAATCCGAGCAGGAGTTCGAGGAGACGGGTTTGGCCGGTTGGAGCAAGAACGGACCCTCCCGGCGACGTATCGGCCTGTTCTTTTGCCACCCATTCATCGCCGTGTTGCTTCTCGCCTTGTGCCGCTAAGGCCTGCTGGGCCTTTGGCAATGACTTGATGTATCGGTCGGCAACCAGCTCTGCGTGACCCTCCATCATTGCTAGGTACACATATTGTGAGTCGACGCCTGTACTGGAGTCCCCGAGGAAGCCTTGTTGGTCTTGCCATGCGTGCACAAGCTCGTGAGCGACTGTCTGTCGAACCGCGTCCAGGTCCGTGCCTCGTATGTATATCGTGGCGGTATCTGAAGTATAGAAGCCGACGATGTCGCGATTGGAGAGCGAATGAAGAACACGTTCGCGGGTGGCCGGAGTCATCCGCGGAGCAGGGAGATCGGGCACGGACGGGGTTCCCATGGGTATTTCGGCGCCGAGAAACCGCAGAAACATCGCGTCGACCGACGGTTCGGTGTGCTGCTTGATTCGGGCGCAAGACCCTGTACTCGATCCCCAACTGTCCGAGCACACGAGGAAGGCATCGTTCAGATTTTTGCGACTCCACGTTTCCTCGTTGCCCTCGTTCAGGGTGGAGAGGCTTTCGAATTTCTCGCTCGCCACAAAATGAACGTACACGGGGTAACGAAACGGCTTTCCCGTCTCCGCCTCGATGAACGACGCCACCGGTTGCAGGGCTGCGTCGAAGGCCATCGGGTGGGGCGGTATTGGACGCGCCAAGAGTCGCCCCAACACGAGACGACCACCCAGAACAACTGTCGCGGCCAGGACAAGTGCTGCCGCGGCTTTACGAGCAGACGGCCCCGATAAGACGGCTCGCGGCGTGGCTCCGCGAAGAGCAGGTGCCCACGAGTTCGGAACTGCCGCTACCCATACGCCCGGCGGTGCGCTCGCATGGGTACCGACCGACGACGCCGCAGCGGCCGACGTCAAGTTCCAAGATTGCGCTGTTTCTTCGCCGAGCACAGACGGTGCATCGGCACTCTTCGTGAGTGAACTTTACAAAGATTTTACGAACAGTGACCAGTTCGGGCCGGCGTACAGGCGTCGGTACCCCCCTCAACCCGGATTCGACCGGATTGGAACCGGATTAGAGCCGGGGAACTTCCTTTTCCTCGTAGGTTTCGATAACGTCGCCCGGCTTCAAGTCCTTGAAGTCGGTGAGGCCGATGCCACATTCAAAGCCCGTCGCAACTTCGCGCACGTCATCTTTGAAGCGACGCAGCGACGCAACCGCGCCCGTCCAGATGACGACGCCCTCACGGAGGAACCGAACTTTGGAACCACGGGTGATTGTGCCGTTGAGGACGTAGCAACCAGCAATCGCTCCGACCTTCGGGACACTGAAGACTTCGCGAACTTCGGCATCACCGGTAACTACTTCGACGAACTCAGGCTTCAAGAGACCAACCATGGCCGCCTGCATGTCTTCGATCACCTTGTAGATGATCTGATACGTGCGGACGCTGACGTCCATCTCTTCTGCAAGGTCGCGGCTCTTGCGATCCGGACGCACGTTGAACGCAATGATCGTGGAACCTGTCGTCGAGGCCAACTGGATGTCGTTCTCGGTAACCGAGCCAACCGCACGGTGGACGAACGCGAGCTTGACCTCGGGACGCTCCAGCTTCTTCAGGCTTTCGGTGAGAGCTTCGAGGGAGCCTTGAACGTCAGCTTTCAAGATGAGGTTAAGCGTTGCCGCTTCACCCTTCTGGATCTGATCGAAGATGTCTTCGAGCTTGACGCCGCCGCCGATAGCACTCGACGTGCCGCGCAGACCCGCAAAACGGAACCGCTGTTCCCGGGCCTCGGCGACGGTCTTTGCCGTCTTGAGCGCTGGCGCCACTCGCATTTCCTCACCGGCACCGGGAACGGCGGAGAGACCAAGAACCTGAACTGGCGTGGATGGGCCAGCCTCTTTGATCTGCTCACCGAGGTCGTTGATGATGGCGCGGACCGAGCCCCACGCGGCACCGGCCACGATGGGATCGCCGACTCGCAACGTACCCTTTTCGATCAGCACCGTCGCCACAGGACCACGACCCGTATCGAGGTTGGCTTCGAGGACGATGCCACGGGCTGGCCCGTTGGGGTTCGCAGTCAATTCCTCAACGTCGGCGACCAGGAGCACCTGCTCGAGCACATCGTCGATACCGAGCTTCTGCAGCGCTGACATCTCGACCATGATCGTGTCGCCACCCCATTGCTCTGGCACCAACTCGTACTCCGTGAGTTGCTGCATGACGCGATTCGGATCGGCACCGTCGACATCGATCTTGTTGATCGCAACAATGATCGGCACGTCGGCGGCCTTCGCGTGGTTCAATGCTTCGACTGTTTGTGGCATGACACCGTCGGTTGCCGCCACGACAAGGATCACGATGTCGGTGGCGCTCGCCCCACGGGCGCGCATTGCCGTAAATGCTTCGTGGCCCGGCGTATCGATAAAGGTGATCTTCCGGCCGTCCTTGACGACCTGGTACGCGCCGATGTGCTGCGTGATGCCGCCCGCTTCCCCAGCAATAACGTTGGTCTCACGAATACGGTCAAGCAACAGCGTTTTTCCGTGGTCGACGTGACCCATAACCGTGATGATCGGCGGACGGGGTTCTTCCAACGTCGGGTCATCTTCACCGTCGTCAAAGAGCTGTTGGAGTTCTGTTTCTTGCTGCTGGCCAGGATCGACCAGAAGGAGTTGTCCGCCGACTTCGAGGGAAAACAGTTCGATCATTTCGTCGGTGAGGCTTTGGGTCGCGGTGACCATTTCGCCCTGCAACATCAAAAAGCGCACGACGTCAGACGCCGTTCGATTGAATCGCGGGCCGACCTCTTGGGCCGACATGCCGCGTTCCACGATGATTTCCCCCGAGGGGACCGCCGCATCACTCTTTGTGTAGCTCGTTACCCTCGTTGGTTCCAGTTCTTCGAACGCCTTGCGACGCTTCGAACGCGACTGGCGCTGCTGAGGACGAGCATTTCCACGTCCGCCGGGGCCTCCGCCACCTGGGCCGCCGCCGGGACCACCGCGGCCACCGGGACCAGATGGGCCCGACCGAGGGACGCCGGCTCCGGGAACCTGAACTCGCGGGAAGGTGCCACCACCCGGACGACCGGGGGTGTAGTTCGGCCGTGCACCGGGTGCTGCTACGCCGGGAGCGCCACCCGGACGCGCGCCAGGACCACCGGGCGCGCCACCAGGGCGTGCGCCGGGACCACCAGGACCGCGACTACCCGGTCCACCGGGTCCGCCCATCGGACGTGCACTGGGGCTGTTCGGTCCGCGCGGGCCGGGAGGCGGCGGAATTGGTCGGCCGCTGAGGCTGCGCGGCGGACCAGGGGGTGGTGGAATCGGACGACCCGACGCACTTCGTGGCTGTCCAGGCGCACCAGCGGGACCAGACCCAGGCGCACCGACTGGACCAGACCCAGGCGCACCGGGTGCCGAGCGGGTCGGCACCGCACTTGCGTCGGCCGCAACCGACGAGCCGGCGGCGGGCGGGGTCACAAAACCGGGAGGCGCTGCGGCGGGTCGCTGCGGGGCCGGACGTGCGGGCGCGGACCCAGCAGTTGCGCTTCCGGGTCGACTGCTCGAGGAAATAATGCGCGGGTTCGCAGTGGGCGCGTCGTTGGCCAAGGTCGATGGTGCTGGCGTAGCAGGCACCGCGGGGGGACGAGGCCCGGGCGCAATTGCATCGGATGCGGGCGCCGACAGCGGACGCATCGGGGCCGCAGGAGCGGCGGGCACCGCAGCCGCTGGGCGTTGCTCCGTCGGGGGAGGAGTTGCGATGGTCGGCGCCGACGCAGCCGCAATAGGAGCAACCTCCCGGGGGGCGACAGGTGGCGCGACGGGGGCAGGCGTCTGCGCGACCGGCGTCACAACGGGCGCAGCTACGACGGGCGCAGGAGCTTGGGCCACGGGTGCTGGAACCGGCGGGGCGTCGACGGGTTCGGTGTCGGTCGCCGAGGACTTCTTCTTTCCCTTGGACGCGACCGGCTCTTCGGGCTGGACCTCTCGGATGAGGCCGTCGCGTTCGGCGCGACGGCGCGCCCGATCGGCTTGGGCTTCTTCGATGCCCGAGGAGTGGCTCTTCACCCCGATGCCTAATACTGCGGCGAGGTCGAGCATTTCTTTATTGGTGAGTCCGAGCTCTCGTGCGAGCTCGTGTACTCGAATCTTTGCGGCCAAGTGGTGCTCAGTCCTTGTATATGTTCGTGGTGCCGGATGGGCTACTCGTTGGTTAGGTCATAACGCCAACAACAATGGTTCCCGGTGGCCATCGAGAAAAAGTGCAGCGCGAACCTGCAGCCATCCCAAAGGCCGAGGAGAAAGTGTAGACCCTGGCTCGGACCCGCGAATCCGTTCAGCAAATCACCTCCCAGAGTGGGCGAGTCTTCGACAACGAGCACCCCGAACCGCACCGGGTCGACGCAAACCGACGCAAACCGACGCAACCGAGGCAAACCGACGCAAACCAACGCAGCCAACGCAGACCGACGCAGACCCGCAAACCGACGCAGACAGCGGCGCAAGGTGTAGCGGTGGGCGCTCACCTGTTGTTGCACGAGCCTTCCATCAATTGCTCCCACGGGTCGAGTGGCCGGTGGATCATTCGAGACAGGTACGTGGTGGTCCCATATCGGGCTGTGGCACCAACCAAGGTGCAACCAACTCGGCACCAACTCGGCATCAAGGTGCAACCAACTCGGCAATTGGAGGCGATTTTGGGGCGAAATCGGGCGAGTTGGTCGCGAGCGATGCCCGAGTTGGTTGTTTCACGGCCACGAGTTGGCTGCGTTGGTCTCATTTTCCGACGCAGTACCGATCAGTTCAGTCTTGCCATGATGGCAGGCCTGATAGGAAGCCTCTGCTCGACCCGGTCGGCTGACACGCGCCGATTCCAGATACGTCGAAGCCGGTTACTGCCGTATCCGAACTTGCGGTGCTTGGCGGAACTGGCGCAATGAGCCAAGCAATGGGAACGCTCACCATGAGAGGCGTCATCACCCCCGTTGCCCGTTCCCAGCCGCCACCGGAGACGATGAACGTGACGTTCCGCTTTTCGACAAGGCACGCTCCGACCGAAGGCCAGCGGAGGAACGGAACCGGTTGTCTGCGCACCACCCACAACCACAGCACCACCCACAACCACAGCACCACCCACAACCACAGCACCGCCCACAACCACAGCACCGCCCGCAACCACAGCACCGCCCGAATACCCGAGCTGGCAACGCGTGGTCCCGTCGCTGCCGGCCGATTACCGAGTGCAAGTTCGAAACGCCAAGGCTGGTGAATGGGCGAGACCCTGGAAGTGTCGGTTTGCTCAGGTCGGCCAAACCCCCTGACTTTGCGGGTCTCGTCATCGTGGACGAACCGATGGCCGTTGCGAACCCGACAAGGCCGAGCACTGTCGGCCTTCGACCCGTGCCCAACGAGGAGGGTGCCTGGTTGGCTTCCCTGCCCGGAGTGGTGGTCGAATCAAACCGGCAGATCAACGTCGCCGGGGCAACCGCCATGTACTTTTCTCATGTGTCCCAATTCACCGTGTCTGATTCCTGGCCAGAACTCGACGACCTGCTTTCGACGCCGTTTGTGATGCTCACTACATTTCGACGGTCGGGCGCTGGCGTCGACACTGCAGTGTGGCTTGCCAGGGTTGATGGACAGTGTCTGTTTACGACCCCGGAGTCCACCGGCAAAGTCAAGCGGCTCGCTACGTCCAGCAAGGTTCGATTGGGCCGCAGCGACTCACGGGGCCGTGCTCGTCCGGGTCCCGCAATCGAGGCGAACGCGCAACGGATAGACAACCCCGAACTGCTAGCCGGTTTTGTCAAAATCATGCGACGAAAAAACCCCGTGATGAGCCGAGTCATCGAGCTGATGTATCGCGTAAAGCGAGACCAGCGGCTGCTGTACCTCGTGACGCGACCCTGACGCGACCCTGACGCGACCCTGACGCGACCCTGACGCGACCCTGACGACACGCCGCCACCCCTATCGCCGGTTTCCGCGTGGATCAATCGTCCATGATCTGCTGGGCCAAGTCGAGATAGGCGTCGGGAGGAACCTCGCAGCGCAGCGCCCGGCTGAGGGGGCGCCGCTTGAGCAGCATCGATACACAGCCCTCGGCACGACACAGCCAGGCCCCCCGACCGCCCAGGTGGCCAACAGCCACCGACACGTCGTCGGTGGCTGCGTCACGCACGATTGAGAGGCGAACGAATGCCTCGGGCGAGTCGACCCGTCGACAGGAGATGCAGGTCCGCCGCGGACCAGACGCAGTTCGAGGCTGCCTACGCTTCGTCGGTTGGCGCGGCATCGGCGGGAACAACCGCGTCGGACACCGGATCAGACACCGCATCGACCGTGCCCGAGTCCTCAGCATCCTCAGTTACGTCAGCGACCGCCGTGACATCGAGGGACTCAACGACCTCGGAGAGCGCAGCGTCGGGGTCGCCGGCGTTCCACTGGTCGACGCTCATGGCGTCGCTCCCGTCGGCCGGAACCCATAGCTGTTCGCCGGTTTCGGCATTCGTGACCCATTCGCCTTCGGCATATTCGGTCTCGTCGAGACCGCCGCCGGCGAGTTCCTCTTCGTACTGGGTTTCGCCCTTGATGTCGATACGCCAACCGGTCAGGCGGGCAGCCAATCGGGCGTTTTGGCCCTCTTTGCCGATGGCCAATGAGAGCTGGTTGTCGGGGACGATCACGGTTGCGACGCCAAGTTGTTCGTCGATACGAACCTCCTTGACCTTCGCCGGTCCGAGCGCTTCGCGAACGAAGATCTGCGGATCGTGATTGAACGGGACAATGTCGATCTTCTCGCCTCGCAACTCGTTCACGACCATACGAACTCGGGCGCCGCGAGCGCCGATGCAGGCACCGCTGGCGTCGATGTTCGAATCATTGGACCACACCGCGATCTTGGTACGTGCGCCGGGCTCACGCGACATAGCCTTGATCTCGACCACTCCGTCTGCGATTTCGGGAACCTCAAGATCGAAGAGACACTTCACGAGACCAGGATGCGTGCGGCTGACCACAATTTGTGGTCCCTTCGCGGTCTTCCGTACCTCAACGACGTAGGCCTTCAACCGCGAACCCTGCTCGTAGCGCTCGTGGGGTACCTGTTCGGCCTGTGGCAAAAGTGCTTCGACTCGACCGAGGTCGAGAAGCGTGTAGCGATTGTCGCCCTGCTGCACGATGCCGGTGACGAGTCCACCTTCGCGGCCGGAGTATTCGGCATACTTCTGCTCGCGCTCGAACTCACGGATACGTTGCTGAATAACTTGCTTGGCGGTTTGGGCGGCGATGCGACCGAAATCCTTCGGGGTGTCGTCCCACTCCCGAATGACGTTGCCTTCTTCGTCGAGTTCCTGCGCAAATACCCACACCTCGCCGGTGTCGGGGTCGATCGAGACCGCTGCTTCTTCTGCTGCGTTTGCCTGACGCTTGTAGGCCGTGACAAACGCGTTGGCCAACGCGTCGAAGATGACCTCTTTGGGGATGCCACGATCGCGCTCGATCGAGTCGAGTGCCTCCATGAAATTCTGGTCGAGCTTCATCTTTTGACTCCTATTCAGTTTCGTATTCGGTTGGGGTGCTGCGGTTGTGAACGGTACTGCCTGCGGATTCGTCTTGGTTCGCAGTCCGCGACCTCGAACTCGGAGTATCGGCAGTTGAAAGTACGGACTTGGGGTGCGGTTTCTTCGCTTTGCCTGGCTTGGCGCCCTTTGGTTGGCCGCCCCAGACGAACACACTGCGAGCGCGTTCGATGTCGGCGTAGGAAATGACCCGGCCGTCGACGCTGATGCTGCCGTCATCGTTGAGATCCGCACGGTCGAGGCGGCCTTCAACGCGACGCTCGCCCGACACTCCGGAGTTCGTCTTCACGCTGATGGTCGAACCAAGAAAGCGCTGGTAGTGCGCCGGTTTGCGAAGCGGTCGCTCCAGACCAGGACTCGATACCTCAAGCGTATACGGCTCGGAGATGGGGTCGTGGGCCTCCAGCACATCGTCCACGATTCGTGTCGCGGCGGACACCCCCTCGAGATCGATGCGTCCACCGAGAGGGTGATCGGAGGCCAACTCAACGAGCACTTGGAGTACGCCACCGGCAAGAACAGTGTCGACCAGTTCGAAATGGCATTCGGCCAACGCGGGTTCGAGGAGGGTGTGAACCTGGCTGGACAGCGCGCTTTCCGCTGTGTTGTCGGCGGGCATGAATGGATCCTCCTCTCGGTGTCGTCGTTGCAGTTTGACTCGGTTTGCGCTCGATTGGAGCGTTGTTGCTCCCCGATCTCGGAAACAAAGAAGGCGTGGGTAAAACCCACGCCCCCGCATCATCGATCGGAAAAGCTGGCTTTCAGACTAGCGCGAAGCCCTCTGTTGGTCGCGCCCTTCCGACTGCTCGTCGAGCAGGTCCCGAGACGCCCTCAGAAGCTCGGAGAGCACAATGCGCTGGTGAGGACGCTGCGAGGTCGAGGACCGGGTGATGACGTCGATGCGCCGGAGCACGGGTTGACCTTCGATGGACAGGGCCACGGTGGTTTCCGGGGGATGACGGAGCGCCAGACGTGGGAGCACTACCGCCCCGAGTCCGGCGGCAACGTATTCGCGCAGCAGCAGAAGGTCATCGCTCTCCCATCGCACGATCGGTTCAAACCCGGCGCGGCGACATGCCTGGCGGGCCGCAATTCCGCACGCGACGTCGTCGGGTGGAAGCACCCACGGCAGTTCGGCGAGCTGATCGAGGCGGATGGACTGCTGCCCCGCCCCGATGAAGGCTGCCGGCGCAAGGACGAGCAGCGGTTCGGTCCCCAGGGTCAGACGGTCGACGCCGTCCGGGAGGACCAGGGGTACTTCGTCGTAGCTATCGATTATGGCCATGTCGACGGCTTGGCCGACGAGTCGCGAGATGCTCAGGCCGGCTCCGGCGTCGACGATCTTCAGATCGAGATGGGGATGCGACTGCGCGAGCGCCGCCGACGCCGAACTCACGATCGAGAGGGCGACGCTGGGGAGCGCGGCGATTGTGTATGGCCCGCCGAATGTTCCGAGATGGGCCTCGATCATCGATTCGGCGCGTTCGAACTCGGCGAGGACAGCGTGGGCCGCGTCGAGAACGACGATACCGAGGGGGGTGAACGAGACCGATCGTCCGCTGCGGACGAGCAGTTCGCCGCCCACGTCGCGTTCGAGGATCGTGAGTTGCTGCGACACCGCAGATGGGGAAACCGAAAGCTCCCGGGCCGCAGCGGCGAGCGTGCCGTTCTGGTCCACGGCAACAAGCAAACGCAGACGCTCGAGACTCAAATTCATATGTACCTAAACGATGTTGTGTTCGGGTCGGCTCGTGCCCGCTGCGAAACGTTCGACGGCAAAACCGCTTGCGTCGACCGGAGGGATTCGCCGCAACACGAGATCGCGCATGACCTCGCCGACGGCCGGTCCAAGTTGGAACCCGTGTCCCGAGAAACCCGTTGCGTAGAGGAACCTGCTCGGTGTCTCGAACTCACCGATGAGCGCGTTGTGATCCGGGCTGACCTCATAGAAACCGTCCCATCCGCCGGCGACGCCCACTTCGAGCAGCGCTGGCGCTCGGCGGGCGACAACTTCGGCGACCTGTTCGAGCCAGTCCGACCGAGTCGGCGCATCAAAACCCGGGACCTGGTTCGGATCGGCCATCCCGAAGAGAAGGCCTTCACCCTCGGAGTGGAAATAGAAGCCGGTAGTGAAGTCGATCGTCATCGGAACAGTCGCCGGTCGAGAAGGCATTGGCTCGGTGTACCAAATGGGGCGAGACAGCGGGGCAACGGGAAGGTCGACGCCGACCATGGTCCCAATCTGTGCCGACCAGGGGCCGGCGGCACAGACGACCGTCGAGGTCTCGATCGTTCCCTTCGCGGTGTGCACTGCTGCGATCTTGCCGCCATGATGCTCGATCCCGGTGACGCCGCAGAACTGCATGACACGCGCCCCGAACTCTCGGGCAGCAACTGCGTATCCCTGCACCACGCCTTCGGGGCTGCAGTGCCCGTCTTTGGGGCAGAACGTTGCGGCCAGGATGCCGGTCATGTCGGCGAGGGGTGAAAGCTCCGCCGCTTCAGCCGGGGTGAGCATCCGACTGGGCACGCCCATCGAGTTTTGGAGGACGACGTTGCGTTGGAACACTTCGACGTCGGCCGGGTTGTCGAGCAGGAACAAATACCCGACCTGATGCATGTCGATCTGGCCGCCGGGTCTTTGCGCAAAGTTCTCGAACGCGGCGATCGATCGTTGCGCAAGCGCGATGTTGATGGCATCGGAGAACTGCATCCGAAAGCCACCCGCAGACAGAGCGGTGGAGCCTGCGGCAAGTTGGTTCTTTTCCAGGAGTACGACGTCGGTCAGCCCGGCTTCGGCGAGGTGAAAGATGATGCTCGCACCGATGACACCTCCACCGATGATCACGACTTCCGCCGACTCCGGAACCGTCTGCGCGCGTAGTTCTTGCTCAGGAGCGTTGGGTTGGGTCATGGCATTTCCCTCCGTGTTGGGCGACGAGCGATTGCTCGAATGCCCTGTTCGATGTCTTGCTCACTCAGCAGGACGAGGTTTGCTGCGTCACCGAGCGGGATGAACGAGTCTTTGGAGGTGACGCGGGCGAGCGGCCCGTCGTAGTCACGGTCGATGAGTCCGGCGATCACTCCTTCGCTCACTCCCCCGCTGCGCCGGGTCTCGTCGACCACCAGCACCCGGTTTGGGTTTCCGGCGAGGATCGCATCGATCGGAAGCGGGACGATCCAGCGCAGATCGATGATGTTGCAACGTATCGGTTCTGGTTCGACACCGAGCCGAGCCGCCACGCGCATCGACATCCACAGCCCGTTGCCCCACGTCACGAGCGTGACGTCGGAGTCGGGGTCGCCGTATCGACGAACCGTGCCAATATCGTTGGCCGTCGTGCCACCGTCGTCGGCGGACGGGACCGGTTCAAGCCACAGACCGTCGCCCGGCTGGTGAAGATCGGCTTGGTGATACAACGCTATCGGCTCAAGCATGACACCAACCGTGCCATGCTTTCGGGCACTGGAGGCGAGCGTTCGCAACATCACTGCGGCGTCGGAGGGGCGAGCGGGGGACGCAACCACGATGCCCGGGATATCCCGAAGCACGGCGATGGAATCGTCGTTGTGAAAATGTCCGCCGAAGCCCTTCTGATAGCCGTACCCGGCGACGCGCACGATCATGCCGTTGCGATACGCGCCCTTCGAAAAGAATTGAAGCGTCGCGGCCTCGCCGCGGATCTGGTCCTCCGCATTGTGTAAGTACGCGAGGTATTCGATCTCTGCGATTGGGAGGAGCCCGCTCACCGCTGAACCGAGCGCGACACCGAGGATCGATTGCTCATCGAGAATCGTGTCAAACACACGGGCCGCGCCGAAGCGATTGCGAAGTCCCTTGGTGACTCCGTAGACGCCACCCTTCACGGCAACGTCCTCGCCGAACAGCAGCGCACAACTATCGCGTTCGAGAATGTACGCAAGCGTCGAGTTGATGGCCTGGGCCAGCGTCGATCCCCCGGAAGCCGGACCTCTGGGAATTGAAGTGAACGGTTCGGGGGCGACCACTGGCTCGGGACGTGGTGCCAGCACCGACATGACCTCGCGGGCGGTTTCGAGTTCACGTCCTCGTTGGAGGCGCTCAGCCGCCGTGGCGGCGACGTGTCGGCCAAGTTGGAGGTACTCATCACACAGCTCCTTCGGCGAACTCGTATGTGCACATAGCGCACGAGCTGTTGCGAGAATCGGATCCTGCGCCATGCTGAGGCGAATCTCTTCCGTGCTCCGATAGCCCCGCTCCACATCGGTCCCCGCATGCCCGAGAAACCGGACGGTCCTGAGGTGAAGGAACAGCGGCCGACGTTTTGCCCGAACCCAGTCGACCGCTTCCTGAGCAGCGGCGAGGGTCGTGAGTGCTTCGGTGCCGTCGACACTCACGTAGCGCATCCCGGGTCGGTCCTTGAACGCTGATTCGATCCAGCCAAGCGGCGTCCGGACGCTGATACCAAGACCGTTGTCTTCACAGACGAACAGCAGCGGAACCGGAAGCTGTTGATAGGCCAGGTGGCATGCGGCGTTGATAGCGCCAAGAGCCGTGGAGTGATTTGCCGACGCATCGCCGAAGGAGCAGATTGCGATGGCATCGTCCGGCCACCGCAATGCCACACCGAGTTTTCGTGCTCGGCCGATTGCCATTGCCACACCAACGGCCCGAGGGAGGTGACTCGCGATCGTCGACGTCTGCGGAATAACTGCGGTGTGCGGATGGCCGAACACCTTGTGTCGTCCTCCCGCAATCGGCTCATCGGTGTGCGCAAACATGCCAGCCAAGATGTCATCGACCGGATCACTAATTGGTGGGCCGTGCAGTCGCGCATTGGCCTGCGTTTGCATCGAACGGGCGATGTAGAACGCCCCCGAGCGATAGTGCAGCAGGGCAGGATCGGTGGACCGGCCGGCCAAGGCCACCGCAGCATTCGCTTCATGGCCTGACGAGCCAATCGTGTAGTAGCCCTTCCCCTGCAGGCGCAGCCGACGAGCCATCAGGTCGGTATGACGACTGAGGCACTGTGCCCGAAACATGGTTCGAAGTTGCGCGACCAGCGCAACGCTCTGCGCGGAAATATCCCTTTCGCGGGGCGGCGCGTCGGTCGTAGGAAGGGAGGCAATCGCGTCGAGCAGCGATGCCTCAAGGAACGCCGGCGAGGCGGGGTCAGTTTCACTCATCAGTTCGGCTCAGGTCTGCGATCAGGTCGGCGGCAAACGCAGCACGCTCAGCCAAACGTAACGCCCTGAGCAAGGGGAAGGTCGTTGCCGTAGTTCACGGTAGAGGTGGCCCGGCGCATGTACGCCTTCCAGGCATCGGATCCGCTCTCGCGTCCTCCGCCGGTCTCCTTCTCGCCACCGAAGGCACCGCCGATCTCTGCCCCCGAGGGGCCGATGTTCACGTTGGCGATGCCGCAATCACTTCCGGTCGGGCCACAGAAGCGTTCGGCTTCGCGAACGTCGGTGGTGAAGATCGACGACGCAAGACCCTGGGGCACGCCGTTGTTCAACGCAATTGCTTCGTCGAGGTCGTCGTAGGCCATCGCATAGAGCAGCGGACCGAAGGTCTCGGTACGTACGATTTCGGTTTGTCCGGGCATCGAAACGATCGCCGGCCTGAGGTAAAAGGCGTCGGGTGCCTGATCAGCAAGCGATCGGTCACCACCCACGAGCAGCGCACCCCCCTCACCTTTTGCGGTATCGATGGCCGCAACGATCCGGCCCGCTGCAGCGCCATCAATAAGTGGGCCTACGAGTGTGCCGTCAGCGAGCGGGTCACCGACCGGCAGGCTGGCATAGGTACGGGCGAGGCGTTCGGCTACTTCCTCGAGGCGGCTGCGGTGCACGATGAGCCGACGCAGGGTCGTGCATCGTTGACCGGCGGTACCCGCAGCCGAGAACGTCACACCGCGAACCACGAGTTCGATATCGGCCGACGGCGCAATAATTGCTGCGTTGTTGCCGCCGAGTTCCAACAGGGGGCGGCCGAATCGAGCCGTGACCTTCGGGCCAACGGCCGCTCCCATCGCAGTCGAGCCAGTGGCACTCACGAGGGGAAGCCCGTGATGAGACGCCATCGCCAGTGCCATGTCCGGGCCGCCACCTACCAGTTCAAACAACGCGTCAGGAGCGCCGCACTGCGCAGCGGCGCGGCGAGCGAGGGAGACCGTGGCCGCCGATGACAGCAGCGTCTTCTCGGAAGGCTTCCACACCACCGGATCGCCGCACACGATCGCCAGCGCGGCGTTCCACGACCAGACAGCGACCGGAAAATTGAAAGCACTGATGACACCGATCGGACCGAGCGGATGCCACGTTTCGCTCAGGCGATGGTTCGGACGCTCCGACGCAATTGTGAGGCCGTGAAGTTGACGCGAGAGTCCGACGGCGAGGTCGCAGATGTCGATCATTTCCTGCACCTCACCGAGCCCCTCGCTAAAGATCTTCCCGGTTTCGATCGACACCAGAGTCGCAAGGTCAGCCTTATGTGTACGTAGGAGTTCGCCGAGAACCCGGACAACTTCACCACGGCGCGGGGCTGGCACAGCGCGCCAAACGGTGGCCGTCGCCGTAGCTCTGGTCACTGCGGCATCGAGGTCTTGCCCGACGTCGACCGAACCAAACGAGGTGCCAAGGATAGGCGTACGGACCGGAGTCTCGCCCGAAGCTCCCAGATCCACCCCCAGTCGGCTGGCAGCCGCGCCTGCAGCAACGGTGAGCTCGGCGAGCGAAGGCAAGGTGGCGGTCATGGGTCCTCTCGCAACACGAACCGGCCATCGATTCGTTACATTTTCTAATGCTACATCGACGCGTAGTGAAGTCAGACTGACGCGATGATGCGGACGACGCCAGCGATCGGATCCACCTCGATCAATGCCCCGTCGGGAATGTCCAGGGCGCCAGTCGCGCCAACAACGGCCGCAATCCCGAGCTCGCGAGCGAGCACTGCAGCGTGCGACATCGGTCCCCCGTCGGCGGTGACGACCGCGCCGGCCATCGACAACACTGCGTTGAACGCCGGGGTCGTCGCCCGGACCACGAGCACATCCCCCGGTTCGAGCGCATCAATGGCCTCCTCCGGCGTCGCGGCACACCGGGCCCGTCCGCGGTAAACCTCGCCACCGACGCCCGTCCCGCTCAGGGGATCGCGTGTCAGGTCCGGTCCGAGCATGCCCAACTCCACCATCGCAACCTGGATCGCCGCGGCAAACTCGGCGAGGGGCCCCGGAAGTACGCCCGGAGGCGGAGCGGGCTCGATGGGTCCCAGGAGGTGCGGCGGGGTGCGACGAGCATCAAGGAGACGCCGGGCGGCGCGTGTCGTGAGTTCCTCCGCGCACGGGCCGCGGCCGTCAACGAGCAACGGGACAACCTCGTCGTGGGCGAGCTCCACCGCGTGTTCGACCCGATGCGCTTTGCCCGCGGCAACCAGCCGTCGCCCGACCTCAAGTAACGCAAGACGCAGGAGCCCCATCGGCCGCTCGATCACTGTGGGACCGTTATCGTCACGCATGTCCATCACCTCGCGTGCCTCCCGGAGCCGCGCGTCGAACTCCGGCCGATGGTTGTCGGGGACCAGGGCGCGCAATTGTTCCGCCGCGACCCGACCATCGTCACTTTCGCCCATTTCGCGAGCCGACATAATGGAACTGAAGAGCGTTTCGGGCAGCTCGCCGAGGGTAAGACCATTAAGGTCGTACCCCGTCACGAGCGTGGCCCCTCGTGCGTCAAGGTACTGATCGAGGAGGGCTGCGGCAGCAGGCGAAACGGCGCGGAGCTCGGCCAGATTCGATGGTCTCGCATCCCCGATCGCCCGGCGAATCGCTGCGAGTTCGCGGCGAGGCATCAACGTGGATGGCGACGCGCCAACCAACGCCGTTACGGCGTGAGATGTCGCTATGCCATGGGACTTCGTAAAGGCGATGTATCGGGCGACGGGCCCGAGGTCATAGCCGTGAAGCCAAAAGTGCAAGTCGAATGTCTCGAAGACATGGTCGAGGAGCGATCGGCAGTGATCGCCAAGTGCCGGATCGGCGAGCTCCGCGAGGCGAACCGCACCGAACTCGCTATTGCGCCGATCAATGGCCGGCTTCAATTCGTTGGTCCATCGTTGCACGATTGCCGTCCACGGAGGTTCGGCGAGCGTGCGAGACGCCGTCCGGGTCCGACGGCGAAACTCGGGATGGAGTCGCGACGCGGCTTTGAGTACCCAGAGAGGGGGAAGCGTTGTCGCCGATCGCTTTGCGCCCACCAGAGGGACGGTTCTCGTGTACAAGAAACCATGCACGAAACGAGCGCACAGACTTGCGACGGGTGCACCCAATTCGGCAAACACCCGGCGCATTCCTGACTCCATACCCGACTCGATAAGCCACTGCGAGATCGGCGTCGTGCCGCCCGGGTAATGGGATCGGTCGAGCGACCATTGCCCCGGGCCGGGCGGCGACCAGTCATCTGTACTCGTCATCGGAACTCCTTGCGACATCGTCGGCGTTGCTCCGACCCTACGAGAAACCACGCCGTCGCGACGACTCACTCCGCCATGATCGTGAGGGTTCGACTGTGCCCCCGGAGATGGAGAGCCCGAGGCGTCTGCGAGTCCTCGACGCGACGCGGTGCCACATCGACGCGGGTGCTCGCCCGTGGCCGTGACTTCGTGACCCACGCAGGGATCGTTGGCCAGCGCAGGACATACGTCGGTTGACAACATCCATGTTTACCCTGCCCGGAAAACTGCGTGTATCAGCCACCCGGTCAGTGGTTGTTCCTGCGGTTGTTCCAGGCACTGAAGCTGGCGAGGCTCGCGCCTGATGGCCGACGCAGCCAAGGCCATGGGTGCAGGGCAACCGGTTCAATGGCACTGGCTCGACGACGCCAACCCGGTACGGGCGCATATGTTGTCGCCACCGCGGTGCCAGAGAGCACGTCGACAGGATCACCAAGTTCGACGGTTAAGGAACGTTTGTGCCCAAGCTCGGCAAGACGTTGAGCCAAGAACACCAGACGTTTTCCCGAAAGTCGTAGCGATGCGAGAAGCGGTTCGTCAAACACAAAAACCACGGGGAGGTCAGAATGGGCGATCAGGGCTGGGTCATCGTCGCCCAGTGATTCGGCGGTGATCCAGACGACGTCGGCAGCGGCGGTCACCACTGGCTGTTTTGGTCCGGCGACGGAGTCAACGTCGGAAATGGAAAGCAGTTTGGGGTTGAGGTCCACGGCGGCGAGCGCCACCCCAGTCGGCCACTCTTCGATTGGGCATTGATTTCGAACTTCGCACGAGTCACACATTCGCGGCGCCCGTTTTTCGACCTGCCAGCGTGAGAACCCGTATGCCTTACCGGTCCCGGCACCAATGGTCCACTGCCAACCCAACCGGTTCGCCGCGCGAGAACCATCGAGCAAGTGCCGGAAGAAATGATCCTCGCCATCACGCCAATTCGCACCGTGACGAACGGTCCACTGTGACGCCATCCACATGCGAGCTTGGTTCACCATCCAGCCGTCGGCTTCCAGTTCCGTCATCACGCTGTCAACACACGCCATCGATCGATCCCATGCCCCGAACGCCTTGCTGGAGTATCGAGGCCTGTAGCGAATGGGCTCCTGCATCGCCGTTCCTAGGCGCGCATAGGTATGACGCGAGTACTCCTGCCACAGCAGCTCATCATGAAACTTTTGGATGTCCCGGCTGGGTCCGCTCACAGACTTCCACACTCGAGGCAGGCTCAGGTGTCCGTGGCGAATCCACGGTGACAGTGCAGATGCACCTCGCCTCGGGATGGGGAGCACTTCGCTGCGACGGCCGGCATATCCGGCAACGTCGAATGCATCGAGTGCTGCGTCGGCAGCTACCTGGGTGCCACGGAACCTGGGCGAAGCCGTCGGGGTATCGCTGCACAGCTGTGCGAGGTGCGATCTCACCCACGCAACCTCGTCACCTGACTTCGGATTCGGCAGCGTCACGGTGCGCCTACCTTCTTTATTCGGATTGGACCCTTGGCCATGGACCCGTCAACCACGCGACCCCTCTGCGTGATTTCGACCAGCCCATGAGCAACGAGCCGCCGAGCCGCATCACGCGCTGGCTGCATCAGTGGTTGCCACTCCTCGCCCCCAACCATGCGGGCAGCTTCACTGGGGCAAAATCGTGCCTTCATCTGCGCGCATATCGAGTAGCAATAGAATTGCTGCATCAAGTTTCGCATGCACCGGATCGTTCTTCGTCTTACGGCAGCTATCGGAGCAGAACTTGACCTCGGCCCAGTTCTTTGCCCACGACTTGCGCCATTTCATCGTTCGACCACACACTGCGCACGCTTTCGTCTGGCCGATGCCCACCCTTTCCATCAATTCCTCAATATAGGGTGGGTGGTCCGCTTAGTTCGAACACGCCGTTGATTCGCACGGTCCAGGAATTGGCCCAGTTTTCCCCTTGCTGTCGATCCGCTCACACATTCGCGTCTTTCTTCGATGGCTACGCTGATCGTGGCTCCGCAGGGAGAGGTCAGCGATGCGACCGGAAAGGTTTGCAGGTTGTCCTCTCCGGGATACGACGACAATAGACATCATGTTCTTTCCACACATTGCGACCGCACGATTGATGCTTCGCCCCGTCGGCCTGAACGATGCCGCAGATCTCGCGGAGCGTCGCTCTGATCCAACGACCGCGGAGTACCAGGGCTGGTCCATCCCGTACCCGCTGGAGAAGGCGCAGACGCTCGTTGCGGAATGTGCTGCCGCGGGCGGCCCGATGCCCGGAGCCTGGTACCAGGTGATTGTGATCGACAAGGACACTCAACGCACCGTTGGGGACCTGTCCGTTCACCTCAGCGACAACGCCAAGACGGCCGAGATCGGATACACACTTCATGTATGGGCGCGAGGCAAGGGCTACGCCACCGAGGCGGCATCGGCGCTGTGCCACTATCTGATCACCGACCTCGGCGTTCATCGCCTACAGGCCTCTACCCATCCCGACAACGTCGCTTCTATTCGGGTGCTCACCCGACTCGGCTTCCAGTCCGAGGGGCTGCGCCGGGAGTCGTACTGGGTCGAGGATGTCGTGACCGACGACGCCCTCTTCGGCCTGCTGGCCCGCGAGTGGCGCGCGCCCTAGAGCTCGGGATCGATGGGGAGCTGCCAGTCGATTGGTGCCAGCCCCTTGGCCGCCAAGGCCTCGTTCGTCTTGGAGAACGGCTTCGACCCAAAGAATCCGTTGTGTGCACTTAGCGGTGATGGGTGCGCCGACTCAATGATCGTGTGCCGATCACCATCGATAAGTGCACGTTTCTTTCGGGCCGACGCCCCCCACAGGATGAACACCACATGATCCGACTTCAACGCGACCGCACGGATGACCTCGTCGGTGAACTTCTCCCACCCCTTCTTCTGGTGGCTTGCGGCCTCGTGCGCCCGCACCGTAAGCGTGGTGTTCAGCAGTAACACGCCCTGGCGCGCCCACGACGTGAGGCAACCGTGTTTCGGGGCGACGAACCCAACGTCGGTGGCCAACTCTTTGTAGATGTTTACCAGCGACGGTGGCGGAACCGTTGGCGGACGCACACTGAAACAGAGCCCGTGCGCCTGGCCGGGGCCGTGGTACGGGTCCTGCCCCAGCAGCAACACCTTCGTGTTTGCAAACGACGTGAGATACAGCGCTGCAAACACCTGATCCTTCGGCGGGTACACGGCGTGGGCCGCCCGCTCGGACGCCACGAACTCCATCAACGGCGGCCAATACGGCTTTTCGAACTCGGCCCGCAGAACCGGATTCCAATCGGTCTCAGGCATTGCCGTCAGTCTTGTTTGTTGATCTTCTTGATGATTTCGATCTTCTGACCGGCGTTGTTGGCGTCGTCGCCCTGCTCGCCGAGGAGAAGCTTGCGGTCATACTCCGCTTCCGCAGCGGCACCGGCATCGGCACGGGCCAGCGCATAGTCGGCACCCTCGGCCGCAACCTCACGGGCCATGGCAACAAGTGCACTTACCATTTCCGCTTCTGGTACGACCCGCACAACCTTGCCCTTCACGAACAGGTGACCACGGTGGCGTCCGGCGGCGATACCAACATCGGCCGACGCTGCTTCGCCCGGACCGTTCACGACACAGCCCATCACCGCAACCTGAATCGGAACGTTAAGTTCACGTAGTGCATCCTGAGCGTCGTTGGCGACCTTGATAACATCGATTTCCGCACGACCACACGACGGACACGCAATCAGGTCGAGCGACGTCCGCTCTCGAAGCCCGAGTGATTCAAGCAGCTGACGTCCGGCCCGAGCCTCCTCCACGGGATCCGCCGTGAGCGAGTACCGGATCGTGTCGCCAATGCCTTCCGCGAGCAACGTTGCGATACCGGCAGTAGCCTTGACCAAACCACCGGGTAGCGGACCCGCTTCGGTGACACCCAGGTGCAGCGGATAATCGACGGTGTCGGCCAGCAGGCGATACGACTCGATCATCAGGGCGGGATTCGACGCCTTTACCGAGATCTTCACGTCGTGGAAGTCCTCCTCCAGGAAGTACGCCAACTCACGCTGCGCGCTGGCCACCAGTCCCTCCGGGGTTTGCCCATGTCTCGCTTCGATCTCGGGATCGAGCGACCCACCGTTCACGCCGATCCGAATCGGGATCCGGCGATCCTTTGACTCGCGTACGACGGCGCGGATGTGTTCGGGCTTGCGTATGTTGCCCGGGTTCAGGCGGAGGCAGTGCACGCCCGCTTCCAGCGCAGCGAGTGCAAGCTTGTACTGAAAGTGGATGTCGGCGACGATCGGCACCGGCGAGCGCGGCACGATTTGGGCAAGTGCTTCGGCCGCTTCGATTTCGTTGCATGTACATCGAACGATGTCGCAGCCGTTCGCAGCCAGCGAGTAGATCTGGGCGAGCGTCGCCTCAACATCGGCTGTCTTGGTCGTGGTCATCGACTGCACCGAAATCGGTGCGGTGCCTCCGACAGCAACCTTGCCGACCTGGATGGACCGAGTGGTTCGACGGGGGTAGGTGCGAAGCATGGAACCATTCTGGCCCACTGACGGCACAATTGGTCACCACGCGGTGGCGGCAACTATGCGCGGAAACAGGTTAGGGGCGTTCGCCGAACTGTGGGTTTTCGGTTCGGGTGCGCTTGAGTTCCCAGAAGCCGTCGATGCCCGCGGTGAGCATGAGGCCATCCCACAGATTCAGACCGTCGGGGCGGCTGAGCCGTCGACTGATGACGGGCCCAAAGAACCCAACTCGGTTTCCTGATGCGTTCATGAACCCGAGAATCGGGGTGCCAACATCCTTTCCCGTCAACGCTAGACCGTCAGCCATATGCGCACGTATGACGTCGTCGAAGGACTCGTCGTCGAAAGCCGATGCGTGCTTCGTATCGATACCGGCCTCGGCAAGCGCCTCTGCCGGGTCAAACTCCACGTTTTGGTCGTGGTGGATCCGACGCCCGTAGGCGGTGTAGAGATCACCGATCGAGTCGTCGCCCTCGGTGGCACGAACCGACTCGAGCACGCGCAGCAGACCGTTGGTGCGCGCTGCTTTGCGGTAGAAGGGCGAATCCGCCGATAGGTCCTTTTTGATCAAGAGGCTGATCGAACGCCACGTGATGTTGATGTTTCGCTCTGTTGCAATATCGACGACCCAACGAGACGTCAGCCAACACCACGGTCAAACGGGGTCAATCCAGAAGTCGAGATCCATCCGACCACCCTAGGACCGAAACGGCACGGTTACGGAAATGTGATCGGTGCCCGAACGTCGAGGTAGAGCGAGGATGCGCCGAGCAGAAGCATGAGGAACATCACGGCATAGGCCGCGGGCATCAACTTGCGGACATCGGCTATGTAGCGACGCTGGCGAGTGCCTCGAATTCGCTCGTAGGTGGCGACGAGCACGTGGCCTCCATCGAGGGGAAGCATCGGCAACATGTTGAACATTCCGACGAACACATTGATGGCGCCGAACAACATGATGCCGTCGGTGAAGCTGTTCTTGCTGGCCGATGCCAGGAGCTTCACCGTTCCTACCGGTGACATGAATCGGGTGTCGTCGATCTCCTTCGTCGCCCCCGGCGTTCCAGCGTTCGCGACCGCTGTCGAATACTTGGAAAGCTGGTCGGGAGCGAAAAACTTGCCGAGCGCCTGGAACGTCAGTGGTGCAAGCTCAACGATCTGGGATCCCGCTCGGCGGGCTCCGGTGGCGACGGGCACCCGAATCGTTTCCACGCTCGACACAACGGGGTCGATCGAGATGCCCACCCGCTCGACGGTTTTGCCGTCGACGACCGCAGTCTGCGGGCGAACCGTGACGGCTCGCTTCGTGTAGGTCTTCGTTTCGCCGAGTTCGAAAATCACATCGGTACCTGCGGTACCGGCCAACAACAGCGGAAGGTTGGTGGAGACTTCGTTGTCCTTCTGGTTGAAGGTGATCTCTTTGCCGTTGACGGAGAGGAGCACGTCGCCGGGCTTGAACCCGGCAGCCTTGGCCGGCGATTCGTTCGATCCAACGCTGTTGAAGGCACCGACTCGGATTCCGTCCACCTTTTCGACTCTCTGCCCAAAGCCGGACAGGACCGAGAAGAAGCAGAGGAACGCCATCACCATGTGCATGAGCGACCCCGCCGAAGCGACCAACAGGCGTCGCGGGTAACTCTTCTGTCGATAGGCCCGGGGTTCGTCGGCGGGGTCGACCGTCTCGACGTTGGTCATGCCGAGGATCTTCACGTAGCCGCCGAGGGGAATCGCCTTGATTCCGTACTCGGTCTCGCCACGCTGGAACGACCAGATGCGCGGTCCAAATCCGACGAAGAACTCGGTGGCCTTCATGCCGGTCAGGCGGGCGGTCACGAAGTGACCGAGTTCGTGCATGAAGATCATCAAACCGAGCGCGAGGGCGACGACCAGGGTCTTGGTGTTCCCGGTAGCGACCGACCACACAACGACAAATGAGGCGACGAGCGACGCAGCGATTGGGTTCACCCGGGGAGGTTGGGAAACCGGTTCGTCCGTTAGTTCGCCAGAGGCGGTGAGATCGATTACCCGAGTGACACCTAGTTCACCCTCGTCGAGCACGGTAATCGCTGAATTCGCAGTCTTTTCGGAGGGCGGAGTGCTGGAAAGGTTTGTCATATGATCCATTGCGTTCGTGACGGAGAAGTGGGTTTCGTGGTGCGCTCTGCTACGTGCGGATGGTGCGGCAAAGCGCTTCGGCATGTCGGCGAGACGTCCGGTCGGCTTCGATCACATCAACCACAGAGAGTGGTTTAGCAGAGTCTGCACTCAAAAGTGAAGCCTCAATCACAACAAATATGTCACCCCAGGAAATTTCACCCTCCAAGAACGCGGCCACCGCAACTTCATTTGCTGCATTTACCCACGCCGGAACGAGGCCTCCCCGACGTCCGGCTTCGTAGGCAATGTCGAGACAGGGGAACGCCTGGCGGTCGGGCGGCTCGAAATCAAGATGGGACAGCGTCGCCCAGTCAATACCGCCGTAAGGGGTGTCAACACGGTCGGGATACGCCAGCGCATAGGCAATGGGAAGGCGCATATCAGGCATCGAAAGCTGCGCCATCGTGGTCCCGTCGCTGAATTCGGCCATGGAGTGGACGACGGACTGCGGATGCACCACGACGTCGATTCGGTCGACTTCGACGTTGAAGAGTTCCTTGGCCTCGATAACTTCCAGGCCCTTGTTGAAAAGCGTGGAGGAATCAATCGTGATCTTGGGACCCATTTTCCACGTCGGATGGGCTAAGGCTTCGTCGCGGGTCACCTTTGCGAGCGCCTGCCGTGCAGCTGCGCCACCACCGGCCTCGCGGGCTCGGACACGGAAGGGGCCGCCACTTGCCGTCAGGACGAGTCGGCGGAGTCGATCGGGCCCCCCCAAACCTTCGACGTAGCGCTGCGATGCGAGGCACTGGTGAATGGCACAGTGCTCGGAGTCAACGGGAACGATCTCTGCTCCGGGCCCCGCCGCGTCCAGCACAGCTCGCACGATGGGCCCGGCGGTGATCAAGGACTCCTTGTTGGCGAGGGCGAGTCGCCGATTGCTGCGCAACGCATTGATCGTCACCGGAAGGCCTGCGAAACCAACGACCCCGTTCACACACACATCTGCTTCACCGGCAATATCGCCGTAGGCGTTCGGTCCGCCGACGAGTTCGGTTCCGGACGGAAGACGATCGCGGATGGCCGTCAAGGCATGATCGTCGCCCATGGCGACGATTCGAGGACGGAATTCCCAGACCTGCGCCAGAAGTGCTTCGACGGAACGGTGGGCGGCGATCGCCTCGATACGAAAGCGACCGGGGTTCGCCCGGACGACATCGAGGGTTTGCGTGCCGATCGATCCCGTCGACCCGACGAGCGCTACCGAGATCGGCGCGTCGGTACCAGCAGAGTTCTCGGATCCAGCCATGGCGACGACGCTACTGCTCGTCGGGCCATAATCCGCTCAGCCAACCCAGCCCTTGGCCAAGGCAAGGAGGTAGACGCCGGGCATCACGAACAGCAGGGCATCGATGCGATCGAGTACACCGCCGTGACCGGGAAGTATGGAGCCCATGTCCTTGATACCAAGATCTCTTTTCATCATCGACTCCACGAGGTCGCCGAGCGGCGCGAGTAAACCGACAATCAGCGCAAACGCCACGATGGATGGCGTCTCTCCTTTGAGTGGCTCGACCAAAAACCCGAACAGAGCTGTGGCCACGATCGAAAAGACGATTCCTCCGACGAGACCTTCGAGCGTCTTGTTCGGACTTACCTCAGGGGCAATCGGCACGCGACCCAAGTTCTTGCCGACAAACAATCCTGCGATGTCGTGCACGGCAGCACCAATAAGTGCACCTACGAACAGGGCAACCCCGCGTTTGCCATCGGGACCCGTTCCGGGATTCCCACGCACGATCAGACCAACGATGGAGACCATGAAACCGATGTACAGCAGGCCGAGCATGGAAACCGCAATGTTCACGACGGGGCGATCCCGTGATGGTCCGACGAGATACCAGAGACAGAACACGAGTACAGAAAGGAGAACGACGACGACGACGCCGGTCGTACCTCGCAGGTAGGCGGCGATCGGGAACATCGCGGTTGCGACGAGACCGTGGATGATGGCGGGAAGAAACCCGCGCTGACGAAGTGCGGTGAAGAGTTCGAGCAACGCCGCAACCCCGGCGAGCACGGCTAGAAGAACGACGCCACGTTCTTTTCCGAACTTGATCACAAATGCCGCCACCACGATCAGCGCAAGACCGGTGATGATCCGGTTCCCTCCCGCAGCCACCGCTGGTTCGACGGGTCCAGCACCGGATCGTCGGCGGGGTTCGGTCGACGCTGGACCGGAAGGACGTCGGGTTGATTCCCCCTCGCCACGCCCGGCGCGGCGACGTGGTTTTGTGACTGGGCTCATGCTGGGCATTTCAGGGTCATGGTCGACATCGGCAATCAACAGGGTCGGTCGCCGCAAGCTCGTTGGGCCGGAGCCGTCCCCGCCATGGCGCTCTGGACGGTTGCCGTATTCGTCGTGGTCGTCGTCATCGTCGTCATCGTCGTCGTTCTCGTCGTCGTTCTCGTCATCGTCGAAGTCGTCATCGTGCTCATCACCGAGATCATGTTTTTGATCGTCATACGCATCTTCGCCGTAGGCGTGGTCGTCGTGGTCGTCGTGTTCGTCGTGTTCGTCGTGTTCGTCCATCTGGTCTCCGCGTTCATCGAGAACTCGAACAGCCTCGGTTGGTCGACTCCAGCGACGCTGCGTTGCCGAGGCCTCCGTGTCTCCGGT
The DNA here is from genome assembly GCA_031429095.1 of Acidimicrobiia bacterium. GTDB lineage: Bacteria > Actinomycetota > Acidimicrobiia > Acidimicrobiales > JANYDT01 > JANOYY01. Next base: position 9,395 of record JANOYY010000068.1, on the reverse strand, counting down.
GTCGTCGACATCGGGCCTCGCGGCGTCACTCCCCCACAGGTTCGGGTGCTCGCCCGTTGCGTCGTCATCATCGCCAGCATCAAATTTCGGAACTGTTGGGGCGGGGCGCGGCGCCGACGCTGGAGCGTCGAGTTCAAGGTCCCCGTCGCCCGCCAGCCACGAATCGTCCCATTCGTCGGAATCGTCGCTGGACTCCCACGGACTTGCACCCTGGGGCGCACTCGCGCTGTGGCGTGTCGGTCCCGCAGCGCTGCTTGGCGTCGGACCCGCTTCGACCGCACCAATTATCCGAATCCCCTCGGCCTCATGTCCTGTCAGTGATTCGTGTTCGTCCACGGTTCCTTCTTCGTGTTGGTGCGCGTGATGCTGCGTGATGCTGCGTGGTGGGTCGGTGGTTCGGTGGTTCGTTGCTACGGGTTAGACGTCGAGAAGTTCAATCTCTTTGTGAGCGAGAAGCTTGTCAATTTCGGCCACATATTCTTCCGTGACTTTGTCGAGCTCTTTTTCGGCACGCTTCAAGTCGTCTGAGCTGATGTCGCCTTCTTTCTCCAACTTCTCAAACGCTGATCGCACCGATCGACGGATGTTGCGAACGGCGATCTTGCCGTCCTCAGACTTCGATTTCGCAAGTTTCACGAACTCTTTGCGACGGTCCTGGGTGAGGGGTGGCACGTTCAGCCGAATGACTTGCCCATCGCTCGAAGGACTCATGCCAAGGTCGGAGCTGATGATGGCCTTTTCGATTGCCTTCATCGACGACTTATCAAAGGGAGAGATGACCAGTACCCGTGCCTCGGGCACGCTGAAACTGGCCAGTTGCTGGAGCGGAGTTTCGGTGCCGTAGTAATCGATACGGAGCTTGTCGACCAGGCCGGGGTTGGCTCGACCGGTACGGATACTGGTGAACTCCTCTTGCACGTGGTGGGCAGCCTTCGCCATTTTCTCCATCGCCTCGGCGATCAGATCGTCGGTCATTGGACCAGCGTACCGATTGGAGGGTTCCCGACGAGTACTTTGCGAATGTTGCCCCGCTGCATGAGGTTGAAGACGACGATCGGGAGGTGGTTATCCATGCAAAACGCGATGGCGGTGGAGTCCATAACTTTGAGGCCCCGCTCCAATACTTCGGCGTACGACACCGTGTCATATTTTGTCGCGGTCGGGTCGAGTTTCGGATCGGCGGTGTAGACCCCGTCGACCTCACCGTGCGTCGCTTTCAACACGGCCTTCGCATCAATCTCGGCAGCCCGCATTGCTGCTGGAGTGTCGGTCGTGAGAAACGGCTGGCCGATCCCCGCCGCGAAAATGACGACTCGGCCCTTCTCGAGATGTCGAAGTGCACGACGCCGAATGTAGGGCTCGGCAACCTCGGCCATGTGGATGGCCGACTGGACCCGGCTGGGTTGTCCAGCCTTCTCCAGGGCGTCTTGAAGGGCCATGGCGTTCATCACCGTAGCGAGCATGCCCATGTAATCGGCCGTGGCACGATCAATGCCCGAGTTAGCGCCACTGGCGCCGCGCCAGATGTTTCCGCCTCCCACCACGATCGCGATCTCGACGCCGAGTTCGCTACGAGCCTCGGCAATCTCGCCAGCGATCCGAGCCACGGTCGAGCCATCGATGGCGTGGGCCCCAGTCGGGTCGGCGAACGCTTCGCCGGAGAGTTTCAGGAGTACGCGTGGCCATCGAGCGGTAGCGGCAGGCATCGGCGACCTCCAAGCCATCGGACACAGTCGCGAGCGACCGGGTCCGACGATCGGACCACCGAGAGGATAGTCGGCACCGACGTCCGCTGTGTCGGTCTCGCGATCTCGCAGGGAGCGAGATCAGCCGATTTCGAGCTGAGCGAAGCGCACGATAGAGCCGGCGCCCACCATCTGCTTGATGGTCGTCTTGTTATCCTTGGCCCATTCCTGCTCGTTCAGGCAGATGCTCTTGAAGAAACCGCCCATTCGGCCCTCCACGATTTTGGCGATTGCCGCCTCGGGCTTGCCCTCGTTGCGGGTGATCTGCTCCTGTGTTTCGCGTTCGGCGTTGACAGCGTCGGCCGGAACGTCTTCACGGTTCAGGTATTTCGGGCGAGCGAATGCGATGTGCAGAACCAGTTCGTGTGCGGCTTCTTCGTTGGAGTTTGCGATCTCCACCATGGTTGCATTGACACCGCGCTCGGATTGAATATGGAGATAGGTGTCGATAACCGACCCGGGTGCACCTTCGAAGCGAACCACCCGACCAACTTCGATGTTCTCTTTCAACGAAACGATGAGCTTTTCGAGCGTCTCTTTGTGGTCGGCAACGCCGTCTTCGCCCTTCGCTGCGACGGAGTCGGCGACGCCCTGCACGAACGCCCGGAAATCCGGGGACTTGGCGACAAAGTCCGTTTCGCATTTGACCAGCGCAATGGCAGCCGTATTGCCATTGCGGCTCACCGCAACAGCACCTTGGGCATTCTCTCGATCCGTGCGTTCAGCCATCTTGGCCAGCCCGTTCTCGCGGAGGTACTTCATGGCATCATCCATATTGCCGTCACACTTTTCGAGGGCCTTCTTGGCCTCCATCATGCCGACGCCTGCGACGTTGCGGAGATTCTGAATGTCTTTTGCGGTGATCGCCATTGCCTTGGCCTTTGCTAGCTGGTTTTCGTGAAAGAACGCTTCGGTGGTTGTATACGAATCGGACCGACAGCGAAGCGTGGCATTTCAACCGCCGTCCGGTGCGTGGCACCCGACGACAGGGAAACACTTCAACGGGTCAAATGGTCAGATGTTGTCGGGCGACGCATCGGCGTCCGGCGCAGCAGCACCTTCGGCCTGCGATGCGGACAGACGGGCTTCGCGTGCTGCCTGGGCCATCGCAGCTTGACGGCGGGCTTCGGCTTGCTGCTCAGCGCGAAGTTTTTCGGCTTCGGGGTCGAACGCTGCGTCGGCGGTGTTCGGCACGGTCGACCGGCCGCCGTTGCGACGAGCGTTGATATAGCGGCCCTCTTCCACGGCATCGGCGATTACCCGGCACATCAAGTTGCCGGCGCGGATCGCGTCGTCGTTGCCCGGAATCACATAATCGATGACGTCAGGGTCACAGTTTGTGTCGACCACGGCGACGACAGGCATCCGAAGTTTGTTGGCTTCGGTCACGGCGATGTGTTCTTTCTTCGTGTCGAGCACGAAGATGGCGTCGGGCAAACGGGTCATGCCACGGATACCACCGAGGTTCTTCTGCAGCTTCTCGAGTTCGCGGCCGAGGATGAGCGCTTCCTTCTTGGGCATCGCTTCGAAGTCGCCCGAGGCCTTCATCCGCTCGTACTCCTGCATTTTCTTCACACGACCACTGATGGTCTGGAAGTTGGTGAGCATGCCACCGAGCCAACGCTCATTGATGTAGGGCATCCCGCAACGGTTCGCAAAGTTGCGAATAGGGTCCTGGCTCTGCTTCTTCGTACCAACGAAGAGCACGGTTCCGCCGCCCGCAACCAGGTCACGGACAAAGGTGTACGCCGATTCGACGCGGTTGAGCGTCTGGTTGAGATCGATGATGTAAATGCCATTGCGCTCGCCGTGGATGAATCGCTTCATCTTCGGGTTCCAACGACGGGTCTGGTGACCGAAGTGGACGCCTGCATCGAGCAGCTGGCGCATGGTTACGACAGGGCCTGTGGCCATGATGGTTATTCTCCTTGCCCCGGTTTCGTGTTGGTTCGAAGCCGTCACAACGCGCTGACCATGCCGAAGCAGGTGGTCTGACGCGACCGGGAGTCACGGATTCACGTGCTGGCACTCGCCAACAAGCCCTGCAATCTTAGCCGACGCCGCCCACCTCCCTGTCGCGCCGACTCCGATCCACTTCCCCGCTGACTCCGACTGAGGCTCCGGTGCCGGCTCCCGCTCCTTCCATGGGCCGACTTTGCGTCGGGGCCCATTTTGGGAGGACGCCGACGGCCGGTAGAATTTCTTGGGTTAGCAATCGTGTTTCACGGGCGCAGGCTGCGCCTCCTCGACCCACCGCCGACTCGCAACGTCTGAGCCGCGCTACCCGTCGTATCGCCGCACCACTCGATCGGCGGCGGCTCCACCTCGACGCCATCGTCGGGTTCGGCTTCCTCGCCACCGGAGTGCTGATCGGCGCGCTGCCCCGCTTCTTGCGCAGCGAGTTCGGGGCGTCGCGGTCGCTCACCGGTGTCGCATCGACCGGATATTTCATATGCGCGCTTTTGATGAGGCCCGTTATCGGCCCTCGGCTCGACCGATTCGGTCGGCGTCGGTTCCTGCTGTTCTCGGTCTGTGGACTTGCCATGAGCAGCTTGGCGTTTCTGGTGGTGAACACGGTGTGGATGGTGTTCACGTTGCGATTCCTCCAGGGGGCCTTTGGGGCTGGTTTCTACACTGCCGCCCTCACGAGCACAACCGACATCGCGGCGCCGGAATCTCGGGCGGCCGCCGTTGGTCGCCTTTCGGTCATGGTCTATCTCGGGTTCATCTTCGGCCCCATGCTGGTCGACGTTATCTTGGAGGCGTCGACGTTTCGCGCCTGTTGGGCCGCCGCGATTGGTCTGTTCACCGTCTCGGCGTTGCTGGCGTATTCGTTTCCCGAGACCCGCCCCGACCATGCGGCGCAGCTTGACTCCGCCTCTGCGCCAACAGGGTCGAACCCGCCGTCTCAGCTGCGAATGATCCGGTTGGTGTTTTGGCCGGGCTTGGCGTCTTTCGCAGTGGCCGTTACCTTCGGTACCGTATCGATTTTCTCGCCCGATTACGCAGCGCGAGTCGGTATCGCCCGGCCCGGCACCCTCGTGGGTGCGTACGCCGTGGCCGTTCTCGTGAGTCGGATCGTGGCCAGCCGTCTGACAGATCGTCGCGGTTCCATGTTCGTTTTGCTCCCGAGCTGTGCGCTCGCATTCGGTGGGCTATGTGTACTTACTTTTGCCGATCACCCCCTTGCCTCGTATCTGGGCATTGGTATCGCCGGATTGGGTGCCGGTGCTGCGTTTCCTGCGCTCTCACTCCTGGTCGTCAACCTCGGGTCGTCGGCTGAACGGGGCGCGATTCTTGCTGCGTTCCTCATGTTCTCTGACATCGGGCAGGCATCAGCTGGACCGGTAGTCGGAGCGCTTTCCGACGCATTGAGTCCACGGATGGTTTTCGGGACACCAGCCATCTTGATGGCAGGATCCTTCTTCCTTCTGGCCAGCATCCGCCGGACCGCGAACAACACCGGTAACCCCGACTTCTTGGAACCAGGAGTTTGAAGATGATTCCCTACGACGACGACCTACGCACACGATTGGAAGAGAACCTCCGCGCTCATACGATTCGGAACGAGCCGTTGGACGGACGTCGACACGCCGCCGTGGCTGTCGTCGTTGTCGATAGCGACGCCGACCGCGACGGGCCCGATCCCCTGGCCCCCGAGGAGATCGACATGACTATCGTTCCCGGCGACGATCTGACGCTCGACGGAACCGTATCGGGGGTAGCCGGCGGTGCGTCGTTCTTGCTGTGTCGACGGGCCTCGAGGATGCGTGCCCACGCTCGTCAATGGGCGCTGCCCGGTGGGCGTCTCGACACCGGTGAGACGGTCGTGGAAGCAGCCTTGCGCGAAACGCAGGAGGAACTCGGACTATCGCTCGACTCCACCAGCGTGCTCGGGGTTCTCGACGACTACGCCACTCGGTCGGGCTACGTGATCACCCCGGTCGTGCTCTGGGGCGGGGGTGACGTGACGCTGTCGCCAAATCCCGACGAGGTCGCATTTGCCTACCGAATCGGATTGCATGAGCTGGTCCGCGCCGACTCGCCGCGCTTCGTGGAGATTCCGGAATCGCAGCGTCCGGTGGTGCAACTCCTCGTGGGTCGTGATGCCATTCACGCCCCCACCGGCGCAGTGCTGCTGCAGTTCCGCTGGGTGGCGCTGGAGGGCCGGACCAACGCTCGTGTGCACCATCTCGAGCAGCCTGTCTTCGCCTGGAAGTAGAATCCGATCGCCTTACTCGCTGGTCGTTTTCGTGAGTCGAGCGGGTCCGGTTCTCTTGGCAAACAGCGGTGTCGGGTCAATGTAGATATCGCCGAAGCGAGCTCCGAAGTGCAACGGGCCGGCCACCGTACCGGCGAATTGGCCGGCCACAACCAGATCTCCCACGTGATACGTCGAACCGACCAGCCCACCGAGTGTCGTGCGAATCCCGTCGGGATGCGCCACGACAAGGTAATAGGTGTCCGCGACATGTCCGGCGAAGGTGACTCTCCCGGACGCTGCGATCACGACGCGATCACCGGCAACAGTGGCGAACTCGATACCGCGGTTGCCCGCCGCGTATGGATTGGCAGGGGGACGCCACGGATCACGGATGGCGCGATTCGTCGGCCGCAGATACGTTTTCGTCTTGATCTGATGGCGAACGTAAATCGTGACCCGCGGCCCTTTGGGCTTGGTAGTTGATGTCGCACTTTCAACTGCGTCGACGGGCGCCCCCGTCAAGGAAAGAACGATGCCAGCGACGACGATCGGGCGAAAGTGAACCCCCATGAACCACCTCTGTGAGTCAATCGCCGAAAGGAGGCGACAACGAAGCGCGAAAATTCGCGACCGAACGAGGCGGGGAAGAGAAAGCGCGGCGAGTTAGGCCGACGTCGCCGAGGTTAGCTTCGATCGGAGTTGAAGAACGGCACGGGTGTGAATTTGGCACACTCGGCTCTCGGTTACCCCCAACACCTGGCCGATTTCGGCAAGCGTCAGACCTTCGTAGTAGTACAGGGTCAACACGATCTTTTCGCGTTCGGGCATCCGGTTGATTGCCGAGGCCAGCGCCTGACGGAGTTCCTCGACTTCGTAGAGACCGCTCGGGCCTTCGCGGGTGTCGGCGATCGTTTCGGCAAGCGTCGTGGCCTCGCCGCGTTCGCTGCCCCGGTTGAACATATCGTCGAGCGCAACGACGCCCACGAACGACACCTGTGCGAAGACGTTTTGGAGTTCAGCCTCAGTCATTTCGAGGGCTTTCGCCATCTCGGCATCCGTTGGCGCTCGGCCAAGTTCGCCTTCCAACGATCCGAATGCGGTTTCGACCGCTCGAGCTTTGGCGCGAATGGACCGCGGAACCCAGTCGATCGAACGGAGTTCGTCGATGATGGCGCCTCGGACTCGCCGAATGGCATAGGTCTCGAATTTGTTCCCGCGGTCGGGTTCAAACTTTTCGATGGCGTCGATGAGGCCGAAGATTCCGTAACTCACGAGGTCGGCTTGTTCGACGTTTTGGGGGAGGCCGACGGAGACACGGCTCGCCACGTATTTCACGAGTGCGGAGTAATGGATGATCAGCCGATCACGAAGATCTGCTGCGGCAGTGGCCTTGTACTCACGCCAGAGTTCGGCGAGGGCCTCCTGTTCTTCGTTCACTTCCGACACGGATTATCCTTGCGTTACACCGCCACGCGCGGTCAAAACACAAGGTAAGGCTAGCGGCCTCAGACGGGCAAAGGGTTGACCGCACACTCAAACCTGGTCGGCCGTTCATTTTTTTGTCACCAATCGTGGCCGAATCAATTTTGTTACCCGCGGGGATGGGTCTTTTCATGAACCGCCCGAAGGCGTTCCTTGCTGACGTGGGTATATCTCTGGGTGGTCGCCAGGTCGGCATGGCCGAGCAGTTCTTGGACGATGCGCAGATCGGCGCCGCCATCGAGAAGGTGGGTTGCGAACGAGTGTCGGAGTGCATGTGGGTGCACCGGTGTCGGCGAGCGACGGTCGAGTATCCGCCGAACGTCGCGTGGGGCGAGCGGTTTGCCCCGTTCGTTGATGAACACCACACCGTCGGAGATCGTTGTGGCGCGATTTCGTTCAAGGATGCTGCGCACGAACTCCAGACGTCCGGTGTCGATCCACCGACCGACGGCGTCGGCTGCGGATTCGCTTATCGGCACCACTCGTTCTTTCGCACCCTTACCCATCACCCGAATGGAGCGCTGCGCTCGGGCGATGTCGTGGTTTCGGACCTGGCAGAGTTCGCTTACTCGCAGACCACTGCCGTAGAGCAGCTCAACAACGGCGCTGTCGCGGAGCTCTCGTTCGCGCAGATTTGTTGGGAGCAGGGCTGCTCGTCCGGTTCCGTCGGCGAGTGCGTCGGCTTCGACGACGGTGAGAACCTGCGGAAGCCGTGATCCACCTTTGGGGGTGTGGACGCCCAGTGTCGGATCGGCCTCGATTAGCCCGCGCCGAACGCAGAAGCCGAAGAACCGACGCAGGGCCGAGATACGACGAGCAATCGTGTTTCGAGATCGCCCGAGCGAGTGGAGGTGGGCGAGGTACGCCCGCACGACGGTCCGATCGATCGACCGAAGGTCAACACGCCCACATCCTTCTGTCCACGTACGAAAGGACTCGATATCGCGTCGGTACGCAGACACGGTGTGGACTGATTCGCCGCTGAGCGAATCGAGAAAGTCCTGGAGCGGCCACGTCATCGGTATCCACCCTACCGATGCGATTGGGTTCCCGCGCAACCGAAGAGATCAGGGAACGGCAGGTTCAAGTAGGCATCTCCCCGTTCGACGAGTTCGATTTCGGAGAGTCGCAACACCGGACAGCCGATGGCGCGCATCAGCGTAAGGGCTGATTTGTGAATCGATCTGTGTATCGACTCTTTCGATGGTCATGTCGCGTTGTAGAGCCCTTCCGTTGATGGATCATGTGTGGATCGAAACCTTTGACGAACGGGGCCGACCTCAACATCTCTGTGCGATCTATCCAGCGTCTGAAATTGGTGGGTCTTGCGGCCCGGGGCCAACTGAAATGTTGCCGATGTCGACCAACATGTCGAGGACCCCGGGATTTTGTTGGAAGACATACCAAACCGGTCGCCATAAGTTGCCGGTTGCTTGCATTGCGACATCAGCGACTTTCTCGGCGATGAGCCAATCACGGAGGCGTTCAAGATTGGGCTCGTCTCTGGGGTCTTCACGCCGTCTTTCGTGTCGGTGGCCCGGTGTACATGGTTTGCCCGGTCGACACGGTCACGGTGAGTTCACGGTTCACGCCGAGCTTGAAAATCCAGCCGTTGTGGGCGTTGGCATGATGACGCCCACACAGCGGGATCAGATTGTTGAGGTCGGTATTGCCACCGTTACGCCACCACAAAATGTGATGCGGTTTCGTGAATTCATATCGCACACCACAGCCCGGAACGACGCAGGTGGAATACAACGCCCGTAACGCCCTTCGCTGAGCACGATTCGCCAAACGAGACGTGCGGCCCAGATCGAGTTCAGCGTCGGGGTCGATCACGCTTCCGTTACGAACCGTGACTTGGTGAATCGACGCAGTCCGGCACAGATCCTCGAGACACGAAAATGGAAGGTTGACAGGCGAGCCCCAGTCGATTGTCGGTCGACCATTCGCGTCGAGAGCGG
>JANOYY010000067.1:0-29953 GCA_031429095.1 Acidimicrobiia bacterium | reverse complement strand
CAGAACGCGGACCGTTTTCGGACCAGGCGTCCCGGGCGGGACGCCTGCGATCGGAAGCTCGGCAACCAAATCCAGCAGCCCCGGAAGGAGTGCAGCATGCTCAAAGGAGTCTTTCAAGAATGGGGCGATCGCCGATGAAAGAGCGAAGTGGTATTGACACAATGCGTCAAACTCATCCAGGTTTAGCGCTAGGGTGAGAATGTCGCCACGCTTGGCGTCCGCAAGACCAAGCCGCGCTCGTACTTCCTCGGGTGCTGCCACGTACTCGATGTAGTCCGCAAACTCGGTAGTAGCCCGTAGCTCGCTCTGCCTGAACCCTGTTCGCTCCAAGGCACGTTCGATAGCCCGATCGTTCACACGGACCAAGTAGCCCACCTCTTTGGTTCCAAGATCCACCAGGAAATCGAGAACGACTCGCGACACCGCCCCAACAAGTCCGACGTTGGTGGCGTGCTCAATCGTGGTGATTACAGGTGTCAGCATTGCGCGGTCATTCGCGCCGAGAACAGCGAAGCAGACGCCGTGCACGGTCTTGGAGCCGATTCCCCGAACAGGCCATGGCCTATCCGTCGTTGCGAAAGCGATGTGGAGCCGACCTGAGCTGAGCAGCGGCTGAACAAGCTCGGCGTAGAGATGCGATGCATGGATTTGCCGGAGAAACCGCTGAAGGGCGACGTCGTGTTCAGCGGTCAGGACCGTCAAGACCTGGATCGAAACGGATTCGTTCACTGCGGCGTGAGCACTCATACTATTTCTTTCATAATCGAATCGTCCGGCCGAGCCATCCATCCGGCCACGGCATAGCGAGTTCCAGAGGTGATTGTGCTCACTTCATGCATTAGGTGGGATTTGAAGAGGGTGAGCATCCCGGGCTCCGGGGTCACAACTACCCGGCGATCGCGCGCACCGCTCCGGGTTCCGTAAATGATTAGGGAACCGCCGTCGAAAGTCGGCAACTTTCCGACCGTCGAACGACCGTTGAGGTAAAGAACAAGGGACCAACGATGAGAGGCCAGGCGAACCGGATCATCGGGATGGTTCGCGACATCTCGGTGACATTTGAAGTAGCTCCCTTCCCCGTAAGAAACGAAGTAGGGTCCATACAAGGAGTCTGCGTCCGTGCCAAGTTGGCCAGCGACCCCCGAGAAATTTACCAACAGAGTCTTCGCCACGGCCCCGACCACAGTCTGAGGACAGTGGTGATCTTTACAGTTCCGAAGCGAACGGTCGACAACAGATTCTCCGGCTCGAACCACATTGGCGTGCTCCCAAGGGGACGCGATCATCGAAGCGACGAGATCGGAGCAGGTATCGGGCGTCAGAAACCCTCGAATCGTTGCGACGCTCTCGCTGAGAAAGTGAAGTTCCGACGAAGCAGCGCTTAAAATGGTCGCAGGCATGCGAATTATTCTCTCCTTCACATCGATCCGCCACAGGATGAAATGGCACTGATTGGCGTATCAAGTTCCTTCCGGAGATGCTCATGCTCACGGACCGCTGGTATCTCCGCTACCGACAACCGCTCGTACTGGAGCTCACCCCAGACGCGATCCGTGACACCCCGACGGTCGCCGAACGTATGAACGACATCCCAAGGATCGGGGTGTCCACAACGCTGACCACCGTTCGTTGGGGACCGGCGACGATCATCAACGGACCCGATCAGGCGGGCTCGGTAGGCACGACTACAAACTGGTAGGTGTACTGATGAATACGAAACCGGTAACGGCTGAGGAATACGTAGCCGCGTTTCCTGCCGACGTCCAGTACAAGCTGAAACAGTTGCGCGAAGCGATCTACGAGACAATTCCCAACGCAACCGAGACGATCCGCTATGGAATGCCCGCCGTGATGCTCGACGGTAGGTACGTCGTGCACTACGCCGGGTGGAAGCACCACATCGGGTTGTACCCGATCCCGCTCATGGCGGCGGAGCTCGAACCCGATGTCGCTCCCTATCGGTCGACGAAGGACACGATGCGCCTCCCGCACAACAAGCCGATCCCCACTGAGCTGGTGCAACGAGTCTTAGCTGAGCTCGTGGGTCGGCGCTCGACTTGATCTGCAGTTGCGTAAGGACCAGCCGCCGCCGTCGCTGATTACTTGTCCGAAGACGACGACGATTTCGCGAACGAGAACGTGGCAATCCGGCGATACTCGCCGCGGCCCGCCGTGCGGGCGCTTTTGAACGTGAGCATGGCCCCTCACCCTGGGATTTGATTTCGCTTCCGCCGTGCCGTTTGAGCTTGCGGCGCAGTATTTCGTTGTGCCCGGCCAGGTCACCCAACGACCGGGCAAGACTCGGTCGATGATTCGATGTCGGAAAACAGAATCGTCGTCGTGGTCCCGATCGTCGCCGGCCGATTCGGCCGCCACCGATCTCGGGAGTTAAGCGGTTCGACTCTGTCACTGTGCATCCACCGTCCTCAGCGGACGCAATATCATATGTCAACGTAGCAATTTTGATTGGTCGGACGCCGACGCGAAAACCGAACTTGAGCCCAGGGACAGACTCCGTCACCACGGACAAGGTCGCCCACTTATGAGTCAAACGGCTCGTATATGAAGCGTAGCGGCGGAGGATGACCGTTGGGTATCTGTTAGCTGAAGAGGCCAGTCCCCATACCTTCGGCCACCGCTTCGGCGTCGAGTCCGAGAAGCGAATCGAGAACGTCGAAGGTTTGCTCGCCGAGATAGGGCGTGTGCCGATACTGGATCACGAGTTCCGTCCCCGATGCGTCGGTGATTACGGCAGGGAAGCGGTCCGTGTACTGCGTGCCAAAGATCGGACTATCCATCGACACGAGCCAGTCTCGATGAAGAAGCTGTGTGTTTTGCGACAGCGACTCGGCATCTAACAATTCGTGCGCCGGAACTCTGAGGCCTTGGAGGATTGCTGCTGCTTCACCCGCCGCTAAACAAGCCGACCACGCCGTAATCACCTCGCGAACCTCCTGGCGATGCCGACGACGTGATTCGATCGTCGCGAGGTGAGCAGGTGCGCCGATGAGCTCCGAAATCGCGGCCCAGTCGTCGTCATCGCGAGCGGTCACCGCGAGCCAACCGCCGTCCATGGCGGGAACAACGTCGTTCGGTACCGGGTCGCTGAATGTGTCGCGCGTACCTGCGGCCGTTGCCTCGCGACCGTTGGCGAACCAGTCGAGGAGGGCGGGGCCGACGAGGTACGTTCCGACCTCCAGCTGCGAAAGGTCGATGTGCTGCCCGAGGCCGGTTCGGGTTCGAGCTTCGAGAGCAGCAAGCACGGAGACCGCACCGGCGAGTCCACTGAGGTGATCGTTCAGGGCGACGCCAGGTCCACAGTCGAGTCGACCTTCAGGCCCGGTCAGGGTGGTAAGTCCACATAGCGCATGTACTGTTGGGGCGAAAGTCACAAAATCTCGCCAGGGTCCGTCGATCCCTGCACCCTGCATGGAGACATACGTCAGCTTCGGATTCCACGCTCGCAACGTGTCCCACCCGACACCCCAATCGTCGAGGACGCCGGCGGAGAAGTTTTCGATGACGACGTCGGCCTGCTCGACCAGTTTGCGCAACACGTCCGCTGCGCCGGAGTCGGTCATGTTGAGGGTGATGGAATCCTTTGACCGATTCCACATAGCGAAGTAGGGAAACTCGTTGGCGGACACCCCCTGAGAACGGACCTCGGTTTGGATCTTCACCACGTGTGCACCGAGATCGGCAAGCGCCCGCGTAACGAAGGGTCCGGCCAGGACGTGGGTGAAGTCGATGACGCGTATGCCGGCCAGGGGCAGCGCATTGGCATACGCGTCGTCGCCCTCGGGTTTGGGATCGGCGTCTGAATCGGCCGCCGCTCGGATCCAACGATTCAACGCGGCGTCAGGCGTGGACATGGCAGTCGGCGGAGCGGCGGCTGGCGGTGCCGGCGTGTGTGAGAACCGGGCGACTGGCCCAGGCATCCGAACCTCTGGCGGTGCGCCGACGACGGACCGAAAGAAACCTCGAAACTCGTGCTGTGGGCAGGTCGCGACTTGACGAACCGTATAGACCTCACCGAATGGCACGTGTCGGTCCTGACCGCCGTGGAAGAGATCGGTGGCATCCATATCCTTCGCAAAGCTATGCAAGGCTGCCATCAGGGCGGAGAGCGTTCCCAAATCGGCACCTGTTGTGGTCGGCGGGGGCAGATCTGGAGCGTGGCCCATCTCCGTCATCCACTGGACCAGCTGTGGCACGCCTCCGGCACTCGGCGAGACCATGCAGTATCCGCGAGCACACTCGACAACTTCGTAGGCTCGGATCCAATGCAACGAAGCCTGACGGACTGCCTTTGGAGCACCGAAAGGGGCGAGAACCTCCGGGTACCAATGGAACATCAACAGCTGTTCGGTACATGCCAGGGCAGCCTGTTGCTGGGAGAGATCAAAGTGAGTTCCGCGGCCGGTTGTCCGAGCGCGAAACAATCCAGTAAGTGCACTTATTGCTGCGTAGAAGCCCCCGATGTTGTCCATCTGGCGGCCCCAGATCGTCACGGGTTCGTCGGGGTAGCCGTTGACCGAGAGCAGGCCACTGGCGGCACCCACGATGAGATCACTTGACTGCCATGCGGCTCGGGGACCGGTGCTCCCCCAAGGAGTGAGCGTGACGTGACTCAACTTCGGGTTCAGCGCCGCCAACTCCTCGCGACCGAGTCCGACGGCAGCCAATTGTTCGGGACCATCGGACTCCAACAGCACATCGGCATGACCTATGAGCGCGCGCACTGTGTCGCGATCCGTCGCTGCGTGGAGGTCGAGCGGCAAGAGTGTCGTGCCTCCGTCAAACCACCAGTCGAGGAGACCTCCGGGGACGCTGTCCATCTCGGGACCGCGTTCACCGACCTGGGTGCGGACAACATCGGCCCCGAGCTCACTGAAGAGTTTTGCGGCAAAGCGTCCCAGAGTCCCGCTGAGATCAAGGACCCGAACGCCCTGTAACGGGCCGCCTGCCAACGGTGCGGGGGGCTGTTGGTCCGCGTTCTGAACACCGTCTGGCATCGGGCGCCTCCACTCTCGACCCTCAATGTAGCCACCACTCGTTGGTGGTGCGAGTCAGGTGTCTCACCGACGGTTCACACCCTTTGCCGTACCGATGCGGCCGATCCACGGACTCCTCCCGTCGTAACCGGCGCGCTGATCAGTGCAGGGCCAGCGTCTTGCCCAAGGTGTCGATGAGCGCCGCCTTCGTAGCTTCGGCGTCGGCAGTGTCGACCTGACACGTACCTGCTGCGTGGTGGCCGCCTCCGCCGTAGGCAAGCATCAGCGATCCGATATCGGTGCGGTTGCTGCGGTCAAAGATTGACTTGCCGACGGTGAACACCGTATTCGCATTCGCTCGACCCCTCATAACGTGCATCGAGATATCGCACTGTGGATACATCGCGTACACGACGAAGCGGTTGCCGGCAAAGATCGTCTCTTCCTCACGGAGGTCGAGCACGACAAGGTTTGCGTGAACTTCGGCGACCCGAGCGATCTGGTCGCGGAACTTGCCATGTTGAGCGAAGAACAACTCGACGCGTTCGGCGACGTCGGGCAGCGCAAGGATGACGTCGATTGGCATGTCACGACACTTGTCGATGAGGTTCATCATCAGTTGATAGTTCGACACCCGAAAGTCACGGAATCGGCCGAGGCCGGTCCGGGCATCCATCAGGAAGGAAAGCAATTCCCAGCCCTTTGGTTCGAGCACGTCGTCCATGGTGAATTGCGCAGCGTCGGCCTTGTCGACGGCGGCCATCATCTCGTCAGACATGCGCGGAAACCGGGACTTACCCCCGAAGTAGTCGTAGACGACTCGCGCCGCCGACTGTGCGTCGGGAGCAAGAATGTGGTTGGGGGTCTCTCGTCCGGCGAGACGTTCGAGTTCGCTGGCATGGTGATCAAAGCAGAGGTGACACCCCGCGACATAGGGGAGGTTGGTCAAGATGTCGCGGGCTGTTACGGACACCTTCCCGTCTTGAACATCTTTCGGGTGATGGAACTCGATCTCGCCGAGGATTCCAAGTTCTTTCAGTAACAGGGCACAGACAAGGCCGTCCATGTCACTTCGGGTGAGAAGTCGATACGTTTCCATGCGATCTCCTGATCACGAGGACGCCCGGTTGTAGATACCAATTTGAGTTTTTGGAAGCAGGGCATCGTGGTTTTGTTATCACATCGGCGCGCTCCCTCTGGGAATAAAGGAATTGTTGAACGGGGACGCGCGAGGAACGCCCAGCGTTCCCTCAACAAGGTCTGGTGTTTGGCCGATAGCGTCTAGATGATGGTCCGACGAGTGATATCTGGGTTCGGGCGCATGCTCATAACAACTGGCGTACTGCTTCTGCTCTTTGTCGCCTATCAACTCTGGGGCACCGGAATAGCCCAAGCCCGGCTGCAGGAAAAGGCTACGAAGGACTTTGAGCAACTCTTGGCCGAGTTTCAGAACTCTGACGAATTGGCCATCTCTGACGACTCCTCGGTGATAGCACTGTCGGAGCCGCCCATTGAAACCACGACTGTCCCCTCGGCCACCACCGAACCCGGCGGATCAAACGATGCGCCATCGTCGACGACACCCAAGGCGCCCCCGTCAACGGCTCTGAAGACGCCGGTTGCATCTACAAGACCGGGCCCCACGGTGACCACCCTTCCCAAGGTCCGACCGGGTCGTTCGAAAATGCTGCGACCCAAGTCCGGGAAGGCCTTGGGCCGTATTGTCATCAAACGAATCAGAATGGACCAGACAGTGGTCGAAGGCGCTGATAAGGAGTCGCTCAAGACCGGGCCTGGTCACTACCTGACCACGCCGATGCCCGGGCAACCCGGCAACTCGGCAATTGCATGTCACCGGACGACATACGGGGCGCCGTGCTTCAACCTGCACCTCGTTCGCGTCGGCGACGAGATCTTGGTCCAGACCCTCCAGGGTAAGTTCCGCTACATCGTGGAAAAGCAGTGGGTGGTATCGCCGAAGGGTTCCGAGGCTCGTTCGGTCCTCGCTCCAACGAGTGAAAATGTGCTGACACTCACGACGTGCGAGCCGCAATATTCGGCGAAACAGCGCCGCATCGTACGGGCTCGACTTGAAGGCAGAGCTGCGGCCGAGGACTTCTTCGTCGAACCGGCGCCGGTAACGATCGCCGCGCCGGCCACACCCGCCACACCCGAATCGGTCGAGACGGTGGCGGCGGAGTCCGCGGCATCGACGCAACCGGCGGGTCCGGTCTCCGTGGCAACCCTTGACACCAGCGAAATCGTCGGCGAAGACACCGAGTCCAACGTGGTCGATACGGGGGCGTCGCTCCAGAGTACCGACCTGCCTGGAACGGGCCCGATTCGCTCGGCATTCTGGTTTCGAGGACGCCAGAGTGTGTGGTTGGAGACAGGTTTTCTGGCGATCGTGTGCGCAACCATTTGGCTTGGCGCTTGGCTACTCGCCCATCGCCGCAAGCGAGTCGCCCGCAGTCTCATTTATCTCGTCGGTTTTGTGTTCCTGTTTGGTCCCGTGCTCTTCTTCTTCTTCGAGCATGTGGCACGTCTGCTGCCCGAGAGCGTGTAGATCTTTCGAGACGCTATTCGAGGATGACCATGATGTCGCCGTCTTGCACCACGTCTTCGGGCTTGACACGAACCTCTTTGACGGTGCCGGCTCGAGGTGATTCGACGGGAATCTCCATTTTCATGGATTCCAAGATGACGAGGACATCGCCCTCGGCTACCGCTTGGCCTACCTCGGCGTGGACCTGCCAAACGTTCGCGGTCAGTTCTGTTCGTACCTCAGTCATGTTGCGATCGTACTCCGAGACGTCTTGCTGTGTCCCAGTCCCTTTGCGTTGCATGGGGTTGTGGTAGCGACCTGGTCGAGCGGACGGCTTCTCCGTCGTGAGCCGCAACCGGCTACGTTGGCGAGGTGCGTTTGGCTCTCTTTGCGGTCGTTCTCGGGCTTGGCGCCGGGCTCTTTGCCCGTGGGTCGCTGCGCAATCTTGTCCGCGCCAGGTTCCGATCAAGTTGGCTCCTCGCTATTTATGTCGTAGGCATTTTGTCGGCACGTTTTGACCTTCGTTGGTCGTTGGGGCTCATGATTGTTGGCATGGCAGCCTTTGTTGTGTTCGCGGTTGCGAACGCGTTGCCGGTGCCGGGCATGGCGGTCGTTGGTCTTGGCTTGGTGTTGAACCTCGTGGTCACCGCGAACAATGGCGGGATGCCCTATAGGCCGTCGGCGGTGGTGTCGGCGGGTGCGGTTTCGTCGAAATCCGCCGATCTCATTCCGAGGAACGGTGTGATGCAACACGCCGAGAGCGAGTCCGATCAGCTGATGTTCCTCGCTGATGTGATTCCGATTCGACCATTGCGTGAGGTGGTGTCGATCGGCGATGTTCTCACGGCTCTCGGGCTTGGGCTCGTTGCCTTCTTTGCAGTGAGCAATCCAATGCCGGGCAGCCACTCGAACTTCAAAGTTCGCGGCGCCGTGAAACCGACCGTCCTCACTCGGCTCAGCACTCGTCCGCTCACTACAGATCGAAGCGAAACCGACGATTGGGGAGATTGGCGCGGCCGCGTCCATGACCTCACGGCGTCGAACGGGCAAGCCAACGATGCCTCGGAGGATGATCTACCGGAGCCTGAACTCGACGAGTGGGACCATCGAATCGCGCTTCTTCGAGCTACCGGCGATATCACCGTGGTTATCGATCTGATACCGAGTGCGGATCGAGGCGAAGTGGATGCCGAAGACCCGATGGATCAACATTCGTTGACGGCGAGACTCGCCGTCGCCCGCGCCTTGCATTCCTCAGAGCTACGCGTACATATGGATTCAGAGTCTGTATGACACCACTGGAATCGGTTCCGTCGACCGACCCTGTGTTGGCCCGTCGCGAGAAGATCCGTCTTCTGGTGCGGATTGGAAAGGGTGTCGGATACGCACTATTTCTCGCTGCGATCGTCGTCTTCATTGTGGCCCGGCTCGATCAGCCACGGGAAATCTACGTTCAGCTTCTGGGGCTCTTTATGGGAGTTGGCTCACTTTTTCTCGCCCCGGCGATCGTTTTCGGATACGGCATCGGTGCCGCCGAACGCCATGATCGCCAACAGGCCGCTGAAAAGGCAGCCCGAACCAAGGCTCCGTGAACGCGCATTTCGCGAAGCGGATCATCCAGAATGGAGCAGGCCTCGAGCGACGGCTTCCAAATCGTCTACCCATGACGTGAAGAGATCGTGGCCCCGCTCAGGAGTGGAACCCCGCGGATCGCCGAGAATGCCGTTCGCGCTTACTGCGTGCACTCCGGCCGCCCGCAGCTGGGGCCCCAGGTCGGTCAACGGACTTACGTTTCCCACTTCGGCCAACTCCATGCGAACCAGGTGCGCTGCGAGATACAGCATGACCGACGTCTCGATGCGTCCTGCGTGGCTGTCGTTGGTCAACCCGATCACTCGCGGCGACCAGTGAAAAACGCGGCGGCCTTCGCCCGTTAAAACGCGCCCCGCGTTGCGAAGGGCCTCGCTGTTTCCTCCGTGGCCATTTACAAACAGGACTGCTCCGAAGTCCCCTCCGTTGGGCTGCGTGGCGCTGCGGCCCAGTTCGATGAAGACGTTCGTAAGGACGTCGGTTCCAAGCGAAAGGGTGCCCGCGAACCGGCTGTGTTCTCCGCTTGCGCCGATGCTGACTGCGGGTGCGATTGCTGCTGCAGTTGGTCCCACACGTTTGAGCAATTCGTCGGCGAGTCGCATCGCGATAATGCTGTCGGTACCGAGGGGCAGGTGGGGACCATGTTGTTCAATGGATCCAACCGGTACGACCAGCAACAACCCTGGCGGTACTTCTCGCGTCGAGCGGTGTGCGAGGTGCGACGGACTCATTGGGCCCGGTGGGTCTCGTAACCCCAGGCTGCCAATTGCTCGAGGATTGCCGACGCTGCGGCGTCAGGATCGAGTACCAGCTTGCGCGGCGGGGTTCGTTCGTTCAGTGCACCGGTGAGAATCTCGACGCGACGCAGAGGCGATAACGACGTGGAAGGCCCGTCGAGGACTCGGGTGGGCGGTCGGTACGGGCCGGTACGGATCGGGTCAGGTATCTGTGATGTGACGGAGCGGGGTGGCTGCCACACTTCGATGGTGGCGGACTTTGCCCGCAGGACGCCTGCAAGGGTGGCCCGGCGGAGTCGAGCGGCAGCTCCCTCGACCGACAACACGGCGGGAAGTTTGATACGCAGTCTTTCTCGTCGGCCGCCATCGAGTCGTCGTTCGACGAGCAACTCCTCCGATGATTCCGGCATCACGCTTACGAGTCCACAGGCGTCGTCGAGTCCCAACGCTTCAGCGAGATAGACGGGAACCGAACCGCTGCCCCGATCGGCGCTCCAGTCTCCACACAACACCATCACAATATTATGTGAACCTATTGAATGTAGGTACTGAGCAATGTGCGCCGCGACGGTTTCGCTCGTAATGCCGGACGGCGCGTCGATTCGGGTTGCTGTCGAAGCACCAGCCGCAAGGGCGTCGCGTAGTGCTGCCTCCGATTCGGTTTCGCCAACAGTAAGTGCTTGTACGGTGATGTTCCGCAGAGCGCCGATTCGCAACGCCAACTCGAGGGCCGCTTGATCGGCGCCTGATACACCGGACCAGCGGGCATCGGTGATGGTTTCGCCGGTCAATGGATCGACCACCGGACGGAGCGCAACCCACTTCAAACACACAAGAATCATTGTGAGGCGTTATCCGTGCTTGAAGACAACTCCATGGCCACCTTCTGGATAACTCCAGGAGATAGCGCCCTGCATGTTGCAGATCATGTAGCACGTGCCGCATTCGAAACACTGTTCGTAGTTGAACAAAATGCCCCCGTCATTTGTTGGGACAAAGAGCTTGGCGGGGCAGGCAATCACGCAGGCCTGGGTGGTGCAGCTTCGGCAGACTTCGGAGTCGACCACGATGTGAGCTGTATGAGAGATTCGGAAATCAACGGTCGCCATGCGATCGTCGAAACTGATTTGCGTGCCGCGGACCACAGCGCTCAGCCTAGTGGCGATCGCCGGAAACGCGAAAGTCTTTTGTTGTCTGGCCCGTTCGACATGGTGACCGCCACGGGATCCACATCACGGTCCGCATCTCCGACGGGTTTGAACTGAGCTCCCACCCACCCCCACTCATCCCACTCCACCCCCACTCAACCACCCCACCCATCCCACTCATCCCACTCATCCCACTCAACGGCAAGTTGCGACCTCGACGGCAGGTTATGGCTCGCAAGAACTTGCCGTTGACGTCGCAACTTGCCGTTGAGCGAAGATAGGTAGGGGCCGCCTGTGTGGACCTTGTTGCCAACGTCGGGTAGGCCGCCCTTAGCCGAACGTCTTGGCTGCGTCGCGACCGTCAGCAGCCAGGTCGCGGTAGCTGATGCCGTATTTCTTGCGAAGTGGACGCAGGATCTTCAGCGCACCGCGCTTGGGCTTGGGGTTGTCGACTGTGAACAACTGCTCCGTAAGATCGCAGGCCAGCCGGGGGTAGCGGTCCTGCACGCGCTCGCTGAGGAGGAAGTGCGCTGCGCGCTTAACTTTGCGATGGTCAACCAGCACCCAACTCTTGTCAAGATCATCTTTGTATGCGCGCAAAGATTGTGCGGAGAAGTCGGCCCGCTCAAGTGCCCCATGTGCGGTCTTTGCCGCAGCCATCCCCGATCCCATCGCATAGTTCACGCCTTCAAGCCACAGCCCTGCAGCGAGGCACATCGCCGCAGCATCGCCGCATACGAGCATGCCGTCGGTGTAGAGCGTCGGCATCATGTTGTAGCCACCCTCGGGGATGAGGTGTGCGACGTATTCCTTTACCTCTCCGCCATCGACGAGGGGAGCAATCGACGGATGGTCTTTGAGACCCGCGATGACCTCCTCGGGGCGCACGCCTGCCTTTGCCAAACCATCGAGAGAGAGCACGGCGCCGATCGACACCGTGTCGCGGTTCGTGTAGACGAATCCTCCGCCGGCAATCCCTTTCGTTCCACCTATGAGCTCGAAGTCGGCACCTTGATCGCCGGTCACTCCAAAACGACTTTCGATCTCGTTGCGAGGGAGGGCGAGCACCTCCTTTACGCCAAGGGTAAAGTTCTCCGAGCCCGTGTGCGTATAGAGACCCGCCTCTTTCGCCAGAAATGAGTTGACCCCGTCGCAGGCAATGACAACGTGGGCGGTGACGTCGCCATCGCGATCGGTCCGTACACCGGCAATGGCGCCGCGGTCATTGCGGGCCAACCCCGTCGCCGTAGTAGCCGTGATCAGCGTGACACCGGCATCGACGGCCTTCTGCGCGAACCACTGATCGAAGTCGGGTCGGAAGGCGGTGAATCCGTTGTACGGAGGCTTCCCCCACGTCGTCGTGCGGTAGTCGATGCATAGGCTTTGGTGTTCGGTGAGAAGCATCGTTCCGCGACGGGTGATCCACCGCTGAACCGGAATCTCCTCCCACCAATTGGGCACGAGTTGATCGAGGATGCGTCCATAGATCACGCCGCCGTAGACGTTCTTGGAACCAGGGAAAGGACCGCGTTCGAGCAGGCAAACAGATCGCCCAAGTTTGGCCAACGACAGGGCAGCAGCGGCGCCAGCCGGACCTGCGCCGACAACCACGACATCAAACATCGGAGAACTCACGGGCCAACCTTAACCGGGACGCTTCGGCTGCACCGAGTGGTTAGGACACGACGATGACCCTGTCGCTCGACGTCCGGCCGAAGGTCTCGGGGGCATACATCTCTTCGGCTCTGGTGGGAGGCACGATGAACGAACCGGGTGTTGTTGCTCGGGCGATGTAGTTGTAGCTGTACACGCCCGCCGGGAGCAGGGTCGAGAAGGCTTCGCTGCGATCATCTCGGAACTGCTGGAAGTCCCACCACGTTCCCCACCACCAACTGCGCTTGGGTTGTTCGGCATCTCCTTCTCGGTCGACGATGGGCTGCGTGACCGCCAATGCGGGGTTCAAAGCCTCCAGTCCTGCAGGGAGTGGGTCGATTAGTGCGACATGCGTCCGCTGGCTTTCGGCCACCAGCGTGAGTTTGACCCGCACCTTCGCTCCGGCCCTGATCCTCCATGTGCCGTCGGCATCGCGAGTCACGTCGGTTTTGTTGTCGACGCCTTCGTAGACACGATCGACCACGAATCCTCGGTCGAGAGCCTTGAGCTTGAGATCCGCAGGCACGTAGCGCAAACCGATGCGGTAGTAGAGGCGACCCGCACCATCCTTCGCGACGAGAAGATCCTGGTCCCCGCCCGCTAAGAGAGCCTTCATAGGTATGCTTATGTTTGACCGCTCGGTGGTTCGGCCTTTGAAGCTGTGTTCGCCTGCGAACTGGTTGCCCACCCAGGCCCGGGCCACAAAGTTCGGAGTCACCGACTCGTACGTGTCGTAGTAGTGCTTGAAGGCCAGAAGCGCGAACGTATTCTCCTGCGCGTTGTTCCAGCGACCCTTGGTCTTATGAGCCAGGAGGCCAGCGACAACTTTCTCCACCAGATCGCTCTTGGGAGCGTTCGCAATCAGAGAATCCAAAATTAGTGCGTCGGTTCGACGGTCGCTGTTGAGGGTCACGTAATCGGCGTCGTCGTAGTCGTTGGTGAACGAAACGGCACCGGCGGTGTCGACGGCTCGGTTGGTAATCGTACGTTCGACCGTCATCTTTGCCGTAGGAGTGTCGAGTGAACCCCAGATCCAGGCCAACGCGTCGAGGTTGAGCTTCTCACCGCGTTCGGCGAACATGGCGGCGGCTTTGCCGGGATCTCGTTGGCCACTCAGCGCTCGGGTCCAGAGTGCGTAGGCCCGGACAGTGTCGCGGCTCTGCTCCCCGTAGTACGCCGGGATGAACCGCTCGATATCGCCGAGGGCAGTCAATGCCCGTTCGAGCGCGCCGACGGGCACGGCGTAGCCTGCCTGCTTCGCCAGGACCAGAGCGTGGGTTGCCTGAACGGTGTTGAACGGCTCGGTTCGGTCATAGCGACGCCAATACGACCAGCCCCCGTCGTCGTTCTGCAGTCCGACGAGCGAGGCGACATCTCGTTCCACGGCCGCATTGAGTTCTGCTTCGGACGGGAGTTCTCCGGTCGCAAAGTCCTTCAGCACACCGCGTAATGCACTTATTGACATGATCCGCGAGGCATAGGCGTCGCTGGAGTCGTAGTTGTACCTATCAACATAGAGCAGTGCATCGGTGAGCGCTTGAAGGGACGTTGACGACGTCGAGATGTCTAGTCCTCCGAAGCTGTCGATGACATCTTCCGGGGCAAGGAGCGGTTGGCGAATGCCGCCCGAATCGACGGTGCCGTACGTCGCAAACGCTTCTGCCGTGGCCGGCGTGAACACGGGAATGGAAACTTCCGTGGAATCCGATTCGGTATCGCCAAATGCACTTACGCGAACCCGTGCGGTTCCGGCGGAGCGGACCTTGGCCGGGAATCGAATCTCGATTCGATTCCCGGCCGCGACGGTGACCTTGCGGCTGATTGGGCCCGTGGCGTCGAGATTTGCGGTCTGTATCACGACATCGACACTCATTGGGGTCTTCGCGAGGTTCTGTAGAACTACGGGCAATTCGAACTCATCGCCGGTGTTGAGGAACCGTGGCGCTGAGGGCCGGACCGACAATGGTAAGCGCGCAGTGATATTGCTCTCTCCCGTGCCGAAGCGCTCCGCGCCGCTGGTAGCCACCACCATCACTCGGTAGCGAGTGAGGCTGTCGGGAAGCGTGACCTCTACCGTCGCCTTACCGCTTGCATCGGTCATCACGGTTGGTTGAAAAAGGGCGAGTGCGTCGAACTTGGACCGGATCTGCAATGGCGCGCCGGAGGATTGGTCCTTGACCGCAGACCGCTCTGACTGAAGTTTTTCGGCCGGGGCCGGAGCTGCCGTCACCGTGTCTGCGGACGCAGCGCCGGAATCCTGGACCGCACCATCGACACCCCCGGTGTAGAGGGGCCCATCACGCTTTTCGCCGGAGGGATTCGATGACGCCAACGTGTCGGGGTCGACGAGTCGAACCTGTTGGCGGCCGAACGCTGTGCTTAAGGAGTCGTAGCCACCGGCGTAGAAGAACTCGATCGGGTTCGCCAACTTGTAGCCCGTGAGACCCAGGACAGCCTCATCGACCACGACCACCGCAAACTCTGCGTCTTTGACCGGTGCGCCGGAAGCACTGTGGACGCTCACCTCGATAGTGGTCTTGCCGCCCGGTTCCAATTCGGTTGCGGCGGGCGTGGCTTTCACCTGAAGTGTGCGTTGGCGGGGCGGCACGGCAAGGCGGAGCCCGCCGACGGCATACGCGGGTCGTTTCGGCGCGTTCGTCACCGTCTTGCCATCGAGTCCAACTCTGTCCGCGTTGCCAACGACCTCAATCGAAAGGCTGACGTTGGGGACGTCGGCTTCGCTGATTGTGATTTCGATTTCCGCGCTCGCGTCCTGGGCGCTGAATCGGCGGGTTTCGCGAATGCCGGTTCCATGGGCAATGACGAGCAGCCCCTCACCATTGGCAAACGGTGCCTGCACCAACACCTTTGCTGTGTCGCCTGCCGCGTACTCCTTCTTGTCCGGAATCAGCGTCAGCGCTTCCTGTTCGACGTTTCGAGCAGGAATGGTCTCGGCCCCGCTCACCCACACAGACAACTCGGTGCGGTTGCGTCCGCCCTTGGCGTCAGTGATTGTCGTGGTGATGCGGTACTGGCCGCCCACGGGAGTTGTGAACTCGCACTTTGCTGGTTCGGCTGCCGTCGTGATGGTGCACGTTTGCGGATCAACGACGGTCTCTACGAACTTTCCATTGATATAGTCCGAACGAAGGAGGCCGGCGGCGAGTTCGAGTTTGGTGCCGCTCACTGCCTTTCCGTCGATGTCGGTTGCGATTGCCTCGACGTTTAACGGATCACCCTGGCGGACGAACGACCGGTCAGATCGTAAGCCAACATATTGATCCGCGGAGTGGACGAGGATATCTTGCTGATCAGCCCAGGCCTGGCGGTTCACATCAGTGACTGTTCCGGCGACGTTTACCGACACGGGAAGGTCGGGCAGAACGCCGTTCTCACCGGTGAAGTCAAGTTGCAGCGCCCGGAGTCCGTCGGCGTCGGTGGTGCTCTTGTACTGCTTGACCTGTTGTGCTCCGCCGGGAAATGGACCCGACCTCGCGACCGAGCCACCTTCGAAGCTGTCGAACAACCACCACGGCCGGAAGATGCCGAAAGTGAAGTCATCCCATCCCACTGGAGAGAACGTCGTTTCACTTGTCGAGACCGCCCACTCGATCGGAGCATTCGGCAGTGGACCTCCGGCGTAGTACGACGCTTTGGCGGACATTGTGACGGGGGCGGTGCTCACGAATGCTGTCGCCGTTACGGGTTCGACCTTCACCTCGAACTCGGGTCTGCGGAACTCAGCGATCTGGAACGAATGCTGTCCGGCCGAGAAATCCTCGGATTCCCCCTCGGCCATGAATTGCAGAGAGGCTGGGCCGACGTTTGCGGTCTCGGGAATCGGGGCGGAGAAGTCGAATCCGCCGAGGGCTCCGATTGTCATCGACCCTTTGGCGATCTCTATTCCATTGGCGTCGGTCATTGCGTACGATGCCCTTCGGGACCGACCTATCGTAAGTGCACCTGTGTTTCCATCGACGAGACGAACCCAGCCTTTGACGCTCACCTTCTCACCGGGGCGGTAGATCTGGCGATCGTCGAAGGCAAACCAACGCAGCGCGCTCGAAACCTTTGTCGGGTAGAAGTTTGCCGGGAGGATGAAGGTTTCGGCGCCTTTCGTTGCCGAGTAGAACGATGGTTCCACGGAGCGCGAAGATAGGGGAAGCGTGGCCACACCCGACTGATCGGTCTGTGCGTTGGCGCCCACGGACGAAGTGACCGTAATGCCTTCCAGCGGCGAGCCGTTGCGAAGATCTGTTGCCCAGAGCCGAGCCGAGTCGCCGGAGGCGAAACCATCGAGCGCCATGGTTGTGCTCTGAACCCAGGTGAGGATCGGTCGGTGCTCCCAGTAGTCGTCGTGGCGGGGATCGCGTGCCGGTACGGGCTCCACCAACACGATGACCTGGCCCGGTTTTTCGCGCAGTGGCCCGCTCAGGTCGAGCGATGTTTCGACAGTTGCATCGTTGTCGGTCTTCGGCGTGACCATCGTGTCGGCGAGTTCGCGCCATGCAGGTAACTTCACGGCGGGGTCGTCGCGGCGTTCGAGGTAGCGAAGGTACTCCCCGAACTTGGCCGGGTCAGCCTCGAACACTCGGACGCGCACCTGCGCTTGGTTGGTCGTAAGCATAGATAGTTTTAGGGATTTCGAAAACGGGTCGAGCGTCGTGATGGCCTCTAGAGCACGAAGCGATGGCCGGGCCTTGCCGATGGTGATCGTTTTCCTTACAGATTTACCGAGCGTCTGTCCGAAAACGTCGGTCAAGCCGGCCGGCAAGGTGATCGTGTACGTCGTTCGCGCCTTTGTTGCACCCTCGATAGAAACACCACCATCAATGCGTACCGTTTGACCGGGAAGCTTGGGCTCGACGAGCACCCCGGCGTTTTTCGAACCCGCGGCATTTGGGTCGAGGGAGTTGGTGAATTCGACGAAGAGCCCCGTGCCCGGATAGCACTCGTCGCCCCAGTTGCACCGCAGGGCGACGATGTCGAGCGGGCCGTACGTGCGCCCAGTGAAGCTCTGAGGGCCTCGGGTCTTGTTGGGTCCCTCCGCGGAAGCGGTGCCCACGGCGAATTCGATGACTAGAGAAGCTCGGGTCGACAATTTGTTGACGGGGCGAAACGCGACGAATCGGCCTTCCTGCGCGTTGGCGACCGCACCCTTGGCGCTTTCATCGGCGGCGACTTCGTCTTTCGTGGCAAGTCGGACGGGCACGTCGGTGCCATTCGCCTTGAGCCGCAACGTCTGCAGTACGGTCGCCGGATCAATCCGCTGATCGAAGCTGGCGACGAAGAGCGGCTCCAGCTTGAGGCTTTCACCGGTGGGGGAGAACGATTCCACCACGGGTGCTGGCGTCGTAAAGGAGAACGCCGTTTCAGTAGCAAGCGATGCACCGGTCGCCGACTTGGTGCCGGCGGGTACCGTTGCATTGAATGTCGTGGCCATGGGAAGGCGGTCGACCTTGGCGGCCGGGTCAATGTCGAAACGCAATGTACGCGTACCAATCCATTGCCAACGTCCGGGAACGTTGGGCGTCAGTCTGACGAGGGACTCGGCGGGGGTCAGTTGCGCGACTGTTCCCACTGGGACCATCGGCTGGTTGAACGTGACGGCCACATACGGAGCGATTGGCACGTTGCCTTCGGGCTGCACCCGCAACACCTTGAGCGCGCCGTTGTCGGTCGTAGGGGCGTCGGGTCCGGAGGCCGGCGGGAATACTTCGTTTACGGTCTTGCCGGCTCGAGGGCGAGGCGTCGACTGAATCGGCCACTGAAACGGCGTCGTGAGTGCGCTTGGGTCGTCCCACTTCGGAAGTTTGGCAATGAGTTCCGTTACTCGTTGCGGGTCGAGTTCGTTTCCTTCTGTGATGGTGGTGGTGCTTGACGGCACGCGAGGGAGAACACCTTCGGAGAGGCTGACCGTGAAGAGCCGTGGTGCTGGCCCGGCCTTTGCGGGAGTGGCGGTGACCTCGACGTCGGGCACGGTGCCTCCTGTGGTGTTCGGCGAGGCGTCGGCCGATGCAGCGATGGTCGGGCCTGTCGTGGACGGCGAAGGACTGCTGGTGCAGGCACCGAGGGCAGTCGCCAGGGAAGTGACCAGGGCAACAAGGCTGATGTTGGGTTGCTTCATGGAAACGCCTCGTCTACGTGGGTGCTGGGAACGTCGACCAATCGGTCGTTGGTCTATAGGACGCTGCACGCTCGGGGTCTGGTTCCCGTCCGAAGAATAAAGGTTGGCCATTGCCATCCTTGCGGATTTCGCCGCAGGGTCCTGGCATGGGACGATAGAGACCATCGCGAGCGTTTCAGGAGGCAAACTATGCATGATCTGGTGATCCGTGGAGGAACCGTCGTTGACGGTACCGGTGCAGCATCGAGACGCGCCGATGTCGCCGTCGACGGCGATCGGATTGTTGCGGTCGGTCCTGATGTAGGGCCGGGTCGGCGCACCATCGAAGCCGAGGGCCTCACCGTGACGCCGGGTTGGGTCGACATTCATACCCATTACGACGGGCAGATTACGTGGGACCCGGTTCTGGCCCCGTCGTCGACGAACGGTGTCACTTCCGTGGTGGTGGGGAACTGCGGCGTGGGATTCGCGCCGGCGCGACCCGATCGTCATGCCTGGCTGATCGAGTTACTCGAGGGTGTGGAAGACATTCCCGGCACCGCTCTCACCGAAGGGATGACGTGGGGATGGGAGCACTTCACGGAGTACCTCGATGTGCTCGACTCTCGAACGTGGACCCTCGACGTGGGCACGCAGGTGCCTCACGCCGCGCTGCGGACATACGTGATGGGCGAGCGCGGTGCCGACAACATGGCGGTCGCCAACGCCGACGAGATCGACATGATGTCGCAGCTGTGTGAGGCCGGCATCCGCGCCGGAGCGCTTGGCTTCACCACGTCGCGTACGTGGGCGCATCGCACCAGCACCGGCCAACAGATTGGCACGCTCAACGCGGCGGCCGACGAAGTGATGGGTGTGGCATCGGCTTTGCGTCGTGCTGGCACCGGTGTGGTGCAGCTCATCAGCGACGTGTACCAGTCGATCGATGATGACCTTGTGCAGCGCGAGCTCGCGTTACTCGGGCGAATGGCCATGGAGCTTGGACGTCCGATGAGCTTCACCGTGCAACAGAACGATCAGGCACCGAACCGGTTCCGTGAGTTGCTTCATGCCATCGAGGGCTGGAATGCGCAGGGTGCGACGGCACGAGCTCAGGTTGGCGTGCGTCCACTCGGCGTGCTCATCGGGCTCACGGCGTCGGCCAACCCGTTGCGGTTCTGTCGCACCTATAAAGGGATTCACCACCTGTCGATGGCCGAGCGTGTGGCCACGATGCGACGCACCGAAGTGCGCGACGCGATTATCGCCGAACACCGTGCGCTGGTCGTCAACGATTTTCCGGGTCTCATTGCGTTGGGCTTCGATCGCATGTATCCGCAGATGGATCCGCCGGACTATGAGCCGACGCCGGAGCACAGCGTCGCCGGCCTCGCCCGCAGCGCAGGACGCGATGTGCGCGAGCAGCTCTACGACATGCTGCTTGAAGACGAGGGTCGTCGCCTGCTCTATATCCCGTTGATGAACTACGCCCACGGCAACCTCGACGACATCCGCGAGATGATGACTTCGCCGGTGTCGCTGTTTGGCCTGTCCGACGCTGGCGCGCACTGCAACGCAATCAGCGACGGCACCTACCCGACCACGGCGGTGACGCATTGGACGCGTGATCGCACGCGCGGCGAGGGTATTGCGCTGGAGCAGATCGTGCATCGTCAGACGCAGCGCACTGCAGCGCACGTGGGTTGGCTCGACCGTGGTGTGCTCGCTCCCGGATACCTCGCCGACATCAACGTGATCGACCTCGACCGCCTCGCGTTGCGGCCACCGCATCTCGTGTCGGACCTCCCCGCGGGCGGCACCAGGTTGTTGCAGGAGGCGATTGGGTACCGGGCCACGATCAAGAGCGGCACGGTCACCGTCGAAGACGGTGTCGTGAACGACGCACGTCCGGGCCGTCTCGTCCGAGGTGCTCAGCGCGCTTCGTAATTCCGTGCCGGAGGGTGGATCTGTACGAGGTCGACGCGGTGGGTCTGCGTGTAGCGCACGAGTCGAATCGCGTCGGATCAGCGCCCGGTAAAGACCGGCTCCTGTTTGGCGACGAAGGCCTTCGTCGCATTGCGGTGATCCTCGGTTTGCCCGCAGTGGACGTGATGGGTCGCTTCGAGATCGAGACAGTCGTTGAGGTCCCCGGTCATCGCCCGGTTCAAGTTCTCCTTCATGTATCGATACGCAACGGTTGGCCCGGTGGCCAAACGCAATGCGATCTCTCGCGTTTTCGCGACGAGTTCATCAGGTGGCACCACCCAGTTCGCAAGTCCAAGACGCAACGCCTCCTCTGCATTCACCCGATCGGAAAGAAAGTACATCTCGCGAGCCTTTGCCGACCCGACCAATTGCGTGAGGAAGTAGGTGCCGCCGTAGTCGCCGGAAAACCCAACGCGTGCAAACGCCGTCGTCATGATCGCGGTGCTCGCCATGATGCGAAGGTCGCAGGCGAGCGCGAGCCCTAGTCCGGCACCCGCTGCGGCACCAGGCAGTGCTGCGATCGTGGGTTTCGGCATCGTGAAAAGCTTGCCCGACGTGGCGCGCTGATTGATCCGCTGGCGATGAATTGCACCGTCGATCGTGTTCTGGCCAACGGTGCCGTCGCCGCTGGCCGCCATTCCTTTGACGTCGCCACCCGCGCAGAATCCGGTACCAGCTCCGGTGAGGACGAGGCATCGCACCTCGGGATCGAGCTCGGCGTGCGCAAGCTGCTCGGCCAGTGCGGTTGTCATCGCGCCCGACATCGCATTGCGGGCGTCGGGCCGATTGAGCGTGAGCGTCAAGACACCGTCTTCGAGGACAGCCAGCAAATCATCAGTACCCGTAGTAATTGTGCGCCCGCTCATGGCTTAGCGTCCCTTCCAGTTCGGTGCCCGCTTTTCGGAGAAGGCCAGTGGACCCTCGACAAAGTCTTCGCTCTTCACGAGTCGCTTCACTGACTCATATCCGACTGCCATCGACTCTGGCAACGACTCCATATCGAGGCTCCGGTACACGACGTCTTTGCTGGCCCGAATCGACAGCGGCGAACACGCAATGATCTGCATCGCCCACTCGCGCGCACGCGTCATCAGCTGATCGGCAGGAACAACCTCGTTCACGAAGCCGAGCTGCAACGCCTCATCGGCCGGTACATGACGTCCGGTGAGAATCATACCGAGGGCCCGCTTGGGACCGATCTGTCGCGGCAAACGCTGGAGGCCACCGGCCAACGCAGCCAGCCCGACCTTGGGCTCGGGCAACGCGAACATGGCTTTGTCCGACGCAATGATGAGGTCACACGCGAGCGCAATCTCGAAGCCGCCGCCCATCGCTACGCCGTTGACGGCAGCGATCACCGGCTTGTTCAGATCGAACCGTGAGGTAAGGCCGCCGAACCCACGCGGGATCGCCATCTGCTTGCCGCCTTCGGCCTGATAGCGCAAGTCGTTGCCGGCGCTGAAGCCGCGGCCCTCGCCCGTTATGATGGCAACCCACAAGCTGTCGTCGTCGGCAAATTCGTCGAACACCAGCCCAAGTTCGGCGTTCGCCGGTGGATGCAACGCATTCAAGCGGTCCGGCCGGTTGATCCTCACCGTCATGATGTGATCGGCCTTCTCTACAAGGCAAAACTCTGTCGACATGTCGTCCCCTTTACTCGCTGTTCGCTGTGCTGCCGTGAGCGTACCCACTAGTCCGATGTTGGAACGAATTCGCTCGGCCACCTCGTTCACTCCGTTGGCCTCGGTGCCGTCGGCGCACATGTCGTGAATGACGCCTCCGGCCGTGAATGATGCGTCCGGCCGTGAGCGGTTCGGTGCACTCGGCCACGACAGGGACGGGCTTCCATCCCCCTTCAGGGTGGTGGGCGACTGGTTTTCTTCGACACGCATGTGATCTCCGGGATGTGGTGACGACCTACAGAATTGGCAGTGCAAGTGGCAATTGTTGGCAGGACACGGCCACCGTTCGACGGACAGCGGTTCGTGTGATCAAGCAGCGACCCTACGCTAGGGTCGTCGTCGAACACAGTCCTTGACGGAGGGATCTTCGAATGTCAACGCAATCAATGTCCAAGACGTTGCGGACGTTGCGGACGTTGCGGATGTCGGCAAGAAGCATCCGGGTCGCGCTCTCTGCGGTTCTTGTGGCCAGCCTCGCCGCCGCATGGTCCTCGCCAGCCGATGCCGCCGCGAAAAAGAAGAAGACAACGACGACCAAGAAGGTCACGATCGCCAACGCGAAGCCGTGCACCGCGAAAGGCACGACGTCGGCGTCGTACACCTGCGTGGAGTTACAGAGCCAAGCGCTGCAGTGGTGGTCGGCGGGAACGGCTCAGAACCCCTTGAAGCTTGGGCAGACGGGTCGCGTGAGCGACCCGGCGTCGGGAACCTGGGAGGTGACGGTCGTCAAACGGATCGACGATGACACAGCGCGAATTCTGGCGATCGACGCACAGAACCGCGTCGGTACAGTCGGCAACAAAATCACGTCCGTAGAGCTTCGAGTGAAGAACGTGGGCGCGGCGGAGTTTTCCGTTCGAGCGACCTCGTTTGAGGCGGCGAGTCTCAGCCGCGGAAAGATCGCTCGGTGGGACCTTGGCCAGGGAGCCCCTGAAGACTGCTGGAGCGAAGAACGGGTGGCCGCGGGTGCGGAGAAGGTGTGCCAGTTTCCTTACGAAGTCACCCCGGAAAGCGAGCTCGCGCCGCTTCGACTTGCCGTTCGAGGCGGCTTTGGACTTAATGCCGGCCTGTACTTCGATACCGGCACAGCCCAGCCACCGCTCAAGTAACCAACCTGGGTACGACGTCGGCAAGATGCTTGCGTTTCGTCGTTGGCCAAGCGGTACCCAATGAGCTTTGCCGCTGTTCAAAAACACGTCGCGGTACCAGCGCGCGCTGAGTTGGTTTCGAAAGAACGACGGGGCCGCGAACAAGTTGTGCGCGGCAACATCACGATCCGCGTAGCCCAATGCTTGCTCGATCAGTTTGAAGCAATTTGAGGCAGACGTTTGGATTTGAGGATGGCTTTGCCGACAGAGCGGGCAACCACAATCCCGATCTGGCGACGCGACTGCACAGGTCACCGCGGGGGCAAACCCCGACGGATCTGCCACGATGGAGAGACTCGCTGTCGGTCAGATCGACGACATCCTCGCCGAAATGAGCGCCGCCTCTCCTGTGGTCTAGCGCTTTTCTACCTCGAGATCGAGTTTCATAAGTCCACGGAGAATAAAGCTCGGTTCGTACTCGAAGGTGTTGTTCGGGCTGAAGCCGGGGAGCCTGATTCGTTTCGAAAGCTCCTCGAAGGCCACCTTGCCTTCGAGCCGTGTCAGGGGTGCGCCAATACAGAAGTGATGACCTTTGCCGAAGGCGACGTGCTCGCGCACATTAGGGCGCTCCGGGTTGAAGGTTTCTGCGTCGGCGAAAACGGTGTCGTCGCGATCCGCAGCGGCGAACATCACCCACAAGCGTGCCCCCTGCGGAATCGCGATGCCGTCGATCTCGGTATCGCGGGTGGCGGTCCGAAACAGACCCTGGTTCGGTGACGACATCCGCAGACCCTCCTCCACGACCCCGGCCACGACGCCATCACCACCCTGTTCGAGCGCTCTCCACCACTTCGGGTTCTCAATCAGAAGCCGCATTGTTTCGTTGAGAAACTTCGTCGTCGTTTCGTTCCCGGCGACCATCAGTTGCCGAACGATGCTGTAGGCCTCAGAGAAGGTGAGCTTTCGGGTCTCACCATCGCGGAGATCCGGATCGTCGAAGTCGGCATGTGCCAAATCGGAGAGGATGTCGTCGACGGGGTTCGCGAGTCGGTCCTGATACTCGCCATGCCAGTACTGCTGAACCTCAAGGGACTTCCGCGCCGCAAAGAGGCGTCGCTCATCGGTCGGGGTGGCTCCGAGGGCGACATTGAAGGCCGCCGACCACTCTTTGATCTTGTCGAGGGTATCGGGAGCCATGTTCAGCGCACGATGAATGACGCGCACCGGCAGTGCAACGGCGAAATCGTTGTGAAAATCGACCGCACCTTTTGCGGGAAAATGTTCGATGAGATCGACAGCAATTTCGCGAACCATTGCTTCGAGCGCCGCAATACGGCGTGGCGAGAACGCAACCGACACAAGCTTTCGGTAGCGGGTGTGTACCGGGGGGTCGATGTTCAGCAGCGTATCGGCGTTGGGCCAACCCTCGGCCAGGATCTCTGCGACGCGAGCCATGACTTCCGGTGAACCGAGCGTCTTCGCGTTTGAACCTCGCGACGAGAATGTTTCCGTATCGCGCAACACTCGACTGACAATGTCGTAGCGGGCCACAAAGAACATGGCGGTCTGGGCGTCGTGAAACACCGGCCCGTGAGAACGTAATGCGGCATAGTGATCAAAGGGGCATTGTTGGATCGTCCGATCCATCGGGTCATACGTGCTCAGATCGATTGCGGAAATGTCAGCCATCGTTTTCAGTCTCTCGTGGTCCCAACGTCGAAATCTGTGCGGTCATGCCTTTCGAACTTGGGTGAAGGG
Source organism: Acidimicrobiia bacterium (assembly GCA_031429095.1). GTDB lineage: Bacteria > Actinomycetota > Acidimicrobiia > Acidimicrobiales > JANYDT01 > JANOYY01. Next base: position 4,666 of record JANOYY010000067.1, on the reverse strand, counting down.
AAGATCGCGGTCTTGCTCGGGTTCCTTGGGGAGCCCGAGGACCCGTTCGCCGATGATGTTGCGCTGCACCTGATCCGTGCCGCCACCGATGGAGGTGAAGTACGCGTTCAACGCGAGGAAGTTGGCGTCCGACGCCTCCGGGTAATCTCCCCCGACCAGCATTGCTTCGGCCCCAAGTATCTGGGCATGCACCTTTGCGCCCTCATGCAAGATCCGACTCATCGCCAACTTGCCGAGCGACAGAATCGGCGACGACGTGCCCTGCGCCAGGCCCGCCTTCGCCCGAGCCGCATTCCAGGCGTTGACCGTGCGCCACATATGCACTTGCGCAATGGCTTGGCGTATCGACGGTTGATGGGCAACACCGCGCTCGCGTGCAAGCGCCCAGAGGTCGATGTCGACAGCACTCTTCGCTGCTTCGCCGTCGTTCGGCCCCTTTTCACCGACGCCGGGTTGACGCGGGCCGCGGGCGGCATCACCCATGACAGAACGCTCGTAGGCCAACGCTGTTTGCAGCACTCGCCATCCCTCGCCGGCATCGCCCAGCATATTCGCATGCGGTACTCGCGCGTCGGTGAGGAACACTTCGTTGAAGTGCGCCTCGTTGGTGATCTGACGAATGGGCCGAATATCGACGCCGGGCTGACGCATCGCAAACCAGAAGAACGAAATCCCCTTGTGCTTCGGTACATCCCAATTAGTACGTGCAATTAGCATTCCGTAGTCGGCGGTCTTGGCTCCCGACGTCCACACCTTCTGGCCGTTGATGATCCACTCATCACCGTCACGGGTGGCCCGAGTCTGAAGCCCCGCAAGATCAGAGCCTGCACCCGGCTCGCTATAGAGCAGACACATCGCGACCTCTTCAAGGAGAAGTGGTCGCAGCATACGTGCCTTCAGCTCATCGCTCCCGAAGGCAACCATCGTGTTGGCCCACAGGTTGTGGCGATCATGCCCGGTGCCCTTTGCCTTCACCTTCGCAAACTCCTGGGAGATCGCCTTCGCCTGCTCCCCGTTGGCCGAGCGTCCATAGCCGGGCTCTATCCACGTCGGTGCGGCCCATCCGGCGTCGATCACCATGCCCTGCCACTGCGCTTTCGGAATCGACGGGTCCCAATACGCGGCGAGCCAGGCGGCCACCTCGACTCGCACCTCTTCGACGGTTCGGTCAGCGAGCGACGGGGGAAGAGTCAGAGCCATGGTGGTGATTGTCCCCCGACCGGCCCGGTCACGTCCAACCGTGACCGCAAGTTCTCAGCCAAACCAGGCGCGGCTATGTGCTGCTCCACTGGCGAAGAGCGCATCAATTGCGGCTTCGTCGTGACCGAGTTCTCGGAGGATGTCACGGGAGTGTTCCCCGAGATCCGGTGCGGGCCCGCGTGGCGCCCACGGTGTCCCGGCGAAATCGACGGGAGTCGCAACCATCGTGGTCGGACCATCCGGTCCCGGAACGTCGACGAAGCCTCCGATGGCCCATGCCTGCTGGTCGGCGATCAGATCGTCGACGTCTTGCACCGGCGACCAAAACATGTCGGGCTCGTGGGAGAACACCTCGGTCCACTCGGCAAGTGTCCGCGCTTCAAAGCACGCGTCAAGGAGACCGGTGAGCTCGGTGTTGTTCCGGTGGCGCGCAGCGGCTGTTACAAAGCGCTCGTCGGTGAGCCAATCCTTGTGTCCGACGCAGCGAGCGAGTGGTGGCCAGTGACGATCTCCTTCGAGACCCACGATCCAGAATCGCTTGGCGTCGCTCGTGCCGTAGTGATTGACGGTCGGGCTCGCCATGGATGTGCGCGTCGCTTTGGCCGGAATGCGACCCCAACCGAGCGCGAGGTTAATGTCGAAACCGATCGTGTACATACCTTGTCGCATGAGTGACGCCACCACCATCTGGCCTTCGCCAGTCCGCTCGCGATGGAACAGTGCGGCGCTGATCGCACCAGCGGCAGCCATCGCGGTGGAGTGATCGCCCATACCACCACGCTGATACGGCGGGTGGCCATCGGGCGGGCTGAGTACCGCCGCAATGCCGGAACGTGCCCAAAACGCGGCGATGTCGAAGGCGGCGCGGTCTCGGTCGTCGCCCGCCATGCCGTATCCCGTGACGGCCGCATAGATCAGCCGCGGGTTGCGCGCCGACAGCGTTTCGTAGTCGAACCCCAGTCGCTCGAGCGCGCCGGGTCGCATGTTGCTGATGAACACGTCGGCTTGGTCGATCAGGTCGAGCGCGATCGCATGTGCTTCGGGATTGGTGAGGTCGAGGCCGACGCTGCGCTTGGAGCGATTGTCGAGTTCGAACACGGGGTTGCTCGGGATCTCGCCACCGAGCATGGCGTGAAACAGGCGCGCCGGATCACCCGCCGGAGGCTCGACCTTGATCACGTCAGCACCCCAATCAGCGAGGATTCCAGCGGCGGCCGGCCCGGCAATCCACACGCCGAGTTCGACGACGCGAACACCGGTCATAGGTCCACTCATGATTTCTCCTCGCTGTTCGGGCGCAGCATTGCGCCGGTTGCTCGCATCATCGTCAGCGCATCGCCGGGAGGACGTCGTCGACCAGACGACGATGCGCAGCCGATGCCTCCTGGGGATCGCTGCGGAACCCGCCACCCATCACGAACACCTTGGTCACACCGACCTCGACCAGTTCCTGCAAACGTTCGATGCAGTACTGCGGTGGTCCCGCGATGGCGAACGTGTCGATGACCTCATCGGTAAGCACCTGCGACTGCGGTGAGCCGTGCGTGAAGTGACTGTGCATGTCGTAGGCCGCATGCACGTTGTGCAACGTGTCACGTGTTGCGCTGTCGACGGGGCCGGCAACCGAACCGTGCATGACCGAGAAGCGCGCATACGATGCGACGACACCGGCAATGGCACGTCGAGCTACTGCCCGATCGGGATGCGCCAGCACGGGGACGTAGGCCCCAATGCCCCAGCCCGAGGGGTCTATTCCGGCCGAGCTGCGTGCGGCGCGTGCAGTGTCGATACCCCACTGCAGGCGCGCCGCATTGGCACCAACGGCGAAGGTAACTCGCTCCGCGTGAAGAGCGCCCGCCGCAATCACCTTTGGACCGGTCGCCGCGACGTCGACGGGAACCTTCAGCTGAGTGGGCCGCAGCCAGTGCAGGCGACTCGCACTCGGCGCACCGGCCATGTTGAGCGCATCGGCGGACTTCACCTCCCCGGCTCCATCGGTTGCAACATCGAACGCGACGTCTTCACCGCGTAGGTACCCCTGGAGGCGTTCGAGGTAGCGAACGAAGTAGGGGACTGGTGCGGGCGCCAAACCGAGATGGGCGAGGGCGGAATCGCCGCGTCCGATTCCCAGCACGGCACGGCCGTCGGACTCCGCCTGCACGGTTGCGATAGCCGTGGCCATCGCCGCGGGATGACGGGTCAGCGGGTTCGTAACGGCAGTACCCAACTTGATTCGTGTTGTGGCGGCCGCGGCCAGCGCCAACTCGATGAACGGATCACCGGCCAGGTTCTGGGAGTCGACGAGGCCCAGCCCATCCCAACCTTCGCGCTCCGCCTGCACAGCACGCTTAACGGTGGCCCGGGGCATGCCAACACCCGACGTCCAAAACTCTACGCTGTTCGCACCCATGGCCGAACGGTAGACGATCTTCACCAAAACTGTCGGCTTGGCGCATTGATTCCGGCCGAGGCATCCCTGCTTGAATGGCGTGCCTATGGTCGAAGTGCGAAGCCAACGGCACGCGTCGAATCTTGAGCTGTTCCTCGATCTCGTGTTCGTCTTCTCCGTTACCCAGGTGACGTCGTTCGTTGCATCAAATCTTTCGACGGGCGGCGTGGCCAAAGGAATGCTGCTGGGCTTTCTGGTGTGGTGGCAGTGGACCGGCTTCACGTGGGCTGGTACCGCCATCGACCTACAGTCGAATGCTCGGGCACGAGTCGTTGTTCTCGCCATGGTGCCGGCCATGTTGGTCATGGCGATTACGGTCCCGCGTTCGCTGAGCAACCAGGGCCGCTGGTTCGCGACCGCATACTTCGTCGTCCAACTCCTCGTGTTGGTGATCCAATCGCTCGACGCCGTGAAATCGGTAGAGACGAGGCGTGCCTTTGTTCGCTACGCCCCACTTGCTGCAATCGCACCGACACTTTTGTTCGTGGGCGGCTTCTTCGACGGAACCGCACGGCTTGTGATTTGGATCGTCGTCGCGATCGGGATGATCACAAGCGCGCTCAGTGCTACCGAACGAAATGGGAGCGCATGGGCCATCGACGCGACGCACTTCGCCGAGCGCCATGCGCTGTTCATCATCATCACGCTTGGCGAGGTGGTCGTTGCGATTGGTGCTACGGCGGCGTCGATCGCTGAAGCGAAGAACCTTGAAGGATCCCTTCTTTCCGCAGTCGTTGCGTCCACTGCGGTTGCTTGCGTGTTGTGGTGGGCGTACTTCGGATTTGTTCCGGCGGTGATCGAGTTGAGGCTCCGAGAAGCGGCACCGGGTGCGCGAGCGGCGATAGCGCGAGATGTCGGTAGCTTCGGACACTTTCCGTTGGTCTTCGGCCTCATCCTCTACGCCGTCGTCGCCAAGCACGTCATTACGAATGCCGACGAACATCTCGACGTCGCTGACCGCTGGGTACTCGTTGCGTTGCCGAATTGGCCGTAACTGTTATCGCCCCAGCACTGCAA
>JANOYY010000066.1:0-112313 GCA_031429095.1 Acidimicrobiia bacterium | reverse complement strand
CCGGCCGCCCCGGTGAACAGCGGTGAGCCGTTGAACACGATCGCTAAGCGCGAACCACCCTGCTCGACCGGCTTCATCTTCGAGATCATGTGCTGCAGGAACAAGAAGCTGCCGTCGTTGATGCGGGGCAGGCCGGCACCGAAACGTCCGGCGAACCCGGCCTTGGCATGCTCGGTGCGGACAGCGTCTTCGACCTTCTTCCACTCCACACCGAACGGCGGGTTGGCGAGGAGGTAGTCGAAGTGTGCGCCCTGGTGGCCGTCCTCGCTGAAGGAGTTGCCGTAGACGATGTGCGACGCGTCCTGGCCCTTCAGCATCATGTCGGAGCGGCAGATGGCATAGGTCTCGGCGTTCAGCTCCTGGCCGAAGACTTCGAGCCGTGCTGCTGAGTGGACGGTGCGGAGGTAGTCCTCGGCCGTCGAGAGCATGCCGCCGGTGCCACATGCCGGATCGAACAGGGTACGTACGATGCCCGGCTTGGTGAGCGCGCCGTCGTCTTCGATGAACAGGAGGCGCACCATGAGCTGGATGACCTCACGTGGAGTGAAGTGCTCGCCGGCCGTCTCGTTGGAGACCTCCGAGAAGCGCCGGATCAGCTCCTCGTAGAGGTACCCCATCTCCAGGTTCGAGACCTTGTCGGGGTGCAGGTCGATGTCGACGAACTTCCCGATGACCTTGTAGAGCAGGTTCGAGCGGTCGAGGCGGGTGATCTGGGCGTCGAACTCGAACTTCTCCAGGATGTCCCGAGCGGCCGAGGAGAACCCGGCCACGTAGGTGCGCAGGTTGCCCGGCACTTTGCTCGAATCGTCGAGGAGGCGGGCCATGTCGAGCTTGGACGTGCTGTAGAACGCTTGCCCCGCGGCCTTCGTGAGGATCGCCTCCCGGTCGCCATGACGCTCGTGCTCGGCCAGCACCTTGGCCTTCGTAGGCTCCAGCACGCAGTCGAGGCGCCGGAGCACGACGAGGGGCAAGATGACCTTGCCGTACTCGGATTGCTTGTAGTCACCCCGCAGCAGCTCCGCCACCGACCAGATGAACGCCGCGTGGTTGCGGATCGTCGCCGACTCAGCCATGGGTTGTCGCTGGTGGTGGGTCACAGATTCGTCGCTCTATTCCAGCCCGCCGGATTAGCGGCTCGTTGGGCCCGACTCTATTTCACTGGACGGCTCTTCGCTGGAATAGACCTTGAGCCGCGCCCGCCAAACCCTCGACCGACACGCCGCACGCGGAGTGCTGCAACGGCATCTTCCGGTTTCGGGGTCGAGGACGTCTGCATCGTCGTGTGCGACGGCCTCAAGGGGCTACCGGAATCGATCACGGCGACATGGCCGGCGTCGCGATACAGCGTTTCCCAACCGCATGGAGGGGAACTATCGTCGAGCGGGTGAAGCGCTCGTACCATCAACACTGCGGACTGGCAATTGCGATGGACCTCGTCGGCGAGCGATGGGCCATGCTGGTTGTTCGCGACCTAGCGCCCGGTCCGCGGCGATTCGGCGATCTCCTCGCCGGACTCCCAGGGCTCGCGACCGACGTGCTGGCCGACCGGCTTCGCTCCCTCGAGGAGTCGGGCGTTGTCGCCAAGCGTCGACTCCGCTACCCGGCCCCGGCAAGCGTCTACGAACTTACGGAGTACGGCCGCCGCCTCGCTGAGATCGGACGCGACATCGCCAAGTGGGCCGAACCTTTGTTGCCCCGACCTGGTGACCCCGACTTCCGGCTGAATCCGCAGTGGGCGCTGCAGTCGATGTCCGGGGCTTACAAGGGCGGACTCGAAGACGGCGAGTATCACTTCGTGGTTGAAGACCAGGATTTTACGGTTGGCATCGCCGCTGGCCGAGCAGTCGTCCGTTATGGCGAGCCCTCGGGAAATCCGACGTTGCGGGTCGAGTGTTCGGCCGATTTGTTCTTCGACTTGGCCAGCACTCCTCGTCTCGCCAAGAAGCCGCCTGCCAAGGTCTTGGTGACCGGCTCGAACGCAACGCTCGCCGCCTTCTTCGCTTCGATGCCCCTCCCAATGGCTTCGAAGTCGTCGTCAAGACAATAGGCTCCCACTGGTTGGCAATCTTGTTCCAGTTACTTGGAAAACCATGTGTACTATGGGTCGGTGCCTGAATGGTCCGTCTTCCGAGGTAGCCCCGAGGCCGAAGCCTTACGTCGTGCGTCGGAAGCATCACTTGCGAGGCTCCCGCAACTTCGTACGGTCGTCCGGGAGTGGCTGCGCCAGTTGTGCCTCGATGCGGGAGCCGATGATGTCGGTCTGGTAGCGATCGACACGGCACCCCACCTCCAAGCGTGGCGCCAGTGCCAACAACGCGCTTCGGATACCGGACGCTCGGGGGTCTTCCATGAAACGTTCCTCGTAAGAGCCGGCGCCTACGAGGCGGTCTACGACAACATGCCACCGACCGGTCTCGGCGCTTTCGCAACACTCCAGCCCCTACCGAAGTCGTCCGGCGCTCGTTCGCGACTCGGACCCGATCTTTTGGAGACCATCGCATGACATCGCTCCCGGCCACGCCTCCCGCGTCGAAAAACGGACCGAATACCCTTGCTTCACCCTGGCCGACGTTCGCGCTCTGTGCTCTTGGCGCCTACATCACCACCCTCGACCTCTCTGTGGTGAACGTGGCGTTCCCAGAGATTCTGCGAAACTTCGGGGCCACCCGGACCGACGCGTCGTGGATCGTCACGGCCTACAACATCTGCTTCGCCGGGCTTCTCATCGTGTCCGGCAAGATCGCCGACCAACTCGGGCGCCGGCGGTTCTTTCTCATTGGTGTCGCCGTATTCGCCATGGGCTCGGTGGTCTGCGCCGTTGCCCCTGGACTCGGAGTCCTCGTGACGGGCCGTGTTATTCAGGGCATAGGCGGGGCGCTCCTGACCCCGGCGTCGCTCGGCCTACTTCTTGCTGCGTTCCCTCCCGAGAAAAGAACCGGAGTCGTCGCGATGTTCGGCGGAATTGGCGCGTTGGGTGTCGCGAGTGGTCCGAGCCTCGGGGCTCTGTTGATCACCGCAACCAACTGGCGCGCCGCCTTCTGGGTGAACGTGCCTGTGTGCGCTGCCGTGTTGTTCTTCGGCCGAAGGATCCTTGGGGAGACCGCACGAGCCGTTGATCGACGCCTTCCCGACTTCGCCGGCGCAGCAATGATCACCGTGTCGCTTGCAGCACTCGCCCTCGGAATTTCACGCTCCGAGGTCTGGGGATGGACCAACCCGAAGACGCTCGGATCACTTGCCGTGAGCGCCACTGCGTCACCCCTCTTCTGGAAACGCCAGGCACGCCACCCCAACCCGATTCTCGACCTCGGACTGTTCCGCAGCAGGGGATTCAACATCGCCAACTTGTCGGGCATCGCCTTCTACGCCGGCTTCGCTGCATCCGGACTCAACAACGTTCTCTTCCTTCGCCAGGTTTGGGGCTACAGCGTCCTACGTGCCGGACTTCTCAGCGCCCTAGCGCCGCTCACCGTCGCGCTCCTGGCGCGAAAATCGGGCCAGCTGGCCGGACGGCTCGGTTTCCGACCATTCGTGATCTTCGGTCCGGCGATTGTCGCCATCGGCGCTATCGCGTTTCGGCTTCTGATCGACGCCACACCGCAACCGTGGCTGTTCGTCGCGATTGCGGAATGCACAGCCGTTGGCATCGCAGCATTCATACCCGTCAACAGTGCAGCTGCCGTGTCGAGTCTTCCCCCGGATCGACTCTCTGTGGGAGGAGCGGTGAACAACACCTGCCGTCAGGTCGGCTCCGTCCTTGGCATTGCGATACTCGTGGCCGTCCTCGGTTCACCGACGACGCGCGAGGCACTGCTTGCTGCCCACCACCGCGGCTACGTCTACGTGGCCATCGCAGCAGCCCTCGCTGCAGCCATCGGCACATCCCAACCGAGCAAGGCTCGAGCACCGCACGCTTCGTGATCACGCTCCGAAAGCTCTCGTACGTCAGGACAGGCACCCGGCTCGAAGGAACCATCCGACCCAGCCGCAATATCGTTGGCCCCTCGTCTCGTACCCTCGTTTGACACCGGAGAAGTCAAGCCCGGAGACCTTGCGAGTTCAGGCGTCAAGTTGCGGGCGAACAAGACACATCGCCGCTTGGTGCGGGCAGCACACCCGAGGCCAGACGCGAACGCCTTCAGCGGGTACATGCCTACATTGCGACGCGTCATCCCCGAGATGCTGGGACGCATCGCTCAATAACGATATGCCGTAGCCCACAGCCCGTGAGCCCGCGGCGCATGGCTCGACCCATCAGACGCCGACATCCCTCTTGCTGTGTGGGCCGAGACCTTCCTCGGCCCCTGCCGGCGTCGCGTTGCGCGACGTGCAAGAAGCAGCCAGCCCCGCCGACCCCCGCACCACCATGCGCTACGACCGCGCCCGCCGATCCCTCGACCGACACGCCACCTCCATCGTGGCCGCATTACTCGCCGGAGCGTCACGCTCGTCACAATCCGCGTCGGCCGGGCGGATCATCCGATACGCCCGGCAGCGCCGGTTACCGGGCGGGCCATGCCCGTCGTTGCGGCCATTTCGGCTAGCGGCGTAGCACCTGGACCAGGGTGTTCAGGTGGTCGGGCCACACCAAATCGAAGTCCACTTCACGCGACGCGTGAACCGCGTCGGCGACTGCCACTGCCAACGCATGGTGTTCGAGAAGTTGTTGTTCGGCACCTTCGAGCTGTCGCCCGTAAGCGCAACAGACCGAATCGATTGCTCCGTCGCCTCCCCACATCCAAAGGCCGACAAGATCGTGCCACCATGGTGACGGACCGGCGTCGCCGAAGTCGATGACACCGCACGCAACGTGAGCGGCCAGGTCAACGAGGACATGGTCGTCCGTCAAATCGCGATGACACATCACTCGTTCGCTGCTGACCGGCGGAAGGTGGCCTCCAAGAACCGAGCGCACAACAGTGGTGAGTTTAGATCCCAGCTGCTTCTCGATGTCGCTCAGTCGTTGCGAAGCAAAGTCGGACAACGAACCGAGCGACTGCGGAGCAACGTCACGAATCGGCAACGAATGGAGCGAACGCAGGAATCGACCAATCGGTTCACAGACGTGCAGGTCTGACGTGTCTTCGACCTCGCCGAGCGGTGTGCCCGGCACCATCGGATAGACGAGCACACACCGGATTGTCTCGGGCGATCCAACGGGAGGGCAAAGTGGACGCGGAACTGCGAGCGGCAGATCGACCGGAAGCGTGGCGAGGAACTCGTACTCAGCTTCGACGAGTGCGGCGACCTCGTCGCGCTTGGCTACCCGCACGACCAAGTCCTCGCAGCGGTATGAGACGAAATCCATGCCCTCGCCGAGATGCGCCACACGCCCATCGAAGCCGAGCGAAGCGGCAATCCGCTGGACGTCGCCAGCGCTCAGCATCGGCCTGACGGTGGACAGAGCAACAACGGCCTCAGAAAAGTCACGGACCCAGCATCGCAGCTCGCACGGTCGAACCCGCCCCAAATTGGCCAAAGCGTGTGCGCCTGCTGCGACTGCATCGCGCCGGTTGCGAGTGGGTCGCGGTGCTTTCCTGTTGCGCGAAGTGTGCGGCCCCCGGCTTGAATGAGCGAAAAACGCGCGAACTGTTTCCGTTTCAGAATTGTGTATCACGTCGAGGGTTTGGCTCTCTGTGTGTCATAGCAGTCAATTCCTACTGAGGAGAGGCACATGAGACCACGACGGAACATTGCCACCATGCCGGTCGGCGAGCGTGTTGCCTTTGCCAACGCGGTGCTTGCGCTTCACGCCAAGCCGAGCCAGCGAGGGTTGGCCAACCGCTACGACGACTTTGCCAAAATTCACGTTGACGCGATGGCAGTCAATCCAAGCTGGGGGCACGGTGGACCGGCCTTCACCGCTTGGCATCGTGTGTTGCTTGCGAAGTTCGAGGCCGAACTTCGCCTGATTGACGACTCAGTACGCATACCATTCTGGGATTGGACCGTCGACCGTACAGCGACGAGCGCTCCCTGGTTCAGCGATTTCTTCGGTGGCGACGGCGGGGCGACGAATCCTGCCGGGAGTGAGTCCGGCGAAGTCACGACCGGTCCCTTCCGCTTCAGTGCGGGCGGCTGGACCATCAGTGCTGCGAGCGCTGTCAACGACGATCCCTTTTCCCGACAGTTCCTTGCGCGAGGCTTCGGCCGACGAGGTGACGCTCCAGCTTTACCAACCGCGGCTGTGCAAACGACAGCCATGGGCTCGACGTTCTACAGCGACTTTCGGTTTGGTCTCGAAGTTGACCTGCATAATCTGGTGCACCGTTGGGTCAACGGCCAGATGATCCTCCGGGCATCACCGCACGAGCCCGTGTTCTGGCTTCATCACTGCAACCTCGATCGTCTTTGGGCGGTTTGGATGCGCCCAAAGGCAAATGCCGATCGTTATACGGCACCAGTGGGCGCACCGACCTTTCATCAGCCGACAGGAAACATGATCTTCAGCATCGGCGGCGTGGCACCGTGGACAGGAACGTACCGACCGGTCGATGTAATCGGCGATCATCCCTTCGACGTCTGGTACGAAGGCGACCCGCCGATTGTCACGCTGGAGACTCCTTCCGTCTCGTTCCTAAATGTCGAGGCTGGCCGCACCACCTACGCCGCTGTCGTGTTCAGAGTCGAGGCGGTCGACACCGTTGGCTTCGAAGTTCTGTCGGCGGTCCCCGCACCGTTCGGGCTACCGGCCGCCCTCAACCCACCGGCTGCTGTACCACCCGGCAATGTCGCGCAACACGGCCGAGTCTGGCTTTCGTTCTCGGCACCTGCAGCTGGTCCGATTGCCCCGATAACGGTGTCGGTACGTTGCATCCAGACCGGTCAAATCTTCAACGTTCCGATCACTGCGAACGTCGTTGCGACTCGAACTGCTGCCATGGCGATCGTGGCGGACCGATCAGGTTCCATGGCACAAAATGCAGGCAACGGGATGACCAAGCGCCAAAAGCTGGGCCAAGCTCTCGGGGTGATCGCCGGACTTGCTCGCGACACAGACCAAATTTCGCTGATCCAGTTCGACGATCAGCACGGCGTGTTGGTGCCCCGCGGCAACGCCCTAGCGGCAGGTGCGGGAGGTACTCGCGACGCGCTCAACACCGCAGCGACAGGTCCCAATCTCGACCCGCGCGGTGCTACCGGCATCGGTGCGGGAATTCTCGACGGCGTCGCTCAATTGGCGGGGGCAGCTACTGACACGGTGGCCCTCGTTGTGATCACCGACGGCGTGGAGAACGTGGCACCGATGATCCTCGATGTCGCAGGTTCGCTCAACGCCAACACCTTTGCTGTTGGCATCGGTCGTCCAACCGATGTGAATGTCAATGCCCTTCGGGCGATCTGCCAAGGAAACAACGGCTACCTGTTGGTAACCGGTGACCTAGCTGGCGAGGAGCTTTTCCGTCTCCACAAGTATTTGCTACAAGTACATGCCGGCGTGACGAATGCACAGATCGTTACTGACCCGGCCGGTGAGCTAACGCTGGGTGTCGAACACCGGATTCCCTTCCGTCTTTGCTCGGCCGACTTCTCAGCGGATATCGCCGTGCTCTGTCCGCTTCCTGAGATTTTGAGGATCGAATTGGAAGCTCCCGACGGGTCGACTTTCGATCGATCCAGCGGCGTTGCGGCGATCACACCGTTGAGCGGGTCGTGGCTCGGTGGGCTTCGTCTTTCGTTGCCGGTGCTTCCGACGGTCCACGCTGGCAGCTGGACGGCAGTCATTTCGTTGGATCCGAAGAAGTTCGAAACGGTAGGAGACACGAAGCATTCCGACGGCAGCGTTGGGGCGATCCAGAAAAGAGGCACCGTTCCGTATTCACTAGTCGTGACGGCTCGCAGTGACCTCGAGCTCCGCGTGCGAGCGAAGAACTCGCGCCGTGACTGCGACCTGGTAGCCGTGCTCGATGACCACGGCGTTGCCTTTACCGGCAGCGCATACGTGTGGGGGATCGTTACCGACCCATTTGGGCGAATCGACAAGATGGTTTTCGACGATCACGGCGCAGGACGATTCCGATTCACGCTTCCGACTCCTGACTACGGCCTCTACCAAGTGCGTGTGATTGCGGAAGGCAAACTTGATGGCGAAGAGTTCACTCGGGAACAAACACTGACGATCGCGACGGCGAGCGGGAAGCCGTCGGAGGGAAATACCGAGCCCGACAAGATCGGCCGGCGACCATCGTCGGACCGCCCTGTAAAGGGTCGCAGCAAGTTGGCGAAACTTGACTCGCTCATACGAACGGCAAAGCCACCGCAGCCGATAGCTAAGGTCCGCGAGCAGGACTTTGATCTCACTGGTTTCACCCATGTGCACGACCATCTTGCATCGAGCCACTTTCCGTCACGAGATGAGCTGCCTCCACCAGTCAGGTGGGAGACCGTCGGCAAAGGGAAACCCCGTACCAAGTCAACGAAACCAACCAAGCCGACGAAACCAACGAAGTCGACTGGAAAGCCACGGCCAAACTCGTCGGCCTCGGCTCACGATGAGCACGGTCCCGGTTAGGAGGCGAGCACGACGAGCTACCGAGTAGAAGACGATTCTTTGAGGCGTGCGACTGCTTCGTGCCGTGCCCGTGTTGGTTCGGCGAGTCGGCCGACGAGGGCGAGTGCACGGGCATCGTTGGCTGGCAAATCGATAACGGTGAGATTAGTGGCATCGATGTCACCGGTCTAGCGATCGTGAGCATCTCACAACACACCGGCGGCCGCGATGCGCCGATTCATGGGCGAGTAGCTCTGCTGATCGATGCAACCGCCAGTGACGAACAGGAACGCGCAGTCACGGCAGCGTTCACCGGCCCGCTCGGCGGCCCGATCGGCGAACTCGCCCGTATGCGTTCATTCAACGGCGATCGAAATCAATGTCCAGGGTCGGAGTACGACGAGCGGCCGATTCGGCTACGCGCATCGTGACTGAAACCCAAGGTCGCCGAGCCCGACTACCAGGCCGGTTAGACGTCCTTGCTTTTCTCGCTGGATGGACGCTGATGATGCTGGCCATGATGCTCCCGTCGACCCTCGCTCTACTCGTGCGCGTCGGACGGCTCGGCGCGTCACGAGCGGTCAGTATCAGCCTTCAAACCGTTACAGCAGCTGGATATCTTGCTGTGTGGGCGGTTGTGGGTCTTGCGTTTCGCATCGCCGATTCTGCGATTCATGGGGCCATCGATCAGTTCGGTGATCGTGTTGCCCACTCGGGAGTTGTGGAGGCAGTCCGTATCGGCGTGTCGTTCGGACTGTCGTGCGCAGGTTGCTGTTGGGCGCTGATGCTGGTGCTTTTGCGTTCGGGTTAATGAACGCTGGCTGGATGCTTGCCTTCGGTGTCGTGATGGCCGTCGAAAAGAGCTCGCGCTTTGGAGCGAAGCTTTCAACGCCGATCGGGGTTCTGCTTGGGATGGCAAGTGTCGCAGTGCTGATTTGGTGAAGCCCCGTTTCTGCCGCCCGCTATATCCTACGTGTACATAGTGTAGATCTTTCTCCTTTTCGGCGACGGTCGGGGACCTACGTCGATTCGCGAGAGGACCCGGCCTGCAAGGTAGTGCACCGCGTTGCGCTGGGCGCAACGTGGTGCACAACTTGCCCAGCCGATCAGCCAGCCTTGCCAGCTGCGAGGTTGCTGACGTCTTCGAATTCGGTGGTCAACGGCACAACCTTGCCCTTTTCCAGCTTGCTGAAGACCACACTGCGGTTGAACAGCCGCTCATAACCCTTCAGGCCGTCCGTCCACTCCTTGGTGAAGTCGAGCACCGGAACCATGCCGTTCAGGTCGAGACTCGACGTCGCCGACGCCGCGGTGAAGAACGATTTGGCGCTGAGGTCACCCTGCACGGTCTCCGCGATCTTCGCAAAGCCAACGTAGGCCGCCCAGGTTCCCATTCCACCAAGGCTGTTGTAGTCGAGTTCGTTCAGGTCGTAGCCGCCCTCTTTCAGCGCAACGAGATACTCGGCCCACGGTGCAGTCGAAATGTCGGGGTACATGCCCGCGATGACGTCGCCATCCGTTGAAGCCTCGTTGCCCTTCGCCGAAACGGAGTTGAGGTTGCCCTGCGGTCCGTATTGGCGCGCGTCGGTGCCTGATTGCGTCCATGCAGTGTTCCAGGTGACAAAGGGCGTCTCCGAGATGATACCGATGACGCAGTCCGCTCCTTCGGTCGCCTGGGCAACTTCAGCCGAATAGTCCTGGGCGGTTGGCGGCAAGATCACGGTCTTCCCGAACTTTGTGCCGAGTGCCTTGGCCGCGTTCTCCATCGGTGGAATGAAGATCTGCGCACCGTCGATGATCACGGCGTTGATGTTCTTGCAACCATCGTCGACCGCCCGTTTCACGGCGCCAACCGCGTACATCGGCTGGTTACCGATGTTGAACGAGTGCTTGCTCGTCAGCTCCGACGGGGTGATCGGGCAACACGCGCCGAACCACGTGATGTCAGATTCGGCAATGACTGGCACGATGCTTTCGGCGAAGTAGGTGAATGAACCGACAATCGAGACCATTCCTTCGTCGACGGCCTGGCGAGCACACGTCGTTGCGACAGCTGGATCGAATTGCTCGTCGCAGACCGTCACTTTGAGTGGACGCCCGGCAATGCCGCCGCGGGCGTTGATGTACTTCTCATACGCCATGGCGGTGTTCGCGATGTTCTTGTACGTCGGGCCGGCGGCATTAAGCGTGGTCACGGTCATGATCTTGATTGGATCACCGCTCGGCGCCTTGGCCGCGGCAGCCGCAGTATCGGCAGCCGCAGTATCGGTCGCTGCGGCCTCGGTCGCCCCTGCCTCAGTCGCTGCGGCATCAGTCGCGAGAGCTTCGCTGGCCGCGGCCTCTGTTGTGTCTGTGCTGTCGCTGTTGCTGCTGCTGCACGAAGCGGCAATCAACGCGAGCGCTATGCACGCCGCCACTGCCCCTCGGACCGGACGGCCCTTCTGGACTCTAGATCTAATCATCTGTTTGGTCTCTCCCTCGAACGGCAGGTCGCCTCGACATCGGTATCGAAACGTCCCTGCCCGGCGTCATTTCATCATTACCGTTCCCACGTGAGCCAATCGGGTTCGATGAGCTTCGAGAATTCACTCCCTATGTGCACGGTGTTTCAAAGAGAGGGTCACCTGAAAAAGGTGGCGATTAGACAAGCGTGAGGGACCGCAGTACCTTCCCGTTCTACACCAACTGCTCTGATGTTTCATCGACATTGATCGATTCGGTGAAGAGAGGTTCGATGAACGAAGTCATCAGATTCGCACTGTTGGGGCTCGGCGTCGGGGCGTTGTACGCCTTTGCGTCACAAGGCCTGATCGTGATTTATCGGGGCACGGGCGTCTTGAACTTTTCACTCGGTGCAACCGCAATCGCCGGCGTTTTTATGCAGTGGGAGTTGCAGTACGAACACGGTTGGCCATTCCTTCTCGCGGCGCTCGTCGGCATCGCGCTCTCTGCGTTCCTCGGGGTCTTGACGCACTGGGTCATCATGAGGCCACTACGAAAAGCAAGTTCCCTGGTCCGCGTGATTGCGACTCTCGGTGTACTCGTCTTCTTCCAGGCAGGCGTGGTGATTCGATACGGATCGAACCCCCGCCAGGTCGCCAGCTGGCTGCCGACGAATCGAGTGACCCTTTGGGCCGATGTCTCGACCACGGTCGATCGCTTTATTCTCTTTGGTATCGCCTGTGCATCGGCGCTGGCGTTGTGGAAGCTCTATCGATCAAGCCAATTCGGCCTCGCGACCGAGGCAGTGTCGGAGAGCGAACGCTCGGCCTCGGCCGTTGGCGTTTCTCCCAATCAGATTGCCGTGCTCAACTGGGCACTGGGGTCGGCGCTCGCCGCGGTAGCGGGCATTCTGGTCGTCCCGATCATCACGCTGCAGGTGACCGCCATGACCGGACTCGTGCTTGCCGGTCTTGCCGCTGCTCTCATCGCCGACTTCCGCTCGTTCCCCATTGCTACCGCAGCGGGGTTTGCGCTCGGCATCGGTCAGACGCTCGTCGGACGCTTCATCGATCAACAGGGCCTCGGTCCATCGCTCCCGTTTCTCGTCGTCATCGTGTTCCTGGTATTTCGCGGGCGGTCATTGCCGTTGCGCGACTACTTCCTTCGCCAGCTCCCGATGGTGGGCAACGGCCGTCTCTCGTGGGACTGGATGCTGTTTGGATTTGGCTTCGTCATCTTCTTGATGCTGACCAAGAGTTCGAAGTGGACCGATGCCCTCACGGTCACGATGGGGGTGGGCATTGTCTTGCTTTCCATGGTCGTCCTCACCGGATACGCCGGACAGCTATCGCTCGGTCAATACGCCATTGCAGGCTTTGGTGCCTTCGTTGCCGGACGACTCGTTGCGGTCTTCCACATCCCGTTCCTGCTCGCCCTTCTCGCCGGAGTCTTGGCAGCAATACCTCTCGGAATCGTGTTCGGTCTTCCCGCTGTACGCACACGAGGGATCAACCTCGCCATCGTCACCCTTGGGCTCGGCACCACAATGGAGCTCATGCTTTTCCGTAACCGGAACTACACCGGTGGCGTGCAAGGAACCCAGGTCGGCAACCCCGACCTCTTCGGCTACGACATCGGCTCGATAAAACATCCGGAGCGCTACGGGATTTTTGTCGTCGTCATGGCCATATTCACGGTCTGGGTGGTGTCCAACGTTCGACGTGGCCGCAGCGGTCGACGCCTCCTTGCGGTTCGCACCAACGAACGCGCAGCCGCGTCGTTGGGCATCGACGTCATGATGGTGAAGCTGTTCGCATTCGCATTGTCGGCCGCCATCGCTGCTCTCGGCGGGATCCTTCTCGCGTTTCGGCTCAGTTCGATCAGCTACCAGTCGTTCACCAATTTCACCTCGGTAACGTATGTAGGCTTAGTACTGGTGGGTGGCGTCGGCCATCTGCTCGGTGCCTTCGTCGGGGGAACCATGGCGACGGCGGCCCTGAATCAGGAGATTCTAGAGTCGACGTGGGGGAATGTCGGGCGTTGGATCCAACTGATCAGTGGAGCGGCGATCCTGTTAACCGTGCTCGGCTACCAGGACGGTGTTGCGGCCGAGTGGGTCAAAATCTTCCGTGTACTTAAGAAGTCCAAGAAGTGGGGCCGCCCGTACACGATCGAGCTCTCTGACGTCGCCGACACCACCGCCGAAGCGGACAACTCCAAGGTTGCTCCCCGGACCCTCACCATGGACGGGCTCACCGTGCGATACGGAGCAGTCGTCGCGGTCGACAACGTCTCGTACCGACTCGAGCCCGGTCGGGTTACCGGCTTGATCGGCCCCAACGGCGCAGGGAAGACGTCACTCATCGACGCCATAAGTGGCTTTGCGTCCGCCGAGGGTCGCGTCTTGATCGATGATCACGACCTGTCCAAGAACTCGGCAATGAAGCGGGCGCGAGCCGGTGTCGCCCGTTCGTTCCAATCACTGGAACTCTTCGAGGACGCCACGGTCTTCGAGAACCTCAGCGTGGCCGCCGACCCGCAAGACCTCGGTTCATATGTCCGCGACCTGTTCCATCCGGTCAATCCGCCGTTCCCGCCGGAAGTGGTTCGAGCGATCATCGAGTTCAAGCTCGACCAGGACCTGCACCGCGACGTCAAGGACCTTTCCTATGGGAAGCGGCGGTTGCTCTCCATCGCCCGAGCGGTGGCCATGCATCCCAGCGTTTTGCTGCTCGACGAACCCGCAGCTGGTTTGAGTTCTGCAGAGAGCCTTGAGCTCGCTGCCGTGGTCCGACGTCTCGCCAACGACTGGGGCATGACGGTGCTCGTCGTCGAACATGACATGAACTTCGTGATGGGAGTGTGTGATGAGGTCATGGTCCTCGACTTCGGGAAGCTGATCGCATCAGGATCACCCGAGGCTGTCCGTATGAATCCCGCGGTGATCGCTGCCTATCTCGGTACCGAGGTTGATGAGTCAACGTCGACACAATCCCCTCCATCGACGTCTCCCTCGGCTGACATGGCAACAGCAAACGCAGCGGGAGTTGGCATATGAGGCCGTTGCTGGAAACCCGCAACCTCAAGGCTGGGTACGGAAGTCGTGAGGTCGTGCGCGCAGTCAACCTCCGAGTACAGCCTGGTGAGGTGGTATGCCTGCTGGGCCCCAACGGCGCAGGCAAAACGACCACCCTCATGACGATCGCCGGTGAGCTCCTGCCCGTCGACGGCATCGTTTTGTTCGACAACGTGCCGACGTTCACGCCGATGTATCAGCGGGTTCGCAATGGCATCGGACTCGTGACCGAGGACCGGCTCATTTTCACAAAGCTTTCGACGCGTGACAATCTGCGTATCGGAGGCGGGTCGGTCGAAGATGCCCTTGCATTGTTTCCGGAACTCGAGCCTCGATTGTCGGTCCGCGGCGGCATGTTGTCGGGGGGCGAGCAACAGATGCTCGCACTGGCCCGAGCGTTGAGTCGCAAACCCTCGATTCTTCTTGCCGATGAGTTGTCGCTCGGACTCGCGCCCATGGTCGTCGACCGGCTTTTGGGGGCCGTACGCAAGGCCGCCAACGAGCAGGGAACGGGCGCGTTGATCGTCGAACAGCACGCCCGCAAAGCGTTGAAGTTTTCCGATCGCATGTACCTGATGGCCCGCGGGCAGATCCAACTTGAGCTTTCCTCCCATGAGGCGCTCGAACGCCTCGACGAGATCGAAGCTGCGTATCTCAGCGGGACCTCCGAGACCGAGGAAGACCACTTTGAATGGCGACGTCGGAAGGACAAGCGCAAGGCGTGGAGGCGCCTCCGAGTACGCGAACGTGAGCTCGAACGGCTGACCGGCAGCGTCGTCTCGACGAGGACCACAGAAGAAGACGAGTATTACCTGGACAAAGAACAACGGCGTCGAGACCACTCGATGCAACAGAAAAGGAGGTAGCTGACGATGGGCTACAGAACCGCAGAACTACCCCCGGTCGATCTCGACGAGTTTGCGAAGATCCCGTTCTTCGAACGCATGAAAATCCTGCAACTCCACTGGGTGGAGCAAGGGTTCGGCACGCCGAAGAACACCTCGATGTTTTATGTGTGGAAGCTGTTCTGGTACGGACTGTTCGGGCTTATCTTTGCGGGCGCGTTCACGAAGGGCCTGGAGTTCAACAACATCTCCGGTTGGTGGGACGAGCCGATTCTGTATCAAAAGCTAATGATCTGGACGATCCTGTTGGAGATCATTGGGCTGGGCGCGACGTGTGGCCCGTTGGCGTTCCACTTCGATCCGCCAATCGGCGGAATCCTCTACTGGTGGCAGAACGACACGCTTCGTGTCCCGCCGTACCCGAATCACGTTCCGTTCACAAAGGGCGTTCGCCGCACGCCGTGGGACACCGGCCTGTACAAAGCAATCCTGGCCAGCCTCCTCCTGCTGTTCTTCCTCTCCGGGAATCAGGATGTCAAAGGGCTGCCCAAAGGGAGCGCGGGCCTGCTTCCCCAATGGGCAATTCTGTTGTATTGCGGTCTCATCATCACGATGGCACTGCGCGACAAGGTCGTCTTCCTCTCGTCACGAGCAGAACAGTACGTCCCGACGCTTCTCTGCTTCGGGCTTTTCAACAACTTCACCGACATGATCGTGGCAGCCAAGATTTTCATCGTCGTCGTGTGGATGGGTGCAGGCTTCTCGAAGTTGCAACACGGATTTTCGTACACCGTGGCGATCATGGTGCAAAACACACCGTGGGTCGTGTGGGACAAGTTCCGCAAGGCAACTGTTCGCGACTACCCCAACGACCTTTTACCGTCGAGGATGACACACCTCCTCGCCCACATTGGCGGCACAACGTGCGAGTTCGTTATGCCCCTGGTGTTGCTGTTCTCGCCAAACCGGGGATTGACGTGGGTCGCAATCATTTCGATCTGGATGTTGCACACCTTCATCATCTCCACGTTCCCGCTCGCCGTGCCGCTGGAGTGGAACGTCTTTTTCATGTTCTGCGTCGCGTTCTTGTTTGCAAACTTCCACGCGAGTGAGGGCTACGGCCTCGGCGACATGAATCCGGTACTTCTGGCCTGCGTGCTCGTTGCGGCTCTCTTTCCCATCGTGCTCGGAGCAATTTGGCCACAGTACGTCTCGTTCCTCATCGGAATGAAGCAGTACGCAGGCAACTGGGCGTCGGCCACGTTCTCGTTTCGGAACAAGTCGATGGAAGATCGCATCAACGAAAAGATCGTGAAGTCCTCTGACAATCAAATCGATCAGATCGAGCCTCTCTTCGGCAAAGAGATCTCGGAGATCTTCATTCAAAAGGCGGTGGCCTTCCGGATGATGCACCCCATGGGACGCATGCACATATCGGCGTTGATGCGCCACGTGCCCAGTCTCGATAACCGCGTGCAACGCGAGGGCGAGTTCGTGAGCAACGTACTCACGGGTTGGAACTTCGGAGACGGACACTGTCTCGACGAGCGGCTGATCGCTGGTCTACAGGAGCGATGCCAGTACGAGCCCGGCGACGTCGTTGTCGCGTTTACAGAGTCGCAGCCAGCGTTCAATAAGAAAGTGCAGTACCGGGTCATCGACGCCGCACTTGGCTGTGTGGAGAAGGGCTGGTACCACAACGATGATGCCGCCCACGAACAGCCGTGGCTTCCGAACGGTGCCATTCCGCACACCATCACATGGACGATGCCCGGCTATGTCGCTCCCGGCGTGCCACATCCCGGCACCGGAGGCCGCTCGTAGGGTTCTACGCGCGCCTATGGTTCTGAGATGAGCACAGCGATCGTGGTGGGCAGCGGGCCGAACGGGCTCGCTGCCGCTGCTCGGCTTGCTCGAGCAGGGCTGGAGGTCACTGTCCTCGAGGCGAGCGATTCGATCGGTGGGGGCACGCGAAGCTCCGAGATGATCGTCCCCGGTTTGCTCCACGATCATTGCTCCGCGTTCCACCCGATCGCCGCTGCGTCACCATACCTTTCGACGCTGGACCTCGCGACCCATGGACTCACCTGGCTGCATCCCGATGTCGACTGCGCCCACCCGCTCGACGACGGTTCGGCCGCTATCTTCTACCGTTCCCTCGATCGAACGGCCGACGGCCTCGGAACGGACGGTCGGAAATGGCGGCAGATCTTCGAGCCGCTACTCGCTCGCTTCGGCGATGTGCTCGCCGACGCAACCCAACCGGTGCTTCGCCTGCCGCGTCATCCGGTTCCATTCGCTCGTTTCGGAGCTGCAGCAGTGCTTCCGGCCACGGTTCTGGCACGGGCATGGAAGACGGAGCAGGCCAAGGCATTGTGGGCTGGCGCTGCTGCGCACGCGTTCTATCGCCTCGACCGGCCCTTTACAAGTGCCGTCGGCATGATGCTGCTCCTCTCGGGGCATGCGCAGGGATGGCCGGTGGCCGAAGGTGGTTCGCAGGCGATCGCCAACGCGCTCGCTGCGGACATCCGACAGCACGGTGGTGTTATCGAGACCAACCACCGGGTGACGTCGCTCGCCGATCTCCCACGATCTGACGTCTTGATGCTCGATGTCACGCCGGCCTCTGCAGCTAGGCTTCTTGGCGATCGATTACCGACACGCGTTGCCGCCGCTTATCGTAAGTACAAGTATGGTCCCGGAGCGTTCAAGGTCGACTTTGCGGTCGAGGGAGGCGTTCCGTGGACTGCTGACGCGGCTCGTGACGCTGGGACCGTGCATCTCGGTGGCAATCTGAGCGAGGTCGTCGCCAACGAGGAAGCGGTGCATCGAGGATCGATGCCCGAGCGGCCGTTTGTATTGATCGGCCAGCAGTATCTGGCCGATCCGCAACGTTCCGTGGGCAACGTCCATCCCGTGTGGAGCTATGCACACGTACCAAAGGACTACACCGGCGACGCCACTGAGGCGATCATTGCTCAGATCGAACGGTTTGCGCCGGGGTTTCGCGAGCGAATCGTCGGTATGGCAGTCCGCTCCGCCACCGCGATGGCGGTTCACAACGCAAACTACGTCGGGGGCGACATCATCGGCGGTGCCGCGTCACCGTCCCAACTGCTCTTTCGGCCACGATTCGCACGCGATCCGTATTTCACCGGCGTTCCCGGTACGTATCTCTGCTCGGCTTCAACCCCGCCCGGGGCGGGAGCCCACGGGATGTGTGGTGCCAACGCCGCCGCCCGCGCCCTCGCCGAGCTCGATGTTAGGCAGTCCAAATAGTGCACCTGGTAGCGCTGGGAGCAACACAGTGCACAAGAACGCGACCGAACTTGCTATACCGTGCGGTTCCACCGCAGTGAAAGACCGAGCGCCGTTATGACGGCGAGAAGACCAAAGGCCACAAAGGCAACGCTGATTTCCACATCGCGTTTTTGCAGCTTTACCTGCTTGGGAAGATTTGCGAACACCTGACTCAACTGCTGTGCGTCCTCGGCCTTGTAGAAGTTGCCACCGGTCATTGCAGCGACCTTCTTCAACGTCGGTTCGTCGGTATCGATAAAGCGACGGAATCCACCACCGGCGCCTCCCGCTCGAGCAAACCCACCACCACCGCCGACAAATGCGCCGTCGCCTAACGCGTCGCCGCCTACTTGTTCGGGTGTGCACACCAACGACTGCGGATTGGTAGTGCCGAATCCGATTGTGTAGACACGAACTCGTCGTTCGACGGCCTGCTTTGCGGCGGTCGTCGGGTCGACACCTCGAGTGTTCGCCCCGTCGGTGAGCAACACAATGATGTCGGGGACATAGCCACCGGTCGGGGGTGTCACCGGTTTGGCGGATTCAGGCTCTGCGACATCCGAAGGCGGTGCCGGCGCCGAGTGATCGAAGGAGAAGTCCTCCGTCGGAGACTCCTCAAGTCCGGTAGAAGTCACCGGCGCAACGTTGGGGTTGATCGACGCAATCGCATTGAGCGACGCGAGCGTGGCTGCGCCTATCGCGGTTCCGCGTGACGTCACGAACCCGTCGATCGCATCGGTGAGTTCCTTCTTATCGGTAGTCGGAGGTACGACGAGTTCGGCAAAGCCTGCGAACGCAACAATTCCAATACGAGTACCTGACGGCTGAGACTTCACAAATGCACGTGCCGATGCCTGGGCTACCGCGAGGCGGTTCGGCAACACATCGGTAGCGCACATCGAGCGAGACACGTCGAGGGCCAGCATGATCGAAGTGCTGGGGCGAGGAACCTTCACTGATGCCTGCGGACGCCCGACAGCCGTACCTATTCCCAGTAAGCCGGTGAGCAGTAGCGCCGATGTCACGTGACGACGCCACTTCGCTGCGGGCGGCATTGCCGAGCGGACAAGCGCAACGTTGGAGAACCGAACGGCCGACTTTCGCTTCTTACGTAGACCTACGATGTAGAGAACGAGTAGCGCAGGCACTATCGCAAGCGTCGACAGGGCGAGTGGCCAGGCAAAGTTCATTTGTTACACCAACCTTCCGAACCACTTGAGCGACAGCAGGGCACCGATGGCCAGGAAACCGAGACTGGCGCCACTGAACGCGCCGGTGAGCTCAGTCTTTTTATCCTTTGACGTCCACTTCAGATCGATGTTGCGGTAGATACTCGTGAGCGTCTCGTCATCCGGGGCGGCAAAGTACGTTCCACTCGACTTCTTGGCAATTTCCTTGAGCACGTCTTCGTCGAGCGCCGTCGCAACCTGAAAGCCATCAACCTCGATTACCGCACCTTCGGGTTTGCCGAGTCCGATCGGATAGATCTTGACCCCGGCTACTGACGACAGCTCGGCAAGGTCGAGTGGGTCAGGGTTCGACGTGTTTTCACCGTCTGACAGCAAGACGATTGCTGCATTGCCGAAGTATCCGATCTTCACCTTGTCGATATCTATCCGCTCCGGAGTCATCGTGGCGAAGGTCGACGCGTCGGCCGCCGTTGGTGCCGAGCCCCCAGGAACCGCGGCCGTCTGTGAAGAATCAGTGAGCCGAATCGGCGAACCGTTGATCGCATTCAACGAAGCGAAGATGCCCTGCCCGAGCGATGTTGCGCCCTGTGGCTTCAAACGATCTATGGCCGCAAGGATCGCTTCGCGATCGCTTGTCGGCTTCTGAGTGATCACCCCGCCATCGCCGAAGGCAACGACTCCGATAGAAATGGACGAAGGTTGTCTCTTCACGAACCCACGCGCAGCTGCCTTTGCGGCATCAAGGCGCGTGGGTTTGACATCATCTGCACGCATACTGCTTGACGTATCGAAGGCAAGCACGATGGTTCCCTCTCGGCTCGGCACCGAAACTGTCGCCTGCGGACGGGAGAGGGAAAACACTAGGAGCGTAAGGCCCGAAAGAAAGAGTGCGAACGGAATGTGACGTCGCTTCCGATTCCGAATCGATGCCGCATTCGGTAGAAACCCCTTCGCCGCAAGTTCGGCCGCTCGTTTCGCGCCCTTCTTCACCTGCCGGAGATACACCGCCACAAGCGCAGGAATCAAGAAGAGGGCCAGCAGCATCACGGGCCACGCAAACGTCATCGGAGTCGCCTCCTACGTCGTCGATCGACAATCCGCACGAGCGCCTCGACCAGATCATCCTCGGTCGAAACCGGGTGCAGGACGACCCTGGCCTGTCGCGTCGCCGCGACCAACTCTGCACGGCTTCGTTCTGCCGCTTCACGAAAGCGCATCCGAAACTCTGGGTCGCTGGTGTCGACCGAGAGCAGTTCGCCGGTCTCGGAGTCCTCGATGACGATCAAACCAGCGTCGGGGATTTCGCTCTCGCGAGGATCACAGAGGTGTATTGCCACCACCTCATGACGTTGGGTGAGAGCGGAGAGTTCGCGTTCCCATCCGGGTTCGCTGATGAAGTCGGAGACAATGATGACGAGGGAGCGTCGAGTGATCGTTCGGATCGCAACGGCGAGAAACATCGAAAGGTCAGTGGAGCTTTGCGTCGATTCGACGGGCTTCATCACGTGCTGTGAGATGCGAAGGACGTGGTTTCGGCCCGTTCGAGGCGGGATCGTCGCCACGGCATCGCCGTTGAGTAAGAGTGCGCCAACTCGGTTGCCGCTTCGGCTCAGCAGGCGAGCTAATGCCGAAGCCAACTCGGCCAGCACTGCGTTTTTCGGCCGTTCGGTCAGGCCGAAGGTCATCGACGGTGTTCGATCAAGCAAGAGCCACGCCGTGAGTTCGCGATCCTCAAGATAGGTCCGCACGTACGGACGATCCATTCGTGCACTTACGTTCCAGTCGATATGACGCACATCGTCGCCGTGCTCATACTCCCGGAGATCAGCGACGTCGATGCCCTGACCGTGCAGGAACGTCCGGTAGTCCCCCTGCATGCGACCGTCGAGGCGTCGTATGACATGCCACTCCAGACGCTGCAGCAGCTTTTCAGGCGTTTCGGGGAGCCCATTCGGAGACATTCTCCGCCCTCTGTCGAATCGATTGTGTTGGGCGATCGTTCACGGATACTTCGGGGAGACGAACCGATCCAATGATTCTGCTCACCACATCATCAGCGCTCACATCGTCGGAGAGAGCCTCGAACGACAACACCACGCGGTGACGCAACACGTCCAGGGCGAGATCGCGAACATCAACGGGTAGCGCATAGTTACGGCCTCGGATTGCCGCCAGCGCCTTTGCAGCGAGAATCATGTTGATCGACGCCCGAGGACTAGCGCCGAAGGTGATGTACCGGTTCAGTTCTTTCAGCCCTATGGAATACGCATCACGAGTGGCCGACGCGAGCTTCACTGCGTACTCCATGAGTGCGGGGTCGACGTAAACCGCATCGGTTGCCCGCTGCATTTGTCGAAGACTGTCGACGTCGATCACCGAATGTGTGGGCTCCAGCGTTCGCGTCATCCGTTCGACGATGACGAACTCCTCGGTAGCCGAAGGGTACCCGACGTGGACCTTGAGCATGAAGCGATCCAACTGAGCTTCGGGCAGCTGGTAAGTACCTTCGGACTCGATCGGGTTCTGCGTCGCCATGACCAAGAACGGATTCGGGACCTGGTGCGACTCGCGACCGATCGTGACCTGACGTTCTTGCATCACCTCCAGAAGTGCGCTCTGTACTTTGGCCGGGGCACGGTTGATCTCGTCCGCCAGAAGGAGGTTTGCAAACACCGGTCCGAGCGATGTCTGGAACTCACCGCTCTTTTGGTTATAAATACGTGTGCCTATTAGATCAGCCGGGACAAGATCAGGGGTGAACTGAATACGCTGGAACTCGCCTCCAATAGCGCTGGCCATGGTTTTGATCGCCATCGTTTTTGCCAGACCGGGCACACCCTCCACGAGGACATGACCCCTAGCCAATAGCGCGACAATCAGCCGCTCGATGAGGCCATCTTGGCCCACGATCACCTTCTTGACCTGATAGGCAACCTCTTCAAGTGATTTCGCCAATGACTCCGTGGAAATATCGCTCATCGTAAAGTGCCTTTCTGTCCTGCAGTCATTGAACGTACGCACGTCATCGAGCGATGGCGCTGCCCGGGCCATCGGTGCCGCCTCCGGCTGCTTCGATAGGAACGGCAAACCCGATGCCAACAAAGAAGTTCTGGTCCGTGGGATTGGCGAGGGCGGTGACAATGCCGATCACCTGGCCGTTGCGGTTCAGCAGGGGTCCGCCGGAATTTCCCGGGTTCGCTGCGGCATCAAACTGAATGAGCTGGTGCAGTGTCACTTCGTCATCGAGCGGGATGGAACGGCCGAGGCCAGAAATAACTCCTGCGCTCATTGAGTTCACCAACCCGAGCGGGTGACCTACGGCAAATACCTCGTCGCCGACTCGGCCACCACCGGACAGCACGGCGGGCACGATGACTTCGGGCGAGCGATCCGTCGAAAGGATGGCACTGTCTGTCTCCGGCGTTTCAGACTCAATCTTTCCCTTCGCAACCGTACCGTCAGCGAAGGTGACCTCGATCGTTTCGGCCCCCTCGATCACATGTCGTGCGGTGAGAATCTGACCGTCGGCGTTGATGATCACACCGGTGCCCAAGCCACTCAGCTCGCCGGAGTCCTTGCCTTCTTTTCCGCGCTTCGCCGGTAGATCCCCTGGTCCACGCGCCCGCTGCGTCGATATGAACACCAACGAAGGAAGAATTTTTCGATACACCTGACTTGCGCGGGCCGGAGCAGCGCTGGCCTTCTTCATCGCATCATCGATGGCGGCGGTCACTTCTTTGGCCACAGTCGACGCCGCAACCCTGCTGTTTGCGCCCGAAGTATGGCGACCGACCGAGAAAGCAGTTGCCACCGCAATTACGACGCCGACACCGACGGCCATCGCTTTGCGCGAAAGAATGAGGCGGGGATCGCAAGCCGATGCGGCCTCAGCCGATGCTTCCGTAGTAGTCAGGTCCATGGCCGTTCACCTCCGCATCCGAACCTAGCGGCGATTGTAAGCTTGCCGTTCGAAGCCACATTGTGAAGTCTTCAGGTTAAGGGAGGGTTACTTGTTGTCAGTCTCGTGACGTCCGCCTGGAAAGAACGGCACTCTAACGGCACTCTATAAGGGCACTCTATAAGTACGAAAGCAACCAAAAATGTCCCTTCACTTCGAACACATCACTTTTGACTGCGCGAATCCGATTTCTCTTTCGACGTTTTGGGCGCAGGCCCTCGAACGCAACGTGGACGAAGGTCCGTCACAGTTCTTCGCTTCTATCGGCAAGGCGGCGCCCGACGGGTCAATTGCCATGCTGTTCCTGGCCGTCGCGGAGGCAAAGTCCGCGAAGAACCGGATGCATCTCGACATCCAGAGCGACGACCGAGAAACGGAGGTCGAACGACTCGTATCACTCGGCGCCGCCCGGATCGCTGACAAGGACGAATGGGGTACGAGGTGGACCATAATGAACGACCCGGAGGGCAACGAGTTCTGCGTGGCCTGATGGTGGCCTAACGAGGCGTAACAGTCATTCGGCAAGTCGAAGCACCGTGCCGAACGGAAACAATTCGTCGACCTGACCGCCAGCGGTAACTGCCCAAAGCACCGGCCACGATGGTGCCTCCTCTGGAAATGGGCCATAGCCGTCGGTCATATAGACGCCGACCACCTGTGCGCCCCCAAACTCCGATTCCAGTTCGGCCGCCGCGGCGAAGAACGGTTGAAAGTCCGTTCCGCCCCCGCCCTCCGGAGGTGGCGGTGTCGAACCGGCCTCGAGCTTGTAGGGACCGTACACATCGGCGTCGGCGTAGTAGAGCCAGCATTCGAGTCCGGGATAGGAACGCAGAATGGCATCTACCTCGGCCAACAGTTGCGCAATCATTTCGTCGTCGATTGATCCGGAGGTATCGACGCATATCATGATCCGAAGGCTTTCCGCCTCCAGAGTTTCCAAATAGAGCCCTCGGGAAAGGTGACGACGGTCGAACCCGCCGAAGTCCGTCGGGGTCGGAGTGAGAAAGCGCCAGAGCACCGTGCGCCAGTTGAGCTTGGGCTGATCGGCCATATCGAAGGCACGCTCGATTCCCAGGGGCAGTGAGCCTGCAGCCGATGTTCGTCCGATCGCCGACGCTTCTGCGACGGCCCGGCGCCAGTGTTCTTCCAGCGCTCGCTTCTGGGCCGGCGACATCACGCGCAAATCGCCGGGGCGCCGACCTCCATTGCCTGCCCCTTCGCCGCCTTCGGGTGAGTCGTCAAGGAGATCGTCCCCGCCCTCGGGGAGCTCGGATTTGTCGTTCCTACGCTGCAGAAGCGCGAATACTTCCTCGACGCTGAATCGGTCAAGATCGCTGTCGAGCAAGGCACCGTCGGGAAGTTCGAATCCGTTCTTGGTCAGCAGTCCATTCACCACGATGTCCGCAGCGACGTTCCACTGTTTGGGGTCTCGCTGGCCACGTCGTGGAACGTGACCAAGCGCAGCATGAAGCACCTCGTGAAGCAAGACGCCATCGAGGTGCTCGGGCGGGAGTGCGCCAAGAAATTCGCGGTTGTAGAAGACATCGCGGCCATCGGTCGCAGCAGTCGGAAGCTTCGTCGTCGATAAAAAGCGCGCATATAAAGCGAGCGTGGCGAAGAAGGGCGCCTTTCGACGCAGTCGCAGAAGCGAGGCGGAAATCTGTCGCTCAACGAGCCCTGGCGAGGTGCTCATGGCTCACTCCTACGCGTCGCGTTGCGAACAGTGTGGAGACCGTCACTCCCAAGAGCTCGACGAATCGCCGGTGACGTTTTTGGGTGGACCGCCACCGCAAAACGTTCGCGCCAATCAATGGACATGTAGTGGCGCCTCCGGCCGAGTTCTCGCTCCGGCACGTTTGCGCAGCTCAACGCGAGGATACGGGTAGCGACGCTCTTCGAACGAAGCGCCTTCAGCAAGGCTCGGTGCGCTATGTCTTCGGGGCGCACACGTGAGACATTCGAGCTCGCAGCTCGTGCGACCGATCGATCGGCATCGAGGAGCAACGTAGCAACAATTGTCGGCGGCGTGTTCGGATTCGCCGCCACGCCGCGACGAACGTCGCGGTCATTGTCAATCGCCAGAGATTCAAGCGTTTCTCCGAGCGTACGGGGATGGGCCGCAACAAGTTCACGGATCTCCCACATTTGATCGGTCGCCAGCCGCTGGAGTTGTTCTGGAGTGGTCCCAGGATGGCTCGCGGCAAGTTTTCGGACAAACGAAAACTCCATCAAATTCTCAACGGCGTGAGCGTCTACGTCCTCCTCATTGGCAAGCGCAACGAGAAAATCGGCGACGGCCGGTCGGTAGTGCGACTTTTGACCTGCAAGCTCTCGGATCTCTTCGTCGTCATCGAGGGCCAGGATGTCCAGGATCCCATCAGAGATCACCGGACGATCCACCACGTTCATGCGGGTGTCCTTATGGCCGTCACGAGCGAGCAACGACAAACAGCCCTCAGGGGTGTTCGGGTTCGCCGCTACTGCAGCACGCGTGTCGTAGTCGGAGTCTTTAGTAAGTGTACGAAATACATCGATATGCAAATCGGAGCGTCGGGCCAGACACTCCCGGACTCTCCAGTCCGTTGACCGGGCGAGTAGCTTTTGCGTCGCGGCGTCGACGGCGGGGAGATCAGCAATAGCTCTAGCGATCCAGGGCACGGATTCCAGCAGCCGTTCGACCCGCTCTGAATCTACTGTGCCGGCTGAAGCCGCTGGTCGATTCGGTGCTGCGAGCTCGTGAAACGTCTTCCGGCATTCTGCCGGCGAAAGCCGATACGTCTCGACGGGCGGCGATGGATCTGCGGTCTCGCCATCGTCTGATGCTCCCGTGAAACGACTAAATGCGATTTCCAGCACCGCAGCCCCTACCGCGGGTCGACGAATCACTTCGGCGCGGACGTCGTCCACGGCATCGGCCGCAAGTCTCATGACGATGTCGTCGGGGAGAACCTCCCTCCGCGCGATTTCGGTCCGCACCTCAGCGCTGGTGTCTGACGCCAACGAGCGAAGCGCCTCCACCGACGCCGCCCCGTTGGCAGCCACCTTCCGTCGCACATCGGGGTCATCGTCGTTTGCTGCCGCGTCGAGAACCTTCGGATCGTCCGTGAGAGCCACGCTGATCGCACGTACTTCGGGTGACTCGTCGGAGCACAGCAAACGTCGTGATTTCACTGAGGAACGCGGATTTTGCGCGACTTCCTTCCGGACATCGACATCCTCGTCCCGAACGAGTTTGTGAAGAACATTCGGCGAGGCCGTCGGGTTCGCGGCCAGGCGATGTCGGACCCGCCAGTCTTGGGACTCAGCCAACCCCATCTGCACGGAAACCGGCAAATCCGGGTACACCGCCGCGATACTCGCCCGGCCCGTGCGTATACGAAGTTCAAGGTCGTCGGAGGACAGGGGTATCACGTCTTCGCTGCTGCGGATTAGTGCCGCCTCATCGGCCTCCGTTCGCACGAACCCATCTCGGTCGTGCTGCAGCGAGCGCAGGATCGCGATTGGAAGCGCGGGGTTTCTCGCCGCCGCCGCGCGAACATCACGGTCGTCATCGATTGCGAGGCGTTCCAACTGCTCCGGCGTCAGCCGTGAGCTCCCGGCGCCAACTTGGCGTACGACCCATGAAGCATCGGTACACAGGTCGGCGATCATGTCGGACGTAGTGCTCGGGTGACTGGCCAGGCACCGAAGCCCCTCTGGCGAGTCACGTACCTCGCGTAGCTGTTCAACGCGAAGGCTCGAGTCGTCCGCACGCACACGTTGTGCCAACTCGAGCGGGCTGATTCCGAGAACTCCAATGGGTTCCGACGCTCGCGGGTTTCGTTCGGCGAATCGTACGGTTCGCTCGTCATCATCAAGCAGAAGCCGGGCCAGAAGCGACGGCGTCGCAGCAACATGGGCGGCTACGGCGCGTCGAAGATCAGTGCTCGAGAGGTCGAGCTGCGCCAACACCCATCCGGCAGGACACGCATGCGCCAAAACATCGCGAGCCTCGTCGGCATCCACGACGAGTACGTTCATCAGTGCATCGGCTACCGGCCGGGCCGAATCGAGTTGCGACGTCGGACTCAGAGTTACGTGATCGCGGATGAGTTCCTCGAACTCTTCATCGGTGTCACCGACATATTCGAGCACGTCAAGATTTGTATGTTCACACATTAATAGCGCTGATTTGTCTTCGGATGTCCCGAATCGAGCCGCCCACCAACGAGTCCCTTCGGACATGGAGGTGGCAGCGAGGAGACGGTGACGCGCCCGCTCATCGATCGAGGCAAGCCAGTTCGCGTCCTCCAAAAGCCACCACTTCAACACCGAGTTGGCAGCCACAGTGTCGGGCATCACGAGGGCCAGCGACACCAAGTCGGCGCGTCCGGTGTTTGGATTCGCGGCGACTGCTTCGCGCACGGCAACACTTCGGTGACGCGCCAAACGATGCAAACGAGTCGGTGGTGACGCAGGATTCGATGCCTCTGCGAGAGTTGCGGCGAGCGAGCCGCTTCTCAGACGACCAGTTGAGGAGTCGGGCCTGCGATCCCGACCCGGCTCAGTCGTTTTCGGCACGGGACGCCCCCACAACGTCCGGGTCTGTGATCGGCGCGCCGTGACCGGAAAGGCTCGCGTATTCGTCGTGAAAGGAGCGAAACGCCGGCTCGCTCTTTGCCAGTTCGGTGAGAACACCGAACGAACCCATGGCCCGTAGCCGCCACGCGACGTCGGTTGTGAAGAGCTGCACCCATTCAGGTGTCGCCTGTGAAGCGAGCCATCGAAAGCCATTCAGTGCACGTTGTGGATCCCCTGCCCGATTCGCGAGGCCAAGGGTGAGCGCATAGCGTGCCGATGGTTCATCGGGCCACACCAGCGACTTGGAGCCCCGCGATCCAGTCGGCTTCTTTGCATCGAGAATCGCATCGAGAGCGGGAAGCATTGCGTATACCGAACAGAAGCCATCGAATTCGGTCGCCGCACCTTCACCAACCGCGGGCGCGATCGGCAGGCCTGCCGAGAGCAGACTCGATGCCATCTCCCATGATCGGGGGCTCGGCCAGGCCGGACGCTTCGGATCAATCGAGTGGAGCAGTTGCGGCCGGAACGCGAGGAACGCAGCAATCCGCTCATCGATGGGAAGACGACCCGATTGGGCCGGCGTCATCGCCCACTTGCGGAAGCTCTCGAGGTCAGGCTCAACTTCTACGTGTACAAAGCGATTGGCAAGAGGCGCTGGCATCTCGAAGACGCTTGCGCGATCCTCCTTCCGATTTCCGGCCGCCCACACAAACCATCCGTCGGGCAGGGTGTAGCTCCCCACTCGTCGATCAAGAATGAGTTGTTGTGCGACACCCTGCATGGTCGGCGCCGCCATGTTCAATTCGTCGAGGAAGAGGATTCCGTTTCCATCGCGGGGAAGGAACTCCGGGGGAAACCACCGTGACACGCCGTCGGCCGGAACAGGCAAACCACGAAGGTCCGTCGGCGCCAATTGCGAAAGCCGGACATCGATGACTTCAAGGTCAGTGCGGCGTGCGACCGTCGAAACGATCGACGACTTTCCCACGCCGGGTGGGCCCCAGATCATCACGGCATGTCGCACGCGATTGACAACGATCTGGGACAGAAACCCGGCAAGCCCCTCGGGCGTCATCGGGCGGTGCGAACTGTGGGGTACTTCACAGATTCGGACAACCACCAGCAAGCCGTCCGCTATTCCCGAGTGCTCAAGATACTTGAAGGGAGGTTTACCGCTAAATGCTTTCGAGCCCCGATAGCTCCTGGAGTTCGCCCATGCCACGCTCGCGATAAAGCGTTTCCATGAATTCTACGGCTGAGGTGTTACCGAAGTCGCTCCCGAAAACGGGACTGTAGTCTGATCGCCAAGTGTTGAACTGGGTGGAGCAAGCGCCGCACTTGCCATGAGGAGCAATGTGCAACACCGTGCCAGCAGTCCAGTTCGCGGACCAATCGCGCAGGCGATCGTGGACCGTCCACCGTTTGGGCCAATCCGCCGCCTCGATGCCGGTCAACTGCGAGTTGAGCAGTCAGTCACGTTGTCGTCGAAACGACGTCGGGCCTGCTTTCCCGCCCGTGTGCTGTTCTGGCTCATGGATGCGATATACGGCAAACCACGCACCCTCGACAAATTCCGGGTCCTAGAAGTGGTGGCACGCGTGCCGTATCAAGCGTGGGAGAACGTGGCGTATGTAGCAATGACCCACACCGCTCGCAAGCCCGGCTTTGCTCGCCGCGTGTTCGACACCGTTCGCGTCAACCGCTGGGAGCAGGACAACGAGCAATGGCACCTGCTGATCCTCGAGGAGCTCACAGCCCAGGGCACTGAGCTCGGCTGGTTCCGACGCCAGGCGGGCCCGCAAGTTCTTGCGTTCACTTACTATTGGCTGAGTTGGGGACTCTACGCGGTTCGCCCATCATGGTCGTATCGGCTCAACGCGGACTTTGAAGATCACGCCGAGCACGAGTACGCACTCGCCGTCCAGGATCACCCCGAGTGGGAGGCAACTCCGTTCGACACCGAGTTTGGGAACGACTTCGGCGAGTACGCGAGTCTGGCAGACCTCTTCCGACAAATCGGCTACGACGAGCGCCTACACAAGGAGGAAAGCGAAGCGAATTTAGCAACGCCTCGATTTCACTAGTCGCAGAGCGGACGGTACTACTTCGAAAGCAACCTTTGCAGCGCGGCCCGCTCGCGGATCACCCGGCCGTGAAGAACATCGTTGTCGAGCCGGACCACGCCTGCTGAATAGAGGGTTGCGGTCCGCCCGATCGATGACTCAGCGACATCGAGACCGCCAACGTAGGTGCCAGTTTGTGTGGTGTGAAACGCCACCGTATCACCCGCCGAAAACAGGTCATCGACCACGGTCGTCTCCACAGCGACCAGTGGGCCGGACGAACCGGCGACCTCGTCGTCGAACGCCACGTTGCGTAGATGATCCCATTCGCCTGAAATCAGACGCTCACGCACAAGGTCTTCGGGGCCACTGTTCTGCCGTTGGATCGTCGTGTCCCACGGAGCGACAGCGGGCGACTCGACCGGCTGGGCAACCCCTGCGGCCAACTGGTTGCGTCGGGTGTAGTAGTCCTCGATCGCATAGTTCGAGGTCAGCCTGACACCGTTCCACCGATACAGGCCGATCCCACCCCACGACGCCATCCGACCTTCATGCTTTGTCGAAGCACCGTGTTGACTAAATCGCATCGCGAGTCGATCACCGTTGCAGATGATCTCGTTGACGGTCATGCCAAGTCCGGGGAACTGCTGGAGTTGGCGAACGACGGCCGGAACGTAGTTTTCATCGCGAGGGCCAAGCTCCGTGCCGCCCATATAGAGCACGTAGTCCGGCTCCATAATCTGCGCGCATACTTCTGGGTTCTGACACTGCAGATAATCGACAACGTATCGCCGCATCACTTCGATGAACGGATGCATGGCAGCGTAGTGAGTCATGAGATGTGCCGATCGTGTCCGGCCCAGAAGGGCGCCCGCAAGTCCTTCTTCAACACCTTGCCCGACGCGTTTCGGGGAAGCGCCTCCACAAACTCGACCGAGCTCGGGCACTTGTACCGAGCGAGCCGGGTCCGGGCAAACTCGATGAGTTCTTCCTCAGAAGCTGACATCGCTGGTTTCAGAACCACCATTGCTTTGGGGGTCTCTCCCCACCGTTCGCTCGGCACACCGATCACCGCGACCTCAGCGACGGCCCGATGGTCGTACAGGGCATTCTCGACTTCCGCCGGATAGATGTTCTCCGCCCCCGACACGATCATGTCTTTAAACCGGTCGAACAGGAAGATATATCCCTCCGCATTCGCGTAGGCCGCATCCCCCGTACGCAACCAACCGTCGGAGGTAACCGTGGCCGCAGTCTCCTTCGGCTTGTTCCGATAGCCCTTCATGTTCATCGCACTGCGGACCCAGATCTCCCCCACGTCACCCGTCGGGACTTGCGTCTGGGTGGAGGGGTCGAAGAGCGCCAGCTCGACCCACGGCAGCGCCTTCCCACAGGAACGTAAGAGCTTCGCTCGTTCGGGATCGTCGGGCTGATGATCACTCGGCGGAAGCGACACGATCGTGCCCGCGGTTTCGGTCATTCCGTACGCCTGCGCGAACCCGCACCCCAACACGTCGATTGCCTTGCGAAGAACGGCATCACCTATTGGCGAGGCACCGTAACAGAGCAACTCCAGACTGGAGAGGTCGGCGTTCTCAACGCCCGGGAAGTTGATGATTGTCTGGATGACTGCCGGAACAAAGAACGCATGGGTGACTCGATGACGTTCAATCGAAGAAATGATCGTGGCCGGGTCAGCATCGCACAACAGGACCGTATGCCCACCTACGACAAGGGCGGAGGAGCCATAGCCGATGCCTCCGACGTGGAACATGGGCATTCCCACGAGGTTCACACTTGATTCGCTGAATCCCCATTCCTGGGAGAGGTTGTTCGTGAAGAACATGTTGGCGTTCGTTAGCTCTGCGCCCTTCGGCACTCCGGTTGTCCCCGATGTGTAGAGCAAGAACGCGGAGTCGTCCGGTGTCGCTTCGCAATACGGGTCGGTCGACGCCTCGGCATCAATCCAGGGCTGGTACTCCGAGTCGAGGCCAACCACCAGATCGATTGCTGCCAGGGCCTTCGGGGTAAGCAGGCTGCGTTGTTCCTCGGCCACGATGATGATCGACGGCGCCGCGTCTCCAACGATGGCCTCAATTTCTGGAGCGGCAAGGCGCCAGTTGAGACCAGCCAAGATGGCTCCGACCTTGCTGCAGGCGAACGCCATTTCATAGAAAACCGGATGGTTCTTCGAGAGAATCGCCACCCGATCGCCGCGCTTGACCCCGGCACGCAAGAGCGCATTTGCGGCCCGAGAACTCGACCGATCCATTTCGGCATACGACACTGTCTTGTCGCCGAACGTCAGTATCGGCGCGTCCGGTCGGCGCTGTGCCTGCTGCCGCACAATTTCGGCGTAGGTAAAGGTGCTTGGATCCATCGAACTGTCCCCCTTCGAATCGTTGCTATTTGCACTTTCGAAACTTCTCGGCGACTCACGCTGAGTTTGCTCTTGTCGGGCTGGCGGCTTCGGGGTCTGGGTACCGCGAGACTCTGTCAACACTACTGTTGAATCTTGAAGCCTGACAAACGGCCGCGTACCGGAATGTGTCACCACGTATGAAAGCCGCGGCCCGTTTTCCTACCGAGGTAACCGGCGGCGACCATGTCGATGAGTATCTGGGGTGGCCGGTATCGCTCGCCGTAGACCTGCTCAAGCTGTCGTGCAATGTCGAGGCGAACATCGAGTCCGACGATGTCGCTGAGGCGAAGAGGCCCCACCGGGTGGCGATACGCCAACTCGGCTGCTCGATCAATGTCTGCAGCCGAGGCAACGCCGTCCTCCAACATCCTCATCGCCTCTAGAGATGCAATGAGGTCGAGCCGACTGGTGGCGAACCCAGCTATGTCGGCCACGACGATGCTCTCTTTGCCAATCGCTCGGACGAATTGTTGGGCGGCTTCGAGCGTTACCGCCGCGGTTCGTGTCCCCCGAATGAGCTCGACCAGGCCAAGCGACCACACGGGATTGAAGAAGTGCATGCCGAGAAAGGCACCGGGTGCGTCCAGCACGGACGCCAACTTGTCGATGGAGATCGACGAAGTGTTCGAGGCAATGAGCAGCGGTCTCCGAGCCTCGATCTCGGCAAGGGTCTTCAGTTTCAGATCAACGAGTTCGGGCACGGTTTCCACAACAAGCGCCAGTCCCTCAGAAAGCTCGGCCACCGAGGCGACCCGCAGAATTCTTGACTGGAGGGCCTGGGCGGCGGTGCCATCGAGCTTCCCCCGCCGAACTGCCCCGACCGCCGCGTCGGCAATCTCAAGGAACATTTGCGAAGCTCGGGTCTCGCTTGGTTCCACGACGGTCGTCG
The DNA here is from genome assembly GCA_031429095.1 of Acidimicrobiia bacterium. Classification (GTDB taxonomy): domain Bacteria; phylum Actinomycetota; class Acidimicrobiia; order Acidimicrobiales; family JANYDT01; genus JANOYY01. The sequence continues at coordinate 79,074 of JANOYY010000066.1, read as the reverse complement.
CATAACCGGCCATGGCGAACACATAGGCGATCCCTATTCCCATGGTTCCGCCACCGACGACTCCGACAGAACCGACCTGTTGTGACATTGCTGGCTCCGATTTCGTTGATTCCACACCTGTGTTGACAAAACACTAGCTTTCGAATGGTCGATGTCTGTACGTTGACCGAAAGCGCCATCCCCTCCGATTTCAAGCGGGAACCACACCGAAGCACCATCGAACTGAACGAGAAGGAAACGTCAGCCATGAACGAAGCCACCGCAGAAATTCCCGTGCTCGTTGAACGTCGGGGCGCCATTCTCGTCATCACAATGAACCGCCCGCGGGTTCGCAATGCGGTCAATCAGGCGATGTCGCAAGGCATCGCAGCCGCTGTTGACACGCTCGACAACGACTCGTCGCTCGCCGTCGCGATACTTACCGGCACGGGCGGCACATTCTGCTCAGGGATGGACCTCAAGGCATTCGTGAGTGGGGAGCGACCCGAAATCGAAGGCCGTGGCCTCGCAGGCATCAGTGAAGCGCCACCACGCAAGCCACTGATTGCTGCAGTTGAGGGATACGCACTCGCCGGCGGATGCGAGATCATGCTGGCGTGCGATCTTGTCGTCGCCGCCGAAACCGCGTCGTTCGGTATTCCGGAGGTAACTCGTGGACTGGTCGCAGGCGCCGGGGGACTCATCCGCCTTCCCAAGAAGATCCCGCCGCAGATCGCGCTTGAGTACGCGTTGACCGGCGCTCACTTTTCGGCTGTCGATGCCCACAGGTGGGGCCTGATCAATCGACTCACCCCGGAAGGTGGTGCGCTCGATGGCGCACATGAACTCGCCCGGGCCATCATCAAGAACGGGCCGCTGGCCGTGCAGGCCACGAAGCGGATCGTGATGGAGTCTGCATCCTGGACAGAGAGCGAAGCGTGGGATCGTCAGCGTTCGATTGTCGACGAAGTGCTTGCGACCGACGATGCTCGCGAAGGAGCACAGGCATTTGCGGAGAAGCGACCGCCGGTGTGGCGCGGGAAGTAGAGACTCAAGGGAAAGCGCTACGAAGACTTCGACCCCCAACGATCACCGGACTCCGCCGCCGAGGGCGGTGTCGGCTTCGCGAAATCGTGCTCAATGGCCTGCGCCTCCTAGAACAGCAATCGGTTTTCCCGACGCCTTGCCTTCGGGCAATGATGTGGGAATGACGCAAACTCCGACGCCAGACCCAAGCCGTGCACTCGACGCCGACGTCGCGGGATGCGCCGCCGCTCATCAACGGATTCTCGCGATGCTCGACGCGGCGATTGAAGCATCGACGCTCACGCCATCAAACCCGTCGCTGCTCCCTGATTGGACTGTGGGCCACGTGCTGACGCACCTGGCTCGCAACGCGGATGCCATCCAGAACATGCTCGACGGTGCGGCTGGCGGGGAGGAACGCCTGATGTACCCGAGCCAGGAAAAGCGTGATGCGGACATCGTCACCGGATCGGCCCGCAATGCCCAGGCTCTCGTCGATGACCTCCGCAAAGCATGCTGGGGTGTCGAGTCTGCATGGGCTCATATGACAGTCGACGCTTGGAATGGCCATGGCCTAACCCGGGTCGGGCGCCTGCCCGTCATGCAATTTCCGGCGATGCGCTGGCGAGAGGTCGAGGTCCACAGTGCCGATCTCGCCATGGGCATCAGCCCGAAGGATTGGTCACCTGAGTTCGTGGCCCATGATCTTGCAGCGCAGCTCAGCGACTGGACATCAAGCGGGCAGGAACTTCCCAGCGACGTCGCAAGCGCGCAACCCTGGCAGCAACTTGCGTGGCTGCTGGGTCGCGATGTCGGCCTTCGTTCGCCGGCGCCAAAATGGCGGTGAGCATCGCTGCTCGCGCGATTCGCGCATAGTCTTCGCTCATGGCACCGCTCCACGACAACGGGTTGGCATGAAGCCGCTCGGTATTCATCACGTCAACGTCACCGTCGGCGACCTCGCTCCGGCGCTCGCGTTCTATGGGGGAGCGCTCGGAATGACCGAGCGAACCGATCGACCGGACTTTCCGTTTGCAGGCGCGTGGCTAGATCTCGGTGGACAACAAGTCCACCTTGTTGTCGGGACGCCTTCCGCCGAGACCGGCGATCATTTCGCAATCGCAATCGAAGACGTGATGAGCGCGGTCAGTGAACTCCGAGAAGCGGGGATCAAAGTCAGCGAGCCACGCGATGTTGCCAGAGGCAAGCAAGCCTTCCTTCGCGATCCGTGGGGCAACCTGGTGGAGCTTCAACAGCCCGGCTGAAATCCTCGTCGGCTTCGACGGACTCAATCGCCAGACTTCTTCCGGGGGAAGTAGATAGTGTCGCTTTCGAGGCGCTCCCACCACTGCGGGTAGGTGATCGACAACAGGGCAATGCCGACCACGGTCGCACCCGCTTGCCCCAACGTGACCTCGCGGATACCGATCCAGTCGCCGAGCGGGCCGCTCACACCAAGTGCGACGCAATACGACGCGCCCAGACCCACCGAGAATACGGCCAGCACTCGGGCCCGAGCCTCTGACGGGGAGTTCAACTGCAAAACTGCCTGGGCACCGGTGAAGGCGCCGATGTAGGTTGCGCCCATGAACACGAGGGCTACCGCTGCGACCCACGGGCGGGGGGCCAACGCATAGGCCACCAACAAAGGCGGAAGTGCAACAACGTTGGCCAGCATCGATCGCCCTCGTCCGAAACGACTGACAAGGCGCGTCGCCACGATCGCGCCAAGTACCGCCCCAATGCCCTGTGCACTTACGAATAGCCCGGTGATTCCTGCCCCTCCACCGTGGACCTTCTTCGCCATTATGGCCAGTAGACCGATGAACGGGCCTGCCGTGCCACCCATCATGGCGATGAAAACCACCGCAAATCGGAGTCGACGATCATGACGGACAATCTGGAAACCTTCGCGGACCAATGCCACGACGCTGGCCCCCGATTCATCCCGCGGCGTGGGAGCTAAGCGCACGTATTTCCATGCGATGAGAAGCACCGTGAAACTCACCGTGTTGGCGGCGAATGCCCAGGAAGGACCGACGACTGCAACCAGGCTCGCCAGCAAAGGGCCGAACACTCGGCCGCCGTTCCACGATGCCGACCCCAGCGATATCGCTGCACCCAAGTCCTTGCGCTCAACGAGGCTCGGGAGAACCGACTGCCGGTTGGGCAACGCAGCCGAGTTCACAATCGACGCCGCGAAGACCACCGCGCTGAGGACAAGTGTGCGACGTTCGCCGGTCGCGACGAGCAGTGTCAAAAGCGCGGCAAACGCGGTCTCAATCGCAAGTGTCGTAACGAGGAATCGGCGACGGTCGAAGCGGTCGGCGAGTGCGCTCCCGATAGGCGCAGCGAATGCACTCGGCAGAAAGCCTGCGATCGAGGCCACCGCCACCTGGGTGGCCGAACGGGTCCGGGTCGCAACGAGCGATGCAAGCGCAACAGTCTCCATCCATGTTCCGACATTCGACACCAGTGCGCCGCTCCAGATGAGCCGGAAGTTCCGCGAGCGAAACGGTCGAAAGGTTGGACTGTTCGCAAACACGGATGACCAACCTAGTGGCGCGGCTCGTTCACACGGTCAATGTCTGCGAAGGTAGTAGCGCGACATCGATCTTCGTGCGCAGCCACAAAGGAACCTTCATGACATCACGTCCCATCGCGCTCGTCACTGGCGCATCCGGCGGTATCGGCGAGTCAATCGCGCGAGAGTTCGCCGCCAAAGGCTACGACCTTGTCCTCGTAGCCCGCACGAAGGATCGACTCGACGCGCTGGCCGCTGATCTCCGAGCTTCCTACGGCGCGCAATCGACTGTCATTGCCATGGATCTCGCGGCGACCGATGCCGGGCATCGTTTGGCGACCGATGTCCTCGCCAGAGGTATCGCCATCGACATGTTGGTGAACAACGCCGGCTTCGCCGACTACGGGAATCTCTGGGAAGCCAACGGCGAAAAGATCGACCAGATGATCCGCCTCAACATGGCCACACTGACCGAGCTCATGCACGACCTTCTCCCGGCAATGGTTGCTCGTGGGTCGGGACGCGTCATGAACATCGCCTCGACCGCGGCCTTCCTATCCGGGCCGCTCATGGCGGTGTACTACGCAACCAAAGCGTACGTACTAAGTCTCAGCGAAGCGGTGAACGAAGAGCTTAAGGGCACCGGTGTCACGGTCACTGCGGTATGTCCCGGGCCTACCGAGTCAGGCTTTCAGGCCAAGGCCGAGATGGAAGCATCGAAACTGTTCAAGGGCGCCAAGATCATGGATGTCGACACCGTGGCCCGGGTTGCGGTTTCTTCAACGCTCAAGGGAAAACCGGTGGCTGTCGTCGGGTTGAAGAACAAGCTAACCGTGCTGTCGCCGCGGTTTCTCCCCCGCCGGCTCGTACCCGCCGTCGTGAAACGGGCCCAGGGAGCGTCGCACTAAACGGTTCCCGGGCCGGAAGCGGCGCGAGCAAACGCCATTTTTGACTGACCCGTCAGCCCACGCCGGGATATCCGGGATACGACGCGGTGAAGACGCCCTGGTGCAACAGCACTTCGGCGATAGCCGAGTCGATGTTTCCTCGGTCAGCGTCGTAGAGCGTAAAGCGCGTCCAGTAGGACTCCGTTCGCTTGCTGGCACCGAGTGCAACGATCTCCCACCCAACGCGGTACGGGTGACCGACCAGCGCGGGTCCATTGAGCATACGCACTTCGAGATCGATGAAGAGCCCGACCGACGGTTGGCGAACGAGGATCCCGGTCTTCGTTGAAAACGAACTCGTAAGCACGCTGAGCATCTCAAAAGGGACAACCGGTGAACCCCAGGGAGTCGTCGCCCCGTCGGTCTGATGCGACACCAGTTCGGTGATCGACGCCAACTTTTCGCGCAGCGTGAACGGATAGAGGTTGCCGAGATGGGTGTCGAATCCGATGCGAGCCATGTCGTCGTCGGGGCCTCGAAGCCCGACCTTCACTTGATCAATGACGTAGAGCGAACCAACCTCACGAGATTGGGCAATCGCCAAACGGCGAGCGAGGTCCGTCTCGCCATGATCAGGACCTACCGAGATGGTTCCCGTCAGTACAGGCGTACCGTCGGACTTGCGGGCGTCGATCTGTCCCGATGTCGCTCCCAAACGAGGAAGCGAGACCTGTGCCTGCACCTCCTCACCCTCGATCACCATGTTCTGAAAGTGGGCACTGATGCACCCGTTGGTAAACCAGCGATCGCCCCACAGAGCGGCGGCCAGAGGTTCGAATTGCGAGAAGTGGGTCGGCCCCTCAATGGGTGCACCGGCCAAGCCGAGCTTGGCGGCCGACTCCTCATCGTGAACACTCTTGTGACCCGAATAGGTCTGGTCGGAGAGCATCTGGGCTGGCCTTCGAAATGGCCCCATCAACACCATAGGAGTCTCGGAGGTTGCGAGGAAGGCAGATTCGGGCGACGTCATGCCCGCAGGCTATTTGCGTTGCAGCCTCGCCGCCAAAGTGCGCATGACGCGGCCGAAGAGGAACGGACGACGAGTCCGCCATAAGGTGTGGACATGCATGATGATTTGTCGCGTCTGTTCGATCTCACGGGCCGTGTCGCGATGGTTACCGGGGGCTCACGGGGGCTCGGTCGAGCGATGGCGATGGGTCTCGCGAAGGCCGGTGCGTCTGTTGTGGTGGCGAGCCGTAAGAAGGAGGCGTGTGACACTGTGGTGGCCGAGATCAAGGCGCTGGGAACCGGTGCACGGGCGTTTGCAGTGCCGGTTCGGATGCAGGAGCCCGAAGACATTCGGGCACTCGTCGACGCGACCATCGCCGAGTTCGGCCGACTCGATATCGTCATCAACAACGCTGGCACTGTGCTCGACCGAACGCTCGATGCCCTCGACCCAACGGCATTTGCGGGAGCGTTTGCAACCAACCTGCTCGGGCCGCTGCTCCTCGTGCAGGCGGCGCGACCTCACCTGGCCAAGGGCGGCAAAGGTGCCGTAGTGAACATCTCCAGCATCGCTGGGTTCGCAGGTTCGAGAGGCCGCTACCTCTATCCTCCGGCCAAGGCTGCGTTGGCTCAGACCACAAAGTCATTGGCGCTCGACCTTGCGCCCGAACAGATACGTGTAAACGCAATCTCCCCTGGGACGTTCCGCACCGACATGGTCGAGAAGGCCTTCGACAACGCAATGCTTGGTCGCATCGCATCGTCGATCCCCGTCGGTCGCATTGCCGACGCCAACGAGATCGTTGGTCCTGCGCTCCTTCTCGTCTCGGATGCGGGTTCCTTCATCACGGGCGAGGTTCTCACCGTCGACGGTGGCGCCACCGTTTAGCGAGTCTACGGCCCAACGCCTGATTAGCCTGATGACCCTACGTAGGGGTTCTGTTGCGATGCTCATGCGTCGACCTGGGCGACCGGGATAGCGGGCGGTCGGGAATCGGAACGTGGCGGAGTTCGCGAGTGTACCGACCATAGGGCCATCGCCATCTACGATGTCCCCCGCCATGGACACGCAAGCCCCACCGCAGGCGCCAAGGGCAAAACGTTCCACCGACCAGGAAGTCAGGTCGCTGCTTGTCTCCGTGGCGGCCTTGTTTTTCGTGAACGGGATGGTGTTTTCGAACTGGTTGCCACGCATCCCCGAAGTCCGCGATCACCTCGGCATCACGAATCAGGGCCTCGGACTGTCGTTGGTCGGGGGCGGCCTTGGTGGACTTGTCGGATCATTTCTGGTCGCACCGTCCTTGAAGCGATTCGGAACCAAACGTGTACTTACGGTTGCCGCAACGGCCGGGGCGCTGGGTCTCCCGCTCATCTCGATCGCCAACTCGGCATTCCTCGTTTTTGGAGCCCTTACCCTGATCGGATTCTGCGACGTTCTCAACGACATGTCGATGAACGCACAAGCTGTGATGGCCCAGCGTCGATATGACCGTCCGATACTCAATCGCATGCACGGAGCATGGAGTATGGGATTCTTCGTCGGGGCCGGAGTCGGCTCGATAGCTCGCGCCGTCGAACTCTCTATTCGCATTCACTTCTGCGCAGTCGCCGTTGTTTTGCTCATCACGATTTACGCCGCACGCCGTGGCCTTCTGCGAAGCGATGAATCAAACCCCGATGATCCCGATGTCAAAGGGAAGCAGGGTTTGCGACTCAGCACCAGTGTTGTTGCAATGTCGACGATGGCCATCGGAATCGCCGCATTCGAATCAACACCGAACGACTGGAGTGCGGTGGTCCTTCGTGACATGTTCAAGGTGGAGAACTGGACTGGCCTCGCCACGCTGACCTTCGCCGGATGCATGTTGTTGGGACGTCTCGCGGGCGATCACGCGCTCGAACGCTTCGGCTCCAAAAGACTTCTCAATGCCGCGCTCGGGCTCACCGCAATTGGGGGCGCTGTCGTGATTGTCGCTCCCGCCGCGATCCTTTCAATCGTTGGCTTCGGCATATGGGGACTGGGCGTCTCGGTGCTGTTTCCGCAACTCTACGGAACCGCAGCAACACTTCCCGGGGCGTCGCCGGGTGCCGGTCTTGCGGCGATGGCCGTGGGTCAGCGATTCGGTTTTCTGGCCGTGCCCGTAGTGCTCGGCTCCATCGCGGAGGCGACGACACTTCGCGTCGGCATCGGCGTTGTCGCCGCTGCCTCAATGCTGTTCGTGCTCGGCGCTCGCTCCCAAACTGAGTCCGCCTGAGCTAGTTCGTTTCCTTACGCGGACGCTGGATTCGAGCGTCCATCTGCTCGTGGTAGTGCGCAATTTTGCACTCACGTTCGCTGAGGATGTGTCGGGTGTAGCCGCTCGAGCGTTTCGTACGAGCGAGTTGGTCGTATATCTCGATGTCTTCGCCGACGACACCCTTCAAGATCTCCCAGTGCTTCAGCATCTTCTGGAAGTACGCTTCGTACTCCGGGTCGTTGCGGTCGCCGGGATAAATGATCTGCCAACATAGGAACCGGGTCCGGTCGACGTCGATCGGAATCGGATTGAACACCTGAATGTGTTCGGGGTTGCAGTTGAAAACCGTGTTCGGAAACACGACGTAGTGACAGATCGCGAACTTGTGATGATCCCAATTTTCGGCCAACTGGTCGAGGACCTCGCCTCTTGGCACGAAGCACATGTAGTTCTGCCCGACGATGTGAAACGACGTGTCGCGGAAGGCTTTCAGCTTCTCGCCGGCGACATGATGGAGTTGGGCAACGTGGTACACCTCGTTGAACCCGTCGACGATCGCCTTGTAGCTCACGGGCACGTCGAACTCAAGCACGTCGTAGAGAACCATGTCTTCCATCTTGAATTGACCGAGATCAAGGCTGATCTCGGATCCAATCCAGTCAGCGAGGGACATCTCGGGTTCGGCATCGAAGTTCACCCAGACCCAACCACCCCATGTATCGACAGCCACCTTGGGTGCTCGGACGTCGGCCAAGTGCGCCGAGGAAAAGTCCTCACGCTCCGGCACACCCACGAGCTTCCCGGCGGTGTCGTAGACCCACCCGTGATAGGGACACGTGAAGCGTCGGGCACCGCACCCATGGAGTTCCTTGACGAGGGCCGGACCGCGGTGCTGACACACGTTGTGGAAGGCAGCGAACGAGTTGTCGGGCTGACGCGTGATGATCACCGTTTCGCCGTGGCTCTCGAAAGTGAACCAGTCGCCGACGCTAGCGATTTGTTCCACTCGCGCCGCCAACAGCCAACTGCTCGACAACACCCGCTCGCATTCGAGTTCGAAACGAAGTGGGTCGGTATATACATCTCGCGCCATCATGCTCGGCCCATAGCCGGGAAGCTGTTGGGCGTCGGGACCAAGCCGAACGGGCACATCACCACGGGTAGGAACATGAACCATGACAAACCTTACCTTTTGTGCTGCCGGAGTACAGATCGGGGCGGTCAGACCTTGGGCGCCATCGCGTCGCCGGGGAGCGGTCCCCCGGCATAGACAGTGTTTTGGAAACGACGCATGCCGGCCAGCCACCGATCAACGTCGGTGGCCTTGCGTTCCATGTACGTTTGCACCTCCGGGTGCGGCAGCACGTGGAACTTCTCTTCACGGATCGCGTCGATGCAGGCCTGGGCAACATCGGCCGGCGTCTTAACCCCGTCTGCGCTCGCGACGCCCGTTCCCATGCTCGTGTCATCGTTGGATTGACCCATGCGGTCGGGGCTGTTGCGGATGATGTTTGTCTCGACGGCTTGCGGACACAACACGGATACTCGGATCCCCTGGTGATGATGGGTAACGGAAAGGAATTCGGCTACAGAGACTGCGGCTGCTTTCGTGATCGAGTACGACAGTGACCCGATTTGTGTGAGGAGTCCCGCTGCGGATGCCGTGCTCAGAAGGTAACCCTCACCGCGTGCGATCATCGACGGCAGCGCGGCCCGTGCTGCGTAGACATGTGCCATGACGTGGACTTCCCACATGTTCTGGATTCGCTCGTTGGAGTCCTCGACGCCACCGCCGGTCACGTAGCCGGCGTTCGAAACGAACAGGTCAATGGGCCCGTGCGCCGCTTCGGTCTGCTCAACCATTGCGATGATCGCTTGCTCATCGCGAACATCGATACCCACTCCTGTACCTCCCACCAACGCGGCGACGCGCTGTGCTTGATCAGCATTGAGATCGGCGACGACAACGTGGCGCGCACCCTCGGCGTGGGCCGCGACGGCCAACGCCTCGCCAATCCCTGAGCCACCACCGGTAATAACCACCACTCGATTACGAAGTTCCATGGCATGAGCGTACGGCGATGTGCGCGCGAAATCCCAGTTGCCTTTCCGCAACTCCACAAAGTCCGCAAAGTCCGCTCTTTCGGCTACCCGAGTGTGACGAGGTCGCGGGCGCGTTTCGCACCTCGAATGCGAAGTGTTACCGGAACCAGCCGGTCCTACCGGGCGAACATGATTTGTGGTGGTGGACTGTTTGCTTGACGGCCGTTGGGCCATTCAAAGATCAGGGTCGTGTGGTCAAGGTCCCACCGGATCCTAAGCTTGTGCCGATGCACGTAACGGTGATGAAACCTACACAACGCACACAAATTCGTTAGCTCGTGCGTGCCACCGTTCTCCCGTTCGCGGATGTGATGAATATCGGTCCAACGTGCCGGACGATCACACCCCGGCGCACGACAACACTGATCTCGCGCCATAACCGCCCTGCGGTTGCGGGCCGGAATCTCCAATGTAGGGGTACCCACATCAAACGGTGTGCCATTCGCACTCAACCACACACTCGTCGTCACACAATCACACAACAACATGTCCCGCGTGAAAGACGACAAACGAACCATCTGCGACGTATGCGCGATACCCGACCCCGCATCGACCGTGACGGTCACATGAGGCCGTTCGCCACCAACTGTTCCCCGGTTCTCGTTCGCCAACGATTCCAACGCAATATCAACCAGCGCATCATGACGACCCTGCGCCGTAGACCGGGAATCGCCTTCACACAGCTTCGGCATCGCCACCTCAAGAGCCTTCGACAACGCTTCACCACCCAACGCGTCGAGTACACCGTTGAGGACCCACATCCCATTCGCCGTTGGGGACAACTGCACCCGACGCGCCTCTTGTTGTTCCTTCTCGACCGTGGGGTCACCAAGCGCATCATCACAGTACGAAACCCACACCGCCACGGCATCACGAAACTTCATGAACGTCAACGATCGCGCGAACCCCAACAACATCGCACCGTCACGCTCCAAGAACGCGGCTCGACGCTTGCTCATCACATTCGCAACGACACCAACATGGGACATACCAATCGTGCCCGCATCGACCGCATCAGACCATCCCGGCAACGTTTTCAACAACTGCACGAGACCGACTCGATGTTCGCCTTCAGTTGGGCGGGCGTGGGTATGGAACGCAAACCATTGCGACACGTTCCGAAAACCCTCATCACGAACCACCGTCGACGACGCAAACTCCCCAACCATCCGTGTACATAACAAATCGAATCGATCAACCAGCACATGAGCAGCCGTCACACTCGCCACGTTGACGAGAGCGCCAGAACGCAGACAGTTCGTAGCCGACGCAACCGCAGACTCCGCAGCAGCCAGGCAATCGTCAATGGAGGATCCCACGTACACATCCTACCATGGCTACCCAAACATATGTTCGGTTTCGAGGGATTCCACAACAAATTCTTTGAGGTTGCCGATCGACCTTGGGTGGGGTTTTGCGACCAACGAGCCCCCAATCGCAATCCTCGCAGCCGTGACGCTGGAGACTGTCGCGGCGACGGCGCTATGTCGGCTCGGATGGGCTCGGGTGGGCTAGCCAACGCGCTGTTCAGCCGTAGGCGAGGACCACCACAACGGCGACAAGGATGAGGGCGCTGGCGAAATACTCAGGGCGGCTATGGCGCTCGTTGAGCCAGAAATGCGCGGCCGCGAACGTGAAGAGGAGCTCTACCTGTCCAACCGTGCGCACCCGAGCCGCGTTTTGGAGCGTCACGGCAATGGCCCAGCAGGCGGAGCCACAGACACTGAGCACACCAACGATTGCGCTTGATCGCCACACCTTGAAAGACTTCACCAACTGGTCGCGTTCGCGGAGATAGAGGTAGCCCCCGTGCAAAACCGTCTGCATCGAATTCATTGCTGCGAGAGTAATAAGTGCACGAAGTACTACCGGGTTGTCCTTTCCGAGGTCCTTGGACGCCGCTCGAATTCCGACAGCCGCAAGTCCGAACAGTGCTCCGGCGGTGATCCCGAACTTCGCCGCACGGTCGTCGAATCGCTTGAGGATCGTCGCCGCCGACCCGTTCTTCGCAGCAAGCAACACGATACCGACGAGACAAACGGCCACGCCGACCCACCCGGCCGGCCGGAGCGGCTCGCGCAACAACACCATTGAGAACAACGCCACGAGGACAACTTCGGTTTTGGAGTACACGGTCCCGATCGCGAAGTCGCGGGCATCGAAGCTCCGAATCAAACAGACGGTGCCAAAGATCTGGGCCAAACCTGCACCGGCCACGATGAACCAGAACCGCACCGGAATTGGCGGCACGCGATACCGCTCGGTGGCCAGCATGACCACGACCGCGAAGAGCGCCAGCGGGGCCCCATAGGCATAGCGGACAAAGCCAGCCGCGCTCACGGAAAGCAGCGAACGGAGACGCTGCTGGGTGGCCGTTCGTGCGGTCTGGAACAGTGCCGCAGCAAACGTGATCGGTATCCACAGAGCCATCTCTCACATCTCCGTTCATCGCAATGTCATCTCATAATGTGAGACAAAAGTCTTATTATATGAGCATGCTACCGCAGGTCGCCATTGTGAATGCCGAGGGTTTAGACAGGGCTTTGCCGTGCCGATGTAACGTCGGTCAGCAGTTGGCACAGGGCTACTGGCCCACAAAGGAACGACATGAGCGACGTGCAGCCGGGATCAAGCAACCCATCCGATCCCACGACTCCAACAATCCCAACCGACCCCCTCGCGATTTCGACGAGTCCTCCGTCAGGCGGCGCGAAGTCTGGTGCGCCAGTAGGAAAGATCCTTGGTATCGGCGCTGGCGTGTTGCTGCTGGCCGGGGGCGGCGCGTTCGCGTATACCCAGCTCGTAAAGCCGAAATCGAACACGCCCGTTCAGGCAGTCGAGTCCTTCTACACCGCGTTGGCAAAAGCCGATGCGATCGGCCTCGCTGAAACCCTCGACCCGGGCGAACGCGACATCTTGCTCGACTCAGTGGTTCCAATGGTTGCCGAAATGAACCGGCTTGAGTTTTTCAAAGATGCCGACCTCAAACAGATCAAAGGGGTCTCGGGCAGCTTCACCAACTACAGGGCCACCCACAAGATGCTCCGTGACGACCTCGCCGAAGTCACGATCACGCAAGGTACCCTCGTCACGAATTTCGATCCCAATGCACTTCCGCTCGGCAAGAACCTCAACGACGCCTTCAAAGGCGTACTTGCCAGTTCCAAGAAGTCGACCACCACCACGGACCTCAAGGACACCCCGTTCGTCGTGCACAAGACCGGCACCAAGTGGTACGTCAGCCTCAACTACTCCGTAGCCGAGGGGAGTCGTCGCACCCAGAACGAAAACGGCAACGCAGTCGCCACACCGTTGAAGACCGCGGGTATCCAGGCGAAAGGTGCCGACACACCCGAAGCTGCGGTCACCGCGATGATGCAAGCGACGGCGGACCTCGACATCACGCGGATGATCGAACTCGTACCTCCCGACGAACTCCCGGCCCTGCAGAACTACTCCGACCTGTTCCTTCCCGACGCAAAGGACGCACTGTCTCTCGTGAAGGACAAGTACAAGCTCACGGTTACACCGAAGCTGCACAGCGAATCGGTTGGCAAGGATCGCTCCGTCGTGTTCATAGATGACCTTCCGTTCAACCTCAGCGTCGACAACGATCAGGTCACGTTAAAGGTGAATTACGCCGACTCAAAGATCGACGCCACTGCGAACACACCAGCCGGAGACTCGTTCGAAGGAAAGTATGCGCGCGGGGATTTCAATATGCGCGTAGGGCTTTCCGACGGCACGAAGGCGACGGCAAAACGGGTGAAGGACAACTTCACTGGAACCTTCGACGGAAGCGACGGGTCGCAGGGCCGAGCTACCTATACGAACGGCGTTCTCAACGCCAGCCTCAACCTCTCCGACGGAACCAATGGCACAGCGACCTACCGGAACGGGGAGTTCAACGGGTCGGTAAGGGCGAGCGACGGCACTACGGGTACGGCCAAGATCAAGGACGACACCATAGACGCCGCTCTTCGATTTCCCGACGGCTCCCAGACCACCGTGAAGTTTGCCGATGAATGTCTCACGATTTCATCAGGACTCGATGAACAAAAGGCGTGCGGCAAAGACGAGATCATCAACACGTTTTTCGGAGTTGCCGGTACACAGCTCAACGACCCACGGGTCCTCGGGCAGCTCGGCCTCGATCGGTTCTTCCCCAGCGAAAAGGGAACCGCTGCGCAACCGCAGACGTGTGCACGCAAGATCTCGAAGGCGAAGATTGGATTCACGACAGTGCTGCGCAACGGCAAGTGGTTCATCAGCCCGATCCGAACCATGCTCGACGCCGTCACCGCCCAGATGAAGGTGTACGAGCCAAAAGACATCGACTGCTTACGCACGCAGTTCAAGTCCATCGGCGATCAGATTCAGCAACAAATCGCCGGCACCCAAGCCAAGGTTGATAAGACCTTCAACGAGATATCCAACACGCTGCCGCAAGGCGACGATGCGTTCGTCACCGACCCATTCAGCACAGAGACAACTGCTTCGTTCTCCGCCGATGGGACCGACCCGGCGAGGCAAAGCGCAGCCGACCAGCCAATGACCGATGCGGAACTCGAAGAACTGATGAAACAGTTCGACACGATTCCGGACCCCACGCCATAGCCTTCAATCGCAGGTGATCGCGAGCACCTCGTCGGCGTAGCGATCGAGCTTCGCAGGGCCAACGCCACCGATGCGGGCGAGCGCCGCTGCGGTCGCCGGGCGCGTTCGCGCAATCGAACGAAGGGTCTCGTCGGGAAACACCACATACGGTGGAACGCCCGCCGCCTTCGCGCGATCACGACGCCACACCCGAAGGCGCTCGAACAGCGTCTCGTCGTAGGGCCCGCCATCGGGTTTCGCGGGTCGCCCACCCGGTGACGCTTTCGACAGCGCGCCGCCTGACTTGTGAACCGTTGTGTTTTGCAGCGACACAGAAAGACCGCTTGTTGCAGTGTGCGGAGCAGTGCCGTCGATTTCGGCAAGAAACGGTGAGTGCTTGGCGACATCGCTCAGCAAGATCGTTTGCTCACGTCCGCGGGTCATGCCCACATGGAGGATTCGTCGCTCCTCTTCGCGATCCTCCGATAATCGATGCGGAAAGATACCGTCGTTGACCGCAAACAGCAGCACATAGGGCCACTCCTGCCCCTTCACACGGTGAATCGTCGAAAGGGTGACCGCGCCGCCACCGTCAGAGAGTTCCAGGGGGCGGAGCCGAAGTCCTTCGCGAAGCCACTCTTCGAAGCCGTCGAGCTCGGGATGAAGATCGGCGACCTGCTCCAACGCTTCGAGATCGTCGAGATGGCTTGCGGAAGACGACGCGTCCAGCATCGACATCGCCTGGCCGAGGCCGATCACATCTTTCACATGATGCAGCGTCGAGCGCACGGTCGCAGCGGGGGCCCTCGACACGCGAACCAGGCCATCAAGATCGTTGGCGAGGGCATCGATCTTCGCGCTTACTTTGTCATCGTCGAGACGCGTCGTTATCGAACGCACGTCAGAGATTCGCATCGTCTCGGAACGAAACCACTTGTCGATCCAGATCGGCAGACCACGAGAGGGGCGCCGGAGCACATCGAGCAGATCTGTCTTTCGAAAACCTCTTTGCCCATCAGCTGCTCCGGCCGCGATCCGAAGGTAGGCAAGGGCAGCACGGGTGCCCGTGCGGTCAAGCAGACGTTCGTCGACCACCGATGTTATGGCCACACCGGACATGGCTAGTGCGACCTGGGGTGCCAGAAGAAGAGAGTTCACGCGGGTCAAAACGGCTATGCCGCTCGGGTCAACGCCGCGCTTGCGCAGCTTCTCAACCTCGGCAACCAGCGTCGACGCGGCGTCGCCGCTGCGATGTCGTTGCACAACAAGCGCCTTCTGCGCACCGGCAACCTTCTCGTCGCGTCGCCCTGCGACAATCGACTTCGACACACGTTGCCGGTTGTAGCTCAACAGCGAGCGCGCTCCGTCGACGATGTCGGACGCACACCGGTAGTTCACTTCCAGCTGATAGGACACCGCGCCGGGAAAGAACTTGTCGAAACCAATCAAGAACCTCGGATCGGCGCCAGCATGGCCATAGATCACTTGATCGTCGTCTCCGACACCAAATACATCAAAGGTAGGTGCACTTAGCAGCCGAACGAGCAGAATGTGCGCTGGCGTGAGGTCTTGGAACTCATCGACGAGAAGATGCCGAAAGCGTTGTTGCTGCTGACGACGGAAATTGCCATCGCTCAGCAGTCGTTCGACGCATCCGTAGATTTGTTCATCGAAGTCGACCACCCCTCGGCCTTTGAGAACACCACGATATGGGCCGAACACTTCGGCAAAACCCGGGACGTCGTCGGTCTCCTCCTCGACCATTGCCGGGTCACGAAGCCCGAGTCGGACCTTGCCGAGCGCGTCAATATACGGCGCGATTGGGTCAACGTTGGCCCGGCGCTGCTGCTTCGGTACAAGTCCGCTCAAGATGTTTCGGACATCGCGTTCCTCGACGACGGGAGGTCGACCGAGTATCTCCCAGCCCAGCGCATTCAGCGTCGAAACTCGAGGAGAGAACTCTCCGCACCGCTGCGCCAGTTCTTCCTGCGCCTTCTTGTTGTACGCAATCGCGCAAACAGTTTCTCGTTCCCAACGACGCTCACCCAAAACGTGCCGTAGGCGTTCCGTAAGTACACGTGTTTTTCCGGAGCCAGCCGGCGCAATGATCCGGGCCGGGCCGTAGTCATGCGAGATTGCACGATACTGATCGGCAGCAAGGACCATAGTGGGCCGAGCGATCCCGGGGGGCGGGGCCACACCGAGCCGACCCACTTCAACGCTGTCGGAGTGCACAACTGCAAGGGGAAGCTGAGCGCGTGGACCGCCATCAATCCACACCGCAGTCCCATTGGGGAGCACGACGTCGGCCAGGGTCGGATCGCCGGCGAACGTCGCCCCCAATCGGATCGCCTTACGCCCCCACCACCAAATCGGCTCGGACCCACCCCGCGCGTCGTAGTTGTTCGCCCAAAGCAAGAAGTGGAGGCGATCGTTGAAAAGCTCCAACCCCGGATCGACCCGCCACGGCTCGACGGTGAATGAATCGGCCTCGCGCACCGAGGCAGGATCGAATCGCAGCCGAACCACGATCGGTCGACGAGTTCGCCACGCATCATGGAGCACATCGAGCATCTCGAGCACTGCGAGCGCATCGACCGTGCCGACTCCGTGCACCTCAACGACGTCGACGTCAGCGTCGGCCCAAAGCGTGGGGATCGGATCGGCGGGGCCAATCAGAACACCGCGTCCGAGCACCGAAAGTCGAACGTCGCTCACCTCGACAACGCTAGGCGCATTGCAGAGAAGAGCGGCGCGACTCACGCGGGTGGCTTGTCCGGTCTCGGCAACGGTAATGTCACCGGGGTGATCGACTACCCCGCACGTTTCCCCACGCTGACATTTGACCGTCCAGCCGAAGGAGTCTTGCGGATCACCCTCGATGGGCCCGGCCTCAACTCGGTGTCACCGCTCGGTCATCAGCACCTCGCCGACGTGTGGGTCACCATCGACCGCGACCCCGACGTCAAAATCGCCATGATTCGCGGCGCAGGTAAGGCATTCTCGGCGGGCGGCAGCTTCGAGCTGATCGATCAGCTGATCAACGACTACGGCGCGCGCACCCGAGCAATGCGCGAAGCCCGAGACATCGTGTTCAACGTGTTGAATTGCTCCAAGCCAATCGTTTCGGCAATTCACGGGCCCGCCGTCGGGGCTGGCCTGGTGTGCGCAATGTTGGCCGACGTTTCAATCGTTGCACGTTCGGCCAAGATCATTGACGGCCATACCCGCCTTGGTGTCGCCGCCGGTGATCACGCCGCAATCTGCTGGCCCCTTCTGTGCGGAATGGCAAAGGCGAAGTACTACCTGTTGACCTGCGATGCACTCAGTGGCGAGGAAGCCGAACGAATCGGACTCGTGAGTCTGTGCGTCGACGACGATCAGCTCCAAGACCGAGCGTTGGAGGTTGCCGTACAGCTCAGCACCATGGCCCAGGCCGCCCTTCGGTTTACGAAACACACGCTCAACCATTGGTACCGCGCGTTCGGTCCCGCATTCGACGCGTCGCTCGCCTATGAGTTCTACGGCTTCGGCGGACCCGATGTCAGGGAAGGGCTGCTGTCGCACCAAGAGAAGCGGCCGCCGAAGTTTGCGAACGACTGATTCACCAAAAAGACAACAACCACACGTAGGAGAAGAGGAACATCATGGGAGCACTCGATGGACGCGTAGCGATCATTACCGGCGCGGGCCGAGGCATCGGCCGTGAACACGCACTCTTGTTCGCAGCAGAGGGCGCAGCGGTACTGGTCAACGATCTGGGCGGAGCACAGGACGGGACCGGTCAGGACTTAACTCCCGCGCAACAGGTCGTCGACGAAATCGTGGCCGCCGGAGGCGCGGCAATCGCCAACTACGACGACGTTGCCGACGCCGACGGCGCACAGCGGATGGTCGACATGGCCATCAGCACCTTCGACGGTCTTGACGTCCTCGTCAACAACGCAGGGATTCTCCGTGACCGGACGTTGGTCAACATGACCGATGCTGAATGGGACGCCGTGATTCACGTCCATCTTCGCGGGCACTTCCTCCCGTCACGTGCCGTGGCGCAATATTGGCGCAACCAGGCCAAGGCGGGGAAGAACGTCCAGGCATCGATCATCAACACGTCGTCCACTTCGGGACTGCTGAGCAATCCGGGCCAGGCGAACTATGGCGCGGCGAAGGCCGGCATCGCGTCGATGACGGAGATCACGCAGAAGGAACTCGGACGCTACGGGGTACGTGCGAACGCGATCTGTCCAGCTGCGCGAACCCGCCTCACCATGTCCATCCCGGGCGCCGAAGAACGAGACGCCGAACGACGTAAGCGTGCCGAGGCGCGGGGCTTCGACAAGTTTGCCCCCGACAACATTTCCCCACTCGTGGCCTACCTCGCGACGACCGGGTGCCCGATCAAGGGAAAGGTGTTCTTTGTCTACGGCGGAGGAGTTGCGCTGATGCAGCCTTGGCATGTGTCGGACACGATCCAGATCGACCGGAAATGGACCGTGGCCGAGCTGGCCGAAGCAGCCGACAAATGGGGCCAGGTCGAGTGGGACTATTCGCTTCCTTTCTTCGAACGTGAATAGCTGCTCCGGCTGGACTTCTCCTGGCTCAACGGGATCTGAACCAAACCGCAAACGTCTACGGCCGATACGTCCACGCCATTGGCTGCGGCTTTTGTGAACGACGCACCAAGTTCACCCATTTCGACAGAATCGTTCGGGTATCTCGGGGGTCGATGACCTCCTCGATCTCAAACACTTCGGCTGACCGGAACGGACTCCGGAATCTATTCAAACGTGTACGTATCTTATCGATTTCGGTATTCAGCGCAGCGCCCTCCAGGCCATCGAGTTCGGTGCGGTAGGCAACTTCGAGCCCACCCTCGATGGGCAGGGAACCCCAGTCGCCCGACGGCCAGGCATAGCGAAAGTGCGTGGCACCCGGCTTCTGGTTGGCCGCCCCGGCGACGCCAAACGCCTTGCGGATCACCACGCAACAAAAGGGACTCTTCGATTGGCCGAGGGCAGCGAGAGCAAGGGAGCCGAATCGGATGGTGCCTGATTCCTCCGACTCCTTGCCGATGAGGAAGCCCGGGCAGTCCTCCAGGTGAACGAGCGGCAAGTGAAAGGTCGACGCCAGATCACAAAAGCGGGCCACCTTGCGCGAGGCGTCGGCTGTCCAGGCGCCTCCGTATACATATGGATCCTCGGCGAAGAGAGCGACCGGCCACCCGTCGATCCTCACAAAGCCTGTTATGACCGACTTGCCCCAACCGCGGCCGATCTCAAAGAACGAATCCGAGTCGACGACCTTTTCGATGATCTTTCGCATCTTGTAAACCTTGCGGCTGTCGCGCGGAATGATCGAGGCAAGCTCCTCGTCGCAGCGGTTCGGGTCATCGTCCGTCGACCCACGTGGAGGCAACTCGTCGATGCTTGATGGCAGATATGAAAGGAACTGACGCGTGCGAGCAAAGGCTTCCTCCTCGCTCGCCACAACATCGTCCACCGACCCGTTGGACGTATGGATACGAGCGTGACCTAGCTCCTCCTTGCTCACTGAGCCCAACGACGCCTGATCAACGAGCGCTGGGCCGGCGATCATCATTTGCGAGGTCCCTGCCACCATCAAGGAATAGTGCGAGGTAGCGATACGTGCTGCACCGAGTCCCGCCACTGACCCCAGTGCCAGCGCGACCGATGGCGCAACACCGAGGTGCTCGACCACCGTCTCCCACCCGTGCAAGGCGGGAATCAGGGTTCGACCTTTGAGCTCTATCGACTTGACGGACCCGCCGCCGCCCATGCCATCCACAAGGCGCACGTGGGGAAGGCGAAGCTCGATGGCGATTTGTTCTGCGAACTGACGTTTCGCAGGAAGTGTCGCTTCAGAAGATCCACCGCGAACCGTGAAGTCATCACCGGAGACCACAACGGGTCGTCCATCGACCTCGGCGACACCGCACACCAGATTCGTGGGCGTGAACCCAACCATGTTGCCCTCTGCGTCGTACGTTCCGACTCCGGACACCGAACCGACTTCGTCGAAGGAACCCGGGTCGCAAAAGGCGTCGAAGCGTTCGCGAACGGTGAGCTTTCCCGCATCGTGTTGACGGGCAATCCGCTCCAGTCCACCGAGCTCACGTGCCCGAGCCCTACGGTCTGCGAGTTCGTCGATTTCGGGCTGCCAGACATGGTCCATGAGCCAAGACACTAGGAAAGATCTCGGAAATGAAAAAACCGCTACGCAGACCGTCCCGGCGCCCGGTCATCAGAGAGGCGTGCGTGTTGCGAGGCGCTGATTGCTCACGGCGAAATGACGAGCGGATACAGCCAATCCCCACCGACGGTCCATGCACGGTCGCC
Source organism: Acidimicrobiia bacterium (assembly GCA_031429095.1). Taxonomy (GTDB): domain Bacteria; phylum Actinomycetota; class Acidimicrobiia; order Acidimicrobiales; family JANYDT01; genus JANOYY01. Next base: position 58,358 of record JANOYY010000066.1, on the reverse strand, counting down.
CGCACCAAACCTAGCGAGCGGTACAGCTGTCCAGCCGAAGCCGGTCCGTGGCGGGCTCACTTACATTTGCCGAATTTGATTCGGCGAATCCTTCCAGCTGCTGCTTGAGTTCAAGCCGGTCCTTATCGGTGTCCATGGCGACGTCGAGACGAAGGCACGTACGCTTATCAGGTGTTGTGAACACGACGTATCGATCGCCGCCCCAACCTTCGACTGCATCGGAAACCTTGAAATCGGAGCTCATCGTTCGTGGGGTCGTAAAGAGTGCGTTGAGTCCCCCGACGCCGAAGACTCCTTCGACAACTTTCGTGCCGTCGAAGGGCGGCGTGGCAACGGAAATCGCTCGTTCGCGTTTCGAGTACTTCGCATAGGAGCTCGCCTGTTCCGTGGTCGTCGGAAACGAGCCAAATGCCTTCTCCAAGCCAGCCGTGCCCTCCTTCTCGACGAGGTCTGCCACGAGAATCTTCCCGAGTTCGTAAGGATTGAGCAACTCGGGAAGCAGGAAGACGGACGCCTTGACGTAGTCCTTGTCGAAGAGAATGGACGTGAGCGCAGGGTCGAACGACAATTTCAGTTCTTCGGTGCTCAGGAGGGACTTCTGGGCCTGCGAGAGCGAATCGCGGTACTTGTTCTCCACCCATCGCGCAGTGCCCTCCACCAGGTAGATGAACGCTTCATCGGTGCCGTCGGTGACATCGTCGAGCTGCGGACGATCCAGGTTGTGGCGCTGATCGTCGAGAGCGTGGGTGAGTTCATGCACCAAAATCGTGCGGAGAAGCGGCGTTACCTTCGTACCGCGGATCGTCATGGTCTTCGTCTTTGGCGAGTAATAGCCGAGGACGCCGGACCCCGTGAGTCCGTCAAGAAGCTTCTGCGCAGTTGCAGTTCCCTGGAGAAAGCCGAGCGCCGTCAGCGTCGCATCAAGGTCCTTGGCCTGGCGAATGGAGGCAGGGTCCGAAGCCTGCTCTCTGCGCAGTGCAGCGCGAAAGTCGGCCTCGTTCAGCACGACAGTCCTTGGCCGACTCTTAAACTTTACCTGTCGAACCTTCTCGACGAACCGTATTGCGTCGGATAACGCACGGGTGATCTCGGCCGACGAGGACCTCGTGGTCACTCCACTCGCGGCGGGAATCGGCACAAGCGCCAGAAGCAACGCAAACACAGAAGTTGGTACGCGAACCTGCAGTCGGCTGCTCATTGTTGATTCGTTTCTACCGTGCTCCGCGAAACTAGCGCCCGGACACTCTCCACGATGGCTTGGGGATTTTCGTACATCACGTTGTGGCCGACCCCTTCGAGGTTCGTTAGCACCGCATGAGGTATCGCCTGTTTCAACGCCAGCGCATGCAACGGCGGGGTGAGCCGGTCCTGAGATCCAACAACGATCGCAGTCGGTATGGGGGTCGGAGTAGCAAGTGCTCCGAGGCTCCCCAAAACGTTATGCGCACTGATTGACCGTGCTCCTTCTCGGAACGACTGTTCCGTTGTTTCGGCCTGGCAACGCCGAGACCAATCGATCATCTTCGCCGTCGCTACCCGGCCGAACCCCGAGCGCAGCAACAAGATAGCGATGTCTTCGTTTTCCCATTTCAGACGAGCGCCTGAAATGCCCCGGTCGGCGAGCTCACTGGCGAAGGCAGTGAGTCGAACCAAACCCCCAGAAGCAAACGACCCTCCGAGGGCCTTTCCGGTAGTGCCCAGGAACTGAACTCCGCCAACTCGCTCCCGCAACGTCGGACCGTGATCGGCAACGAAGCGGCCGAGAACCATTCCCCCCATCGAATGGCCGACAATCACCACACGATGCAGGTTCAAATCTGTGAGGAGCACGCGCAGGTCGTCGGCTGCTGCGCCCAAATCCACTCCGGCCGTGCCCGCCTCTGATGCACCAAAGCCACGCATGTCCCAGGCGATCACCCGATGGTCAGCGCGCAGATTATTCAGAACTGACGACCACGTCCACCACTGATTCGTAATTCCATGGAGAAGCACGACTGTCGGACGATCCACCCCTTCGGGATCCGTATCGACAAAGTCAACCTTGCCGCCGTCGGTTGTTCCTATCGAACCGCGCTTGATGTCGACAGGAGGCTCCATCAATGCATCAAGATCCGGCCGGTGGGTGGACTTTACAGCGGAAATCCTGCGATTCGCGAGGAGGCCCAGCGATCCGCCGATTGCGACCAGCAGCGCTCCACCAACCTGGACGGCCCGCCACCCCGGACTTGCGTTCGACGACATGAACAAACCCTACCGGAGATGCCTTGGCCATCGTGTGTGACAAACGCTATCCCTAAGGGTGTTCAGGGTCGACGCCTGGAACGCATTCGCAATGAAGCCGATTTCGTAAGTCCACTGACTCCTTGTCCGTGCAGGCTATTGCAATACGGCACGCGCCACGATGTCGGTCCCGAACGCCGTGAGGATCGACAGGTACAACATCCCGGTTGCGGCCATGACGGCCGAATAGAACCGCTCCTTCAAAATGATCCGTGTCACGAACGCCAACACGCCAGTGGTGAGGGCACAGGCGATCCACATCCAGCCTAAGACTCCGTTCCATTTGTCGTCGACGGCACCGGTGATGACCGACACCATGCCGGTCGGTATCAACATGACTGCAACTTCCAGCGGCCACAGCCGCAGCAACCAATCGTTCAGCTCCACGATGGGCCGTCGCGTCAAGCCGGGCTGCACGAGGTACCAGTGCCCGAGCAACATCGCGTCGGAGACCGCTCCTAGAAAGAGCGCACCGACCAATACACGAAGCACGCTGAGCCAAGTCGTTCCGCCAGCGGCCAACCCCCCGAACACAAGTCCCACGACCCCGACGGCCGGCGCAATCAAGTCGAGGACCGGAGCGAACTCGGCGCCATCGGTGTGTATACGTTCCACGTCACCCGACACGCGCCCAAACTGGTCGCGCATCTGCATGGCTGCAGTGCCTGGTTCGTCGACGGCAAGCATCGCGGCGACTCGTTCCTTCTTCCGGTCGACATCCTCGCGCTGACGCGAAACCCCCGCCCCCTTCCGCCGGATCGAAATAACAAGTACACATATCGAAATAAATACAACGAGACCGGCGCAGACTGTGCGACCCGTCGATGGCGCTCCACCGTCCGTGACAACAGCCAACGCAGCGATCGACGCAAACACCGCGCGCATCAACCACCCGTAACCGAGACCAACCAGGCGGTGACGCGTTGTCACCCAAAGGAAGAAGAGACCACCGGTCGCCCACTGCAGCAGCACGGTTGGAACATCGAGGCGACTCACGAGCAGGAAATGGGTGTCGAACGAGCGACGTTGATCACGCCTCAACCACGATCAGCCGGTGATCCGCATGGTTCAACGATTCCGGACCATCGTTGGTCGCGATCACAATGTCTTCGAGCCGCGCCCCCCACTTGCCCGGAATGTAGACGCCGGGCTCAACCGAATAGGCGTGACCATGTTCGAGCGGCAGTGAGTTCCCTTCCACCATGTACGGATCCTCGTGTTCTTCCATCCCGATCCCATGTCCGGTCCGGTGGATGAAGTACTCGCCATACCCAGCATCGTCGAGCACGCGGCGAGAGGCTCGGTCGACCTCCTGGCATGGTGTGCCGATTGTTCCGGCGGCAACTCCCGCAGCATTCGAAGCCATGAGTGCGTCGTACATCTCGGAGAATTCGGCGGTGGGCTCACCGGTATAAACACACCGCGTGATGTCAGAGCAGTATTGCGCCATCGTGCCACCGAAATCACAGAGGACTACTTCCCCGGCCTCAATTATTCGCGGGCCTGCGTGGTGATGACACGACGCTGCATTCGGCCCCGACGCGACGATTGCGAAGTTGACTTTGTCATGCCCCTCGTCGATGATGCGCCGAGAGATCTCAGCCGACACGTCTGCTTCAGAGCGACCGATCAGCGCGATCTCACCACTGTGCAATTGCAGGGCCACCCGGTCGATCGCCACGCTGGCCGCCCGGAGTGCATCCATCTCGGCATCGTCTTTACGCATACGAATTGGGCTCGTCACCTGGCTCGACGGACGCCACCGCGCCTTGGGCATCTTTGCCTGGAGATCAAGAACAAAGGTCGCCCAGCACCGATCGCTGATACCAATGTTCGTACGCGCGCCGACCAGATCGGCAACGATCATTGTCGGCGACTCCAATTCGGTCCACGGTCGCATGGCGAAAAGTTCAGGGTCCTGCTCGACCCGCAACGCTTCAAGCTTCGGAATGATAAGCGTGGCGTCGCCATCGACCGGGAGGACCAGCATGGTCAGACGCTCAAGCGGCATCGCTTCATATCCAGTCAGCCACGGAAGGTCGGCACCCAGCGATAGCAGCAGCGTATCGACGCCAGCCTCAAGCATTGCGGTACGTACCTTCGCGAGACGCAGACGACGAGCGTGTTGTTGATCACCAAGGATTGAAGCAGATCTGTGCGACATACGAACAGCTTCTCATGACTCCACGAGCCACCACTTCGTTGGCGCAACCGCACCCCAAATGTGAGCAGAGTAGCGGCAGAATTCGACCATGATCTAGGCACCATGCACTTCACGACAGCCACCGTCGCCCGCATCTTTCTCGTTCTCGTCCTTGGAACGCTCACCGCATGGAGCCTTCGAAGCCACCCGGTTCCTTCACGCGAACTCGCCCGGCGAGTGCCGCGATGTGTCGCTGGGCTCGCCTGCTTCGGGATTGGAATCGCCCTCTTCGTTCTCGGCGATCTTGGGAATCCGCCCTGGGACGTTCTTCATGGTGGGCTCGCCAAAAGTCTCGACCTTCCCATTGGCCTCGTGGTGAACCTTGTCGGACTCGTCGTTCTCCTGCTCTGGATTCCCCTCCGCGAACGTGTCGGTCTCGGAACGGTTCTCAACACTCTCGAAATCGGTTTGGTTCTCGACCTCACCCTGGACATTCTCGACAAGCCGAACAACCTTGCGGTCCGCGTCGCATTCGCTGTTTGCGGTCTCGTCGTCGTCGCAATCGGATCAGGTCTCTACATTGGTTCGGGCCTGGGAGCCGGCCCCCGAGACGGCGTCATGATGGGCCTTCGCCGATTCAAGCTCTCCGTACGGGCTTCGCGAACGCTCATCGAAGTCGTCACCATGGGCCTCGGCTACGTGTTGGGCGGACGACTCGGGCTCGGTACGGTGTTATTCATGGTGGGGATCGGCCCGCTGGTGCAGATTTCGCTCCAGCACCTCTCGCTCCCCGCGCTCGAGGACCCCGGCACTGCAACAACGCCGTAGCGGCACTACGGCACTACAACCACGCCGTAGCGGCACTACGGCACTACGGCACTACGGCACTACGGCGCTACGGTCGACACAGCGCCCTTGGCGCTCACAACGCCGGAGCTTGGGGGAGCAGCGGCGGCGGGCTTCTTCGTGGTCGCGACAACGATCGTCGAGGCAACGCTGCCATCCTCGGCACATGGCTGAAGCTTCCGGGTTCCGCTGATCTCGCCAGCCTGAAAGGCCGTCGTATAAATGCTCGCCACGAATCCCCCGCTGGTCAACCTCACCCACACCGCGCTGCTGCGGCCCGACGTGAGATCTTTGACCGCCTCCCCCGCAACTTCACAGGCGATGCGGATGATCGTGCCTTCCGGCTTTCGGCTGATCAGAGTTCCCGAGATCGCTGGCGTCTCACGAACAGCCACTCCTTTCGACCCTGCCCCCGAGACGCTTGCCCGGAGTGAACCGTCTTGATTCCCCACCGGGGCTACGGTCGTCTTCGGTTTGGCCTTTACGGTCGTCTTCGCTCGCTTGCGGGTCGTTCGAGGTGCGGCCGGGCGTGGACTGGCCGACGTTGCTCTCGGGATCGTGGCCGAGGGAGGCACCGTTGGAGCAGTTAACGGCGCCGCGGTATTCGACGAACTCTGTGCTGATGAGGGCGGTTGCCCGACGAATGCGGCTGAGGCGGACGCAACAAGCACCAGCACGACCCGTCGTCCAACCACCGAACGCGGTGAACGAAGGGTACGAGGTGAGGGTGGTGCCAGACCATTTTGCATACAAGTACTTCCGCTCATGAAGACCGACGTCGCCTCAACGAGGCAACCGATTCAGGCCCAGCCTATTGAAAAAAGAACCATTTTGCTGGGCAAACGCCGAACAACCCGACCGCGAAGCCGCCCGACGGCGGTCGGTAACGCTCAGCGACTCGCCCCGCGCGTCGCTCCGAGCATCACGGGCTGAACACTCGACGTGGCCACCGTGGCGGCTTCAGCCGCCTCTCGAGCGTGATAACTCGACCGCGTAAGCGGTGATGCTTCCACATGGGAAAAACCCAGCCCGATGCCGTAGGCGCGAAGGCTCGCAAACTCCTCCGGGGTCCACCACCGGGCCACGGGCAGATGATTCGACGTCGGCCGAAGGTACTGCCCGATCGTGACGATGTCGACCCCGACTTGACGCAGGTCACGCAACGTTTGACGAACCTCGGATTCGGTTTCGCCTAGCCCGACCATCATTCCGCTCTTCGTGGTCAGGCCGCGGGTCTTCGCAAGCGCAAGTACCGAAAGACTGCGCGCATATGAAGCACTCGGCCGCACGGCGCGTTGTAGCCGCAATACCGTTTCAATGTTGTGGTTCAACACCTCCGGCATCGACTCGTTAACCACGTCAAGTGCCAGCTCGTCGCCGCGATGGTCGGAGATCAACGCCTCGACGCGTGTCCCCGGATTGACCCTGTGAATGGCCCGGATGGTCTCCGCCATATGGGCTGCGCCCCCGTCGGGGAGATCATCACGGGCCACCATGGTGATGACGGCATGCTGCAAAGCCATCCGACGCACCGCCTCCCCCACTCGCATCGGTTCATCGGGGTCCGGTGCCATCGGTAGACGCGTATCGACGAGGCAAAACCCACACGCCCGCGTACATCGCTCACCGAGCACCATGAAGGTCGCCGTACCGTCGTTCCAGCACTCGTGGATATTGGGACAACCGGCTTCTTCGCAAACCGTGACCAATCCGAGATCTCGGATCGTGTGCTGCAGCTCGGTGAACTCGTGGCCCATGTTGGCCTTGACCCGAAGCCACTCGGGCTTGCGCTGTCTTATCGTCACGCTCGTCGCCGTTTCCACTCCTGCCTGCTCAATACGACTCAAGGCTCGCGAACCGGGCCCGCGCCCTTGGGTGAAAGGCGAAAGATCGTCGGACGATTCTCGCCACACTGCCTCGGCTCGCTCCAGAGCACGCCCCCGTCCCCATAACATATGTGCACGCTTAATTACGGCGTCGACAACCTCTTTCATCGAGACGTCGATATCCTCCGCCGCCAGGGACGTAACTCCTTTGTCGGCAATGCCACAGGCGATGATGTTGGCAAACCCATTGAGACAGGCGCGATCCACATTGAGGGCGAACCCGTGCATCGAACGTCCACGAGAAAGCCGCACCCCGATAGCCGCAATCTTGCGAGGGTTGGGGCCGTCTGGGTCGACCCACACTCCGGCGCAACGGGCGACCCGGCCCACATTGGCGAGCCCAAGGTCTGTGCACACATCAATCAACAGCTGCTCGATGCCCGTGACATAGGCAACGGTGTCACTCATGCCTCCTGCCACGATCTTTCCGTTGCGGCCGGGGACAGTGAGGATCGGATATCCCGTCAGCTGCCCGGGCCCGTGAAACGTGACATCGCCGCCGCGATCGGCCGTAATGACATCAACGCCGTCCGGCACAGCCAACACGTTCGCCATCGAAGCCCGTACCCCAAGGGTGTATACCGCGCCATGTTCGAGCAATAGGAGAGTATCCGCCGTCCCCTGGTGGAATGCTCGCTGGAGGCGCAGCGCCTCGGTATATCGAACTCGCGTTCCGAGCCATCGGACCTCGAACGAATCCGTAGAGACGCCAGTCAACTCGGAAAGTGTCATTAAAGGAAAGTGTAGGACAGCGCGCAACTTACACTTCTGCGTACATGCGAGCTGCCGCGTCGTAGTCTCGGCGGGTGCCTTCACAAGACGGACAGATGAGCGATTCCACACGACGACTACAGCGGCTCTGGAGCCAAGAAGCGCTTCGCCGGATCGACGCGGACTTTCGGCGCTCGGCCGATACACATCTGATCCCGATTCGACTGCCGGGATTCCCGGGTATCGACGTCTACTTCAAGGATGAGTCGAGTCATCCCACCGGGAGTTTGAAGCATCGACTCGCCCGCTCCCTGTTTCTCTACGCACTTTGCAATGGTTGGCTTCGCGAAGGCACAACGGTGGTCGAGGCCTCGAGCGGTTCCACCGCAATCAGTGAGGCATACTTCGCCCAGCTCCTCGGCCTGCCGTTTGTTGCCGTCATGCCGGCCACGACGAGCACGGAGAAGATCGCCGCGATCGAGTTCTATGACGGACGCTGCCACCTGGTCGATGATCCCAAGATGGTTTACTCCGAGGCCCAGCGTGTGGCCGCCGAAATCGGGGGTCACTACCTTGATCAGTTCACCTACGCCGAACGGGCCACCGACTGGCGAGCAAACAACAACATCGCCGAGTCCATCTTCGAGCAGATGTCATCAGAGCCGCACCCGATCCCCCGTTGGCTGGTCGCGGGTGCCGGCACCGGAGGTACCGCAGCCACACTCGGCCGTTTCGTTCGCTATCAGGGCCACCCGACCGAAATCTGCTGCCCGGATCCCGAACAGTCTGTCTTCTTCGATGCGTTCCGAACCGATGACCGCAACCTCACCATCGCGTCAAGCTCGCGGATCGAAGGCATCGGCCGACCTCGGGTCGAAGCAAGCTTTGTCCCTGAAGTCATCGACATGATGTGCAAGGTTCCCGACTGTTGGAGCCTCGGGGCCATGCGTGAGTTCTCGAGGCGCCTCGGTCGCGTCGTCGGGGGTTCCACCGGAACCAACTTGGTGGGTGTGCTCTGTGTCGCGCAGCAGATGCTGGACCGAAACGAGACGGGGTCCATCGTCGCACTTATCTGCGACTCTGGTGAACGATATCGAGCGACGTACTTCACCGACGAGTGGCTCGAGGCGCACGGTCTGGCGTGCGGCGATCCGCAAGCCGACATCGCATCGTGGATGGACACCGGAACGATTCCCAAGCCGTTGATCGACGCCCTGGAAACGACAACGCGCCCCGCTAACCTCAGAGCCACATGACTGCCGACTCGACATCGCCCCAAAACGCGCCCGCCGCTCATTCAGGGGGAGGGCATGGCACGAAGGCAATTCTTGCGGCGCTCATTGCGAATCTCGGCATCGCCGTCGCGAAGTTCGCGGGTTTCTTGATTACCGGATCGTCGTCGCTTCTTGCTGAAGCCGGCCACTCTCTCGCCGACACCACAAACCAAGGACTCTTACTGCTCGGTGGCAAGCAAGCGAAGAAAGACGAAGACGAAGCCCACGAGTTCGGGTACGGATCTGCTCGGTACTTCTGGTCGTTCGTGGTTGCGTTGATCTTGTTTTCGCTGGGATCGCTGTTCGCTATCTACGAAGGAATCTCGAAACTGCAACATCCCCATGAAGTGGAGAAGCCCTGGGTCGCAATCGGAATTCTGGGACTTGCGATCGCACTGGAGGCGTACTCGTTTCGAACCGCAATCAAGGAATCAATTCCGCTCAAAGGAAAGCAATCCTGGTTCTCGTTCATTCGTACTGCGAAAGTGCCCGAACTGCCGGTACTGCTCTTGGAAGACTCGGGAGCATTGATGGGCCTCGTTATCGCACTCGGTGCAATTGGCTTGACGCTCACGACCGGAAACGCTGATTTCGATGCCTACGGCACGCTGTTAATCGGCGTGCTCCTCGGTGTGATAGCGATCATCTTGATCATCGAAATGAAGAGCTTCCTCATCGGTGAATCAGCATCGCCGCAAGCCAAGCAAGCGATCCGCACTGCTATTTGCTCCCATCCGAACGTGTCGAGATTCATTCACGCTCGAACCGTGCATCTTGGACCCGAGGATCTCCTCGTAACCACGAAAGTGGAAATGGACAGCGCACTTAGCTTTTCCGAGGTGGCCAGGACGATCGATGAGATCGAAGCACGCATCCGGTCGGCTGTTCCGGATGCACGCTTGATCTATGTCGAACCGGCCGAGTTCGACCCCACCCGATAGGACCGGGGAGACTACAGCTCGGCGGCCCAATCTCGGTTCTGCAGCTGGAGTTTCACTTCCGACAGGAAACTCGCCGCATAGGCGCCGTCGAACGCTCGATGGTCCCAGGAAAGCCCGAGCATGCCCATTGGACGAATAGCGATCACATCGGTGCCATCGGGCATCGTGACGACCACGGGCTTCTTCGAAACGCTCGTGATTGAAAGGATCGCGACCTGCGGCTGGTTGATGATCGACTGCATGAGGTCAATGCCGTAGGGACCAGCGTTGGACAGCGTAAAGGTGCCACCGCTGATGTCGTCGGGCGTCAGTCGCTTGTTTCGCGCCCGCGCTGCGAGGTCCGACACATCTCGGGCGATCGCGCGCATCCGCTTCCCGTCCGCGTCTTTGACCACGGGCACCATGAGGCCATGGAAATCCAGATCAACGGCGACGCCCAGGTTGACACCACCATGAACAACGAGTGATGAACCATCGACCGACGCATTCACGTTCGGATACTTCACCATCGCTTCGACAACAGCGCGAGCGATGAACGGCATGTAGGTGAGCGAGAAGCCCTCGTCGTTTTTGAACGACTCCTTTTTCGAGGCCCGGACTCGATCGACAGCGGTGTAATCGACCTCCACCGCGATGAAAGCGTGCGGCGAGGTGGCCAGGGACATGACCATGTGCTCGCCCGTTCTACGGCGAATGTTGTTCAGGGGAAGAACCTGATCACGTGCACCCGCTCGAATCGCCGGCACTGCGTTGGTCGAAACTGCCGGCACGGGCGCACTGGCAACGGGAGCGGGGGCCGGAGCAGGAGCGGGTTCCGGTGCGGGCGGAGCCGGGGCAGGAGCTGCCACCGGAGCAGGAGCCGGTGTGGGCGGAGCCGGGGCAGCCACCGGAGCAGGAGCGGGTTCCGGTGTGGGCGGAGGTGGGGCAGGAGCAGCCACCGGAGCAGGAGCCGGTGTGGGCGGAGCCGGAGGTGGCGCGGGCGCTGCGACCGGGGCAGGTGTAGTAACGGGAGGCGGTGGCGAGAACACCGGAGCCGGCGTCGGCGACGCGGTGTCTGCGGTGACCGATGCGGCGGCGCGATGGGGAGCGGGGGCAGGAGCTGCCTCGGCAGCGGGGGCAGGAGCTGCCGGCCGTGTCGCGTTGGCCTCCAACACGGCCTGCACATCTTCACGGGTGATGCGACCGCCGATGCCCGTCCCCACGATTGTGTTCGGATCCAAGCCGTTTTCGTTGATGAGCTTGCGAACGACCGGTGAGAGCACCTTCTCCATCGCCTCGACCGATGGAGCATTTGATATCTCCGCGGCGACCGGTGCCGGAGCTACGGGGGCCGCCACGACGGGGGCCGGCGTTTCCACGACGGGTGTCGGCGTTTCCACGACCGGTGCCGGAGCTGCGGGGGCCGCCACGACGGGGGCCGGTGTTTCCGTGACGGGCGGTGCAACAGGCGCAGCGGGAGCCGATTCCACGACCGGGGCAGCTGCTGCGTGCCCAACTGGCTCTGGAGCAGGAGCGGGGGCCGCTGCTCCCGCTTCGGCGGAGATCACGGCGAGCACGACACCGACATCGACGGTCGTTCCCTCCGCCACTCGGATTTCGGCCAGAAAGCCGGCACTGGGAGCAGCGACCTCGGAGTCGACCTTATCCGTCGATACCTCAAACAAAACCTCATCAGCTTCGACCCGATCGCCAACTTTCTTGAACCACTTCGTGATGGTTCCTTCCGTAACAGTCTCGCCCAACTGCGGCATGGTTACATCAGCCATTCAGTCCTCTCCCGGTCAGGGCCAAAATAGCCTCGCCGAAGGTTTCGCTTATTGAGGGGTGTGGCTGAATGAACTGTGCGACATCGTCAACTGATGCCTCCCAGTTCACCGCCAGGTAGGCCTGACCGAGCTGTTCGGTCACCCATGGGCCAGTCATATGTACACCTAGAATTTGTCCTGCCCGCCCATCGGGGCTCTTCTTCGCGATGATCTTTACGAGTCCGTCGGTCTCCCCGATGATCTGCGCCCGGCCATTTCCGATCATGCGCTCTTTCTTGACCACGATGTCGTGACCGGCTGCGCGGGCCTGATCCTCGGACAACCCCGCAAAAGCGACTTCGGGGTGGCAATAGATACACCAGGGAACACGGTCGTACGCAATGGGAATGACGTGCTCTCCGAGAATTGTCTTGACCGCCACGATTGCTTCGGCGTATCCGATGTGTGCCAAGGCGGGAGTCGGAACAAGGTCACCGACGGCAAACACATTCGCAGCGGTCGTCCGCATGTACTCATCGACGACGACGAATCCACGATCGGTCAACGTGACACCAGACCCCTCAGCGAGAAGTTCTTCCGTACGCGGGCGACGACCAACCGACACCACCACCATGTCGACGGTGATCTCTTGGCCCTCGCCATAGTGAATCGTCGTTGAGAAGCCATTCGCCGCCGGCGTATGGCCGGTAACGCCGACTCCGAGCTTCACGTCGATACCGCGCTTTGCGAACGATTTGGCGACCACGTCGACGACGTCAGTGTCGCAGCCGGGAAGCATCTTCGACATGGCCTCCAAAATGGTGACCTTTGTTCCAAGATCGCTCATTGTTGATGCGAACTCACATCCGATCGCGCCAGCACCAATCACCACGGCCGTCGATGGGAGCACGCTGAGGTCCAAGAACTCATCAGAGGTGAACACCAGGCGTCCGTCGGGATCAAAGCCGGGAATGGTCCGCGGCACTGACCCGGCGGCCAAGATCACGTTCGTGCCTTTCAGCTCCGTCCCATCGGAAACCCGTACGAGGTTCCCATGGTGAAGCGTGCCGGTTCCGTTGATGACCGTGATCTTCTTTCGCTTGAGAAGCCCGCTCAATCCCTTCCACAAGTTGTCGACGACGGACTGCTTCCGGGTTTGACTCACCGAAAAGTCGATTTTGGGTTCAGTGGTCTTGATGCCGAAGCGCGAAGCTTCCTGCACCGCCCGAAACACCGAGGCGGTTTCGAGAAACTCCTTGGCAGGGATACAACCGCGGTGCAGACACGTGCCCCCAACCTTGTCGCGTTCGACGATGGCGCAGTTGAGTCCAGCGGCGGTGGCATACAGCGCAGCTGCGTAGCCTCCCGGTCCGCCACCAACTACAACGAGATCAAAATGCTCAGCCGTAGAAACCACCCCTGCGTGTGAAAAGGCATGAAAAAGAACACCTTGACCCTAGCCGGGTTCCGTGTTCACCGATCACCCATATCGGCCACGCATAGTGTGGTTATGCAACCGTGAATCGCCTGAGAAATGGGGCTCCGTGAAAAGAGCCCGACGGTTTCAGGAGCACTCGGCGAGGTCGCGTGCGCGCGTTTGTGCTTGCTCAATGCTTCGACGTTCGCCCCGCAATCGAGGCGATACGCCAAGCCGACACGCCACCTTCAAGACGTCATTCTCCATTGCCGCGGCGAGCGATGACCGCAAATCCCGCTCCCAGTAGCGGTCATCGAAGCCGAGCGTCGCAAGTCGCACGAGCACAAGATGGGAATCGTCGAGGAATCCGAAAAACGCATTTGGCAGGCTCACCGCTCGCAGGACAAAGGAAATCTCGCGGAGGAATTCGTCGGCGCCGAGGTGACCAAGGCGGCGGTTGAGACTCGCCCGGTCTTCGAGAGCTACCACGGCGACGACAGCCGATTCGCCTACGGCGGCGCAGTGGCGCTCAAGGACGTGCACTCGCTCGACCCAGGCTTCTGGTGTGTCGAATCCATTCACCGAATCGACACGACACAAACGGGCATGCTCACGGGCAAACGAAAAATGATGTTGCGCGAGTGCTGACGCGAGATGAAGTGCATGAAGGCGGAGCTGATCAACAAGCACTTCAGAAACCTCGACATCGACGCACGCGTCGATCCCGACGATGGCCCCATAGGCAGCGCTCGTACCCGTCGTTGGGCTCGGAATCAATGCGGCGACGCAGGAGCGGACACCGAATTGTGAAACGAGGCGGCTGTTTTCACGAAGCCCTACGGTGCGCACCGATGGCTTCCCCGCAATGTCGGCGCGGTGGAGAGCAAGATCGGGCGCAATAGCGAAGGATTCGCCGATGCTCTGCACCACGTGCATCGCACTCCCGTCGAAACGGACAACGACCCACTGCGCGATAGGGGACGTGCGACGCAAATGTTCGAGGACTTCGCGAACGGTCCGATCGAACCCTGCCTGACGCGTTTGCGACCGTCGGGTCTGCGCAGAGTCCGACGCACCCGCCGCAGAGGCGCGATTTCGTCGGACCTCTCGGTCATGAAGCGACAACGGACTCACACAAATGTCATCGGCGCGAACGCTTAGAAAGTTGAGCGGCTTTTCAGATGTGAGTCGACCAGCGTCAGGCGACACCAAGGCGGCGCGCCACGAGCGTCGCGATTGCACTCCCAACGACGACAATGACGAAACCTTGTTTCCGCCACAACGCAAACCCAGCCACCGCGAGACCGATTGCTCGGGCATCGAGGGCGAGGGCCCGTTGGCCGTCGACCTTGAAGGCGGCGACCATCACCAATGCAGCGAGCAGGGCCGCCGGCGCAAGATGTGCCACTCGCTCGACGAAGGCGGGGAGCTTGCGCGAGCCGAGCAACAGAGGACCCATCGACTTCATCGCGTAGACGCCGAGCGCCAGAACGATGGGTACGACCCACCCGGCGCTCACGATTGACCCCCGGCCCGATCCGCATTTCGTTTCGCGCCATTCCTTCGACGGAACCCGAACACGACGGCGACGCCAGACAAGACAATGGGGAATCCCGGGGGGACCAGGGGCACAAAAGACAAAGCAATAAGTGCACCTATTAGCGCCACCTGACGCTGCTCACGGTCGACAAGTCGGGGCCAGAGGAGGGCCGCAAAGGCCGCCGGAATGGTTGCGTCGATACCCCAATCGGTCACAAATGATCCTGCATTGGAGAACGCCAACGACCCGACCAACGTGGAGACGTTCCAAAAGATGAAGACCGAGAGGCCTGCTGCGACGTATCCGAATCGGCGAGGACCGACCTCCTCTGTTTGAGCTGTGCTCACGGCGAGGGATTCATCGATCATGAGCTGCGATGCGAAGACCCGGAAGACGATCGAACCGCGCAGCCATGGAGTCATCACGATCCCGTATATCAAAGACCGAATCGCCAGCAGCAGACCCGCAATGATCGCCGCAAACGCGGAACCGCCATCACCCAGTACGCCCACGGCAGCGAACTGCGAGCCGCCCGTGAACACCAAGGAGGAAAATGCCAACGCCTGGGGCCAATCGAGGCCTGCCTTCGTGCAGGCCACCCCGAAGGCAATCCCGAACGGCACAAGCGAAACACTAATTGCGATGGCCTGGCGAAGAATCGAGTGGCGCGTAACTGCGTCGACGCCGAATCCCCATCGCGCGACTTCGGCGCGAGAACCACTGTCTGGAGACGCGTTCATTGCGACTGGAGATCCGGATGAAACAGTTGGTCGAGCCCGCCCGACGTCACGAACCAGGCAAAGCCAGCCACTATAAGTATCAATGTGATGGCCGCCCAGATCAGCAGATTTCTGGTTTTCACGCCCCTGAGTGTTGCACGGGCCGCCGGGCGACTACGTCGACGCCAAGCGACACCGACGATGGACGCAACCGGTTAGAGTTTTCCCAAGAACCACGGGGAGCTTGAGTTCTCAGGCTGAGAGGGCAGTCATCGTTGCCGACCCGCACAACCTGATCTGGGTAATACCAGCGAAAGGGATCGGATGACCAACCCGTCGCCTACACCTCGCAGCCCCCATGTCATTATCTTGAACGGGGGTCCGCCACCATCGCCTCGGATTCGAAGCTTGCTGGCGTCGCCAGCCTTCGTTATTGGCGTCGATAGCGGGTATGCCCATGCCGACCTACTTTCGCTGCGCTGCGACGAACTCATTGGTGACTTTGATTCGCTCGACGAACGCTCGCTGGCGCGTGCGTACGCCGCTGGAGTCGTGGTCACTCGATTCGACACTGCCAAAGACGCAACTGACCTCGAGTTGGCAATGAATCGAGCACACGAGCTCAATGCGCAGGCAATCACCGTGGTTTGCGGCGTTGGTTGGGACAACCGCTTTGATCACCTTGCTGCGCAGCTCGGACTTCTCGCCAGCCCGTCGTATGCGAACGTTCGCATTACGGCGTGGTTCGGCGAAACATTCGTCGCCGCTGTCCACGATGGAGGTTCATTGACAGTGCCGGGCAGACCGGGCCAGACAATCAGCTTGCTTGCGGTCGGAAGTGAGCTGACCGGCGTTACGACGACTGGGCTTCGCTATCCGTTGCACGACGAAAACCTGTCGCCGTATTCGACCCGTTCGATCTCCAATGAATTCGACCATTCCGAGGCAAGGATTTCGATTCGATCCGGCGCTCTGCTGGTCATCGTTCCTGATGCTCTCTAGGGGCAAAACGGTTGCTACTCGGATCGCTCGGCCTCACGCCACGAACATCGAATCGCGATCGTGAGGACCAACCCGGTCGCGGCCCAGACCAATATCGCAGGGAGTGGGAATCGCCAGAAAAGACCGGGGAGTCGCTCATTCCACGCGCCGGAGAGTACGAATGCTGCGCTGAGCACGGAGCAGGCACCCAGGATCCGAGCGAGCTTCGGGGCGACACGCCGAGCAACCTCGATGGCGAGTAGGACCGAAGGGACCATGAGGACGGCATCGTAGGAACTCTGGTACGGAAATCCGACGCACTGGAGAGCAAGCGAAGCGGCCAGCACCGTCAGGAATCGGTCCGCGTTTCGGGCGCGATGCCAAAGTACGGCGAGACAGACGAGCGTTGCGACAAATACGAGTTGCCAAACGATTGTCACCGTGTGCCCCACGCCGAAAACCCGGGTGAGGACACCTCGAAACGTCCACATACGATCGACGGCGGCCCCCACATTCTTCGCCGTGTAGGACCTGTTGATTGCAAACCAGTCGCCGAGCAGGCCCCATCCGACAACGGAGCAAATAGCTACTGTAAGTATGCTTAAGATTATTCCGGCTCCCGCAACTATCCGAAATCGTCGGCGTAGCAACCCCAAACCTGCGAAAAGAATCATCTGCGGCTTCAGCGCAGCAAATGCCAACCAGAACGCCGCTTTGGCCCCTCGACCCGGCGTCGTACTCGGTAATTCCACAAGGCAAAACACCCGCCAGAGCGCAGCAACAACAAGGATCGAGAAGGAGCCGTACCGGATCGTACCCATCGCCGGCGAGAAAGCGAGTGCCGCGGCCACAAACATCGCCACCGCGTCCGCCGACCAGGCAACAGAACGAGCGCGAGCCCATTTTGCCATCGAGCGAACGGTCCCCAGCCAGACTACGGCGGAGAGGACCGATAGAAGCGCATACAAACCCCAAGGGCTCAACATGGCGAGCGGCGAAAAGGCAAACGTATGGGGAGGCGGAAATGCCCATGCCGCAACCTCACCCGGACTCCCTATCGAGATCCAGCGACGCTGAGCGACCAGCTGAGCCGCCGGCTGATAAACGGTACGGCCCCGACCGTCCAGCACGATCGACCAAGCACCCCACCACGTCATCGTGTCCTCCACGGAGATTCCCGGGACGAACAAACGTCGAAGCACTTGCACGAACGTGAGAGCAGTGAACATGTTCAGACCGCCGCAGAGAAGACGTACTCGTGGAGCCTCACCCCACCACATTGAGGATCCCCGTACACGACGCGGCTGCATGGCAGCGCTTGTCGCGACAGAGGGCAGGCTCATCTCGTGATCATCGACGTCACACCGGAGGAACTTCAGTCGTTTGTGAGCCGGCGTGACTGTGAGACCTAACTCGAAGGCGGAACCGTCACCGATGGCAACCCCCGAATGCGGGGAACGTCGCCGGAACGAACGATCTCTCCCAATGCAATGCGCTCCACTTTGACTTCACCGTTGGCATCAAACTGGATAATTCCGAATGGGGTGTCGTAACGACCGGCACCGACCGCTTCACGGAGATGATTCCGGCGCTCGGAAAGACTCGTGGTCGATTGGCGGGCCACGGCAGCGTCAAGCGATATTGACAAAATCTGAACCGCGGCGAACCCCTGCGCGGCGTGCAGCGTGGGTGACGTTCCGAAGGCATCGAAGTACCGACGAAGCAACACCGCTCGCGAATACGCCGATGCGTCCTCGGGGTCGTAGGGAACCGGAGTGAGCACACCGCTGCATGGCTCACAGCGCTTCGAGAACTCGACCGAGAGCGCCGTGGGATCGATCAAGAAGGTCACCCGCGGTAACGCCTGTCGAATTTCCGACACCACCCGAGACGTATTCAACGGCGAACCGGCGACGACCACAAGGTCGGGCGCGGAGGACGCGATCTCATTCGCGACGGCGCTGAAATCGGTCTGACCCAACACCATCCGCGAGGCAACGGCCGAGACGGCGATGCCGGCGTCGGCAAGTCCTCGTGAGTAGCTTCGCAAGACTGCCTGCCCCACGGCGTCGTCGGTCGCCGCAGCCACGACGGCCGTAGAAATGAGTCTGCTCGACACCAATTCCGTGGCCACACCGCGAGCCATAACGTCGGGCGAGATCGCCGATCGACGCACCCACGGACCGAGTCCGGGAATCCCGTTCGCCGTGGTCGACGCGCCGAACAGAAGCGTGTGGGATCTTTCGGCGAGAGCCGAGACCGCGAGCACGTGCTTGGACAGGGTTGGGCCGATTACCGCATAGACGCCGCGCTCGGTCAACGACGCAAACCCGCGCATGGCGGACTCGTCCGAACCGCCTTCTTCGGCAACGACCAGCGCCACCGGCCGGCCTGCGATTCCACCAAGTTCGTTTACGAACGAAACCGCGAGATCTGCACCTCGCTGGAGTTCGGCCGCAGCGCCGAGAATCGCGGCGTCATCGGATTTCCGAGCGAGCAGAAAACCCAGTCGGTAGGGCTCGCCGTTGGCCGGTGTTCGGGCGACTGCTTCACCGCGCGCTGCGGCGACCGTGGCCGCGTCGAGTCCTGAACTTGCTTTCGCGGCTGGTTGGGCAACAGCCCGAGTCGACCGAGAATTGGGAGTCGTCGTAGGTGGCTTCTTCGCAACAGCTTTGGTGGCTCCGTTCGCCATCGGTACGATCCCGACCGAACCCGTAGTGCCAACGCCAACCAGCGCTAAGGTGAGGACGCCGAAGGCCCAACGGTGGGACCTGGCCCTGGTTTGCGCTGACCGCACGTCGGCAAGTGTAGAGGTTTGGGGGAGAACTCCGCAGGCCGCTGCGGCAGGCACCAGAAGCAGGAACCGCCTTCTGGATTACCACCGTACGTGGTGATACGGTGAAGATATGTTCATTTGTGAACGCGGTTTGCGGTTGAATCGCGGGCGTTGGGTCGCAGTAACCGGTCTCGTGTTGATCCTCGGCGGACTCGTGCCCCCCGCATCGGCGGCAACACCGAATCTTGTTCAATCGACGCTCGTAAATGGTTCGCAGTTTGCGTCGCGTCCGTTCCGTGTGGTCCTGACATTCGCAGAGCCGGTTGAGCGGGTCGGCGTCGCGCTGTCGCGCGGCACAGTCGACGTTGCACTGAATCCGCCCACCGCTGGGTCGTCGGATCGCGAGGCCTACCTCGACATCGCTGCGCTCGCCCCCGGGTCATATTCACTTCGATGGACCGCCACCGGGACCGATGCTCTGACCGCCAGCGGCGTCGTGCGATTCTCCGTAATCGCAGCGGCCACGACGGCACCTCCCTCCTCGATCCAAACCACCGTCCCAGCAACCGTCACTACCGCGGCGCCCCAGTCAACGGTGGACCAGTCAACGGTGGCTCTGTCAACGGATGCTCTGTCAACGGATGCGATTACGACAACCTCGCGCCCAATCCAGGAATCGACCGTTGCTTCGACCGTTGCTTCGACCGAACTCCGGGTCCCAGCGACCGACCGCACCACCGAATCGACAACGCCGCCGAACCCGAGGGCGCCAGGCGAGCAGACCATCGACGCAACCACCATCGGTCCACCCGTCGTGCTGACGACACTGCCTGTCCGCACGACCATATCCCCCGTCCAGATCAAGGACCCGACGGATCCCAATCTGGTCTTCCAGCCCAACCCCGGACGCCGAACGACCACGATTGTGCTCGCTCCCGATGGTCCCCCAGGAACCCGGTCCGACGGGTCGCCGATCGAAATCCCCCTGCGGACAAGACCGACAGCTACGAGTTCTCCGGCCACGGATCCCCGGAGCAGCACCACCAACGTCGCATCGACGACAAAACAGCGACCGGCACGAGCCGCCAAGGAGAAGGGGCCGACCCGACCCAACCGATTCGAGGGGCTCCGCTCCGGGCTCGGCGTCCTCGCCATGGTCACCCTGCTGGCGGCGCTGGCCACCAGTGTGACCCGGCGCACGCCACGAGCCCTGCGGATTCTCCTTCTCGCCAGTGCGATCGTCGCGCTCACGACCGTCGGGCTCGTATCGCTTTTCGGCGTCGCCGACGAACTGCGGGCGACGCCCCGAGAAACGATCCGCTTCACGGCGAAGTTAATCGGTGCACTTGCTTTCCTCGGAGCAGCGGTCTTGCGGTACTTCCTCGGCGACCGCACCATTCCACGACGACAAATCTCGATGCATTTGCGAACCCGATCCACTGGCGCAGGCACGTCCGGCCTCATCGACAACGTGATGCACCGATTCGGTCGAATCGCTATCGGCCAGATCGTCTTCTCACTCGCACTTGTCGCCAGTGCCGTTCTCCTGATGTCGCGCTGAGTTCAGGACCGACAGACTCCGCACGCAAAGCCAGGTCGAACCAAGTTCTACTGACGCTGCCCCGCTCGCGTGCGAGACTTACCATGTGATCGAAAAAGCGGTCAACGCGCCGGCGCCAACTCGAACGCCAGCTCCTGTCGACGTTGGTCCGTCTCGATGGCAGATGCCTGATCCTCGCGAGATCTCGTCCAACGATCCCGACGCAGATCTGGTGGCGGTCGGTGCCGACCTCGAACCGTCGACGTTGGTCCACGCTTACCGCCACGGTCTGTTTCCGTGGCCGCACGGCCGCCGCCAGCTTCCGTGGTTCTCGCCGAACCCGCGTGGGATCCTGCCGCCCGAGCGGCTACGGGTGTCCAAATCCCTTCGCCAAACGCTACGCCGAAGCGGGTGGACGTCAACGGTCAATGGCGCTTTTCCCGATGTCATAGCCGCCTGTTCGCGTCGGCCCGACGGCGACGGCACCTGGATCACGCCCCCCATGCGACGCGCCTACCTGCGTCTTCACGACCTGGGCTACGTCCATAGCGTCGAGATATGGGAAAACACCGAACTCGTCGGTGGACTCTACGGGTTTTTGGTCGGTGGGGTGTTCACCGGCGAATCCATGTTTCATCGCCGCGCAGATGCTTCCAAGGTGGCCATGATTGAGCTGGCCCACCGGTTGATCGAGGCACGCGGGTCCCTTATCGACGTGCAACTGCTAACCGACCATCTCGAATCGCTGGGCGCCATCGCAATCTCGCGCTCGCTCTTCTTGGAACTCCTTACCGAACTCCGAGATGACTGCGTTCGGCTGACCTGCGACCGGCTACCTGTATCCAGACTTGTAGGTGTACAGATTGAAATGAGCGCACACTGAAAACAGCCAATCCCGCTCGCTAGAACAGCCTCATCGCCTCTTCTGCCGCTGCACCGCCGTCGGCTCCAGAAGGTTGAAGCGCATAGGAATCGTTCGTATCATCGGACTTCAGGCGAGAGCCGTCGCCAACAAGGCCGAGGACTTGCCGGCCCGACTGCGTCTGCGCTGCGGCCACCGCCAGTAGATCGACGAGGTCGTTCATACGGTTCCCACTGTGGCCCTTTACCCATTGAAACGTAACGCGGTCCGGTCCCATCGATTGGGCATCTCGGTAGAGCGCAATAAGGGGCTTCCAAAGATCTTGGTTTGCGACGGGCTGCTTTTGGCTGTTCTTCCAACCTCGAGAGATCCACCCCTTCCACCATTGATCGCGAAAGCAGTTGACGACGTAAGTCGAATCGCTCACGACACGAATGGGTCCGGCGTGTCGGGGCAACAACGTCTGAAGCGCGTCGAGCACGGCCCACACCTCCATCCGCTGGTTGGTCGAATGTGCCTCGTTGCCGCTGCCCTCGATTCCGGTTTCGGTAGCCCAACCCCATCCGCCGGGTCCCGGATTACCTGAACACGCCCCGTCGGTATAGACGACGAGAAGATCGGCGGAGTCACTCATAGGAGAAAGCTTGCCACGACCAACAGATTCAGTCTGCGCAGGGCAGGGTGATCGTCACTCGTGCCCCGTTCGAGTCAGCGGTCTCCAGGTGCCCCCCTGCGCCCTCGACAAGTTTGCGCACGATGTCGAGTCCGAGACCAGTTGAACCGGAGCCGCTTCTTCCTCGCTCGATCTGGCGGCTCGGGAAGCCGGGACCAGAATCGGAGACAATCAGACTCACCGAAGATCGCTTTCTCGTCACTTCTATCGCCAGGGCCGTTCCTTCCGGCGTGTGCGAGAAAACGTTGTCGATGAGTATGTCAACGAGAGCACCGACGTCGTTTGCGACCATTGCAATCGTTGCGCGCTCGGCGGTCATCGCCACCTTCAACGGCCGCCGTTGGTCTTCGGCGAGCACGGCCCAAAATGCTACGCGTTGTCGGACCATATCGACAAACTCGCTGCGCACCCCAATTCCTCGACGGGTAGGTTCGGCGGCCTCACGAATGATTTCGTCGATCGTACGGGTGAGTTCATCGAGACCGGCATCGAGGCGGCGAACCGACGGATCATGGCGCATCGACGAAATCTCGGCTCGCAGCGCAGTCACCGGCGTGCGGAGACGATGTTGAAGATCAGCCGCCGCGGCGCGTTCGGTACCGAGCAGTTCGTCGATTCGATCGGCCAATGCGTTCAGCGACTTTCCGACTTCGCGTATTTCTGGGGGTCCCGTGGAGTCGTTTCGAGCGGTCACATCGCCTCGGCCTAATCGGTTCGCAGTGTTCGCAAGCCCATCGACGCTGGCCACCAATGACCGGCCCAGTCTGTCGGCGAGGACGACGGCCAGAGCGATCAGTCCAACGCTCAATCCGAAAAGCATCATCCATCGTCGATCCACGTCCTTGAACAGCTCTGAACTCGGGACGAACACCCTGATGATTGCGAGGCTCGCGTTAGAGCGAAGCACCGGCTCGTAGACGACCTGTCCTCCCGGCGAGGAAATCACAAAAGATTCACCCTTTCGCGCTCGGGCGAGCGCCGGCGGATTCGCAAGGGGGTCGGTTTCGATCACTTCGCCTGCGGCGAGGACCGAACCATCCGGGAACACCACGCTGAGGGTACGTGGACTACTTCTGCGGCCAATCGAGTCGAGCGCTCCGGCTACGCGGGGATCTCCGGCGAGCGAGAGGATCGGCGTGAGTGCGCGCGCATCGTTCTTGGCGTCCCCGATTGCGCGCTGTCTCGCGCTTGTTCGGATGAGGAGGGCTAAGGGGACCGCAAAAACCAATACTATAAGTATACTTATTAAAAAGGATTGCAGTGCAAGCGAACGACGCATCAGCGAGTTCTTATATCCCTTCCGGGGGCTTCATCATCTTGATTCCAACCCCCCGGATCGAGTGGAGATACCTTGGAGACTCCGCTGTTTCCCCGAGTTTGCGTCGCAACCACGAGATATGAACGTCAACCGTCTTGTCGGTGGTGAACACCGGCTGGCGCCAGACTTCGGCGAGGATCTCGCGTTTGGAAACAACCCGGTCGACGTTCTGGGCCAAGAAGTGAAGAAGGTCGAATTCCTTTCGGCTGAGATCGAGGGCGACACCCTCGAGTTTCGCCACCCGGGTCCGGGGATTGATCCGAAGGTCCCCGACAACCGCCTCCGGATTTTCCCCCCGCCGGCCCAGCCGGCGCAACGCGGCCCGAATCCGAGCCTCAAGTTGCTCCGGAGAAAACGGCTTGGTCATGTAGTCGTCGGCACCAGCGTTCAACGTCGAGATGATGTCGTCTTCGGCCACCCGGGCCGTTGCCACGATAACGATAGCGTCGCTCACCGGTCGGACCATCTTCAGAAGGTCAACGCCGTCGAGGTCGGGGAGACCAAGGTCCAAAACCACAACGTCGGGCTTCGTCTGTACGATGATCTGGAGCCCAAGCATCGCCGTCTCCGCCGACGAAACGGCGTGGCCGAACGATTCGAGCGCTTTCGTGAGGGCCACCCGGACCCGCGCATCGTCTTCGATGACCACGATGTTCGCCATGTCGACGGACCCTACCGCATAAGCCCCGGTTAACGGCGACTGAACTCTGTTTCAAATATCGGCACTTTGGTTGGCAACCTCTGAACATTCGGTAACAAGTAGAAGCGAGGACACCACCAAAACACGGTCCTTTTCGATCTCACTAGGAGAAACCATGCGTTCCCGCAAAATAATCACCGCCGTCACGGCAATCGTAGCGACTATTGCGATTGCCTCCCCGGCGGCCCACGCAGCGAAGAAAACGACCAAGAAGACAGCAAAGACGACCGCGAAGCCAACAACCACGAAGGCACCGACAACCACCGCACCGGCACCGGCACCGACACCGCCACCCGCGGCGGCCCCGGCGGGCGCAACCGTCGAAGCGTTGAAGAAAGCGGGCAAGATTCGAATTGGAATCAAGCAAAACGTGCCCTTGATTGGACTCAAGAATCCGATCAGCAACAACTACAGCGGATACGATATAGAGATTGCCAAGATCGTGGCAAAAGCCATTTTCGGTGATGACAAAAACCGGATCGAGTGGGTCGATGCATCCGTATCGGCGAACCGCATTCCTTTCATCACCGATAACAAGGCCGACATCGTTATCGCAACGTTTTCTATTACGGATTCCCGGAAAAAGGACATCGACATGGCCGGGCCGTATTTCATTGCTGGCCAAGACATCATGGCCTACAAGGTCGAGTTGGCCGGAATCAAAAGCGTCGACGACTTGAACGGCAGAAAAGTTTGCGCCCAGTCGGCTTCAACGTCGCTCGCCACGTTGAAGGCTAGGGCGCCGAAGGCCTCCTTCATCGAGCTCCCCGGCGTAGCCGAGTGTGTCGAGGCGCTCAAAGACGGACGTGTCGACGCAGTCTCTACCGACGATGCCCTGCTCGCTGGATTTGTCGAGAAGTTCCCGGCGTTCGGACTCATGGGCAAGTCATTTACTCTCGAAAAGTACGGAATTGGCCTCAAAAAGGGAGACACGGCATTTCGGAATTTCCTCAACGACGCAATCGAAGCGTCGTACAAGGACGGATCCTGGAAGAAAGCAGTCGAATCGACTTTGGGCACAGGCGGTCTGGTTACCCCGCAACCTCCATCGGTTGATCGATACGCAGCGGGCGCCTTCTGACCGTCGTCTTTTGAAGCTTTTCCCCGTTCCTTATGGAACAAGCCCGGTTCGCGGGGTGGTCGGTTCGCCGACCACCCCGCTTTCTTGTTCACGCACCGTGGGTAGTGGGTCGAATGACCCATTACCACGTTCCACGTTTACAAGGGTGGATGCTAAACCTATACTTCGTTCACAACCCCCATTGAAGTTCAACGGTGATCCGTTGTTCAGCAAACCGACGGAGCCCGCTCATGCCGAATGAAACGCCAGCCAAAAAACACTGGAACCCACGCTTTGTTCGCCGGCTGCTCGCCGCCCTGACCCTTTTATTTGTAGCTGTTACCGGCACAGTCGTCAGCAATGTCGTAGCAGGCACACCGGACCAAGGCGTAAATCCAAGCTTTATCAGTACCAACGGCTACACCCGTGACGTTTTGGTGCACGGCGGATTCATCTACTGGTCCCATCGTAGCTCCGAGGTGATAACACCGGGTCAGCGTCAAACCCGGTCTATCGGTCGCGCGAATCTCGATGGTTCGAACCCAAACCCGAATTTTATTGTGCTTCCGGCCTCCGACGAGCCTTTCGGCGGCATTCCTGGTGGGATCACCACCGATGGCACATACCTCTACTGGACGGTCACCTCCGACGAAGCGGTACTCGTCGGGTTCGTAACAAAAGCGAATCTCGATGGCACGCTGGTCACACGTGACCTCGTGAAGACCGGCCCTGGTCCGGTCGGCATTACGGCGGCCAACGGCAAGCTCTACTGGGCGAACGCCGACGCGAACACAATCGGAACAGCGAACGCCGATGGAACAGGCCTGAACCAAAGCCTGGTGACCAACACGGTACGTCCCTACGGCGTACGTGTTGTCGGAAGCTACCTCTACTACACAAACTTTGGCAACGGAAAGACGATTGGTCGATCGACCCTCGACGGAACCGTCCAGGAGCCAAACTTCCTCTTCACGACTGTTGATCCCGTTGTCGACGGACAGGGCGTCACCGGGATCGCCGCTGATTCGACATACCTCTACTGGTCCAACTACGTCCCCAACTCTGACTCCACGGTCGGGCGATACCGACTCGATGGTTCGACCGCCGCCGAGAACGCGTGGCTCAAAGGCATCACGCCCAATACCGTGAAGGCCCCAGTTGGTCTCGCCGTCACGTCGACGCACTTGTTCTGGACCAGCTTCGAACCGAAGACGATCGGGCGCACCGAGTTCGACACTGCTGCGCCCGTGCTCACCGTTGCGCCGGTCAATGCCATCGCCACCGCGCTGAACACGGAGATCACGTATCCGACGCCGGTGACCGCTGTCGATATCAACGACACGGCCCCAAACATCACGATCACGTGCTCGACGGGTGACGTCAAGGGCGGGGTCTTCCCGGTCGGGGTCACCAACGTGACCTGTACTGCAAAAGACGCCGTTGGGAACACTTCGTCGAAGTCCTTCGACGTCACCGTCGCCAAGCCCGGCGCCCCGACGCTCAACGTTCCGGCCGACATCATTTCCGCGGCCACGACGCCTTCTGGTATCGACGTGAAGTA
This sequence comes from Acidimicrobiia bacterium, assembly GCA_031429095.1. Taxonomy (GTDB): domain Bacteria; phylum Actinomycetota; class Acidimicrobiia; order Acidimicrobiales; family JANYDT01; genus JANOYY01. The sequence continues at coordinate 31,385 of JANOYY010000066.1, read as the reverse complement.
CCCCGAGGTAACGGCCAGTGCAGGAAAGCCGACCTGTGATCCGGCTTCCGGCTCGCTCTTCAAGGTCGGCGTGACGACTGTTACCTGCACGGTGAGCGACGATTTCGATCAGACCACGACGAAAGCGTTCACCATCACAGTGACCGTTCCGACATCACCGCAAGTTGTCGTCCCAGCGAACCAAACAGTTACGGCAACGTCGCCAGCTGGTGCGGTAGTCAACTACCCAGCCGCTACATCAACGGCCGGAACGCCGACGTGTGGCCCGGCTTCCAACACGACCTTCGCCATAGGGACCACCAAGGTCTCGTGCACCGTAACGGATGCATTTGGCCAGGTTGGTGCGGCGTCGTTCAACGTCACCGTGAGCAAGCCCGCGGTGCCTGTCGTTTCGGTACCGGCAACGGTTGAGGTCATCACGACGGGAACCTCAGCAGTTGCAACCTTTCCCGCTCCCACCTCTGCGGCCGGCAAACCAACCTGCTCCGTGGTCTCGGGCTCGGTCTTCCAACTGGGTTCAACGACCGTCACCTGCCGGGTCACCGATGGCTTCGGCCAAACCGGTACCGCGTCGTTCGTCGTCGTTGTCCGTCCACCGGTGCTCATCCCGGTCGTTCAGGTCGTGCCCGACAGCGCGACGACAACGGTCGCACCAACAACGGCTGCTCCGACAGCAGCCGCTGCGGCAACGACTGTCGCCCCGACCAGTGCAGCTCCGACAACGGCTGCTCCAACGACTGCGCCTGCGACGGTACCGGCTGTCGAAGTTGCGGGAATAACGGTAACTCCAGATGAAGCACCGGCTGCGACACCGGTAAATGTCGAGCCTTCCTTCGCTGGATAACTGCTCTTCGCTCGGTCAGGTGCTTCGTGAATCCAGAAGCACCTGACGTAGTGTCCTTCGTCACGCCACTTCGGTTTCCCGGTACTCCGGTCCCGGCGGCAGAGGAGGGAACCTATGGAAAAGCGTTGGTATGACTTCAGCTCCGACATCTTCGAGGGCGTCCGGAATACCGTTACTGCGACGCTGTTGGGGTTTGCACTGGGCTTCGCAATCGGTGCTGTCGTCGCCATCTTCCGGTTAAGCCCGATACGTCCGCTTCGATCCGTAGGCAAGTTGTACACGAGCCTGATGGTGAACTCGCCGCTGATCTTTCTGATGCTGTTCTTGTTTTACGGCATGCCGAAGCTCGACCTTCGGCCCAGCTCGTATCAGTGCGCCGTGATCGGCCTCGGCCTGTACCTCGGCGGCTACATCGCGGAAGCATTACGAGCCGGGGTGAACACCGTTGCCAACGGTCAGGCGGAAGCCGCCCGAGCGATTGGCCTGACGTTCGGCCAGACCCTTCGTCATGTCGTGCTTCCCCAAGCGCTCCGGAGTTCCGTTGGGCCAATGGGTGTGCTGTTGAACGCAAGCTTTCGAAACGTGGCAGTCGCGGGCGCCATCAGCTTTGCTGATGTGGTCTTCGTCTCGAAGCGAATCTCCGAGGACACCACTGACTATTACCCGATGTTCGCCGTCCAGTTCTTGGTCATCGCCACCCTCGCACTCCTCACGTCGCTCGCCGCAAATCAGTTGGATCGACGCTTCGCGGTCAAGAGGTAAGTGAACCTACGATGCCAATACTTGAAACGTTCTTTCGACTTCCCGAACCGGGGCCGGGCGAGATCCGCATCACCGAGGACCTCGGACCCCGTGGCCGCCGACGGGTGATCGTCGCCAGTGCTGTTTGCGTCCTCGCGCTCGGGGCGATCGCCTTGTGGATCTTCCAAACGCTCAGCAAATGGCGCTACCCCCCGGGCGCCGCGGCGGGAGACCCGCCGGTATCCAAGGGACAATTCGAAGGCCGCCTTTGGGCGCCCTTCACGGAGAGGTTGCTCTGGACCAAAGCCATTGCTCCCGGGGTGTCAAACACGATGCGGGCGTTCGCACTGGGCCTGATTCTCGCCCTCGCAATTGGCGTATGCCTGGCAATGTGGAGTTCGGCCGAACGCAAACCGGGCAGGATTGCGGCGACTCTGTATATCCAAACGTTTCGCGCATGTGCGCTGGTCCTCCTAATCCGCTTCGCGTTTTTTCAGCTGGGACGGTCATTTCCGTCCTGGAAATCCATTTGGACCTATTCCTTTGTCGCCGTCGTGGTGGGATTAACTCTGTACTATTCGACGGTTTTTGCTGAGGTCGTACGGTCGTCGCTGCGCTCGCTCTCCGCTGGCCAACGCGAAGCTGGGCTGGCGCTCGGTTTGACGTCTGGTCAAGTGATGCGCACCGTTTTGCTGCCGCAAGCCTTGCGCCGTGCGCTGCCGAACCTGGTTACTCAATCTGCATCGCTGCTCAAAGACACATCGATCGGATACTTGGTTACCTATCCCGAGCTAGCGGCGACTTCGGATCTCGTTAAGCAAACTTATGATAACTCTCTGCAGACATACTTTGTGTTCTGGGCCATTTACGTCGTGCTGGTCGCTTGCGTCTCCAAGTTTGCCGTCTGGTTGCAACTCCGGCAAACCATGAAGCGATAAGCACACGTGTATAACTCAACTCTCGATTCGAAGGAACCCATGCGACCGACCCCCGACTCCGATCCCCTTATCGAAATCCGTCTCCTCAACAAACACTTCGGGACCAATCATGTGCTTCGCGACGTCGATCTGACCGTTCATCGCGGCGAAGTTGTTGTAGTCATTGGACCTTCGGGGTCCGGGAAGTCAACCCTCTGTCGATGCATCAATCGGCTCGAACGCTTTCAGAGCGGTTCAATCACGATAGACGGGAAGAGCCTCCCCGAAGAAGGAAAAGAACTTGCCGCTTTACGCGCCGACGTCGGGATGGTATTTCAATCCTTCAACCTCTTTGCCCATAAAACCATCATCGAAAACGTCATGCTCGGCCCAACGAAGGTTCGAAAGACTGCGAAGGAAACGGCTCGACGTCAGGCCCAGGGGCTCCTCGAACGGGTCGGAATCGGAGCGAAAGCTGATCAGTTTCCTGCCGAGCTCTCCGGAGGACAACAACAACGCGCCGCGATTGCCCGAGCGCTGGCCATGGAACCAAAGGTGATGCTTTTCGACGAACCCACGTCTGCGCTAGATCCAGAAATGGTCAACGAGGTTCTCGACGTCATGTTGGGGCTCGCATCCCAGGGCATGACGATGGTCGTCGTAACACACGAAATGGGTTTTGCCCGGTCCGCCGCCCACCGGGTTGCCTTCATGGATGAAGGCCAAATTGTGGAAATCGCGCCGCCAAATCAATTCTTTGATGCCCCAAAAAGCGATCGGGCGAAACAGTTCCTCTCGAAGATCCTGCATTGAGTCGAGAAAGCGTTGTTGAAACAAAGCATTGTTGAAACGCTGATCAGACTTTTCTGGCATCATGGAGAACATGTCTGACGATGCCGAACTCTCCGTACGCCGCTATCTCGATTTCCTTGTGGACCCAACTTCAATTTTGGATACGGCTCGCATCGCAAGTCTCGAAGAGGAGTTATCCACGACGAAGGAGCCGCTCAAGAAACTTCACGTGCACGCTGCTCTCGAAAAGGCTCGACGGAACGATGGCGATTCGGTCAGAGCCGCCTTTGTAAAGCATGCTCGGGCGTACGCAATGTCACACGACATTCCAGTGAGTGCTTTTCGCAGCGTTGGAGTCAACGATATTGCGTTGGCAGAGGCCGGATTCGACCTCGGACACGGTCGGATCAAATCAAAAGCGAAGAAGAGTCCGACCCCGACTGGACGGCTACGAGCCCCCAAGGTTTCAAAGGCATCGATTCAAGCGCATATTCTGTCCGCCTCTGGACCATTTACCTTAAACGACGTGATGGGTGCGGTTGGAGGGTCCATTGGAACGGTAAACACCGTTGTGAAGGAATTAGTGGCCGCCGGATCAGTCAAACAGCTCGGCCCTGACACGGGCCACCAGGGACGTGGCCGCGCCCCGATCCGCTATTCCCGCTAGTTCCCTTGGCGCCGCCTCGCCCCAGCCTGCGACGCTTCGCTCTCGCGTTTGCGGTCGCAATAGGGAGCGCGTTGACGGCCTGCACTGCAGAGGTTTTCGTTCCATCCACACTGGCCGAACCTCTTGCGGACCTCAGTGCTCAAACGAGTTTCAGCCCCACCCTTCAAACGGTCAGCGACCGCGGGCGTCTGCGAGTTGGCGTCAAATTCGACGTCCCTCTCTTCGGGTTTCAAGACCCGCAGACAAAGCAGCTCAGTGGATTCGACATCGAGATCGCCAGGGCCATCGCCGCCGACTTCTTCCCCGACGACCCCAACCCGGGAAGTCGAATTGACTTCGTCGAAGCGATATCGCGGAACCGAGAGAAGCTGCTGACGACGAACACTGTCGACATCATCGTGTCGACGTACACGATCAACGATGCGCGCAAACAGCTTGTTGACTTCGCAGGTCCGTATTACGTCGCCGGCCAAGATGTTCTCGCCAGGAAGGCCGATATCGACAGCGGCGCTATCCGAGGAGTCTCCGACGTCAACGGACGTCGGATATGTTCGGTCACCGGATCGACAAGCCTTGCCAACCTACGGGCTGCAGCGCCACGGGCCGACACCTCGATCACCAAGGACAAGTACTCGGAGTGCTTCGAGGCACTCCGCACGAATCAGGTCGACGCCATGACCACTGACGACGTGATTCTCCTTGGCTTGGCCCAGAAATCTCCAGAGTTTGCAACGGTCGGGAACCCGTTTCACACCGAGCCCTACGGTATTGGCGTTCGCAAAGGCGATCTTGTCGTTCGTGACCGTATCAACCAAGTCCTTCAGAACATGGTCGATGACGGCCGATGGGCCGAAGCGTTTCGCAAAACGATCGGGACGACCGGGGCACTGGTACCCGCACCGCCCGAGATCGACAGGTCGTAACTATTGCGTCGGACGACCGGTCGGCGTGTCATCCGGGAAGGAGACCGCCAAGCCCCGGGTCGACAGTCGTCGTCGTGGGCGACGGCCCAGTCGTTCGCTCCACTAGGTCGCCGAGGATGATCTCCTCGGCCACCCCCGCTTCGCCAGGTTTTGATCGGACCTCGATTGTCTGCCCAACACTCAGCCCCGCCGGATCGACGGCCGCCCTCTTTCCGATCGGCGTTGTTGGTGCGAGTGTGAAGGTCATGGTGGTGCCGTCGAGCGCCTTGACCGTGAGTGCCGTAGCCGTGACCGCAGTTATAGCGCCCTGGATCACCGCAGCACTTTCTGAGCCATTGGCCGTCGAAGTATTCACGGAGGCCGAGCTTTGCGTGGCAGCGCTCTGCCCGAAGATCTGTGCAAGATCGCTGGCGGTCGGTGCGCCCGTGTTTGCACCAGTAGCTCCGGGGACTCCATTTGCACCGGGAAAGCCGACGGCCCCAAATCCACCTCGTCCCGCCAGGTTCGACGCAGCAGGCACACGAGACTTGCCATATCTGGCGCCTACACCGAACACCACGAGCGCGACGAGAAGACCGGCAAGAGCCCCTGCGAACATCTTCCAACCGCCCCCTGCTGTTCGGCGCGCTTGGGCCCACGAGTCGTCGTCTAGGAACTCTGGCGACGGGGAGGTCGAATGCGTTGTTCCAGTCGGGACACTCATGTTGGGGACCGTTTCATGTCGTACTCAATTCAAATTCCGATGTTTATATGTACGCTTATTCATGGCGAAGTGCATCGATCGGACGCATCGATGCGGCCCTATTGGCTGGATAGAAGCCGAAGAAGACCGAGATGGCGACCGCCACTCCAAGTGCGAGAAACACCGAGGGCCAACTGACGACGGGCTGCACGCCTGCGATCTTGAAGTGCGAGCCACCGAGCCCCACTCCTACGCCGACGATCCCGCCGATCGCACCCAGGACCACCGCCTCGAGAAGGAACTGGCTGAGGATCGCCTTCTTGCGGGCACCGACCGCCTTTCGAATGCCTATCTCACGGGTTCGCTCGGTCACCGTGACCAACATGATGTTCATGATTCCGATACCACCCACGAGAAGCGAGTTGGAACTCCCGGGGAAACGCCTCAGGTCGAACGTTTATGGCAGTACATCTAAGGCTAAGTGCGCATAGCACTGTTCGGGTGCCGTCACTCCACCCCGAAGAAGTACGGGTAAAGGGGCTGGCCGCCGCGATGTACTTCCGCCTCGACGCCGTGCGGGTGATCAGCGAGCCACTCCGTGATTTGGCGGGTCACCGCCTTGGAGGACCCCTCCCCCTCGAGCACCGTCACAATCTCGTGACTGTCGCCAATCAGGATTTCGAGTAGCGACGTGCATGCCGCAAAGAGCGTGGGCTCCACGGCCACAATACCGCCGTCGCGAGCAATCCCGAGGAAGTCGCCTTCGTGGATCGAACCGACCTCGCACGACGAATCGCGCACCGCTCGGGTGATCTCGCCTGCGGCAACGCTCGCCGCGGCGGCACGCATCGACGCTGCGTTGGTGTCGATATCGCCTTCGGGGTCGTACTGCAACACCGCAGCCAGGCCCTCCGTGACGCCACGCGTGGCAATGACTCGTACCGCTTTCGACGTTAACTGGGCCACCTGTTCCGCAACGGGAATGATGTTTTTGTTGTTCGGCAGGATAACGACGTTCTGGGCCGGGCACGCTTCGACGGCCTCGAGCAGTTGTTGCGTCGAGGGGTTCATCGACTGGCCGCCGGTCACGATGCGCTGCACGTTGTAGGAGAGAAATAGGCTCCGAATACCATCACCGGTTGTGACGGCGACAACCGCGGTCGTGCACGGTGCACTCTGATGGGGGGCTTCGTCCACGACCTCGTCTCCGCTCGCTTCACGAACCCATCGCTCTTCTTCGACTTGTTCGTGCAGATCGGTCACTCGAATCGTATGTGGACGACCAATTTGAACAGCCGCTTCGATTGAAGGCCCGATGCCGCTTTCGTTTGTATGAATGTGGCAGTTCCAGATGCCATCGCCACCCACGACCACGATTGAGTCACCGATCGACGCCCACAGGTCCTTGAAGCCAGGGATCGACTCATCTGCGGCCTCAAGGAAGTACATCACCTCGTAACGCAACTCACCGACTCCGCCTTCTCCGTGCCCGTGGATATCCATCCCGTCTATCGACAACGCGTCGGCCCCTGCTGGCGCGTCGACGACCGGTATTGCCCGCCCATCAAGGAGCGTTAGTGCCGCGTCGAGGAGGAGGCAGAAGCCGGCCCCGCCAGCATCGACGACACCGGCAGCCTTCAGAACCGGCAACAGATCCGGTGTCTGATCGAGAGCTACCCCTGCCGATCGTCGTGCCGAGTCGACGACCTCCAGCAGACTTGCGTCGCGGCCGGCTGCATCGGACGCTCCTTCCGCGGCGGATCGCACAACCGTGAGGATCGTTCCCTCGATCGGCTTCATAACTGCGCCGTAGGCCGCAGTCGATGCCGCGGTCAACGCTGCTGCAAAGTCGCGAGGGCCAACGCTCGACAGCTCGCGAAAGCTGCCCGCCAGGCCGCGCAGGATCTGGCTCAAGATGACGCCCGAGTTCCCTCGTGCGCCCATCAGCGAGCCGTGGCTGATCGCTTGGCAGACCGCCGCCATCTCGACGGCCTCGGACGACTCAATCTGCGCAACGACCGATTCGACGGTAAGGGCCATGTTCGTGCCGGTGTCACCATCGGGCACCGGATAGACGTTGAGACGGTTCACTGCCCCTTGGTTTGCCCGAAGGGCGTCGCGGAAACCACGGATTAGGGCCACGATGTGACGCGGGTCCAAGGCCCTGGCGTGGCCGCTGGCGTCGGCCAGGCGGCCGGGCGTGGGAGGGGCGGAGGATGGAACCGCGGCATCGGTCGAGGACATGAGGAGGAAATGCTAACCTCTTCCGGTTCTCACTGACCCCACTTCGGGGCCACGACCACGAAGGATTTCGACATGGCATCGGTTTGCGAAGTTTGCGGCAAGAAGCCGTCGTTCGGCATGAGCGTCAGCCACTCCCACGTCCGCACGAAGCGTCGTTGGAATCCAAATATCCAACGGGTCCGTGCGCTGATCAACGGTTCGCCGAAGCGTGTGAACGTTTGCACCGGATGCCTTCGCGCCGGCAAGATCACCAAGGCTGCCAACACAGGCTGAGCAATCGTTCGTCGGCCGTCGAGCGCCAACTCGCCGTGCTCTCGCGACCAACCCGGCGTTTTAAGCGAACTTTCGGAATGATTTTCGTGGAGTTGGTCGCGAGAGCACCGCAAGTTGGTCGCGAGAGCACCGCACGTTGGTCGTCATGCAATCGGCTGTTCATGCAATCAATTTGTGATGCCCCATCGTTACGAGCGATTGAAAACGTTTTCACAAACGTTCGAGTTGATACCGCCTGTGAAATGATGTCAGACTGAACCGATTCGGACAAACGTCCGATAACCTGCCAGGCCTAAGAAGGCTCTGAGGAGGCTGGAACGATCATGCAGGGCGTAGTGAAGTCATATGACCCGGTAACCCGTCAAGGGGTGATTTTGCGCGACAACCCGGAGCGCACCGAGTACGACCTCACCGACAACGCGCTCGAAGGATCGATCTTCCGCATGCTTCGTCAGGGTCAACGCGTTGTGTTCGAAGCCACTGCTGACGGTCTCGCGACCCGAATCCGCATCGGCGCCGAAATCGACATGGGTACGCCGGGATTTGCCCAAGCAAGCGATCACTCCACCGAGCTCGATCACTAGCTGCGCGTCGGTTCTGAACCGATCCGAACCGATCCGGTTCAGAGAAGCGCTGCGCCAAATTCTGACAACTGACAGCCACTCGAATTCTTGACTTGATCGCACGGACGCCGTGCGAGAAGGAGACGTGCCATGTCAAACACTCCCCCTACAAAGAACCAGAAGTTGATCACCTGGGTCAACGAAATCGCCGCACTCACCAAACCCGAGCGGATCGAATGGTGCAGCGGATCATCCGAGGAATATGACCGTCTCTGTCAACTTCTCGTCGACGGCGGCACGTTCCGCAAGCTCGATGAAGCAAAACGTCCGAACAGCTACCTGGCATCGAGTGACCCGAGCGACGTGGCGCGAGTGGAAGACCGTACCTACATCTGCTCCGAAGATCCCGAGGACGCCGGCGTCACCAACAACTGGCGAGACCCCACCGAAATGCGGGCCACGCTCACAGGCTTGTTCTCGGGCTCCATGCGCGGACGCACGATGTACGTCGTCCCCTTCTCAATGGGTCCGCTGGCATCGCCCATCGCCCACATCGGCGTCGAACTGACAGACTCGCCGTACGTTGCAGTGAGCATGCGGATAATGGCGCGCATGGGTCAGGCCGTCCTTGAGGTGTTGGGCGATGGCGACTTCGTGCCGTGCCTGCACTCCGTTGGCATGCCCCTCGTCGAGGGCGCCAACGATGTCTCGTGGCCGTGTAATGCCGACAACAAATACATCGTCCACTTCCCAGCCACCCGCGAAATCTGGTCGTTCGGCTCAGGCTACGGCGGAAACGCATTGCTGGGCAAGAAGTGCTTTGCGCTGCGCATCGCGTCAGTCATGGCCCGCGACGACAACTGGATGGCCGAGCACATGCTCATCCTCGGCATCACGCCGCCCAACGGTGAAAAGCGTTACATCGCGGCCGCGTTCCCCAGCGCCTGCGGCAAAACAAACCTTGCCATGCTTGTGCCGACCATTCCCGGCTGGAAGGTCGAGACGGTGGGCGACGACATCTGCTGGATGAAGTTCGGTGCCGATGGACGTCTCTACGCGATCAACCCGGAGGCCGGATTCTTCGGCGTCGCGCCTGGCACCGGCGAAGACACCAACCCGAACGCAATGGCGTCGCTGCATGCCAACACTATCTTCACGAATGTTGCACTGACAGACGATGGTGACGTGTGGTGGGAGGGAATGACTGCCGATCCGCCAGCACGGGCGACCGACTGGAAGGGCAATAGATGGACCCCCGAGTCGCAGACTCCGGCCGCACACCCGAACGCCCGATTCACGGTGCCCGCCGCGCAGTGTCCCTCAATTGCCCCGGAGTGGGAGGACCCCGCTGGGGTACCGATCTCAGCGATCTTGTTCGGCGGTAGACGGGCAACTGTGGTGCCGTTGGTTACCGAGTCGCTCTCCTGGGAGCATGGCGTATTCATGGGCGCAACAGTCGCGTCGGAAACAACTTCCGCACAGGCCGGCGCCGTCGGCAATCTCCGTTTCGACCCGTTCGCCATGTTGCCGTTCTGTGGGTACAACATGGCTGACTACATCAAGCACTGGCTCGATATTGGTACGTCCGCAGACGATTCGAAATTGCCGAAGATCTTCTTCGTCAACTGGTTCCGCAAGTCGCCCGAAGGCCAGTTCCTATGGCCCGGTTACGGGGAGAACAGCCGCGTGCTGAAGTGGATTGTCGAGCGGGTCAGTGGCGTCGGCGAGGCGATCGAGACACCCATCGGCTACGTCCCCGCTCCCGGCGCGCTCGATGTTTCCGGCCTCGACCTTTCCGACGGGCAACTGGAGACTGCGCTCGAGATCGATCCCACGGCGTGGAAGTCAGAGTTGGCAACGATCAGCTCACACTTCGACAAGCTCGGAGCGCGTCTGCCTGTCGCCATGCGCAAGCAGCTGAGCGCCCTCGAGGAGCGGCTCAGCGCATAGGTCGCCCATGGGTACCGATGCTCCCGTGTCCGACGACGCCTCGATTGTGTGGAGCGGCGCTCCAACTCGACTCGACCGCGCACTTCGGGAGGCGTTTCCCCAGTGGGGTCGGGCTGATGTCGACGCGGCGATCTCGACACGTCGCGTTCGGGTCAACACGAAAACCGTATGGATGTCGTCGTGGAAGGTAGCGCACGGAGATCGCGTTTCCGTGCACCTGCCCCCGGCTCCCAAGCCGATGGGACCTGAAGCGTTCGATGCCGACTGGCTCCTGGCCGATGAGGGCGAGTACCTCGTGCTCAACAAGCCAGAGGGTCTGCGCAGTGAAGCGACGCGCGCCAGCGACAACACACCCAATCTCTTGTCCCTGCTTCGGGCAGCGAAAGGCGAGGAACTGGTACTCGCCCACCGGCTCGATCGCGATACCAGTGGCCTCATTGTGGCGACGCGACCCGGGCCGATTCGCGCCCAGCTCAACACACTCTTCAGTACACATAGTATTCAAAAAGGCTACGTCGCGATTGTCCGAACACCAAACGATTTCGCAGCAGCCGGCACGATCGATTGCTTCGTCGCACCCGATTCCAATCGCAAGGACATGATGCGCGTGGTCGAGCGGGGCGGAAAGCGCGCGGTCACGGATTACGAGATCATCGACGATGCGCACGGCGCGATCCGGGTTGCGCTCTCGCCGCGGACCGGTCGGACACATCAGCTTCGGGTGCACTGTGCCCTCCTCGGCGGACCCATCCTCGGCGATGCCATCTATGGGCCTCCGCTCCCCCGAGATCGGGGACGCCTGCACCTGCACGCTGAAACCCTGAATATCCCTCTTTTCACTGTTCGATCGTATTGCGCCCCCGCCCCGTTCTGACGTCGCCTACCTGGAACTCCTTCGTTCTTTGCCGATACAGAAGTTGAGGCTAGCCTCGAAAAAAGTTGAGGAAACCTTCAAATAAACTTGACGAATTCCTCAACTTTTGCTTGAATGAAGTTGTGGCCGGTGAAACCAAGCGACGGAGCACCGGCCCCATTTCGAAAGGCGCTTCTTCACGAAACGCGGGTGGCAATGTCGTCACCCGCTTTGCGCGTCAGGAACGATCGGTTACCCGAATCAACCAGCTCCTCCACGCTGCAGCCAGGGTGTACGACAACGTCGGAATCGACAACGCCACCATGACCGACGTGGCCGCCGAGGCGTCGACCTCCATCGGCACCCTCTACCACTGGTTCGCCGACAAAGAGGCGCTCACCCACGGGTTGAGCAGGTGGATGCTCGACGAGTTCATGGCTTCACTGATGCCCCTGCTCGTCGATCGCCCCGACGAGCACACCTATGAACTCGTGGCGAGAGTCATGTCACACATGGCAACGTTTACCGCGAAACACCCTGTATTTGCTGTTCTGCTGGAGGCCGACCCCAGCTCGGGAAGTCGGCTTCACGAATCACTCAGCCTTGCGGCGCAAGGGATCGTCGAGGTCCGCGTACCCGGAGTCGAAGCCACGGAACGAGATATCGTGGCCGACACGATTGTGGCGACGTGTCGTCAGATGCTGGTTGCGTTGGACCGTTACCCGAAGAAGGACCGAGCAAAGATCGTCGAAGAGTACCGATTCCTGCTGATGGCGTATCTGATTGCGAAGTACCCGGCCGCAGACAGTCCGGCTTGGACTCAGGCCCCCCCCGAGCTTCGCCCTTCGCGGACCGCCCGTTCGCCACGACTTCTCGCCTGACGCGTCGAGGGCCCTGTCGAGGGGCCTTCCCGCGTTGGTGAAGCCAGGTTCGGCCCAGGATCGCAGTTGGGGAGCGGCCGACCGGGATCGTGCCGGGCACAGCGACGGAGTACGGCGACACGGTCCAGAGCGTGGTCAGCGAAGGCGAACCATCCCAGCATCGACCACCGCCAGCTGATCCATGACCAAGGACGAGAGCGCGCGAGCGATCCGGGCCTTGTCGCTCCAGCCTGTAGCCTCGCCAAGCGCAATAACGGACACCGCGTCGCGGTGGCCGCGAAGCTCAGCGAGCATACGGCCTCGGCCTTGCCGATCCGATCCGTTGAACTTCGATTGCGCGGTGCTGACCCCGGCAGACCCGGTTGCTGGATCATGCGCGCCGTCGGGATCTCGGCGCCGCCATTCGCACACCGATCGGATGCAACACTCGGCACAACGGGGCCGCTGCTTCGTGCAGACCAACGCGCCGAGGTCAAGCATTCCCTGGTTCCAGGTCCATCCCTCCCTCACAGGAACGAGCGAGTCAGCGATAGCCTGTGCTTCCCGGCCTGTACAGGGCGATCCAGCAACAGCTCGGGCGAGGATGCGACCGACGTTGGTGTCGAGCACGGCATCGTCAGTTTCATATGCGAACACACGAATCGCACGGGCAGTGTAAGAACCGACTCCGGGCAAGGCGAGCAAAGCCCCAATCCCCGGTGGGACCACGCCGTCATGGCGATCTCGAATGGCTTGCGCGCAGCGATGCAACATGACTGCTCGCCGGTGATACCCCAAACCCTCCCAGAGGCGAACGACATCCGCTTGCGGCGCTTCTGCACATGCCGAGGCAGTTGGGAACCGTTCGATGAACACTTCCCACTTCGGGACCACGCGTGACACCTGTGTCTGTTGCAGCATCACCTCGGAGACCAGCACCCACCAGGGGTTCCGGGTGCGACGCCACGGCAAATCACGTCGGACCGAAGCCGCCCACGGCACGACCAGATCGCGGAACTCAGCGAGCCGGCGTGGGTCTAGCTCCAGACCGCGTCGCTTTCGTAAGGACGCTCTCGCGACGCATTTTGTGCCGCTGCTTCGCGCGTCCAGACCATCACCTTGCGCTTGAAATAACAGACCTCTTCGCTGCGCTGGTTGATCCCCTTGGTTTCCACGGCAACGATTCCCCGATCCCCCTTCGAGGTAAGCGTCTTTTCGAGGACTCGAGTCTCCGCAAAAATGGTGTCGCCGTGGAACGTCGGTTTGGAGTGCTTCAGTGTTTCCACTTCAAGGTTCGCAATGGCGGCCCCGCTGACGTCGGCGACGCTCATGCCAAGAACCAATGAGTACACCAAGTTGCCGACGACGACGTTACGGCCCTGCACCGAACGCTGCGCATACCAATCGTTGGTGTGCAGCGGATGGTGGTTCATAGTGATCATGCAGAACAGATGGTCGTCGTACTCGGTGATCGTTTTTCCTGGCCAGTGCCGATAGATGTCACCGACCTCGAAGTCTTCGAAGTTTCTGCCAAATGGACGCTCGTATGTTGTCACCACCAACAGGTTACGGATGGTTTTGATAAAGAGCGAAATGCACCCGCGAAAACGCTCAATCCGGTGCGGGAGTGTGCTGCGCGCACGGAGAGCGACCAGAAGCACACCCCGTTGAAAAAAACGGTCACGGAGCCGACGGCACGGCCACGAGTTTGGCGTGCGCGTGTTCGGCATCGGCCACAATGCCGGGGGTATCGCGGCAGAACTCGATCATGATCTTGTTCGGATCGACGTAATACAGCGAATGGCACCAACCGTGATCGATCTCCATAAGGGGCTCCACGCCGCGGGCGTCCATGTGCTCACGTGCTTGTTGTTGGCGGGCTTCGTCGGCACGAAACGCAACGTGGTTCACCCACACCGGCGTGCCGGTCGAGCTCGCAAGATCGGAGCTCCAGTCGGCGTTTTCGCCGACACCGTGGAGTTCGAAGAACGCGATACAGCTGCCGTCGCCGGTATCGAAGAACACGTGCCGCAGAAAGTGTCCTTCGACGCCGCTGACCTCGGTGTGGACCAGGGGGAAGCCGAGGCCTTCGTAAAAGGAAACCGTTTCCTGCAGATCACGGCAGGCGAAGGCCACGTGGTGAAAACCGTGCGGAGTCTTTTGCATACCGGAATCGTAGACCTGTGCCTGCAACCTTGTCCTAGTCGAATCGCTTTTTGATCCAATCCGCCACGATGTCCATTGCGGCGCGTCGGTCGCCTTCAAGGTAGTGAAGCGCACCCTTCATTTCTACGTACGTCATGTCGGATGCCCCGGCGGCGTCGCGAATCTCAAGTGCTTCCTTCACACGAATCTCCGTGTCGGCCGTCGGGTGCAAAATCAGTGTTGGCTTCTTCACGTCGGGCATGGTGTCGGCCAGGCGGGCTTTCGACGACAGCGCCGACCAGGTTGACAACCACCCGCGAGCAGTCATCGTTCGGGCAAGACCGCCCCGCCCGTAGTTCGCGTCGAAGGGATCGGGAAACGCAAAGAGCGAACCCATCGGCCGCTCATCGGGGTCGATGCTGAGATCGAGATAGGCAGGGTCAGCGAGCGTACGGTAGGTCACCATGTACTTCGTGGCAACTGCGCGAGCGCGGAGGTTTCGATAGGTGTACACATCATCGATCGAAGTCTGTTTCAGTTGGTCCTGCGCCTTGCTCGAGGCCGCAATGCTGGCTCTCGCGATACCGTCAATTCTTGCGATCCGCTCGATCTGCGCGATGCGGTAACGGGCCAACCACTCGCCATCGTATGTGCACGGTTTTGGCCACGGACGCCACCCGTTGTCAGGGTTGTACATGTCCAGTTCGGGCTCCACGGAGAACGGGTCTTGCTCGTCGACAACCGAACCGTCGATGACCTTACCCATGAACATGCCTTCGCCCGGGTGGGCCGCAACACCGATCCATGCGTCGCCGCACTGGTGGTGCGATTCGGCAAGCGCCATAAGCGAACCTCCGCCGGAGTTGCCGAAGAGCATCACGCTCTCAAATCCGCGGCGTCGCATTTCCTCTGCGGCCGCAACAACGTCGAGGACCGCCAACTCGTGAACACAGTCAGTGTCGTTATTCAGATACCGCGTCGCAAATCCAAACACCGCGTAGCCACGCGCTGCGAGGAGCGGACACGCGTAATGAACGCTGAAGTCTCCACGCGGATGGCTCAGAATGATTGCGGTCTTCTTCACGGCCTGGCCAGCGGGCGGAAGCCACAGCACGCCGCGCACCAATGCTCGATCGGCAGTCACGATCCGAACCGATTCGCGTCGACACTCGACACCGGGATCGTCTTCAGGAAGCGGCCAATAGCCGAGACCGAGGGGACGCTGGGCACCAAGGTGGGCGGGCATGGCCAGACCTTACAACGTCCTCCGTCGACCACCCATTGCTGTGGAAGCAACCATTCAGTAGCGTGCAACGCGGATATGAGAACTTCCCCACCGCCCCGCCGGGACCTGCTGTCCTACCCGCTCGGCGTTCGCGTCCGACCGGTCAGAAGCCGCCCGACGTCGGTGGCGCTGGGAATGTTCTTTGTGGCCGTTGGCGCCATCGGCCCCACTTCCTCGGCCAGCGCTGCAGCGAAGACCACAACTTTCAACTATCAATGCGACCTCACAGAACCGTTCGCCTCCTTCGCCGTTGACGGTGCAACGATGCTGTGGCGTGAGCCAGGTGCAGCAAGCGCGAAACGCTTCCTTCTCGGAAGTCTTAGTCGAACCAATGATGGCCGACTCGCTGCGCAAACCGTCCAGGGCCCAAAAAACATAAAGGCATTCGTAATCACCAGCGATGTCGGCTCCGACGGAATGTCGGATCGTACCTTCGGGTCAACGCTCGAGGTAGTAGCCCCGAAGTCGCAGGTCGGAGGTTGCTCGCGCCTGCCCGTCACCTACCGAGTGCATGTCGTCAGTGGTGTAGAGCCTGGTGACAATTTGAACGTGCGATCCGCACCATCGGTTCGCGGGCGAATTCTTTCCGTCGTCGCCCCCCTTGGATTCGTCTGGACGACAGGAAAGACACAAAGCGGGTGGGCATCAGTTGGCGTGATCGTTTTCCCGAGCGTGGATCACGGTCCCGCCCAAATCGTCCAGGGGTGGGTCAACGCCCGATATCTCAGCCCCGGCTGAGCCGACTACCATTCGCAATCCCGAGGACGAGAATCCGATGCAGTATGCCTGACAGGTCAACAGAAACCCGTGGACTGCTCCTTGGTCTTGTCGGAGTCGTGTGCTTCAGTGTTTCGCTTCCCGCCACGCGCGTGGCCGTGAAGGCGTTCGACGCGAACTTTGTGAGTTTCGGCCGCGCCATCGTTGCGGCGACATGCGCGGCAATCGCTCTCGTCGTCGCTCGACCGGTACGACCTTCCTCGGCGCAGTTGAGGCGCATGGTCTTCGTGAGCGCGGGCGTTGTTATCGGATTTCCACTCTTCACCGGCTTGGCCTTACGTCATGCGGAGGCAGGACACGGTGCGGTCGTTATCGGACTTCTTCCGGCGGCCACCGCGGGCCTTTCGGTGTTGCGTTCGGGAGAGCGCCCGTCCGTTCGATACTGGATCTACGCGCTGATCGGCATGGTTGCAATTGCTGTGCTGGCATTCGCTCGATCTACCACCAAAGAACTCGCCGTGGGCGACCTTCTCTTTCTGCTCGCCGTGCTGTCCGCAGCGGTCGGATACACCGAAGGTGCGATGCTGAGCCGCGAACTTGGCGGTTGGCAGACGATTAGCTGGTCGCTGCTCCTTGCGCTTCCGGTGACCATCCCAATCGCGATCACCGGCCTTGGTTCCATCGACGGCGACGAACGATGGACTGCGTGGACCGCGTTTGCGTACCTCGGGATGGTTTCGATGTTTCTTGGATTCTTCGCATGGTATGCAGGCTTAGCAATGGGCGGAATCGCCCGGGTGAGTCAGGTGCAGCTCATTCAGCCACTTCTCAGTGTGGCATGGGCTGTTTTGTTCCTACACGAACGCGCCGACTTGCTGCTTTTTGCTGTTGCAACGGTTGTGTTGGCCGCAGTGTTCGGATCGCGGCGCAGCTTGATCCGCTAGCGGGTCGGCCGCGAGTCGTACAGTCCTGGGCTGCTTGGCGCCTCGACTCGACCGTCGGGGTGTTTCGCAAAACGCTCTGCGTCGCGTGGGTGGGTAGGGTCATCCTTTGGCCAGGGCCACCCGCCGAACTGGGTTCGCTGATAGTCCGTAAACGCTTGTCGGATCTGCTCCTCGGTGTTCATCACGAACGGACCGTAACGCGCGACGGGCTCACCGATCGGGCGACCCTGCAGCACGAGACAGCTAGCCCCGGTCGCACTGGCCTGTAACACCACGTCGCGATCGGTTGCGAGGACCGCGCAATGCCCGCTCGAGAGGACCTGTCCGTCGATCGATAAGTCAATGCCTTCGAAGAAGTAGAGCACGCGAACGGTATCGGTCCCTTTGGTCCGGGGCAGCGACCATGTCGCCAGAAGGTCGAGCGATATTTGCCAGATTGCGACCTCAGCGTCTTTGTGCGCTGCCCATGAGTTCGGCGGGGGCGGACACGGATCGGCGTCGCCCAGTTCTCCGGCGACAACCGTGATGGTGGCCGTCCTTGCGTTGGAGTCGACCTCGCGGACGACGGGAAGTTTGTCGGCCCACAACATCGTGAAGTACGGATCAACCATTTTGTCCGAAGCGGGAAGGTTCAACCAGATCTGGAACAACTCCAGCGGATTGGGCTTGTCGGCGTTGATCAGGGGAAACATCTCGCAGTGCACGATCCCGCGGCCCGCAGTTAGCCACTGAACATCGCCAGCACCGAAGCGGGCGGTTGCGCCCAGCGAGTCGGAATGATCGATGACCCCGCGCTGGACGAGGGTCACCGTCTCGAAACCGCGGTGTGGGTGCTGGGGAAACCCCGGAACCTCGGTGCCGTGGTACATGCTCCAGCCATCGCGTCCGGCGAAGTCGGAGCCGATCTCACGACCAGCCAGCGATGCCTCCGGTCCGAGGTTCGCGGTCCCCATCGGATAACGGTCATCATGATGCGCGCAAAACAGGAAGGGATCAATCGTGGGCCACTGAGGACCGAGGGCGACTATTTGGCGGACGGCATTGGACACACCGACCACCTTAGGACGCCTCGACTTCCGAAAACTCGCACGACCCAACTAACGTTTGATGTATGAGTTCTGTTGACCTAACCGCAGCTGCGTCCGCCGTCGATTGCTGTCGGGAGGTGGTCAACACGGCGATTCGCCACCTCACCGCAGCCGGTGAGCGCGCCGACGCCATCATCGACGCTCATCAGCAGGTCGTCTACGACCTTGCCCACGCGGCGAGTGCCGTCGAGAACGCACGCGCCGTCATCGACTACGGGAACAAGGGCCCCCTTGAAGCACGTCTCGCGGCAGCGTTCGTCGCCGACGCGGCATTCGACGTGGCCACTCGAATCCTGGGCCGCGAAGAGGAATGGGGTGTCTCCGTCGGGGCAGCCGATGCCGCTATGGCGTTCGTTCGGCAGTACCGATCGCCGGCGTTCATGGCAAAGCTGGCCGCTGAAGTTGCGGCAGCGAACGGGGGCCCTCGACATCTCGATCCCGATTTTGAAATGGTCCAGGACGCATTTCGACGGTTCGCCGACGATGTGGTTCGTAAGCATGCGGAGCATGTTCATCGGGAGAATGCCGACGTTCCGGAGGAAGTCATCTCGGGTCTGGCCGAGATGGGTGGCTTCGGGCTCAGCGTCCCCGAAGAGTACGGCGGCTACGCGACGGGCGGCGAAGGCGAATACCTCGGCATGGTTGTGGCCACAGAAGAGCTCTCCCGCGGTTCGCTGGGCATTGGCGGCTCGCTCATCACACGGCCGGAAATCATTACGCGCGCATTGGTTCGCGGCGGCACTGAAGCACAGAAGCAGTTTTGGCTTCCCAAAATCGCGGCCGCCGAAATAATGGCCGCCGTTGCCGTAACCGAGCCCGACTACGGAAGCGACGTTGCTGGGCTGAAGGTCACGGCGACCCTTACGGCCGATGGTTCGCATTACGCAATCAACGGCGTGAAGACGTGGTGCACGTTCGGAGCGCGTGCGAACGTGTTGCTGTTGCTTGCCCGTACCGATCCCGACCGATCAAAAACGCACCGCGGGCTAAGTCTGTTCATCGTCCCGAAGCCGGTCGCCGATGGACATGGCTTTGCCTTTAACGAGGCCAATCCCGATGGCAGCGTAGGCAAGTTGGAGGGGCGTCCGATCGACACGATCGGCTATCGGGGTATGCACTCCTACGAAGTAGCGCTCGAGAACTGGCAGGTGCCGAAGGAAAACTTGATCGGCGAGGAGACCGGGCTTGGAAAGGGCTTCTACTTCCAGATGGAGGGCTTCGAAAACGGACGTCTCCAGACTGCGGCTCGCGCAGTTGGCTTGATGCAAGCCGCCTACGAGGCCGCTCAGGCGTACGCAGAGAACCGTAAGGTCTTCGGCAAGAACACCGTTGAGTATCAGATCACTGCCGTGAAGCTCGCTCGCATGGCAGTCATTATTCAGGCAAGTCGGCAGTTCTCATATGAAGTTGCAAAGCTCATGGGCAAGGGCGAAGGTGCCATGGAAGCGTCCATGGTCAAGGCCTACGTCTGCCGTGCCGCTGAATGGGTGACCCGTGAAGCCATGCAGATCCACGGCGGCATGGGCTACGCGGAGGAGTACTCGGTTTCCCGCTTCTTTGTCGACGCCCGCGTTCTCTCGATCTTTGAAGGTGCCGATGAGACCCTGTGTCTCAAGGTCATCGCTCGGCGCCTTCTTGAGTCCGCGGGAGCTCGATAACATCACTGCGGCGCGTGTGACCCGCCCGCTTCTCGCAGGTCCTTCCAGTAAAAGGTGGTGTCGCACATACTCCCGTCGGGATTGAGCGCGTAGTTCGGGATGACTCCGCTGCGCTGCCATCCAAGGTGGGGATAGATCAAGTCGGCAAGCGAACCGGTCGCCGTGTCGAGCACCATGAGGTAACGGCCGGCTTCTCGCGTCACGTCTTCGGCGGCACGCATCAACTGACTCGAAATTCCTCGGCCACGAGCGCTTCGGTGAACCAACAGCTTCGAGATGTCGACGCGGTGCCGCTGGTTGGCCATTGGAACGAACTTTACCTGGACACTGCCTTCGATAACATCGTTCTCGACGGCCGCCAACAGGGCCGTTGTGCCACCAACGACGGCAGCAACCACACCATCCCAAAAGGCTGTCGACTCTTCGACGGTGAACGGCGACATGAATCCCATGGACGCCCCACTTTCGACCGCATCAACCAGCAAGGCCGATAGAGCGGGGATAGAATCTCTCGCCTGGTTCTCAGCAAGCAAACGAATCTGCATCGTCAATCACCTCGCGTAGGCAGCAGCCTGTATTCGAAAGAGCTCCGCGTACATACCATTACGTCCAATGAGTTCGTCGTGCGAACCGAACTCGGCAATCTTTGACCCGTCCATGACCACGATGAGATCGGCCATCCGTACGGTCGAGAACCTATGCGACACCAGCAGGACAATTCGTCCGTTGTCCGACGCCGCTCTCGACGCGGACGCGAAACGTTCGAACAACGAGTGCTCGGTTTCCGCGTCGAGTGCCGCGGTGGGCTCATCGAGGATCAGCAGCAATGGGTGATCCTGCATGAACCCGCGCGCCAGGGCCAGCTTCTGCCACTGGCCAAAGCTCACCTCGGCACCGTTCTCCCACGTGGGACCAAGCTGCGTATCGAGCCCGTCCGTCAGGCGCTCAACGACGTCTTGCGCTCCAGCTCGTTCAACGGCAGTTGCCGACGCCACGCGATCGTCTACGCGGGGGAGGTCACCCAGCCCGACGGTCGTCTGCGCTTGGAACTCGAACCGGTAGAAATCTTGAAACGCGCCGGCCATCCGTTCACGCCACTCGTCGGTGCGAATGGTCCCAATGTCGATTCCGTCCACGCTGATTCGACCCGCCGTCGGTGCATACATCCGGGCGAGCAACTTCACGAGTGTTGATTTGCCAGCACCGTTCTCGCCGACGATGGCGACAACCGACCCGGCGGGTAGCGACAGGTTGACATCGTCGAGGACCAAACGCTTCGTACCGGGGTAATGAAACGAAACGTGTTCGAACGCAAGCCCGTTTTGAATCGCGTCGGGTGCAGGAGTATCTGCGCCGAGATCCGTTTGCGCCGCATAGTCCTCCAGCCAGGCGAGACGCCGGGAGGAGTCCATCCAAAAGCCGCGTAGGAATCCGAGCTCTCCAGCCGTTGCGCCCACGTAGGTTCCGAGACGCAGGCCCGCCGCAACCACCAGCACGACTGAGCCGACGCCACGGTCAAGAACGCTCGTGACGTACACGATTGCGCCGACGTAGCCGAGCCCGAACAATGCCCAGGCTGTCGCATGCCAAAGCGCAGTACGCATACGAACCCGGGCGATCGGCTCATAGGAACGGTCCCATGCGGCGCGGCGCGCGTCGACCAGCCACTCCCCCGATCCCGTGATGCGAATGTCTTTCGCCGGACTTGCTGTGGTGCCAAGCACGAAGAGGTGGCGGCTGAGTCGCACATTGGAGATCACGGATTCCTCCACCTTGCGCTCGACCCCCGGTCGCCAAGTCGATGTCCACACTGCTGGGATCGCGAACAGGAACAACATGATCAGCAGCGGATGTACCGAGGCCAGGATGGCAACCGTGATCACAAGGCGGAAGATCCACCCCATGGTTGAGAACAACGATTGGAATAGGTGGTCGAGGGTGAATACCTGGTCACGCAGCATCGCGAGGCGGTCGAGATATTCAGGACGCTCATGATGCTCGATCGTGGGGACACGCGCCTGCAGATTGGCCACGTGGCTTTCCATCACGACGGCAATGCGGTCCCGGAATCTTCGGCTCGCCCGTTGCGAGAGTACGGACAAGAACCACGATGCTGCGACGCAAAGGCCGATTAGAACGGCAACGGACCTCGGCGTGGAGAACGACGCATCGGTGTCCACCGACTCCACAAGGCGTTTCAGCAACACCGCCAGCACGGCGTCGGGGGCCATCATGAGCAACGAAAGACCTAGTGATATCGCAAGGAGCTTCGGCTCGGCTTTGAATCCAAGGCGGAACGTCCGCCAGATCGACCCGAGCGCCGGCGGCATGCCGGAAATCTCTTCTGTGCGCATATCTTTGTCTCTTCCGATCGAATCGCTAGAGGGCTTCACGCACTACCTCCCTGCCTTCTTCGTCGAACTCCCGCCCTGCGTCGGCGTCGTCGTTGAATCGTGATGCCTGCAATTCGAACATCGTCTTGTAGCGACCACCCAGCGCGACAAGCTCGTCATGGGAGCCAAGCTCGACGACACGGCCGTCGTCGACCACGCAGATTCGATCGGCAAGGCGCACCGTCGAGAACCGGTGCGAGACCAGGATCACGGTGCAACCCGTCGTTGCTTGGAGAACCCGTTGGAATATCTCGGCCTCACCGCGAACGTCAAGTTGGGCGGTTGGCTCGTCCAGCAGCACAACCGTGGCCCCCTGGCGAACTGCGCAGAGGGTTCTGGCCAGAGCCACGCGTTGCCATTGTCCGCCGGAGAGGTCCGTGCCTCCGGGGTAACCCTTCGACAGGATCTGGTCGAGATCTCCATCGGCCAACTGCGATCCACCGGCATCGAGAAGCGCTGCTCTGACGGTCTCGTCGGGCGCACCCTGTGGAGCCACGTTGGTACGCAGCGCGAGTTCGAACCGCACGAAATCTTGGAATACAGCGGTGACTTTGGACCGCCAGGAATCAACGTCGATCCGGGTCAGCGGCTCACCATCGATCAACACCTTGCCACCAGTTGGGTCGTAGAACCTGCAGACAAGTTTGGCGAGGGTCGTCTTTCCTGCGCCGTTCTGACCGACAATCGCCATTGATGATCCGGCGGGAATAGTCAGCGTGAAGTCCTTGAGAACGGCACGAGCGGACTCCGACTCATATGCGAACGAAACATTCTCAAACCTGATTTCCGGTGCCCCGACCGGCGCAGCAACGACGCCGACGCCGCCAGGGAGCGCTCCCGCAACCGTCATCGCCGGCTCAAGTCGGGCCAGGGATGCAACGGGCGCACTCGCACCGTCGAGTGCCCAATTCAGACCACCGAAGGCGATCGCCGATGCACCGATGACGGCCTGCGCGAAAACAACAACCGACCCAAGCGTTAGCTCCTGGGAATGACCGGCCCTGGCAATCGTCCACAACACGAAGACATTGGTGGCAATGGTAACGACCACACAGAGCAGGATGGATTTCTCCCGAACACGGGTGGCCTCGTACTGCATGTCGGCAAGTTTTCTACGTGTACTTATAAATCTCTCGGTCACCCAACCAGCCAGACCGAAGTAGCGAAGCTCTTTCGCGGGACCAGCGTCGACGGCCAGTCGATAGGCGTAGTCGGCGTGACGCTGGGCCGTCCGAACCTCCTGAGTGTTACGGTCCTTCCAAACGCCGGTTTCGCGTAGAAGCCAGTGGGTTAAGAACCACCCCAGAAGGATCGGAATCGGCGCCCACCACCGAAAGGCGAACAACACGCTCGCTGCGATAACGCCGATCACCAGGTCCAGCATGCCGCCGGTGATGAAATCCATGGAGATCGAAAGCGGTGGACCGAGCATTCCCTGGTCGAAATCACGGGCCATCGTCAGATCATCGGTGAGGTCAGCCTGCTCCAAATGACCCAAACCCGCCGGGCGAACACCGGCCAGCGTCAAGCGGTCGAAGAGATGCGCCGACATCGCAGCACCGAGATTCATACTCACCATTTGATGAAGGGGATGCAACATGATGAGGACGGTGAACGACACGCCGAACAACGACAGCGGTCCGGCGAGTGGTCGGCCGAAGCGCACTTCGTTGACCAACCACCCAAACGACAGCGACACCACCGTTGGCAACATCCCCCTCATGAGGAGAAGAATCCACCACGCCCTGGTCAGGCTAGGCGATGCCGTTCGCAGGGCTCGAAAAAACCGAACCTCGGGCCGGCTCGCCAATCGGCCGATCGGCGTCATGGACGCGAAAATCCCTGAAGGGCGAAGTCGGCCCGACGCTGGAGCCAGTTGTCGGCTGGATACGCTGCGACGCCGTCGATCACATGAAGCGAATACGCGTGGCGACTCTTCGCCGATCGATTCGGCCCGCTGAGGTGAGGCAGCGACCCGTGCAGCAGTATCAGCGTACCGGCACGGGCTTCGAGGGGCACTGCACCGTCAGACCCAGTGTTTGGCCCGAACACTTCGAAGCGGGTGCCCGCCCGGTCGCTCTCGGGTTCTGTGACCGGCTTGTTCCGGATGAAGCGTTTCTGAAGGTCGCCGCGATGCCCACCGGGGACGGCCCAGAGGCAGCCGTTGTCGAGTGTGGCATCTTGTAACGCGAACCAAAAGCCCGTGCACGTGAGTGGATCGGTGTACAGGAAGGTGGAGTCCTGATGACACAGCACTTCGCCACCGATGTGGGGGTTCTTGAAGATGTACATGCTCTGCAGGAGCAACGGGTCGACCAATCCGACATCGGCGGCCAGCGAGGCCAGTTCCGGTGCCCTGCTGAATTTCGACATGACGGGATCGGTATCGTGCATGGCGTGCCCAAGTTTGTTGATCGACAATTCCTTCGCCTGACGCAGCGAGCCGTCAGGAAGAAATGCCTCGGGCTCGAAGAAGAAGCGGGTCTTGTCACCGGAGGAGAGAAAGTACTCGTCGCTGGTGCGTTCGTGTTCCTCCGTGGTGAAGACGGTGTGATGTTCCAGTGGATCGAAGTCAGCAAGGATCTGGTGTGAGCGTTCGATCATCTCGTTACAGGCGTCGAGCGACACGAAGTCTTCGAGCACGAGGTAGCCATCACGTTCGTAGGCTTGAAGTTGCGACGCGTCGAGAATCCTCATGGCGTTAGGTTATCGACTTGCGAGGCGCGTCGACCGTGACGAGATATGCGAAGGCCCGCAGCGTGCCATAGACGGCGGCCATGAACAGCGCGAACCCAACCGTGATCACGATGGCTTGTCGATTCGACAGCGGATCGGTGACCTGGTCGCGGACCGAAGAAGCCAAAGAACGCGGATTGGTGATGACGTCCCAGGAGTTCCAACGCTGCACGCGACCGAGAAAGATGCCGTATCCGCCAAGCGCGATCGAAATTGTGGCGATAGCCCAGCCAGCAGCCGGTCCGCTGCGCCGAGCGACCGCGATCTGAACCAGGTACAGCGAAGTGAATCCGAGCAGGAGACCCGTCGACGCAAACGCGAAGTACACCAAACTGTCGTACCAGAGCGGAACAGAGCCTCCCGGCTCCAGGTGGATCAGGTCGGTCACCAAATAAGGCGCGTTTGGAAAGAACAACAGCCAGACAAGCGTCGGAAGCGCAATCAAACGCCCGTCAGCGCCACGGCGACTCATGGAGTCAGCCAGCCACGCAAACGGAAATGGCACTGCGGCCAGGCACAGGTTCCAGACGAGCGACCGCATCTGGAAGGAGCCCGAAACCGTGCTGCGAAGGAGGAGCATCCCCACGCAGCCAGAACACGCGCCGCCCAACACGACGGCCATGAGCCATCGGCTTCGGGCAACCCTATCCATACGGGTACAGATTACTTCGCGAAGAAGTGGACATCAGAAGACGATGACACTCCGAGCGACGTTGCCGGTCTTCATGGCAGCAAAGCCCTCGTTGATGTCATCGAGTTTTATTCGTGCACTTACGAGCTCGTCGAGCTTGAGACGGCCTTGCATGTACAGGTCAACGTAGCGAGGCATGTCGACACGAAAGCGATTGGATCCCATGTTTGATCCTTGAATTCGCCTGTCCCCGAGGAGGGCGTAGCCGGGGATCTCGATGTTCTCGCCCATCGGGACCATGCCAATCACGGTTGCGACACCGCCGGGGCGCAGCATCGCAAACGACTGCTCCGCAGCCACTTTCAGACCGATCGCCTCGAAGCTGAATTCAACGCCACCCTTCGACAGCTCTTTCACTGCGGCGACTGCGTCGACCTGCGATGCATCGATCACGTCGGTCGCTCCGAACTCCTGAGCGAGTTCGAGTTTCATTTTGTTCATGTCGATCGCGATGATTCGGCCAGCACCGGCGATACGCGCCCCCTGGACGGCATTGAGCCCGATACCACCGCATCCAATGACTGCAACGGTGGAACCCACGCGAATGCGAGCGGTGTTGAACACAGCTCCGAGACCAGTCGTAACACCGCAGCCGATCAGCGCCGCCCGATCGAGGGGCATGTCTCTGTCGATCTTTACCAGGGCATGTTCGTGGACCAGTATTTGTTCGGCGAAGCTCGACAGGCGGAAAAACTGCTGAACGCCTTCCAGCGACGCACCCGACCCGCGAGAAAGCCGAGATGGGGAACCGGCGGGCCGCTCGAGTGCGCCTCGGTTTTGGCAGTTGTACAGGCGACCGGTCAGGCAGTACTCACACGTCCCGCAATACGCGGACAGGCAGCTGATCACGTGGTCGCCGACCTCCAGGTAATGGACGCCTTCCCCCACAGCCTCCACGACGCCGGCTGATTCATGACCCAGCACGGAGGGCGTTGGGCACGGATACTTGCCCTCCATGAAATGGAGATCAGAGTGACACAGGCCGGCGGCAACGACTCGGACAAGGACCTCGTTGGGGCCTGGCTTGTCGATGTTCACTTCCTGGATGATTAGATCACCGGGGTTGGTTTCCAAAACTGCTGCGCGCATCGCCGACTCCTCGAAGGGTGAAATTGGTTTCTCGCACCATACCTGTCTCGTAGGTGCGGGGGAAAGCCGCTTACTCCAGCACCCACCTAGACGGTCCCACTGGCATCGGTGACCGTGAGTTTCGGTCGACGAAAGTCAATCCAACAAAAGACGAAAGGGCCCGCCGTTTGCACGGCGGGCCCAAATCGTTGCCGAACCAGAGTTAGCTAGTTCGTGAAGTAACCGGTTATGTCGACAAGAATGTGTGAACTACCGGCACTGTTATTACGTACACGTATCTTTCCGTCGGCACCGATCGGAACGGTGGTCAGGTTCGCCACGTTCTCTCCGGCAGGATGCAGCAACCCGGGCAGCCCCGCAACAACACCGGAGGGACCGGTATCGATCGAACCTGAAGCGGTCGGAGACACCGATGCAACATTGAGCACGACAGCTTTGACGTCGGTCGAGTTCGGAACTCCACCAAAGCCGCGGATCTGAACCTCACGGAAGTCTCCCGGCGCCACCAGGTCAAACGGCCGAGTATCAAGGGGACGTATCGGATCCACCGGTTTGAACGCAAGTCCACCCCACTGGAACCAACCAACCGTGTCGACAGAGAGGTCCAACGTCCCGGAGGTTGCGTTGAAGACCTTGATCGCTCCGTCGGTACCGATCTGCGTGATGACCTGATTCATTCGAGAATCACCCGCCACAAAGTTGTTCGACGATGCATTCGGCATCGCACTCGTTGACGGCCAAACCCGAAGGTGACCCGTGGCTGTTGGATTGTTGGCAGCAACGTTCACGACTACGGCGATGATTCCATTTCCGGGGAGCCCGGCTTGGGTTGGGACACCACCGAGGCCGAGGACCGGGACCGTGACCGTCGCTCCACCAGCCAGAGCTGCACTGTAGATCCGGGTCGGTGTGGCAACGGGCTGATACTGATCATGTTGGTCATCGAGTGGCACCCAGTATCCGCTGATGTCGACGATTACCGAGGCGACACCACCGTCATAGATGCTGATCTGGCCGGCCGCTCCAACCTTGACGATCACGTTGTTCGGTGTGTTCTTCCCCGCCAGGAAATTCAGCACCGAGGCGGTCGGCAGCGGTGTCCCCGCGGGGTATACCCGAAGGTGGCCCGTCGCCGTCGCGCTGACTGCGGCAACGTTCAATGCCACGGCGGTCGCATTCGCTGGAACTCCAGCCACGCCCGCCACCGTCAAGTTCAACGACGTACCAGTCGGGATCGGTGTCGGACGAGTATCGAGCAGACGAGTTACCGGAACCACCCAGAACCCGTCACCGGGCGGCGTGCCCGTAGCAACATTGACCGTATAGGTACCTTCGCTTCCGTAGAAGGTGTACCCGACATCACCCGCGGAATCGGTTAGTTCATCCCAAACCCGTATGTAGTAATAGCCATACGACGGTAGGTCAATCGTGATCGACGCACCCATACCCGACGCCAGATCGCTGGTTACCTGACCCGAGGTCGGATTGTTGTAGGCGATCTGACCACCGGCCGAGTTGAACAGAGTGAGGCCGAGGTCAAGATTTGGACTTGTCGGAGCCGGGAGCCCCGTGATCGTCACCGTTTTCGCGGTTGGACTATAGAACTTGAAGAAGTCGGAATCGCCTCCCGGGTTCGGACCGGTTATTCGACCGGAGCCGGATATCGAAGGGATGGTAGGGCTCGTAACCACCCCGATGTCCGTAGCGGTGGCAATGCTGACGTTGGATTCATCGGCGATGAACGCGGTGTGGGCAGCGATCTTCGCAGTGTCGTCTTCGGGGTTGTTCGCACCGGCGTATTCGCCCCTTGACCACTGGACTACCGGCTCGTAGTAGCCGACACCCATGATTGGTGCCCAGTTCGCATGACCGGTGTAGTACCCAGTCGCACCGGTACAGGAAGGAGCGACGGCACCCGTGCAGCCGTCATGATTCAAACTGAAGTTGTGACCCGCCTCATGCGACGCCGCTTCGGCCATGTTCTTCGCACCGGGCACCCCGGCCGGGAACACCCAAGCCGGCTGAAAGTACTGGTGCCCCTGCGCGTAAGGTACGCCGGGGTAGGCACTGAACACATTGAGATATGCGACACCGCCACAGCCTCCGCCACACGGCGTTGCCGGACCATTCGCAAACGCAACCGTCGTCCCAAAATTGAGGTCGGCAGCATTCGTGCGATCGATCGCCGCAAGACCGGGATCCTGCGTCGTCACGTTCACATCGAACGGCGCATAATCCTCAGAGACTCGCTGCCACACGCTCTGGATGACATCCTGCTCGGTATTGGAAAAGGTCAGCGGAAACCCATCCGTGTCGTAGGCCGGACCATTATAGGTTCCCCATGCCGAAGTTGCCGCAGCCACGTTGTACCCGTTGAAATCCAGGTAGATCGTCCTCGACGACCCCGGACGCGAATTCAACAGGAATGTCTGCGAATACGGATATGGGCCTTCAGCCACGTCGGGGCTCGGCGCGCCAGCCTTCGGGGCAGAACCGCCACTATTGGGACCGGCCGCACTCGCCGCATCGCCTGTCGGCGCCTGTGCTGCCTCTGGCGCTATCAGATCGGACGCTGGCACCGGACCGGGATCCGATGCACGACCCGCATCGGGAGCAGCGGCACTCGGTGCCGACGGAATCGGTGACGCATGCGTCGCCGCAATCGCCCCATCGAACACCGGCTCCACGAAGAAGACGGCACCCACCTCATCGACACCGGCCGACTCGTCGGTGGAGAGGGTCCGAGTCAACTCGGCCTCTGACCAGCCGGCGCCTGCCGCGACCGCAGCCAACTGCCCCTTTGCCTGGACCGAAGCCAACGCAGCCTTGCCACGCAACTTCGACTCAAACATCTTTGCAGGTGGCGCATCGCCAACGTCAGCCGCATACGCCGAACGGACACTGGGAACAATCACACCCCCCAAAATTATTGCCGCAGCAAGTGCCGAATACCGTCTCATAGCCGTCTCCTATTGGTTGGTGTTGTGAATCGTGGGTTTGATGTCGGGGAGCTTGGGGTACTGGTGTTGATTGGTCGTTCAATTTTTCGTGTTCACTGACACGCGTCTACAGAATGCATCCCTAATGACGGGACTGTCAACCTTGAACCCACCGAAAGTAGGAATTTCGGGAATAAAGTCGCACGGAGAGTGACGGTCGGTGCGCTCGGGCCTGCCGCCGCGCCGAGCACGAACTTGAGCTTGCGACCAATCTGTGGAGCAGTCCTGTGTAACTATTCCGTGCTTGCCTTCAGTTTCGTGTCGTCGACTTCGCCGCCTGGCGGTTGGTTTCGCCGTGACATGCTTACTCGGCATTGTCGGTCCGTTCGTCTACGTGAAACTGGCGTACGAGAAGCCTCCTCCACCCTTTTCTTTCGACGATCTGGACCGTCGGGCGAACGGCAATTCACGCGATGTCCAGCTTCCGACGGAGTGGGTCGTCGTCCGACCGGCGTCGGCGGCATACGTGATCTTCGCCAACGCAGGCGGCCAACGCACACGAATTGAGGGCCGCACGACCATTATCAGCGGGACCGCTGGCCTTCGGGCTGGTCGTTTCTTGGAGAGCGCAAGCTTCGACATCGACCTCGTGTCGACGGTGAACTCCAACCCGTTGCGCGACATCGAGTTCCGCGCTGCAGTGACCGAAAACGGCGAATTTCCGGTCGCGTCGATTTCCCTTGAGCCGGGGAACATCTCCTTTCAGGCTCGCGATGGCCGGGCGAGGGCGCCCGGCCTTCTCGAAATGCACGGAGTCGCGGCACCGGTGCCCTTCGACGTTTCCTCCCGGCGCGTTGGAAATGCAATCGAATTGTCTGCATCAACCTTGTTGACCTGGGAACTATGGAATATTCGGGACCCATTCGCTCAGTTGGACGTACGCGAGGCGCCCCGACTCGAATTCAACGTGACGTTGGTCCCCAAAACGTGATCGCCGCTGAGCAAACCCGGCGGTTCGAAAGACGGCAATTCTTCCGGTGAGACCGGTGACAGCCGCTCGGTGTTGGGCCTACGATACGAACGACGACGGACCCGGAGGACCACGTGTTTCGATCCAAATTATCCCGCGCCTTTTGTTTTGCAACTCTGACGATTCTGGTTGGGGCAGGCACTGCATGGCGGCCGGCATCGGACGCCACGGTGAAGTCGGGGCAATCCTGCACGAAGGCCAAGGCAAAATCAGCAACGTTGACGTGCACCTTGAAGGCTGGGCGCCTTGTCTGGGCAGCAACGCCAAAGACGACCAAACGATCACCGGTCACCACCAAACGGGGAACCGGCACCACCAAGACCGCGCCGGTAACCACGAAAGTCAAGACCCCTCTCATTTC
>JANOYY010000065.1:0-8060 GCA_031429095.1 Acidimicrobiia bacterium | reverse complement strand
AACCGGTACAAACCAGTCAACCGATCCCCCAACACCTCCCGAGGATCCTCGAACCTCGCCTGCCCAGAAACCGATCCCAAAGCCACACCACCATCCTGACCGACCCCAACCCAAAACGCGAGTACTTCAGCACCCACCTAGACCCGAAGCCATCACGATCATGCAGCCGTTGCCGGTCGGGTAGTGCCAACCGACGCATGCGTCGGATGGCACTACGGAACTCGACCCGTGCTCGGCTGGTGATGCTTGACTTTAGGTCCATGGTAGATAACAGTACGGTCGTACGTATACAGGTGTCAAGGAGGAAGCGATGACAGATGGCAGAAGGGCCCGCGGAGAACCCCGAAGAACCGCGCTGGCCGAACACGCAGCGGCGCTCGCCTCTCTCGACGGGTTAGGAGCGGTGTCTATCGCACGAGTGGCTCAAGCCGCCGGCGCGCCAAAAAGCAGTGTGCAAGCCGCCTACTCGACCAAACAGGATTTGCAGCTCGGCGCCGTACGGGCGGCAACCGAGACGTTCGTTCACGAAGTCATCGCACCGACAGCGAGCGCCACCGAAGGTCTCGATCGTCTGAACGCTCTCGTCCACGCATGGTTCGCCTATGTCGAGCGGCGCGTGTTTCCTGGCGGATGCTTCATGGTCGCTAACCTCGCAGAGTTCGACAGCCACCCCGGACCCGTACGTGACGCCCTTGCGACAGGCCGTCGCCAATGGCTCCGCACGCTCGAACGTCAAGCCCGCATCGCGATCGACAACGGAACACTCACGAGCACCCCGAACGCTGCGCAACGAGCCTTCGAAATCGACGCACTCCTCGCCGCAGCAAACCTCGACCGCAACCTCACCGGCTCAAACGACACACTTCACGCCGCCGCCGAACTCATCCAACTGCGACTACAACCGACCACGTGATCGCAGCGACGCGAACGCGACAACCTTGGACGAGCCGCCAGCACGCATTCCATGCGAAACGCGGGCGGCGAGGCGAGACGAGGCGTGGATCCCCTTGATCACGATCCGTGGAGGCCGCTTCAGAAGGGTCGGTCCCTCGAGTGAGTGAGAGGTCAGTCGGATCCGACGGGACGACACGCTGGGCGGATCGACGCGAATCGGCGAGCGGACACCTCAGCCACGCGAATCGTTCGCGCACCCACGTGTCTGCGAACGACCGACGGCCCGCCTATAGCGGGACACGCTCACAGGCGCACGGTGAGGGTCTCCCGACCGCGGAGTACGAACGTCGGTCGCAGCGCCGGCTCCTCCAGTGCGACCACATCCGGATAGCGCCTGAGCAACGCGCTGATCGCCACCTCTGCTTCGGCCCGAGCGAGCGCCGCGCCAAGGCAATGGTGGAGCCCGTGGCCGAACGCAAGATGCGGATGCGCTCGCGGCGTGGTTACGTCGAGTCGTTCGGGGTCGTCGAAGACCGACGCGTCCCGATTCGCGGAACCGAGCAGCAGGACGGCAACGCCTCCAGCGGGGATCGAGACCGACCCGATGACGATCCGTTCCAGCGCGATCCGTGTCGTCATCTGCACCGGGGGGTCATACCGCAGCAGCTCGTCGATGAGAATGCGTGAGTCTGCGCCGTCGAGGGTTGCGGCCGCCCGTTGTCGGTCATCTTGGAGCAGAGCCAGCAGACCGTTCCCGATCAGGCCCACCGTTGTCTCGTGGCCGGCGACGACCAGAAGCACGGCGAGTCCGAGCAGTTCTCGCTCGCTCAGTCGATCGCCTTCAAGCTCGACTCGTACGAGTTGTCCGAGGAGGTCGTCACTCTCTCGACCCCGCTTCTCGGCGACGAGATCTGTCATATACAACTCGAACTCGTTCTGCGCCCGGGAGATGTTGGCGTTGAGTTCATCGCTGCGCATAGGTCCCGGATCGATGCTGCGTGCCATCCAGGCGGAAAGCTCCCGGATCCTGGGTTGGTCGCATGGGGGAACCCCGAGCAACTCGCAGATGATCGTGAGAGGCATGGGATACGCGAGTTCTGCGATCACATCGACCTCGTCACCGGCGCTGAATCGGTCGAGCGTCGAGGCAACAAGTTCTTCAGCGCGCGTACGAATGGACTCGATGCGGCGCGGAGTGAATGCGAGTTGCACGAGCCGCCGGAGGCGGGTGTGGTCCGGGGGATCAAGGTGGATCAGCGTCGGTAGGTCGTCGCCGGGCTCACCTGTGTTGCGCTCATCGACGGAGACGTTGCGGTGTCGGAGCAGGGTCAGGCAGTCGGAGTACGAGAAGACGAACCACAGCCCGCTGCCTGCGTCAATGATCGGTCGACGCTCGCGGTATTGCCGGTACGTGGGGTAGGGGTCGGCCCGCGCCGCTGGCGTCATCAGGGCGGTGAATACGTCACCGTCGGTCGAAGGAGAGGGCTGACTCACGAGCGGTCCATTCGTTGATGTATCGGATACGTGAGTGTATTCGATCCGGTCAGGTATCGTCAAGGGTGTGGTTACTCCTCCGAGTAGATCGCGTGTGCGTGAGCGCCGCCCGTCCCGAACCGAAACGCGAGCGCGTTTGCTCGACGCGGCAGCCGAGGTGTTCGTCGCCCGCGGTATCGCTCTCGCTTCCGTCGAGGAGATCGCCGAGACCGCCGGCTTCAGTCGGGGTGCGTTCTATTCGAACTTCACGGACAAGGACGAGCTGGTGATGGCGCTGTTGTCGAGAATGACCGACGAGAACATCGACGAGATCGAATCTCTGCTCGATCGGCACCCTGACCCGAACGACTACATCCGGGCCACCCAGGAGCTCCATCGCTCACCGCAGCGGCGCCGCGGTACGCACCATCCAGTGCTCTCCGTCGAGTTGGTGCTGTACGCGCTGCGCAACCCACTGGCCCAGCCATTGCTACACGACCGTTTGCAACGAACCGAGCAGGTGGTCTGGCGGGTAGTCCAGCACGCCGCCGATCAACTTGGTCTCGCCGCGGCCAACAACCGTCAGGCCATCGCCGCAATGATCACTGCGATGGACGACGGGTTCAGCCTGCACGCGCTGATTGATCCGACCCGGGACCCGGTCCACGCAATGAGCGGTGCACTCGACTTCCTGGTAGAAGCCGCTGCGGCGATCGCCGTGTCAGAGCAGGTGGGGAAGAAGCGGTCGCCGTCAGCTAAACCCAACGACCGATTCAAAGCCGGACGACAGTCCAGGGCTAGACGTCGATGATGGCGAGGCGGTGGTTCGCGGCGAGCGCCAGGTCCTCGATATCTGACCGATCAGAGGTTGCCACTGCAGCACGGTTGCGAATGCTCGCTTCGACGACCGACGCATCGACTGCGCTTGCGGACCCGGCACGGGTAGCCCGCAACGCACCAGAACGCTTCGCTCGCTGCGGGTCAAGATCCTGGATCTCACAGCCCTCCAGGAGACGGGCAAGTCCGCCGCGACCAAAGCACCACTGTCGTAGAGGACCCCCAACGACTGTCTCGGCGGTTTGGTCTCGCCATCAGCGGCGGCCGACACCAGCTCGATCGAGGATCACGTCGGCTTCCGCCAGCTCGTCCGCCGTCAGTGCACTGTTCTCTCGCTCCCAAGAGCGAAGGGCCTTGAGGCCTTTCTCGTCGAGAGCCAAAGGTCCGCCGCCCCGCTAGGAACCGGAGTTACCGAATGGGTTCAGTGGACACAGAGCGGCGGACATCCTTGAGGACCAATTGTGTGTCGCTCTCGGTATTGGTCGTTGGGAGGTCGATCCGGAAGGCAGCGAATTCCGAACGGTGGCGATGGATTGAGACGAAGGCAACGTCGTCGTCGGCGGCGGTGAGCATGACGCGCTCTAGTAATAGGTCGATGCAGGAAGGCGGTGCGTCACTCAGTTGGGCCCGACGTTCGTTCCAACCCGACGAGACCGTTTGGATCGCACGGCCGAGGGGCAGCCCAGCAGCTTGGACGAGTTTCGCTGTCGGGCCATGAATGAAGTCGTGACGCGTCACGAACGGCACGGTCTGTGGCGCAAACCAGACAGTCGCTTCGTCGAAGGGTGCGCCGTTCACTCGCTGTTCGTACGTCAGTCGCAGCCAGTTGCCTTTCGCCGTGCGTTCGATTCCCGCGCGTGTGAGCGCTGCTGCGAGGTCAGTGGTGGGTCTCAGCGTCCGCCACCGGATCCGTGTCCGGTTGAGCGCATGTGGACTTCCAGCTCTTCCGGCGGTGATGACGAGCGACACTGGAGGTGGCGTTGGTGTTACGGCTCTCGAGCCGGATCCTCGGCGCGAGGCGACGAGGCCGTCGGCGCGTAATTCTGCGAGAGCTCGCCGAATGGTTATCCGACTCGTCGAGAACCGGCGGCAGAGTTCGGCTTCTGCGTCGAGTGCTCCGTTCGGGCCGGTCTGTCCGTTGTGGATGTCTCGGCGGATCTGCGCGGCTACCGCAACCCACGCAAGAGTTGTCATGTGTTTGTCTCCTGTTCAGTTGTCATGTAGTTGTTATCACGTGACTTTTCAGTGTGATCTCGCCGTCCGGCCTGCTGTTGGCGAAGACCTTGCAGCGATCACGGCTCTGACCCGTGCTCGACGAAACGAACTCGCGTTATGGGAGCCCTGGTACTGGAACCCGAGGAACGGGATCGACGAAACGCACCCGCTTTACCTCGGTTGGTGCATCGACCACAACCCGAACTGTGACGTCCTCGTGGCAACGGAGAACGGTTCCGTCGTCGGGTGCGTGTTCATCAATCGACGACCGGACCACGACTTTCTAGACGACCTCTGCGTGGTTGACGAACGATGGGAAGAAGTGGGTCAAGCGCTGATCCACCCCTGCCCGGGCGTCAACCGGCTCGTTTGCGCGCCGGCGAAAGACGTCGCACAACACCGTTGGCTGCAATCCAACGACCTCATTTGGGCGTCGACCTTCTTCTCGGTCCGAACCCCTGACACACCCGCAGCGCACACCGACGGCGTCTATGTGCCCTTACCCCGAGCATTGGTCCAGCCACCGGCCCACGTGTTCGGCATCTTCGACGCCACCACCGACAACGGCCTTCGAGTGTCCACACCGGACGGCTACGCAATCGGTTCAGCCCCAACCCTGCCAGCCGCTTACGACCCGGGCGGCCCGACAACGGTCATCGATCGCGTTTTCGGACCGAACCGTCGCAACGTGTTGCATGCGGCTCTTCACGCCGCATCGCGCAGAGGCGACATTCACGTGATTGTTGTCGTCGATCACGCTGACCACGACCTGATCGAGATTCTCAACGAAGCAGGTGCCACGCAGCCCGTGAACCTTTGGCGAGCACCACCCGCCGCCCAACCGGCAGACTCGTAGGTTCACATAGAATAAATCAACCACCGCCTGGCTCGGTCGTTGCGGTCGTTGCGGTGCCGAGGAGTCCGCTCAGGACGGGCTCGAAGACCGCGACCCATGTCCGCAGCAGTCGTTCCTCGGTGATGCCGAGTTTGGGTTCACCGGTCAGCCAGTCGCTGAGCTTGTAATAGACGAGCGGCCCGACGAACAGGAACGCAAGGGCCTCCGGATCCAAATTGCTCTCAGTCGGGGGACCCGTTGCACGTAAACGTTCGCGGACTGCTGCGGCCATTGCGCCGTACGCGATGGCGTCGTTGGCAAGAAGGTTCTTCCGCACGAGGTCGGGGAACATGGCCGCCTCACGAATCATGATCAGACTGACCTCACGTGCGTGCTCTGCGTCGCGCAGCACACCTGCGCCGATCGCCGTGAGGTACTCGGTCAACTCACCGGGGTTCGGAACGGGAACGGCCTGTGCCCCGGCCAGGATTTCGTCTCCCCGTTTGCGTTGGTCGGCGAACACTGCTTCGACGAGATCGTCCTTCGTTGCGAAGTAGCGGTGAACACCCGTCAATCCAGTTGGCGTAGCCACATGAAATGCGTTGCGACGATTCGCTCCGAATCGACAGGGGCGACAGCATGCGCCGTCGCTCGGGCGAGCGGATGCAGACGCGCGGCTTGCTCGCCGAAGAGCATCACGGTCTCGGGAACGGGACCACCATGAACAAGCCAGGCACCCGGCGTGATGCTCGCCGCTGTGGAACGGTCGTCTGGCAGGCCCGGCGCGACGTACAGCGACTTATCGTGGGGCGGCACCGAGATGAACTGGAGTAGACAGCCATCCGTATGCCACGCCACCGGTGCCGAGAGCCCGGGGTAGTACACGATGCCGCGAACGGTTGAGCGAGTCTCGTGAACGCCGTGGCCCTGAATCGGACTTCGCGTGTGGTCGTGGTGGACCAGCGCAACTACGGCGGAAGCAAGCTGACGGAACGACTCGCGGAGACCGTCAACAGAAGCTCCGCCGCGAAGTCGTACTCCATCTGCAGCGACAACTTGTGACCACGCGGATCATTCGACGCCTGGTAGTCCAGCTTCGACGACCCGGCTATAGCGCCCGCTTCGAAACAGAGTTGCGAAAATTCGCTCTGCACAGCGGGAACGAGAAGCTCAGACGCAAATGACCGCAGCTGCCGTTCGTACTCGATGTACGCCCGCGACGGCCCGCATCGAAGCAATTCCGTTAGCGGTCCCAGCGTCGATGAACACCTTGTCGATCGCCGGATCGTTTAATGCCCCCATGAGGCGATGTTACGGCCGGAACCGAAAAACCCTTCCAGAGCTCAATTCTCACCTGCGACTTCGGGATGACGAGCCCGCGAGAACAGAAGCGATCGATTCAGCAGCATCGTGCTGAAGGTGCTCAAGCGCATGTTGGTACGTGTCCGCTGTGACTTGGATCGAGGCGTGGCCGAGTCGCTCGGATACGACTTTCAGCGGCACGCCAGCTTCGAGCGCCAGCGTTGCATGCGTGTGACGCAGCCCGTGCAGCCCGATCGCTCGTGCGCCAGCCCTCGCGGACGCCGACGTGAACCTCCCGTTGAGCGTCTGCGGATCATCGTGCCGTCGGCTTCGGTGAACACCAGCGTGGCCTTTGCGCCGAGACGCTCCAGCTCGTCGAGCTGTAAATCCCGCCAATCCTTCAACACGTGTACCGTCGCCGCGTCGAGTCCGACCGTCCGGATTGCCGCTCGCGTCTTTGGCGTGCCGATTTCGACCTTGTAGCCATCGATCTTCACGGCCTGGCGGACCGTCAACTTCTTCCCCGGTAATCTACGTCCTGCCAGCGGATCGCGCATACCTCTCCCCGACGCAGACCAGTAGCGAGCAGTAGTTGCCAGCACGGCCGCAACCGGTCCTCCTGCACCGCCGGCGACGCCAAGCACTTCCGAGCCTCATCGGCTGTCCAGAAGTTCAGCTCAGTCTCCCGCTCCCCCGAAGCGATAGGCACACCGTCGGCCGGGTTCCGTGGGATGTACCCACGCTTCACCGCCATCGACATGGCGTTCCGCAACGCCTTGCCCATGACTTGCCGCGACCGAGAACTCAGTTCCTTCTTCCGGAGTGCAGTGTTGAACTCCTGAACATGCCTCGGCGTGATGTTTGTCAGCTTCACCGCACCGATCAGCTCGGTCATGTACCCGGCCGCCCACTCGTACTGCGAACGCGTCTGCGCAGCGAGGTCAGCCTTCGACGGCAGCCACTCGTCACGTAGATACTCGCCGAGGGTTCCCTTGGCGGCAGCCTGCGCCGTACCTCCCGAGATCACCCCCGCCAGCGCCTCCTGCGCATCGCGCTTCGTACGATACGTCCCGATCGATTTCTGCCGACGCGCACCCGTCGACGGGTCACGATCAAGCTCGACCTTCACGAGGTATCGGCGCTTACCGTCGGCCGCGAGACGTTCTGTGATGTGCCCTCCGACGCCCCTCATGGCCAGAGATTACGCGATCGTGCGGATTTCTAAGAGAACATTCGGAGAACATGCCCCGATTCGGAGCCTGGAAACCGAAGAGCCGACCTTGTCAGATACCGGCTCTGAGACGAAAATGGGTTGAGTGGTCGCGAGGTGTGGGCGCGCGAAGCGGGGTCGGGGCGTAGCCTCGACGGGTTTGTGGTGGTAGGTGGGCTTGGGGTTAGGCGGCTGGTTCGAGGGTGACGGTCTGGCCGAGTCGTCGGAGTTCTGCGACGAGACGGTTGACTCGTTGCTGGGTTTCGTTGCGGCCGCTGAAGTAGTCCTCGCCGA